>JBJMKG010000001.1:0-68083 GCA_045805945.1 Gaiellaceae bacterium
CGTCGGGAGGGCCGCCCGGACGTTCGCCGCGGCCGCCCGCTTCTCGGCGCGATCCTTGAAGCCGAGGTACGACGGGACGGCGATCGCCAGCAGGACGCCGATGATGATCAGGACGACGAGGAGCTCGATCAGCGTGAAGCCGCTCTCGTCCCGCGCATCGAGCCGCTGTCTGAGGGAATGCATGCAATCTCCTTTGATTGAGACGGGTAACCGAGACGCCCCTCCATCGACAACCACGGCGGCGGCCCATCCCCCCGACCGAGTGATTCGGACGCAAACCCCTCACCCGCCGTGGGGGGAAGACCCTCCGCACCGACGCGCCGCCTTCCCTCGACCGAGTGATTCCCGGCGGCTCCCCTAAAGCGGGCGACACACCCCGCCGATAGCTCGGTTCGCATGACGCCGCAGCCCTTCTCCATCGACACGCTTCTCGAGCGTGCCGCCGCCGAGGATGCCTCCGACCTCCACATCACGTCGGGCTCCCCGCCGGTGCTGCGCCTGCGCGGCCGGCTCTCGCTGATCGACGAGTTCGAGCCGTTCACGCCGGAGCAGACGCGTGACCTTCTCTATCGCATCCTCTCCACCGAGCAGCAGAAGCGGCTCGAGATCGACCGGCAGCTCGACCTCTCCTATTCGGTGCCCGGCATCGCACGCTTCCGCGTAAACGCCTACTACCAGCGCGACAGCCTCGCCGCTGCGTTCCGGCTCGTCCCGAGGATGATCAAGTCGGCGGCCGAGCTGGGCCTGCCCGAGGTGCTTCGCGAGCTGGCGATGGAGCCGCGCGGCCTCGTGCTCGTCACGGGCCCGACCGGCTCCGGTAAGTCGACGACGCTCGCGACGATGATCGACGAGATCAACTCGACTCGCGCGCAGCACATCGTGACGATCGAGGACCCGATCGAGTTCCTCCACACGCACAAGGAATCGGTCATCAACCAGCGCGAGATCGGCGCCGACGCGAAGGGCTTCGCCGAGGCGCTCCGCGGCGCGCTCCGCCAGGACCCCGACGTGATCCTCGTGGGCGAGATGCGCGACCTCGAGACGATCTCCACCGCGCTCACCGCGGCAGAGACCGGCCACCTCGTGCTCGCGACTCTGCACACTCAGAGCGCGCCGAGCACGATCGACCGCATCATCGACGTCTTCCCCTCCGCGCAGCAGAGCCAGGTGCGGATGCAGGTCGCGGCCTCGCTCCAGGGCGTGGTCACGCAGACGCTGCTGCCGACCGCCGACGGCCGGGCGCGGATCCCGGCGCTCGAGATCCTCCTGCCCGACGACGCGGTCCGGAACCTCGTCCGCCAGGGCAAGACCGAGCAGATCTATTCGATCATGCAGACGAACACGACGCGCGGCATGCAGACGATGGAGCAGTCGCTCGCCGATCTCGTGGTCCGCCGCGTCATCAGCCGCGAGACCGCCTTCGCTGTCACCAGCCGGCGCGAGGAGTTCGAGACGCTGCTCGCCCGCAGCGGCATCGCACCGCGCTCCGACGACCATCTCCCCGAGTCCCTCCGCGGGCTCCGAGTAGCAGGAGCATCCCAGTGAGCCTTAGCGATTTCCTCAAGCAGGACCTCTCGCTGAAGCGCCGCCCGTCGCAGAACCGCGACAGCTCGCCGGAGAGCGAGTCGTCGCCGAAGGACGAGTCGTCGCCGAAGCGCGAGCGCTCCCTCCCGAAGCCGGGACGGAAGCAGCGGACGGCGCCGTCGGCCAACTCCGGCGGACGGCACAAGCAGCTCGTCGGCCTCAAGATCGGGTCGTCCCAGCTCGCCGCGGCCGTCGTCGCGAACAACGGCAAGCCGAAGCTCGTCAAGGCCGCCAGGCACGCGCTTCCGCCCGACCTCGTCGCCGGCGGAGAGGTGCGTGACCCCGTGGCGCTCGCCCACGAGATCACCGAGTTCTTCCGGGCGGCCGACCTGCCGCGGAAGAACGTGCGGCTCGGCATCGGCAGCAGCCGCACCGGAGTCCGCCTCTTCGAGCGTCCGGTGGTCGAGGACCCGCGGCAGCTTGCGAACGCGATCCGCTTCCGCGCCCACGAGACGCTGCCGATCCCGATCGAGGAGACGATGCTCGACTACCACGTGATCGAGGACGCGAAGGGCAGCGACCGTGTGCTGCTCGCCGTCGCCTACCGCGACCTCGTCGACCGGTTCGCAGGCCTCTGTGCCGCGGCCAAGATCGAGCTCGTAGGCATCGACGTCGAAGCGTTCGCGCTGCTCCGCGCGATCGGCGGGGACCCGCTTCCCGCCGGCCAGCGTGAGGAGGCGGCGCGCGTGGCCGTCTCGATCGGGCACGACCGGACGACGGTGGCCGTCTCGGACGGCCGGGTCTGTGAGTTCACCAGGGTGCTCGACTGGGGCGGCGCACGCGTCACGGCCGGCATCGCGAAGGCGCTCGAGGTGGACGCCGAGGAGGCCGAGCGGATCAAGCTCTCGCTCGACATCTCCACGAGCGCGCCGCACGATCCCGCCGACGAGCATGGGACCCTCGCCGTCGAGGCGGCCCGCCGCGAGGTGCACGGCCTCGCCCGCGAGCTCGCGTCCTCCCTCCACTTCTACCAGGATCAACCCGACTCGCTCGGCTTCGCCGAGATCACCATCACGGGCGGCACCGCCCATCTCCAGGGGCTCGCCGAGCAGCTCGAGGAGCTGATCGGCATCAGCGTCCGCGTCGCGAATCCGTTCGCACGCGTCGGCTCCGGGCACGGCATCAGCGCCGGCGGCTCGGACGGCTCCCTCGCAGTGGCAATCGGACTTGGAATCGAGGACTGATGCGCGCGGTCAACCTTCTCCCCCGCCAACAGGTCGAGCGTCGCAGCAACACCAAGGAGACGCCGGTCGTTCCCCTCGTCGCGGCGATCGGCGGCGCCGTCGTCCTGCTCGTGCTCGTCGGAGGCTTCCTCCTCGCGAACAGGAGCGTCGACCGCCAGCGTCAGCAGCTCTCCGACGCGAGAGCCCTGCTCGCCGCCACGCCGGCGAAGAAAGTGTCGGCAGAGACGCAGGCCTTCCGCGCTACGGTGCTCACGCAGCGCGAGCAGCGGTCGCTCGCACTCGCGGCCGCCATCGGTAAGCGCGTCGCGTGGGATCGCATCCTCCGCCGAATGGCGCTCGTCGTGCCCAGCGACGTCTGGCTTCTGAAGGTGACCGGCAGCGTGCCGTTCCAGACGACGCCTGCCGCCGTCACGACGCCGAGCGCGCTGCCTCCGACGCCGACCGCGTTGACGATCTCGGGCAGCACGTACTCCCAGGCCGCGGTCGCTCGCTTCCTCGAGCGCCTCCAGGTCCTGCCCGACCTGAAGAACGTCCAGCTCCAGGTGAGCCAGCCGGATTCGGCCTTCCCGGGAGTCGTCGACTTCACGATCATCTCCGACGTCCGCCATGGAGGTGGAAACTCGTGACCGCCCGCCTCGCCAGCCTGCAGACGCGCGCGCAGATCGCGCTCGTGTGCGGCCTCCTTCTGCTCGTCGTCCTCATGGGCTACTTCGTCGCGATCGCGCCGAAGCGCTCGACGGCGGCCGACCTGAAGAAGCAGACCGCCTCCGTCCAGAAGCAGATCGACGGCAACCGCTCGTCGGCGTTCAACCAGGCGTTGCCCGCTATCCGTGCCGCGAGCGTGTTCAGCGTCGCCAAGGCGATGCCGACCCAGGTCGAGATGCCGAACGTGCTCCTGCAGCTCGACAAGCTCGCTCAGGACTCCGGAATCACCTTCGACAAGGTGCAGCCGGGCACCTCGGCGGTCAGCTCGGTCCCCGACACCGTCGACCCGTTCGCGGCCGAGCCGATCCAGGTGCAGTTCACGGGGAGCTACTACAACCTCGTCGCGTTTCTGATGCGCCTGCGGAACCTCGTCCGCGTCGAGAACGGCCATCTCAACGCTGTCGGCCGTCTCTTCGACGTCAGCGACATCTCGTTCTGCACGGAATCGGGCCCGAGCGCGCCATGCGCGTCGACCCTGGCCGGCAACCAGAAGCAGGACTCCAGGTTCCCGGTCGTGCAGGCGACGCTGACGGTCAACGCTTTCGTGCCCCAGGCGCCTGCTTCGGTCGTGCCCACCACTCCGGGCAGCACCGACACGACGGCGACCACGACCGGGGCGACCACCACGACCTCTAGTCCCACGTCCGCCAGCCCGAGCACGAGCGGAGGAACGTCATGAGCCGGCGCCAGAAGAGACTCCAGGACATGCGTGAGAGCAAGGCACGGCGCATGAAGATCGTCGCGATCGGGGGTGCCGTGGTACTCGCGGCCCTCCTCGCCTGGGAGCTTCCCCACTATCTCGGTGGCAAGAAGTCGTCGGCCCCGGCCGAGACCACGAGCGCCGCCGTCACCACGCCCGGCTCGCCGACGACGCCCGGAACCACGACGCCGGCGCCCGGCACCGCCGCGGCCGCAGTCGCCCCGACGGCGAAGACCAAGCTGCCGAACTCGGACGTCGCCCCGAGGCGCACGAAGTCGCAGCTCGCGAGCTTCTCCACCTTCCGCGGCGGAGATCCATTCGTGCCGCAGGTCTCGCTCCCGACGACGTCGCCGGACGGATCGGCGGGCTCCTCCCCGTCCGCGAGCCCGTCCGCGCCTTCCAGCAGCGGCGTCAGCACCGTGGCGGCGCAGCATGCGTCGGTGCGCACGCTGGCCCGCGCAGGGTCCGTCACCGTCGCCGTCAACGGCAAGACCGAGGTCGTCCGCGTGGGCGCGAGCTTCCCGAGCTCGAATCCCGTCTTCAAGCTCGTCTCGCTCACGAGCGGCGCCGCGAATATCGGGATCGCCAACGGCTCCTACACGAGCGGCGCGCACACGGTCAGGCTCTCGAGCGGCCGGGCTCTGACCCTCGTCGACACGGCAGACGGCGTTCGCTACACCCTCCGCCTCCTCCCGTGACCGCGGTGGCCGTGATCGAGCTTCCGAGCTGTCGGTGGAACGTGAGCGAGCGGTGGAACCGGCTCGTGGCGAGGCTCCGCGACGATCGCGGCATCGGCCTGATCGAGCTGCTGATCGCTCTCCTCGTGCTCAACGTCGGCATCTTCGCGACGCTCGCCGCCTTCACGTCGGGCGCCGTCGCTCTCCGGCGAGCCAGCCACATCTCCACCGCTGCGGCCATCGCCGACCAGAAGATGGAGACGTACCGCGACATGGCGTACGGCAACATGACGAACGGGACGACGACGAGCACGACGACCGGAGCCGACGGCAGGAGCTACAGCGTCCAGGTGGTCGTCTCGGGCGGAAGCAGCGCCGAGTCGACCGGTGGCAGCACGCAGGTGAAGGTCGTGCAGATCACCGTCAGCGACCCCAACGACAGCGCCGTCCATTACACGGGCAACTCGACGTTCTCGCGCTGCACGCAGGCTGCCCTCAATCCCAGCGACACGACCCCCTGTCAGAGCTGATGGCCGGCTTCGCCTACACCGCGATCAGCATCGACGGCCTCGAGACCGTTGGCGAGATCCACGCCCCGGACCTCGAGGCGGCGCGCGAGCAGCTCCGCATCCGCGGCCTGCTGGCGCACTCGCTCCGCGAGCTCCCGGCGAGTGGCGAGGAGGGCCTGCGCACGGCGTTCAAGAAGATCAAGCCTCGCTCCATGCAGGTCTTCTCGCGCCAGTTCGCCACGATGATGGAGGCGGGGCTGAACATCGTCGCCGCCCTGGTCATCCTCGAGGAGCAGACCGACGACGTCTACCTCGCCGAGATCATCTCCGAGCTCCGCGCGGACGTCGAGGGCGGCCTTCTGCTCTCGCAGGCCATGGCGCGTCATCCCAAGGTGTTCAGCGACCTCTACGTCGCGATGGTGCAGGCAGGTGAGGCCTCGGGAATGCTCGATCACGTGCTCGACCGGATGGCCGAGCAGATCGAGAAGGAGACGAAGATCAAGCGCCGCGTGAAGGGCGCCATGGTCTATCCGACCGTGGTCTTCACGTTCGCCAGCCTCGTGCTCGTCGCGATGCTCATGTTCATCGTCCCCGTCTTCGCCAAGATCTTCAAGGACCTCGGCGGGCAGCTGCCGTTCCTGACCCGGATTGTCGTCGCCGCGTCGGACCTCCTGCGGCACCGGTGGTACATCGTCTTTCCGCTGATCGGATTCATGATCTGGGGCACGCTCCGCTACAAGAAGACGGAGTCGGGCCGGCAGGCGTGGGACCGCATCAGGCTCAGGATCCCGATGCGCATCGGCGAGACCGTGCTCAAGGTGACCATGGCACGGCTGCTGCGCACGCTCGCGACGCTCGTCGCGGCCGGCGTCGACATCATCAAGGCGCTCGAGATCGCCGGCTCGACCGCCGGGAACTGGATGGTCGAGCAGGCCTTGATCGAGGTGCGCACGAAGGTGCAGGAGGGAGTCCCGATCGCCGAGCCACTCACTGCCGATCCCCTCTTCCCGCCCATGGTCAGCCAGATGGTCAGGATCGGCGAGGAGACGGGCGAGCTCGAGAAGATGCTCTCCAAGATCGCCGACTTCTACGAGGACGAGGTCGACAGCACGATCCAGTCCCTGACCTCGATCATCGAGCCGCTGATGATGATCGGCGTCGGGTTCATGGTCGGCATCATCATCATCGCGATGTACCTGCCGATGTTCAGGATGATGCAGCTGATCGGGGACCAGTAGTCCCGGCGGCGGCGGCGGCAGTACTCGCAACGCCAAAGAGAAGGGACACGCCCCCCGCTGCAGGGAACCGCACCGTCCGTGCCGGTGTAGTGGCGGGTATGCGTACCTCACTCGTACTCACCATCGCGCTCGGAGCGTCGCTGGCGTTTCCGTCGTTTGCGGGGGCGAAAGGGCCGGCCTCCGCGACGATGAGCGGCCCGGGCATCAGCGGAATCAGGCACCTGACCGGCGACTCGGAGGCCGGGCCCGGCAGCCCGCTCGGGGCCCTTACGATGACCGGCGGCTTCTTTCCGCAGGTCTTTGCAGGAGTGCCCGACCCGACTCGCAGCACTCGACCGCAAGGCAACCTCGGCCCCCGGTACAGCGTCACCTACGTCATGCCCGGCCCGAACGGAGACTCCCTCCTACGTCAGGACTTCTACCCCTACGCCAGACCCGCACCGCTCACGTACATGAAACCGGGCCAGACCTTCTGGGGCGGACAGAGGACACACGGTGGCTGGTTCACCGTGGAGAGCTCACTGCCGCGGAAGCTCGGCCTCCCGGCGCAACCACCGACCTCGGGCGGCACAGATATCTGGCGTTGGTCGGGACTCGGCGGCGGCGCGCTCGTCTTGGCCGCAGCCATCGGCCTTCTGATATTCCGCCTCCGCCCGCGGGCCAAGCCGGTGTCCGCGTAACGCGCGATCGCAGCACCAGCAACTTGCTGGAACTCATCGCGGAGTCGCGATGTAGTACCGGATGTGGAGGGCCGTCCACGCTCCGAGCAGGAGCTCGTGCTGCGGGCGCAGAGCGGTGACGCGCGCGCGTTCGAGCAGCTGGTCGAGCCGCACCGAGAAGTCATGTTCCGAGTCGCCTATCTCATCGTGCGGAATGCAGCCGACGCCGAGGACGCCGCCCAGGAGGCACTGGTCAAGGCCTGGCGGGCGCTTGGCCGCTTCCGACGGGACGCGCCGCTGCGTCCCTGGCTGATCACGATCGCCGCCAACGAGGCCCGTAACCGCCGCCGTGGCGCGGCTCGGCGCGAGCGGCTCGCGCTGCGCGCGACCGCGAGCCCCTCGGGTGAGGCGGCCCCCTCGCCCGAGGAGCTCGCGGTCGCCGCCGCCGAACGTCGCCGCCTGCTCGACGCCGTCGAGCAGCTGCCGGACGGGCAGCGGCTCGTGCTCGAATACCGCTACCTGCTTTCACTCTCCGAGGAGGAAACCGCGGCTGCGCTCGGGATCCGCCGCGGCACTGTCAAGTCGCGTGCCGCCCGAGCGCTCGACCGGCTGAGGGAGGTTCATGGAGCTCGAGTCTGAGCTGAGAGCGGTCGCGGCCGAGATCGAGTGGCCGCAAACGCCGGCGCTGCGACCCGAGCTCGCACCAGGCCGGCGGCTCATGAGACGTGGCCGAGCCGTCGCGTTCGCGGCCGCCGTCGTCGCCGCTGCGCTCGTCGCAGTCTTCGCGGTGCCGCAGTCGCGCGGCGCGATTCTCCGCTTCCTCGGTCTCGGATCCGTGCACGTCGAGTTCGTCGAGCGCCTGCCCGCGGCGCAGGAGCGGCCGCTCGCGGCAGGGCTTGGACCCGCGATCTCGGCTGCCGTTGCCCACGGCCTGCTCGGCCGGCCGCCCCTGGAACCGCCGTTGGCGCCCGCACCCGCGCTCCACGCGCAAGGCGGAATCGTCTCTTTGCTCTTCCTCCACGCGGGTGAGCCGGTGCTGCTCAGTGAGATCGCCGGCGGTAGTACCGTGATCAAGAAGATCGCCGTCACGAGCACGAGCGTCCGGTGGCGGAGCATCGCCAACGACCCCGCGATCTGGATAGCGGGTGACAGGCACGTCGTCGTGTTCCCGCATGCGGCCCCCCGACTCGCGGGCCACGTGCTCGTCTGGCAGCACGGCAACCTGACACTGCGTCTCGAGGGGGCTCAGCTCACCATCCGCGACGCGCTGGGGCTCGCGGAAAAGATCCGTGCAGCAGCGGCGCGCGACACGGCATAGATCGCACGAATCGCTGCGCGCTCGGCGCCGCGGGCGGCGGCCGGCTCCGGCAGCTCCCCCTGGAGCAGCTTCTCGAGGGCGCGGAACGTCACGGGCAGGCGGGCGAGCGCGTACGTAGCGCGCGGGAACCGTTCGAATGCGCGCTTCGCGCCCCAGCCGGCCCGCGTGAGCGGCGCGATCCGCCGTTCGACCGCGTCCTGGTACGCGTCGAGGCTCTCGGCGCGGCCCGCGAGCACCTCGAGCGCCGCCTCCGCCACGAGCTGCGCGGAAAGGAAGGCCTCATACATCCCGTCGCCGGAGAAGGGGTCGACGAGCCCCGCGGCGTCGCCGATCACGGCGGTCGTGCCGCGCGCGAGCCGCGTCCCCGGCAACCGCAGCGGCAGCCGGTAGCCGCGGGTGTCGCTTGCCGCGCGCGGATCGATCGCGTACATCTCGCACATCCGGCGCAGCTCGGCCCGCAGCCGCGGTCCCTCCTCCCCGTTGCCGCCCACGCCGACGTTGACGTGGTCTCCCTTCGGGAACACCCAGCCGTAGCCGCCGCGGACGACCGCGATCTCCAGCACCATCGCGCCGGCGAAGCGCGGGTCGTGCGGATAGTTCGCCTCGAGCGCGATGCCGTGTACGACCCCGCCGGCGAGGCCGAGCTGCTTCGCGGACGAGCCGTTGCACCCGTCGGCGCCGATCACGATCCGGGCGTCGAGTTCCCGCGCGTCGGCCGGCTCCCCCACTCGCACCTCGGCGCCGGCCTCGGCCGCCTTCTCGAGCAGGAAGTGATCGAGACGCCGCCGTTGCGTCATGTACGCCAGCGGCCCACGGGCATGCCGGGTGAAGCGGTGCCGGTAGCGAAGGCCGCACTCCAGCCGGTCGACGACGTCCTCCACGACCGGCTCGATCGAGAACGGCAGCAGCCGCGCGGCGCGTCCGGTGACGCCGCCGCCGCAGGGCTTGTCGCGCGGGAAGGTCGCCTTGTCCAGGAGCAGGACGCGGACGCCGGCGGTCGCTAGCCGGTACGCGGCGGTCGAGCCGGCAGGCCCGGCGCCGACGATCGCCACGTCGTAGCTCGCCACGAGATGGGGGCGGGAGGATTCGAACCTCCGTAGGCTGAGCCGACGGGTTTACAGCCCGTTCCCTTTGGCCGCTCGGGCACACCCCCGCGGGACGGGCATTGTAGCCCCGTGCCTACCGGAGAATGGAGAATGTTGACGGCCCTCGCCACGACCATCACGGCGAGGGCGAGGCTGATCGCGGACTGGACGAGCATCAGCATCTTCGCCCAGCGGCTGAGCGGCATCGTGTCGGTCGGGCTGAACGCGGTCGCATTCGTGAACGAGACGTAGAGGTAGTCCAGGAAGAGCGGCCGCCAGCCGGAGCCGCCGAGCGCGGGCTCGACCTGCTGCGGGAAGAGGAAGTCGCGTGCCGCGGGCGCGACCGTCGGGCGCGCGACCGGGCCGCCGCCGTCGAGCTGCCAGAACCAGAGCGCGAAGAGCAGGACATTCACCGCCCACATGTGGACCGCCGCACGCAGCAGCGTCGTCGCGGTCGCGCTGGCGCCGTTGATCAGAAGGTGGATCAGGAGCCCGATCGAGACGGCGTTCGCGACGGAGACGATTCCGATCGTCCCGATCGCAAGGCGCCGGCGGGTGAGCCTCCCCCGCGGGACGGATCGCGGCGAGCGAGGCGAGGACGAGGAAGGTGAGGACGGGGACGACCCAGCGCACGACTCCGAACGCGCCGGCACTCGGGCCGGCGATGAAGCGGGAGGGAAGGTCGGCGTACAGCCCGGCGGCGGCGACGATGGCGGCAGCGGGCCAGAGCGGCGACTCGCCGAGCTCCTCGGCAGGCGGAAGCGTGCGGCGCACGTCCACGGCGTGAGGCTACGCACGGCGTCGGCGGGCACCCGTGCGAGGCGGGGCTACAATCCGCCTTCCAGCCCTCTTAGCTCAGTTGGTAGAGCACCTCCATGGTAAGGAGGGGGTCGACGGTTCGAGTCCGTCAGAGGGCTCTGCAAAAGCCCAGCATAACGGGGCTTTTTGTTTCGGAGCGATTTGCAGGTTCTCGAACGTGGGGCAGGTATGGAGCCCTTTATGGAGCCTTCAGGTCGAAAACGCGCTCCTGGGGCCGCCCACGAGTGGAAGTACCAGGAAGCGCAGCGCAGCCAGATCGGGCGTCAGGTCGGCGCGCTATTCGAAGACAAGCCGCGAGCTTTGCCGGCCGCTCGACATCGCAGCTCAGCCGGGAGTAGCAGCTAGTGGCCGTGCGGCGGACTAGAAGGCGTGCCACTCGACGCGCCGGTGAAGGGAAGCTTCACGCTTGCGAGTGCCGTGACGTACAACCCAAAGAAGCTCAGCACGGCGATGGTGATCGCCGCACCAGCGACGATCAGCGCCCGCCAAACAGTCGCGACCGGAAGCAGCGTGGCGAAGCCGAGCGTTGCCAGAGCGAGTGTTGAACCCACGCTGCCGGCTAGCAACTTCTTCGACGGCGGCTCAACCCGTAGTTGGAGACGGAGTTGGGGACCGCGCACTCCTTCGGCCGGCTCGATCACGAGGACGGTCTCGCGCGCCTCGTACTTCTCAGATTGAACGGCGTGAAGTGCTACCGCGATCCGGTCGTAGCGCGAGCCAATGTCGAAACCGGAACGACCGATGACGCGAATGATCGCGTCATCGACAGAAACACCGAACGGCTCCTCCGTCGTCACATCGACCGGCTGATGATGGAAGAGTTCGAGCGTGTAGGTCTTGCCACCCTCAAGGTGAAAGACACCATCAGCATCAGGGGTCAGCGCACTGTTGTCGCCGCGGGCGCCAAGCCGAAGAAACCGGAAGAAACGAGCTTGCCGGAACGAGTCGGTCGGCTGCAGGTACCGGGTCAGCCGCTCAAAGAGGATGACCTGCTCTGATTGCTGGTCGAGCGGGCTGTCGGCGCCCGAGAACGGATCGTGTCCAAGCCCAGCGGAGACGCTGTACGGGCGCGGCACATTGTGCTGGGCGAGGTACTCCCGGTATTTCGCCGTTTCCGCGGCAAAGTCCGGCCGTCCATCGTGCTTCTGAGGCTCCGGCAGACAGACAAGCTCACCGAGCAGGAACTCGACGAACAGGGCCTCTCCCTCAGCGAATGTCCGCTTGGCCGTACCTCGTCGAATCGGAAACAGCACCGGGTCGTGATAACGCGCGAGCTGCTGGAGCGAGAAGTGGACAAGCACGGGCGTCCCGGCTGGTAGCGACAGCCAGCCTTCGCGGCTCGCCTCTTCGATCCACCGCTTCTCGTAGCGGAACTGGTAGAGCGCGCCGGCCGGCGCCGCGAGCACGTCGAGGATGTCCTGCTCATACAGCGGCCGGATGTTCGACGAGAAAAGGTAGAGGACGCTCTGGTCGCTCAAGTTGCCGCGAGCACGCGGCCGCTCAGGCGCTGATCGACGCGTTGGGCAAGCCTGCGGTAGCGACGCGCCGTCTCGAGGTTGGAAAGAACATACTCGCGCGTGCGGGCCGCGATGTTCGCAATCTCGGTCCCGTTCGGGAACTGCTGACGCGTTAGGTCTACCACCTCCCCCGCCGGTAGCACATTCCAGTAGTGCGAGACGTCGCCGACCTCGCCGCGCCGCAGGCTGCCCCCGAAGTAATCCTGGACGATCAGCGCGGTGACTGCGCACTGGCCCCAGGCAGCGTTTTCCACGGTCCAGCTGGTCGGATCGGCGCTCGTCTCGTGCGACCAAGCTTCCGCCAGGGCGGTCGCAAGGTCGCCCACGGTCACACGCCTACGTGCAGGTTCGGTCGACATGTGAGGGATCGTAGCCCCTAGGCCGGCGGTTGGAGCTCAGGCCGCGCTGGTGCTGCTGTCGCGGGCGCGTTCGTAGTAGGGCTTGACATCGACGCGCAGATAGGGCGAGTGCTGGGCATTCTGAAGCAGGCACGAGAGTGGGCGCAGCGCCCGGATCGCGGAGGCGACGTGTTCGGCTTCGGCTCCGCTTGTCTTGCCGACGAGGGTGCGCTGGATCTCCCTGACTTGGTCGGACTGCGTCTGGCTGAAGTAGAGCTTGGTGTTGGTCGAGCCGACAACAGTGTCTGGGAGGTCCTTCGGGAATTGGGTTGCGATCAGGACGGAGAGCCCGAAGGCGCGTCCTTCGCGCATCAGCGGCTCGAGGAAGGGGGAGTTGACGAGCCGCCAGGCCTCGTCGAGGACGAGCACCCGGCGGAGTGAGCCCTGGTGCGGGCGGCGGATTAGGTGGTTATAGAGGGCGAGCAGCAGGAACTCGGCGACGGCGTTCTTGACCTCGTCGCCCGGGAGCTGGCTAAGCCGGATCACCGCAGGGGAGGAGAGCAGCGTCTCGAGCGCGTCGGCCTCGCTGCTGGCGGCGAAGAGGCCGAGGTCGAAGATCGGTGAGAGCCGACCAAGTAGCGCGTCTTGGCTGTCGCGGACGAGCACCTCACGCACGGCGTCGAACGGCAGATAGGTCTGCTCTGAGCTTGGGAGCGTGGGTTCGACGCCCAAGCCTTGGATCTCGTATACCTCTTTGATTGCTTCGCGGAGTTGGAAGGTTTGCTGGTCGCCGAGCCGGTAGATCCGTTTGAGGATTTCGCTCAGCTGGTGGATGTGGTTCATCGGCGCGACCCGGCCCGAGCGCAGGTCGACCGGCGGGACGAGCGGGTTGAACGGGAGGCCGCCGAAGCTGGCGTCGAAGACGGCGAGGTTTTCGCTCTCGACGTAGGTCTCGCTCGAGTAGTCGTCCTTGAAGTCGAGTATCAGGACGGGCAGGCCGAGTGGCTGCAACTCATGCAGGATCGCCTTGGTCGCCTGCGTCTTGCCGCTGCCGGTCTCGCCGGTGATCGAGATGTGTCGGTTCGGAAGCGGCTGGTCTGGTAGTTCGGGCTCAAACCAGATCTCCCGCGGCTTGCCATACGCGCCAGGGGCGAGGCCGAGATAGACACGTACAGACGGCTCCGCCGGCGCTGATTCCGCGCGCGCCGGCGTCGTCTCGGCAGAGGGAGGCGTGGCGACGGCCTCGGGGGCTTCGGGCTCGACCGCTTGGGCCGCCGGTTCGGTCTCTATCTCGGAGGTCGGCGTAGAGGGTGGCGGTTCCTCCGGTCGCGCCGGTTCCTCGGCAGTAGATGGCAGTGGTTCTTCTGGCGGCGGGGCTTGCTGTTGGAGTGCGTCGATTCCCGCTTCGTTCAGCTTGCTGATCGTGACCGGGATCATTGTGTGGTCGTGCCGGGCCTGGACGACGCGTGGTTGTCCGAGCGATTCGGCGTCGACCCCGAGGTGGACGTCGACGAGCTGGAGGTGGACGGTCGGTTCGAGGTCGCCGGCGAACAGCTTCTCGAGCACGTCGACCCAGTAGCGACGCTGCTCTGGTGTGTACCGGGCTTTGGTCAGTTCGCGGAAGGCGTGCTCGCGGAGGATCTCGCGTCGGGCGGGCGTGGTAATCAGCTCTTCGGCTTCGGCGTCGGCTCGCGTGAAGACCTGGCTGAGCAGTGTCCTCATCGAGAGCAGCTGTTCGATTGCTGGGCCGGAGACGGCGCCGTTCTCGATCTGGTATTCGGCCTGTGGGGTGTCGACGGCCTTGACCTCGAAGACTGTGACGGCGCAGTAGGTGGGGCCGCTTTCGATTCCGATCAGGTCGGCGCGGAGCGCGTCGTCGCGGAGGTGCAGCCAGCGACGCGCGACCGGGTCGTCGAGGCTGAGCAGGAGTCGTTCGCGCCCTTCGGTTGTGCTTTGCCGATACCAGTGCGCGGCGATCAGCAGCCCGAGCAGGCCCTTGACGTGTGCCCAATTGACCTTGCCTTCTGCGTTCGGCCGCAAGGTGAGGACGCCGGCGTCTAGCAGGTCGGAGAGTTCATCGAGCAGCTCCGCGAGCTGCTCGTCCGTGATCGCGGTGTTGTACTGGCGGGCGACGTCGCGGATCGCTCGCCGGAACGGGTTGGAGGAGGCAGCGAAGGCGGCGATGTCGCGTTCGCCTTCTTGGGCGGTGGCGACGCGGAGCTCGCCGAGGGCGAGATCGCGGTCGACGCGGCGGTCGGCAACCACGAGCCACTGCGTGGTCTCGAGCGCACCAGCGAGTTGTCGGCGCAGCTCCTCTGCCTGGTGGACGGCGAAGTGGGAGGCGGGTGCGCTGCGGGCAAGCCGTTCGGCGACGCCGAAGTAGGACGCGAAGATCCCGCCCGGCGCGGGAACCAGATCGACGGTCTTCGCTTGCGCGCGGTACTGCAGCCGCTGTGTCATCGCCAGCGGCTGGATCGGGTGCTCGATCACGCGGATCCGGTCCTGCCGCCGCGGTGACTGGTCGAACAGCACCAGCAGATGGGAAGCGGCCGAGCCGGTGGGCGTGAGGGCGCCGGCGGGCAGCGGAGTGACCTCAAAGGTGAACCGTCGTTCAGCGCTGGTGGCGCGGAAGACGCGGGCGACGCGGTCTTCGTCGTCGGCGGTGAGGCGCAGCTCGGTGCCGGCCTTCTCGTGTGGGTGGCGAAGCACGGTCAGGTGCGCGCCGTCGAGGGTGCCGGCTTCTTGCAGGTCGGCGAGCAACGTCAGGTAGATGCCGGCGTCGGGAGGGTCGATGAGCGTGAGACGAAGCCCGGTCCGAGCGGGCGGGTAGACGTCGGGGAAAGCTCGGATCAGACCGCTGATTGCGCCGGCGCCGTCGTCGCCGGCGGCGCGCTCGGCGCTCGGACCGAAGTAGGGGAGCGGGCCGATACGGCTGATGTAGGGGAGCGTCAGCGTGTGCTCGCCGGCGATCGGCGGAACGCAGAGCGAGGTGAGGAAGTTCGGCAGTTCGCGCGCCGCCTCTGCGACGAGTCGTCGGTCGCGGTCGCTAAGCGCGTCGCGTTGTTCGTCGACGATGCGTGCGTATTCGGCGTAGTGCCAAAGGAAGAGCGGGTGCGTGGGGGCGAGCAGCGCGGAGATGTGCTCGTCCTGGCCGAGGACGATCAGTTCGAGCGAGAGGAAGCGGGCGACGACGCCGTCGACTTCGGAGCTGAACTCGTCGAAGAGCGGCTCGTAGCTTTGGCCGAGTTGGTCGAAGAGCGCTTGGTAGGCGGCGATGTAATCGAGCAGCAGCTTTCGTGGCGTGGGCACAACGGCCACGGCCAAGGGCTCGGCGCAGAGCATGCGCACGAAGGGGAGGATCTGCAGGCGCAGCTCGGTGTAGCGGTCGAAGCACTGGCTGATCGCTTGCGCTGCTTCGTGGTCGAAGTTGTTGAGGTACCCGGCGATCTCGTCGTGGGTGAAGCGGGCGCGGATGTCTTGGTCGCCATGGAAGCGGCGCAGCATCTCGTCGACGTCCTCGCCCTCGACGACGATCCAAGCGCCGTAGCTCTCTTCGCCGATCAGGCGGGCGACGAGGTTGACGAGGTCTGCGCGTGCCTGTCCCTGCACAGTCAGGCCTGACTCGAGTTCGACGGCAAGCCGTTCCGGGCGCGGCCGCGGCTCCTCTAGTTCGTTCAGCCGTTCGACGAGCGCGTCGAGGGCCTGTTCGAGTTCGGCCACTTCCTCGGGTTCTGCGCCGGCGAGCGCGTCGGCAGCGAGCGCTCCCATCGCTCGCACGCTCGGCCGTTCCGGGGCCGGTTCGGCGCCGTCCGTCGGCGGCGGTGTTGGTCGCGGCCGGCGGACGCCGAAGAGGGCTTGTGCGTCTGCGAGGGTCAGTTCCTCGAGGCCGCGCTCGCCACGCCGGGCTTGTCGGAGGAGCCGGAGCGCCCGGTTCAGCGCCGCTCGTTGCTGGGTGTCTTGTTCGGCGCCGATGTTGGCGGCGATCGCGCCGCGATCCTTTTCGGTCAGGGTTTGAAGGCGGGCGACGAGTTCACGGTTGAGGTCGAGCCGGCGCGAGATCGCAGCGTCGCGCGGGTTGTCGAACAGCGCTGGGTCAGGCAGCAGCCCGATCCGGTGCACCTCCCGGCTTGCGCGTGCGATCGCCTCGGCCGGTTCGAGTTGGGCGAGCGCGCCGTAGTAATCGAGCAGTTGCCGAAACGAGATCCGATCGTCGCTGCCGAGCGTTTCCCACCAGCGTCCCTGGACATCGTTCGTCTCGCCGAGCTGCGCGCTTGCCCGCCGCACGAGCCGTTTCTTCAGCTGGCTCGGTCCGATGATGTCGAAGTCATGCAGCGAGGATAGGCGCGCCTCGTCGCCGGAGGCGACGACGACGATCGTCGCGTCCAGGCCGCGTTGGTTTCGCCACAGCTCTGCCTGCTCAACCGCGGTTGAGAACGTCTCGGCGTCCAGTCCAAGTTCGGCGGACGCGGTCGCGCTGTCGGGATCGAGGTAGGCGATCCGGAGCGGCTGGCCGTCCGCGTCGAGTTCTGCGAGTCGCCGCAGGACGGTTGAGGGGTCGAGGTGCGGGACGTCTTGGACGACCACGCCGACGGCGCCGCTTCGGACGCCGATCTCTTCGGCGAGAAGTTCTGCGACCAGGTCTTGCGGGTTGAGCGTGGCGGTGTTCAGAGGACGGCGTGTCCTTCCGGTTTCGCGGTGATTACGGTTTGCCCGTCGGCGTAGGACTTCGCGAATCCGATCTCGAGGATTGAGCGTCGGAGCGCTTCGACGTTGTCGCGCAGGTCTTCTTCGGCGATCGAGGTTGGTGTTCCGAAGGTGGTGTTATTGAGGTTGTTTGTGCGGATGATCTCGTCGTCGCCGCGCCGGCCGACGACGACACCGTAATTGGCGCGGAGCGCTTCGAGGAACTCGGGCAGGTCGAGTGGCTCGTCGGGCTCGACGGTGGCGGCTACGAGCGTTTCGAGGAACTCGGCGGTGATCCCGTAGCGCTTCTGCAGCTTGCCGCCGCGCCCTTGGTTAGCCCACGGGGTTAGGTAGCCGGCGCGGCGGCCGAGTTCGGTGAGGAAGCCGACGGGGTGGCCGCGGCTGGCTTCGTAGCCGATCTCGAGGAACGCTTCGGCCAGGCTTTCGGCTGGCGAGAGGCCTGCCTCGAGATGCACGTCGAAGCGGCGGACAAGGGTCGGCGTGAAGCGCTTGCGCCGCGTCTGCGGTTCCAGTTCGTCTTGCTCTTCAAGGATCGCGCGGGCATCCTCCTCGCTTGTCGCGAGCGCGCCGAAGTGTTCCTGCATTCGCTGCGACAGGCGGCCCTCGATCGCATCGCCGGCGGCTCGCAGGGCGGCGCGTGACGCGTCCCGGATTGAGGGGCGGCCGCCGTCGAACATGTCGAACACGATCGGCGGCCTGGGCGCGTCCGTCGTTGCTTCCGACCAGCGGGCGCACATCTGCACGTGGACTGCGAAGCACCCGAAGAGCACGAGACGGCGTAGCGAGTTCAGTTTCGAGCCGCTGTGCATCTCGAAGCGGGCGAGCCGGTCGAAGCTCTCGCGGAGATGCATCAGCGTCTGTGACTGAAATGCTCCATCCTGGGTCTCGAAGAGATGGTCTGCGCGCGCGGCAAGTCCGACCTGTTCCGGCGACGGGTTTTCTTCGCGGTGTTCGGCGAGGTCGAGCAGCGGCAGCGCCAGCACCGTCCACGGATCGGTCTCACGCTGGAGCAACTCACGCAGCAGCGTCGCTGCGTCGCCCTCGCCCCCACCGGTGAGCAGGCGGGCGAGGAACTGCCCGCAGCGGTTGTCAGAGGGGTCGCGGGTGATCATCCGCTCGTTCGAGAGCGTGTACGAGGATTTGTCCGGGTCGTCGAAGACTGCGCCGTCGGCGCCGAGAACGTCGAAGCCGAGGGCACGCAGGTCGTTCACGCGGACGCTGTCGATCACCTGGTCGCGGCGCGGCTCGAACGCGTCGGCATAACGGTCGAGGACTCCGGGTGTTTCTCCGACCGTCACGGTCGGGTGGCGTTCGATGTCGAGCCCGAGTTTCTGGTCGCGGATCCAACGGCGCAGCACCTGAGCGAGCGCGGTGGAGCGATAGCTTCGGCCGGTGAGGTTGCGGGCGAGTCCGTTCGCGATGTGCACCGGCTTGATCGAGAAGTTGGTCGGCCGCAGCCCAAACTCCTCGTCGTAGACGCGGCCGAGCAGATCGAGCGGCAGCTCAGGTGCGACCTGGGTCACAGGAGGTACCGGGGCGGCTGCCGCTGCACTTCGAAGCGCTCGTCGAGGTCTGTGTCGGTGTTGCGGATGCGCAGGTCGTACACGGAGGCGGCGAACTCGGTGAGTTGGTGCAGCCGGTCGACGAAGCGGGTGATTCGTCGTGTCGCGCTGCGCGTCCAGCTCGCGCGGCCAAGGCCACGTTCGGCCTCGGCGAGTGTCAGATAGAGGTTGCGGTCGACGATCAGCGGCACCTCGACATCGTGCTCGCCGCGCGCGACGAACGCGAATGATGCGACGAGTCGTTGCTCACTCGGCAGCCACTCCTCGACCCAGGCTGCGAAGCGTGGTGGTTCGATCCGGAAGGCACGCTGCTCGAGCCGGTGCAAGGCGACGAACGTCTCGGGTGGGCGGACGTCGAAGCGGTGGCTCTGCCACAGCTGCAGGTACTCGTGGTCGCTCGCGGGTGCGTCCGGTTCGAAGAAGCGATTCAGTGCGAGGATCAGGTCGCCGACGACGGTGGGGGCGCCTGCAGCCCCTTCGAAGGTCAGCCGCTCGAATTCGCGTTCGTCGGCGGGGGCGAGCGCCAGCAGTTCCGCGCCGGCGTCGTGTTCGAAATAGAACCGCCGCTTCAGCGCCGCGTGCGCTCCGCCCCGTTCTGTTTCCGGCAGCTGCTGGATCCCGAGTTGGGCGGCTTCGGGGTAAAGCCACACGGACCGGTCCGAGCCGCCGCGCCAGAGGTCGTCGTCATAGCGGGGGTGGGTGGCGTAGGCCGGGTCGAACGTGGCTCGGATCGCGTCGAACAGCGGCCCGACGCCGCCGGCGAAGGCCAGAGTCGCGTAGTGGAAGCGGCTTGAGCGCTGTTCGGCGAGCCGTTCGATCGCGTTCCGGCCGCCCGTGAGGAGAAACGCGATCAGGCCGACCAGCTGCCGCATTGTGGCGTGATGGCCGCGGCTGGCGACACGGTCGAGCAGCAAGGAGAGTCGCTCGCGGACACGCTCATTTTGCAATGCCTCGCGGTTTGTCCGTGCGGGGTCGGCTTCGTGCAGATCGGTGTAGAACCGCTCGTGCGTGAGGCGATCGATCACGGCGTCGACGATTGGTCGGGCGAGCACGTTGCGCAAGCTCAAATCGACAACCCGCACGCGCTCCGCTGGGCCGGCCGGTGTCTGCGTCTCCGTGTAGTAGATCGCTTCCTGGACTTGCCGGAGCGCTTCCGCGAGCGGAGCGAAGTCGTGCGTCTGCGGGTGGCGGCGCAGCACGAACAGCGGCCATTCGTTGATCGCGAGCACCAGCGGGCGCGCTTCGCGCTCGCAGGTGCGCCAGGCGACGATGATCTCTTCGTCGCTGAGCTCGTTTGCGTCGGTTAGGACGAGCGCGCCCTCGTCTTCGAGCCGGCCTCGGATCCGTTCGATCAGGTGTGTTTTGCCGTCGCCTGGGTTGCCGGTGACGATCACCTGCCGCGAGGCACGCGCCTGCTCGAGCAGGTAGTCCTCCAGGCCGAGGTCGACGTTCACCCACTCGAGTTCCTCCGGGCTGAGCCGATCGGCGTAGATGTTCGTGCTCCGATAGAGCCGCTCGACGAACTCTGTCGCGCTGCCTCCCGGGGCTCCCCCGCCGCCGCTGTCGCGCTCCTCGCTCCGAAGCCATCCGTGTGGGGCAGCTTCGACCGGATTCGTTCCGTTCGTGGTCGCCGCCGGCAACTGCAAGCCAAGAAGAAGCTCCTCCCGCGGCGTTGCGCGGAGCCGTTCGAGTACCTCCGGTCGTTGCAGGCGCGGTGTCAGCCAGCGTTCACGCCAGTGGGCGGCGATCTCTGCCGTGCCGTCGCTGCCGCGGGGCGGCCGCAGAACGAAGCGTGGTCTGCGGGCGAGCCCGAGCAGGACCTCGTCGGTGTTCGTTGCGAGCGCGGCGCCGTATAGCAGCCGGGGCGAGTGGTGGCGCAAGAAGACCTCGCCGGAGAGGCCAAGCGCTCTCAGCCCTTCCCGAATCGCCCGCAGCTTCGGACTCATCCCCTCCCCGAACAGATGGTTGATAAGGCGACGGTTGTTGTCGGCGAGCCGGCCGAGCACGGCCAGGCCGCCGGCCGTGTCCGGGGCGAAGTGGACGGTGCCGAAGCTGAGCGTGGTGCCGAGTCGGCGGTAGCGGATCTGTCCCTGGTTGCCGAACAAGTCGCCGGGAATGCGGATGCCGTCGTACTGGCTGCTTCCCACCGAGTAGAGGCCGGAGGTCGTCAGGAAGCAGAGGTTCGGCTCGCGGCTGACCGCCTTGCCGGCAAGCCCTGAGCCGATCAGGCTGACCCGGTCGCTGTAGCGGGCGCGGAAGTCCGCGACCACGCGCGGGCTCGTGAGCAGTGCGGCCACGAGCTTGCCGCCGAGCAGGTCGCCGTAGGGCGGCACCGCGCCGCAGGTGATGATGTCCATCACGTTCTCGTTCAGCGCGCGCTGCTTGATCCGCCGGAGCGCGGTGTCGATCGCGCGACGCCCGTCTTCGTCGTCGAGCATCCGCACGAGCCCATCGGTGCTTCGCTCGGCGTCGAAGCGACGGAATGCCTGCCGTGCCCGCGTCAGGTCGGAGAGCGTTGCGGCGCGCTTGCGTCGGTAGAGCGTCGTCCGCGCGACCGCTTCCCAGTCGACCGTTCCCGCCTGATCCTTGGCGGTGGCGTCGTGGGCGGCGCGGATCAGCAGGTAGTCGGCCGTTCGGCCTTCGCCTGCCGCGGCGAGCGCCGACCGTCGTGCGAGCGTTGCCTCCTGCTCGAGTGCGCGTAGGCGCTCGACGCAGTCGTCGCGCTCCAGGTCGACATCGAGGTCGGCGCAGTACACGCTCTGGATTCCCTCCTCAAGGACGGCGAGTAGGTGGCGGGCGAGCTTCCGATGGACGCGCGTCGGCGCGTCGACGAGTCTGCTCGCGAGGCTGTCCGCGGTCCAGCCAAGTGTGCGATCACGTTGAGCGAGCCCGATGATCGGGTTGCCGAGCGCGGCGATCCCGATCACCGGCCGCTCCGGCAACGCGTCGTCGCGGACGAGATAGAAGAGGTTCCGGCCCGGTGTGCTCTGGTAGGGGATCGACCAGAAGTGGCGCGCATAGCGCCAGATGTCCTGCAACCGCAGACCACTGCCCGGGTCACGTGCATCCGGCGTGACCAGCTCGAGCGTCGGCTTGATCGCCTCTGCAAGCTCGCCAGCTTCGAGCGCGTCGGTCAGGCGGGCTGCGAGTGCCGGCCCGTCGGCGAACAGTCGGCCGATGCCGCGGCGCTCCATCGTCTCCACGAAACCGCGCGTGGCCCGCTGGTCGAGCTGAGCGTTGCGGGCAAACGCGAAGGACTCGCGCAGCGCCTCCTTCGCCGCGGCCGGGTCGTCCGCGGCCGTCACCAGCCCGAGCGGCGGGTGGAGCAGCAGGCCCTCATCGTCTACGGCAAGCTCCCACCCCTGGCCGAGCAAGTCGCGGAGCAGCCGCAGCGTGACCGAGTAGGCGATCGTCGGCTGCAGCCGCCCGGGCGGGAGGCCGAGCTCGACCAGCTCGATCCGGCTCGTCTCGACGACGTCGATCGCGGCCGACAACCGCGTCAGCCGCTCCTCGACGCCGAGCGTGATCAACTCACTGGCGAGCCGGGAAAGATCGTGCTGGAAACCGAGGGTGAGCTGCGGCTGAAAGCGGCGTGGCAGCAGCGCCGAGGGCGCACCGGCGCCCAGGGCGGATGCGGCTGCAGGATGGCTTCCCATCGATTCGTTGTTCGTCGTGATCTCGTCGCGAGCGGTCGTCAACGCTAGCTCGACCGGGCCCCGACGACCAACGACGGGGAAAGCCGCCTGTTTCTGCCCGGGAACCCGCTCATCATGGCAGTTTCGCGGATCCGGCGGACGACCGAAGGGTCCTCGCCGCAGCCGACGTGGCCGCGGCGAGGACGATTCGGTCTACGCGGCGAGGGTGCTCGCGTACTGGTCGAGCGCGCGCCGCGCCGCGTGGCGGCTGACCCCGAGCTCGGCTGCTGCGTCCGCGAGCCCGCGGTCGTGGCGCATCCACGCGATGAGGTCGGAGACCAGCGGCTGCGAGTCGGCGGCGTGCTTCTCCAGCTGATCGAGGTAGACGCGGTCGAGCGTCCGGTCGAACCCGGGCTCCCCCACCGCGAACACCTCGACGAGCGGCACCGGCGTGATCATCTCTGCCACGCCGACCGCGACCGTCGCATCGAGCGAGACCGCCGGCTGCCACTCCACCGGCTCGCCGTGTGCGTCCTTGCCGGGGCGTCGGCGCATCCCCGGTGGAGCGTGCTCCTGACAGACGTTACGGCGTGCGTTGCGCGCGTGCCCCTCGAGGTAAGCCAGCACCGACCCGCGACCCAGCTGAAAGCTGCCCGGACCGGCACGCAGCACCAGTTCCCACATGTTCTGCAGCACGTCCTCCTCGAGCCCTTGACCCCGAAGCGCCCGGGGCAGCGGCACCCGGGAGCGCAAAGCGTCGTCGAAGCGCTCGCGCGCCTCGCGCATCGCGGCCTCACGAACGGCCGGCCGTTCCGTCTTGAAGACGTCGACGAGCACAAGCTCGTCGGGCTTCCGGTATCGCTGATGCAACCGATCCTCCCTCCGTGTCACCTGCACAACCAAGACGAACACGCGCCCAAGGCGCGAAATCCGCACGGCTGCTACAGGTGACCGGAAGGGTCGTGGCGGCACGTAGGCCGCGTCCCGCACCAGCGCGAGCGTCTCTAGATTCTAGATGTCCAACCGCGCGACACCGCGCGCTCTCGCGCACGGTGTCGCGGTTTTCGTCAGGCGGCGTCGGCCGCGGCCGAGTCGTCCTCGGCGGCGTCTTCCTGTGCCTGTTCCTCGGGCGTTTCGAGCTTCTGCCCAAGGCTCTTCATCGCGGTCTCCAGGAATGGGCTCCAGACCTTGCTGCGCTGAGCCTGGTAGAAGAGCGCAAGCTCGTCGCTCTCGGCGGTCAGTTCCGCCTTCGCGAGCGCGATCAGGAGCACGTCGACGCCTTCCTTCGCACGGCGACCGCCGGCAAGTCGCAGCAGGTCGCCGTAGAGCGTCGTGTAGAACGGGTGCTGCGTGTTGATCCGGACCACGATCTGGGTGCCGATCCAGCGCGGCTCGTAGAAAGGCCCGTACGGGGCCTCGAAGTACTCGATCCGGTACGGCCGGATCTTGCTCTCCTGCTCGAGCGCCTTCCGCGCTTCCTCGACCGAGGTGGCACCATCACCGGTGCGCCGCGAGACCTCCGCTTCCAGTCCTTTCCGCGCTTCGTCCTGGAAGAAGCGGGGCACGCGTAGCGCGACGCCAGCAGCTACGTCAGCGTTGTGTGCCGCACGCTCGGCCGCCGATGGACCCTCCGTAGGCGTCGGCTCAGGCTTCTTACGCCGTTGCTGTGATTGCCACGTGTTCTCCTCGCGGACGGCGGTGTCGATCTCTTTCTCCGCGAGTACACGCCAGAAGTCCTCGATCGGCCGCACCGCCTGCTTGTCATTCGTGATGCCGAACACATCATCGAGTTCCGGCTGGAAGCGGACCTCAACGCCCCAGTGGTACGCGTAGCTCTGCAACAGTGGCCAACGACCCATCCCACTCGAAACATCCCGCGCCGAGCGCGGGAACGAGTCGATCGTCTGGATCTCTCGCCCGGCGCGAACGAAGGACATGCCGCGCCGGCTCTTACGGATCTCGAACCTGCTCTTTGCTTCATCGTCGGCCTTGTCGTCGGCAAAGCCGACCGGAAGCCTCACGATCCGCACGTTGATCACGCCGATCGCGAGCTGACGCTCACGCTCCTCCTCCCCCTCCTCGGCCCCCACGTGCGGCTGAGCCTCGTCAGGGCCGGATTCGCGCAGGTCATCGTCGGTCGCGTCCCGCAGGTGCCGCTCGCCCGTCCCTGTGTCTTCGTAATAGACAACAGGAAGGAAGCGATCCTGCATGAGGATCGCGCCTCGGTCATCCGCCGGCACGTAGTAGCGCCCGCTCGGCAGGGTGAACAGCGGGTCGACCGGCAGGACGGAAGTACCTTCGACGACGAGATCGAGCCCGTCTGGCTTGTCCTCGCTGCGAAGGATGTATCGATAGGTGGCGCCGAAGTCGTCGAGCATGTGTTCTTTCAGCGCATTCGGCCGCTTATAGGTGAGACGGTCGGGGTTGGCCCAGACAACGATGGTCCCGTGGTCGAGGCTGAGCTTCTTACGGTCGAGGTACGCCTGTACGAAGGCCGGCAGTTCTGCCTCCTCGACCTCCGGAATCTCCTGCAAGCCGAACTCGCTGAACTCGCGAATATCCAGGTAGGCGCGCGTGAACGCATGCTCGGGATCGGTCCGCGTGTAGACCTCCACCCGGCGCGTCTGGTTGATCGACGAGTTCGGCAGCCCGAAGCCGAACCTGCCGATCAGATTCGGATCGTCGAAATGGGTGCCGCCGCCCCAACTGAGCGCATACCGCGCCATCGCCGGCAGCATCCCGGCGCCGTTGTCGATGAAGGCGACATTCGTGACGATACGCTGGTTGCGGCCGCCGCTTCGCACCGACTCGAAGGCAACGTGCACCCAGTCGGCGCCCGCCTCGAACGCGTTGTCGATGATCTCGCGACTCGCAGCTGCGGTGTTGCGGTAGCCGCTGGCCCGCTGCGACTCAAGCGCGACGCGCGCGTTGAAGAGCGGAAACTGAAAGTCGGCCGGCAACTTCGCTAGGTACTTCTGCTGGCGCTCAACCTCGCTTAGCAGACGATCTTGGAAAGCCATCTTCTTACCTCCAGAGTCGTAGACGGCGCATAGGCCGCCAAGGTGGTAGCTTGAATTCTTCCTTGTCGTTGTTGCGGACCTCGCGACTGCCGAGGGGGACGGCGTGATGAGCGACCCGACCTCCGGGTCGCTATTTTCTCTATGTCCAAGATCGCCTGTTCATGCGCGCGCCAGGTTCGACGTGGGAGCGACCGTTCATCCGTGGCCATCGTCGATCGGAAGGCTGTTGCGAGCCTGTGGATCCTCGCGTTCGGCGCAACCGGGGCAGGAGAAGATGACCTCGTCTTGGCGATCGTTCGCCCGTCAGCTCGGCCGCGGCGCCACAACGACGCGCGTGGCCAAGCCGTCCTCGCCGCCACTGAGGTCCCCCTCGAGCGCGTCGGGGTTGGTCAGGCGGTGCTCCGGGTCGTAGACGAAGCAGACCAGCGTCTTGCAGTCGGGGTGGCCGCGATAGTGCGCCTTGTCGATGACGAGCTCCTCGACGACGCGGCGCTGGTCGAGGCGCTCGCGCGTCATCTTTGTCTCGACCACCGTCTGCTCGCGCTTGAGGAGGAAGTCCATCCGCGTGCGCGAGCCGGCGTAGCTCGGCGCCCACTCCTCGGGGCGGATGTCATCGAAGTGCAGCTGCAGCAGGGCATGCAGCGTGTCTTGGACGTCGTACTCGTCGTCGATCGTCAGCGCGGTGCGGTTGTCGTGACGCGCCGCAAGCTGGCGAGCGAAGCGCGGGAAGCGGCGACAGAGGTTGATGATCAGCCCTGTCGCGTCGCGCTCGCTGCGGTCGAGCTGCCAGCGAGCGGCGTGCCCGGACTCGAGCAAGGCCTCAGTCGCGCGCCGAACCGCGGCCGCGAGGACAGCCGCCCGTGCCGCGTCGGCGGCGTCGAACGGCTCGAGCAGCACGCGCTCGAGCAACCTCAGCTCGAGCTGTTCGACCTGTAGACGCTCGTCGCTGCCGAGCAGCCTCTCGGCGGTTGCGGGCTGGTTCGTCGACAACCAGGCGATGAGCGCGACCTCGTCGACCCCGGCTGTCTCGATGTCCGACACCGTCACCGACAGCGACCACGGCACGCCGAGGGCGTCGGCGGCGGCGGCGCCGAGGCCGCGGTGCCATATGTCCCCCGGCACGCGCGCCTCGCCCTGGCGGGCGACGTCGGCGAGCCAGGTGTGGAACAAGTCGGCAGCGGACCCTGCGACGACCGCCCCGCGCGCCAGACCGAGCAACTCGACCGGCCGGTAGAAGAACGAGGCGCGGTCGGGCGGGAACGGGTCTCGCTCCGCCAGGCGAGCGACGCCTGCGAGCCATCTGTCGGTCAGCTCGGAGCTTCCGTCGAGCACATAGCCGGCGGCGGCCAACACGGGCGCCTCCCGCCAGCGGGCCAGATCGGTGTCGGCCACGGCCGCGGCGACGAGGTCGCGCCGACGCGTGCTCGTCTCGCTCTCCGCGTCCGACGCCAGCACGACCTGGGAGGCGAAGGCCGCCTCCGGCGCGGGCCAGCCGGCTCCGGCGACGCGCGCCTCGAGCCGCGCCAGCAGATCAGCGACGACGCTGACGATCGCTTCGCTCACAGGAACCAGCGGCTGGCGCGCAGCTTGGTATTCAACACTGCCGGCGACCAGTCGGGGACGGCCCGGAACCGGGCGAGCAAGCCGGCGATCAGCTCCGAGTAGTAGATCGTCACCGGCTTCTTCGCCGGCAGCGTCGACTTCCACGACAGCGAGGTGAACTTCAGCACCTGCTCGGTGAGATAGGCGAGGTCGCGGAACGTCGACTGCGGATGCAAGCGCACGTGGAGCGGGTGCGGCAGGGGCGCTCCCGGCCGCTTGATCAGAGTCGGCCCACTCGTCGCAAGCAGCCGCTGATACCGGCCGATCTGCACGATCGTGCCGCGCTCGGGTGCGTATTGGCCCTTCGTCGCACCACTGCGCAGAGGCTGGCCCTCCTGGGCCAGGTCGCTGATCGCGAACGGATGGTCGCTACCGACGGTGAGGAAGGCGAACTCGACGTTCTGCTCGCCGGCGAGCTCCTCGACGCACTCGGCCATGACGCTGGCCAGCTCGATCTTCTTCAGCGGCTTGAACGAGTGGCAGACGATGCGCACGGTATCGCCGGGCCGCCAGCCGTTGCGCTCCTTGATCTCACGCAGCACCTGCAGCGTCGAGGCGCGGAGCGCGTCCGGATAGTCGTCGTAGGAGCACTCGCGCGACAGGTTGCTCAGCAGGTAATTGCCGTCGCCGCGGAAGACGGTCGTGATGCCGACGAAGCGCTGGCGCTTCTCGAAGCGGCTGCCGGACAGCTCGGCCATCCCGAGTCCGATCACGATCTCGTCGTTGATCGTCAGGTCGTGGTCGACCGTCCACGGGATCCCGTTCATCTTGGCGTAGAGCGCGAGCGAGATGTCCTGGAGGATGTACTGGAGCGCGTTCGGCGGCACCCTGAGCTTGCTCGCGCGCACCTCCTGCGACGGGATGCCGTTGGTGAGCAGGAGCGCCTTCGAGTGCAGGTAGGGGCTGCGCACGTCCGGAAATTGCGCGTGCTCGTCGAGCAACACGACGATCGCCGCGTCGAAGCCCGACTCGCGCTCGAGCGCCTGCTCGATCGTGTGCCGGTAGAGCTCGACCGGCTGGCGCGAGCCCGACTGCAGCCAGGGCACCGGGGCCAGGACGAACTCGGGATTGACGAGCCCGAAGGTGCGCACGAACCCGGAGCCGAACGCCGCCTTGCCGTGGACGCGGACGCCGTCCCGGAGCGCGGCGAGGAAAGACTCGGCGTTGCCCTGCACCGTGTCCGGGAAGACCACGAGCAGGCGCGGGCTCTTCTTCGGGAACGTGTCGCGGCTGAACGGACCGAAGCTCTCGAGGCCCGGCCAGGCGTACATGTGACGCTTTGTCTTGGCCGGGTCGAAGCAGTATTGCACCGGCCGCGACTTGAGCACCGTCTGGTAGTCGCTGTCATTGCCCAGCCCGACGCGCTCGCCGATGTCGCATGTCAGGTCGGGTGCGAGCTCGAGCGGGGACGCCTTGGCGAGGAACTTCTCCATCTCCTCCATCAGCTGCTCGCGGGCCGGGCCGTTCAGCAGCAGGTCCTGCTGGGCGCGGCGGGCGCTATCGAACGACTCGTACTTGTCGCCGAGCAGATGCCCCAAGCAGCGCTTGAACGCCGCTGAGGAGCTCTCGAGCGCGACGTCGGCCGCGGCGAGCTCGGTCGGCCCGTCGATGACCTCGGACAGCTCGAGGCGGTCGCCGTCGAGCCGGCCGATCCGGCCGACCAGGTGACGCGTATCGGGCGGCGGGTTCCGCCAGACGACGTCGAG
This sequence comes from Gaiellaceae bacterium, assembly GCA_045805945.1. Lineage (GTDB taxonomy): Bacteria > Actinomycetota > Thermoleophilia > Gaiellales > Gaiellaceae > Palsa-739. The sequence continues at coordinate 28,563 of JBJMKG010000001.1, forward strand.
CCCGCTCAGGTCGACGCCGGCGGCAGCGAGTTCCTGCAAGGAGGCGACGATCTGGCGTCGCGTGCCGACGTCGACGAACAGGCCGATGAACGGATCGCCGTCGCGCAGCTCAACCAGCCGCGCGACAAGCTCGTACTTCGGACGCTCGAGGAAGCTGGCGATCAGCGGTGAGCGACCGGCGACGCCGGAGCCCTTTGCGGCCGCGGCCACCAGCTCTTGCTTCTGACCAAGGAACGTGAACGGGCGCAGCTTGAACGCGGGATAGCTCGAGATCGCCCGCGGAAGCGCATCGTTGATCAGGAAGCTGAGGAAGCCCAGGTGGTCGTGGCAGCGGATCTCGACGGCTTCACCGAAATCGGTCGCCGGCGGGTCGGCGCGCGGCACAGAGAGGATCTCGTCGTCCTCGCGGTAGATCGTCCAGGTCGATTCGAGCGAGCGTCGCAGCTCACGCAGGTCGCCGTCCGCGGGCATGGGCGCGCGGTAGGCGGTGAAACTCTCCGTCGAGGGCTCGAGCCGGAAGCCGTTCAGGCGGAGAGTCGTGGCAGTAGCGATCGCGGCCACTTGCTCTCCTTCGTACGCACGCGTCGGCGACGCGCTATTAGCCCGGCCGCCTGCGGGGACGACGAAGGTCCCCGCTGACGTGGGGCGTAATCCAGGCTACTCCGGGGGCCGGACGGAGCGATGTCGCCGGCAGGACAAGCCCGGGCGTTAGGTCTGTGCGAGCAGGCCGCGGTGGAGGAGCCGCGTCTCGTGCGCTGGCTCGAGGCCGAGGCGCTCATCAAGCAGTGTGCGCAATCGCTCGTATCGTTCGGCGACGGCCTCGCGGAGACCGAGTGCACTTTCCGCTTCCATTGCGAGGCGCCAGAGCGACTCGTTCAGCGTGTCCACCTCGAGGCCTCGCTCGGCTGCTTCGAGGGCAGCCCGTGCCTCACCAGCTTCGAGCCGGTGACGAGCGACCTGCTCGAGCACATCGACGAACGTCGCGCGCACCCTTCGTACTTCCCCCTCGCTCCAGGCGTAGTCCGCGCCAGCGAGCGGCTCTCCATGGAACAACCGCAACGCGCTCTCCATCAGCGCCTGCGCGTTTTCGGGTTCGGCCATGTTCGCCGCCGCTAAGAGACGCTCGAGTTCGTCGAGGTCGACGTCGGCATGCGCTCGGTCGAGCCAGTAGCTTTCGTGTTCGCCCACGATCGCGGTTCCGAGCAGTCGTCGGGCGTCGCGGACCGCTTGGCGGAGTCGGGGCCGCGTCAGTCGGGGGTCGGCGCTCGGCCAGAATGCTTCGAGCAATTCATCGCGGTGCACGGGTCGCGGGTGGAGCGCCAAGTAGGCGATGAGTTCGAGCGCTCGCGCGCGCAGGCCGCGACGGCTTCGCTTGCCGCCGCTGATCGTCAGCGGACCGAGCACGGAGATTTGCGGGGGAGTCGGTAGCGCGACGTCTGGCGCGGACGCGGCGGGCTCGACCGGCGATGGCTGTTCGGCCGCGGCAGTGCGACCGTTCATCAGGGCGTCCGCAGTGCGCTCGGGCGAAACGATCACAAGCGAGGGCGGTTGAGATCGCGGCCGGTCTCTAGGCCGTGGCGACCGACCGGACGTACCGGGCGATCGCCGAACCGTTGCGACGGATAGCCGCGCCCTCGCCCGCCGTGGTGTGAGGAGAAGCGCGAGCGAGAACAACGCCGCCACCAGCCAGAGCAACCAGACGGTCAGGCCCTCGATCGTCTCGATCGTGAGCGGCGCGGAGAACGAGCGCGGCAGCGATGGCCGTCCTGGCCGAAACAGCCAGAGCGCAACCAGGAGCGCGAGCGACACCAGAGCCCGCGTAAGCGTGGGCAGACACCTCCGCCACTTGCGGGCGGCACTCATGCGATCAGCGCGATCAGCGCCCCGGCCGCGAAGAAGGGCGCCAGCGGCAGATTGCGAGAAGCGGCACTACGCCCGAAGCGGACGAACACCAGGAGACCGAACCCCGCGGCCAGCGCGAGCGCAACGAGCAGTGCAAGCACCGCGCGGCCGTCGAGTCCGATCACGAGCAGCAGCGCGAGTTTGACGTCGCCCATTCCGAGCGCCTCCGGACGGAAGAGGCTGAGCGCGAGCAGGGCGAGGACGAGCACGAGTCCGTCGACGAGCGCGAAGGGCGCGATCCCGCTCGCCGCCCACGCCGCCGCGCAGGCGAATGCCGCCGGTATGACGATCCGGTTCGGGATCCGCCGCTCGAAGAGGTCGCTGTCGACAACCGCGCCGAGTGCCGCGCCCAGCAGCGTGAGCCGTACGAGCCCAAGCGGAGGTTGGCGAAGAAGGCCGGCACAAAGCGCGAAGCTGGCGGCACCGGCCGCGGCCGCGATTCGTCGTCTTGTTGTCATGGTTCGCGCGGCGCCGCGGTTGCGTGGGCGCCAACCGTGAGCGTCGAGACGCCGACCAGACGCAGCAGGATCGTCGGTACGCGCCGCTGCACTTCGACCTGTACGTCGGCGCTGTTCGCCGTCGCTTGGCCGCGCAGGCCGGGCTCGCCGGCGAGCGTCTGTAACGCCGCGGCGCGGGCCTGCTCGGGGTCGAGCGCGAGCCGGCCTTGGTGGAGTGCCTGCAGGTCGAGCACCTGGCTGCCTGTGAGGGCGGCATCGTCTGCGAGCGAGACGAGCTCGCGGCGGACGATGAAGGCGTGGCCGATGTCGACGCCAGCGCCGATCACCATCATTAGCGCGAGCGAGAGCAGCAGTCCCGCGACCAGCACCGCACCGCGCTCATCGCCGAACCGGGAGCGAAGCCGCCCGCTCACGGCGAGCTCCCGCTGAGCAGGCTGCGGTAGCGGTCGACGGGCGCGCTGGCGCGGCCGCTGAGTTCGATCGTGCCGAACCGTCCGACGACGGGCAGGCTGGCAAAGGCCACGCTGGTGCGGACGCGCGCGGTGAGGACTCCGCCGCGCGCGAACTGGCCGTCCAGTTCGAGCCGGAGCGGCTCGCCGGTTTGCGCTCGCGCGCGTTCTAGTGCGTTCGCGGCGGCTGTCTGGGCGGCGTTCGGGTTCGGCGCCTCGACCGCCGCGCGGACTGCATCGCGCGCCGCCTGTTCGGCGGCAAGCCGTCCCTGCTCGAGGCGCGCGAACAAGGGCACGAGGAAGAGCAGCGGCAGCAGCACGCCGGCGAGCAGGATCAGCGCCGAGATCAGCCCCTGTCCGCGCTCGTCGCGCAGGCGCCGCCGGAGGCTCATGGTCCTGCCTCCGCCTGTGGGTAGCGCTCGAGCGGCAGGCTTGCGCTTGCGACCACGTTCGGCAGGACGAGCGAGAGCGGGAACAGCCGCGGCGCCGAGCCGGTAATCCGCACGGTCACCTCGTCGACGTCGACGCGCGCTGACGCGTGTAGCGAGGCGCCGGCGCCGCCGGCCGCCTGGAGGATTGCGTCTGCGCGCGCGACGCCGGCGTTTGCGCCGCCGACCGCGGCCGTCCTCGCCCCGTCCTGGGCGGCGGCCGCGGCGACCGAGCGCGCGTGCGCGTAGGCGAACCCCTGCACGGCGACCACGACGACGAGCAGCACCAGGCCGAGTGCGAGCAGGCCCTCGATCAGCGCTTGCCCGTCCTCGGCCGGGAGCCTGCGGACGAGTGACCGCATCGCGGCTAGCCGCCGGAGATGAAGTTGACCATCTTCTGTCCGGCCGTCTCGATCGCCGGCCGCAGCAGCGCAACCACGGCCGCGGCGGCGGCGGCGAGGCCGACCGCGAGCACGACCCAGTTGACCAGGCTGTCGCCGCGCTCCTCGCGGCGGACGCGGTCGGCCCACTCCAGAAGCCGGAACCAAAGCGCGTCGAGCATCTGAACCCCCTTTCCTTGAAGTCGCGGTTACACGGTGTGGGCGAGGAAGCGGAGAAAGCCGTAGGCGATCAGCAGCACGAGCACCGCCAGCAAAGGCGCGAGCGGCGCGTGCATCGCCAGGTAGGCACGGTCGGCGGCGCGCTCGAGGTAACGGTTCTGCTCGGCACGCGCCTCACGCGCCTGCTGGCGCAGGAACTCCAGGTAGGGGCTCTCCTTCGCCGCCAGCAACTCGGCGAAGCGGGCGAAGGTCGGCTCGCCCGCCTCGCGCGCGACCCGCACGAGCGCCTCGCGCTCGCCGAGGCCGCGCTCCCGGCGCGCCAGCGAGAGCGCCCGCTGCAACTCCGCGCCGAGCGGACCGGCGCTGTCGCGCGCGGCCAGCTCGAGCGCCTGGCGCAGCGACTGGCCCGCCCGCAGCGCCAGCGCCAGCACGGAGACCGCCTCCGGCAGGTCGAGGAAGATCGCCTCGCGCCGGCGCTTCACCTCCGCACGCAAGATCAGATCGGGCACGAAGAAGCCAGCGAGCACGAACAACAGCGCGATCCCCGCCGAGGGCAGGCGCCCGACCGCGGCCGCGTACGGCAACAACGGCACCAGCGGGGTCGCGACCGCGAGCAGCGCCTTCTCCGCCAGGAAGCGCGGCAGCGTCTTGCCACTGCCCGCGCGGCGAAGGTCGCGCCGATACGACTCGAGTACCCGGGCGAGCGCGGCCGGCGGCTCGACCCGGAACGGCCAGCCCTGCGACCAGCCGGCGACGGCCGCTCCTTGCGCCCGCGCCAGCCGAACCGCAAGCGCGGGCCGACGGGGGCCGAAGCAGAAGTGCGCGAGCACCAGCCCGCCGGTGAGCAGGCAGAAGGTCGACAGCGCGAGCAGCGCGTTCACCGGCGCACCCCCGTCCGCCGCGGCTCAGGCACGCGCCCGAGCCGGCGCATCAGCAAGTAACAGCCGAAGATCAGCAGCGCTCCGATCGCGGCCACGACCGTTCCACCGGCGGTCCGGTAGGCATCGAGGTAGCCGGGCGAGGCGGCCCCGACGAGCAGCAGCAGCGCGATCGGGCTCAGCGCCAGCACTGCTGCCTCGAGCTGCAGCGTCGAGGCGCGCGAGCGCGCCTTCTCGCGCGCCTCGAACCGCTCCGACAGAACCTCCGACAGCTCGCGCAGCACCGGCGCCAATCCACCCGTCGGAAGCTCGAGCAGCCCCGCGCGCAAGAGCAGCGCGATCGTGTCGTTCGTCCGCTCCCCCCGCTCGCGTAGGCCCGCGAGCGCCGCTGCCAGACCACCGGCGCGCAGCCGAGCATGAAACGCCGCCAGCTCGGCTCGCAGCGGCTCGGGCCCGCCCTCCGCAACGAGCGTTATCGCGGCCGGGAACGCGATCCCCGCCTCCAGCGCGTCGGCGAGCTGCGCGAGCGCCGCCGGCCAAGCACGCTCCCGCGCGCGCCTACCAGCCTCGCGCCGGCGCAGGTCAAGCGCGACCGGCGCATATGCCCCGGCGAACGCCCCAACCACAGCAAGCACCGGCATCCGCGCCAGCGACCACGCCAGCGCACCAAGAACAAACGCCCCCACGATGCCGAGCGCGGCAAAACGCGGGGTCGGGACGCTTCGGCGATGCGCCTCGATGAAGCGGCGAAGCACGCCATCGCCAGCGGCGTCCTCTGAACGCGTGAGACCGGCCCAAACGATGCCGACGCCCGCCGCGAACAGCAGCCCAAGCAGGAAGCCCGTCACCGGTCGCCTCCCCCGAGCAGGAAGGCGCGCGCCTCGCTCACCGGATACGCAACGCCGGCGCTCGTCGTCCGGCTGGGAAGCGAGCCGCTCGCCGACACCGGCCCGGTTGCTTCGAACGAGATCGCCCAGTGCACGAGCGCGTCGAGCGGATAGCCGCGCGCGGCGCAGCTTGGCAGGACGTAGGGACCCACATCGCCCGGTAGACAACGCGTCTCGTACAGGTGCCGAATCGCATCGGCCGGCGGCGGCCCCGCCGTGTACGGTCGCCCCGCTCCGCCGACCAATACGGCACCGTCACCAAAGCGCCACTCGATGCTCGGGTCGGCGCTGACACTGACCCGCTCGCCGCGCAGCGAAATCGACAACACCTCACGCCGCGGCGCCGGCGCGAGCCAGAACCAGGAATCCGCCCCGGTCAAGCCGCCGCGGCTTACAGACGGGCTCGCCTGGATCCGCCCCGGGAACAGCTCAAGCCGCGCCGCGATCGCCGCCGCGATCGCCGCCGGATTCACTCCCGGCCCAGCCGGAGCTCCGCCGCCTCCAGCCGTAACGGTGTAACAGGGCAGCACGCTGCTCGGCATGTAGATGCACGTGTGGCCGGAACCATCCGAGTACCAGAACGAGCCCGGACCGAGCGGGTGCGTGTCGCGGAGAAACGGCGAGGTGCTCGGCAGGCTTGGGTAAGGCACGATGTCGTTCCCGTGCGCCCGCGGCGTCGCAATCAGCTGCGTCGACCCTTCGTGCGCGCCGGCTGACGGGTGGCGCGCCGATCTGGAGCCCCGAGCTGTGATGGACGCGCCAGCTGTTGCGTGTGACGACGATTCCTTCTGCGAGTACACGCCGATCTTGATCGTGTCTGCACGCGCAACAGAAGCGACCCAAAGGCAGGCGACGATCGCTCCGGTGACGACGAGAACGCCGCGCGTGCTCATTTGATCGGCGTCACCTTCCACACGACGAAACGCATGCCGGATCCAAGACGCCTCAATTCCAGGCGCGCCCGCTCCTTGAGCGCGACGGCATGACCGAGTGGGTGTCCATCACGGCCATAGGGCCGTACGCGCTGTGGGTCGTACACGACAGCTGTTGCGCGCTCGTACGACGGATCGAGGTGGATGCTGATCACGCGGAAGCGCTCCGACAGAACCCGGACGCGGATGCCGCGTCGAGCGCGAGCAGCTACGGAACGGCGTAAGACAGCGAGGGCGGGACCGGCCGTGGCACGCGGTCGTGCTGGAACTGAATTCGTCCAAAGCACGCGTACCGACATGCGGTGGTCCAGTTGAATCGCCGCACGTGCCGCGGCGGTCAATGTCGCCTCAGTGTTTGACGTGTTGCTCTGAGTGCGCGCTGTCGTCGTGGGCGAGTTCGTTTTATGGCTCGAGCTTCCGGAACACGCCGAGCCTGCGAGTGCGACTGCGACACCGACCGCAGAAAGGCGCAGCATTGGCCGAGGCCCTATCACCTGGGTACCTCATATCCGGCCCTCACGAGGTCGGCGCTGAATAACGGCTCGCTGCCGAGCCAGCGGAGGTTGGGTCCGACGCCGTCGAAGAGCGGGTTCAAGGTCAGTCGAGATCCTTCCACGCCGGCGACTTCGACGATTTCGTCGATCCGTCGGGGGAGGAAGCGGCGTTCGCCGCCGTCGAAGCTGCGCGGGCGGTCGCAGTGGACGACGACGTCGATCTCGCGCAGCCAGTCGAGTGCTTGTTCGGCTTCGACGCGGGCGCCGCTGGTGAGGGCGAAGCGGACGAGGTTGCGGAGGGCGTGTTCGGCGGATTCGCCGTGGACGCTGGTCATGCCGGCGTGGCCGGTAGCGAACGCCCAGAGCATGGCCATCGTCTCGGGGCCGCGGCATTCGCCGACGAGGATGCGGTCGGGGTTCATGCGCAGCGCGTCGGCGACGAGGTCTTCGAGCGTAACGGCGGGGAGGCCGTCGGGACTGGCTGGTCGCGCCTCGTAGCCGATGCAGTTAGGGAGGATCGCGGGTAGCTGCAGCTCGGCGGAGGATTCGCAGACGACGATCCGCTCGCTACCGGCGATCGCGCGGCCGAGCGCGTTGAGGAGGGTGGTTTTGCCGCTGGAGACGCGGCCCGCGGCGATGATGTTTTTGCCTGCGCGGACGCAGGCGGTGAGGAAGTCGGCGGCCTCGTCGCTGATGAAGTCGAGCTCGACCAGTTCGGCCAGGGTGCCGGCGCCGAGCCGGAAGCGGCGGATCGTGCAGATCGGGTGGCCGTTCGAGGAGACGGGTGGGATCGCGGCGGTGAGTCGGGAGCCATCGGGGAGGCGTGCCTCGACGCGTGGTGTGATCCGGTCGAGCCGTTTGCCTTCGACCTGTTCGAGCAGCCGTTCCAGGAAGGAGCGGACTTGGCGGTCATCGTGGAAGGTGAGGTCGGGGACGCGCTCGATCCGCTCGCCGGTGTCGCGGAAGACGCGCTTGGGCCCGTTGATCATCCACTCCTGCGCGAATGGGTCGGCGAGCATCCGTTCCGCGATCGCGCCCAGGCCGATCAGGTCGTCGCGCAGCTCGCGCGCGAGCTGTTCGCGTTCCTCGGCTGCGAGCTCGCCTTCCTGGCCGTTGAGCGCGTCGGCCTCGTAAGCGTGCAGCACTTCCTCGATCAGCGTCTGCGCGCGCGCCCGTCCCTGTTCGCTGGCGAGGTTGACTTCCTCGGCGGCGAGCGCCCGCTCGACGCGCACGCGCACGAGTTCGCGCGGGTCGGTTACGAGCTCCGCCACGGCAGCGCCACCTCTTCGGTCTGTTCCTTCGGTGCTGGCGGGATGAGCATGCGCTTGCGCTCGCGCGGTTCGGGTGCGACCGGCAGGAACAGTTGCTCGAGCAGCCGCGCGAGCGTGCGCGTGTAGCGGCCGCGCGGGTGCGCGATCGCGAGCGGCAGCCCGGCCCGGGTCGCTTTTGCGAGCGCGCGTCCGTCCCAGGGCAGCGCCGCGTCGAGCGCGAGCCCGCGCTCGGCGAGGCGCTGGGCGAGCGTGTCGCTCAGCTCCGCCGCCGCGATGGCGCCGGGTCCGCCGAGGGCGTTGGCGGCGATCCGCAGGCGTTCGCGTTTGATCGCGAGCTTGTCGAGCAGCAGCTCGAGCTGCGCGAGCCCGGCACGGAGCTGGTCCTCGCGCGCGCCGAGCACGAGCAGCACGGCGTCGGCGGCGACGAGCGCCTCGCGGTGAATGCGCGTGACCGGTCCGACCTCGTCGCCTTGCTCGAGCTGGAAGCCGACGTCGAGCACGGTCAGTGGCGTGACTGCTGCGAGCGCGGTCAGCGCCTTGGCGACTGCGCCGGGGCGGGCGAGCTCGGGTAGCGCTTGTGCGAGCGTCGCCGGTCCGAGCAGCACCGGTGGCCAGCCCTCGCGCGTTGCCAGCCAGCGCTCGAGCAGCTCGCGGAGTGCACTCTCGCCGGCGTCGGCGGCGCGGGCGACGCCGAGCAGTGATCCCTGGTGGGCGTCGGCGGCCAGGCGCAGGTCGAGGGCGCCGCCGAGCGCGTCGAGCTCGACGAGGAGCGCCGGCCAACGTCGGGCTGCGAGCGCGGCGAGCGAGGCGGCGCACTCGCTTGCGCCGGGTGCGCCCTTGCTGCCGATGACGGCGATCACGCTACCCGTCTGCGGCTCGGACCTCGCGGCGGCTGTCGGAGGGGCGGGGGTCGGTGCGGTGGGCGCTTCGTGGAGGGCGCGGCGGAGTGTGTCGGCGCCGGCTTCTGCGTCGACCGTCTCGTCGACGGCGAGCGCGCTCAGCGCCTGGCGGTCGTCCTCGTCGAGCGCGATCCCGACCAGGCGCGCACCCCGTGCGCGGGCGCGGACACAGTGGGCGGGCGTCAGTCCGGACAGATCCGGCGAGAGCAGGACTGCCTCGGTGTTCGGCCCGAGCTCGTGGTCGAGTTCGTCTGCCTCGCCGACCGAGGCGAGCGGCTCGACTACCGCCTGCGCTCCGAACAGGAGCGGTTCGATCGCTCGCTCGGCGACCGGTGTCAGCGCGAGCACGACCGCCGGACGCTGCCCGCTCACGGCCCTCCGGTTTCGCTCGCGGGCGGGATCGGCGCCGCGCGGGCGCGGCCGCTCTCGCGCAGTAGATCGAGCTTGGCGTCCGAGTTGGCGAGGGCGAGCGCGCTTGCGAGCGAGGGATCGGGGAGCGCGAGCGTGATCGGAATCGAGGCGGCGGCGCTGTCGATTCCGCTCGGGGCGCTGCCGATCGAGAGCACTTCGAGCCCGCGCGCGATCGCTTTCGTGCGCGCTTGGCCGCTGCCGCTGCCGTAGGTGGCAATCACCGAGACGCGGTCGCCGGGAGCGAGCTGGCCGGCGAGCGCGTGTAGCGCGGGCAGTACGAGCGTGAATGCCGCCGTCCCACTGGCACGGCTGCCGAGCGCCGCGCGCGGCAGCGGCGTGCCCGCCGGGACGGCGACGCTGAGCGTGCGGCCGAGCACCGCGTCGAGTTCACGCTCGGGCACGAGCGCGGCCATCGTGCGCCCATCGCCGGCGAGCTCGCCGGTGCGCAGGTCGCTCGCGTGCAGCACGCTGCCGGCCGAAAGGGCGTGCGCGGCGACGAGCACGGGTGTGCGTGTGGTCGAGGCGCGGTAGACGGACCAGTAGCCGACGAGCGCGATCAGCACCAACAGCATCCCGACCAGCGGCAGCGGCTGCAGCAGCCGTTGCGCGTTGGGCCGCAGCCGGGCGGCCGCCGGGCCCTCCGCTTCGCGCTCGCGGATCCGCACGGCCTCGGCCGGGCCGGCGCCGTTCCGCTCCGGCGCTACCGTCGTCGCGGTGCTGTGGCGGCGGATCCAGTCGCGTCCGTTCATCGCCCGCATTTCCTACGCGGCGGCTGTGACAGTGCTGTGACAGTGCTGTGACAGTCGCGCCCCGGAGCCCTCGTCGGCGGCCGCGAAGGCGCTGGCCGCTGCGCAACTTCCTCCCCTATTTCGGTTGGCTCGGCCCTGTCAGGACGCGACCGCAACAACGCAGCCTCCCCGTGCGATAGGCGCTTCTACTCGGTACGTCGGGTGGCCGCGGAAAAAGTAACGCGTCTACAAGGAACGCTCACCCGGTGTCGCTTGCTGGCCGCGATCGGCCTCATCCGCAGCGTCTCCGCGTCGTGCCTGGGTCGCTGCGACGGCGTCGGCGATCGCGAGCAGCGCGGCGTCGTTTTTGAGCAGCTCGATCACTTCCGAGTCGAGCGTCAGCTTGCCCTCAAGTGACTTCAGGCTGAATTCCTTGGCGTTCGAGTTCGCGTCGCACGGCCGCCAGCCCGCGTTGGAAGCGCATCTTCGCGGCCGCTTCGCTGACGCCGATCAGGCTCGCGATCTCGGCGAAGGAGCAGCCTTCTATCAGCTTCAGGCAGACCACCCGTCGTTGCTCGTCCGGGAGCTGGGTGATCGCCTCGCGGATCGCGTGGGCGAGCTCGCTGCCGTATTCGGGCGCCGGCAGTTCGTCACCAACATCCTGAAGCGGCACCTGTTCGCCGTGCTGCCCGTTGCGACGGGCCTCGTCGGCGAAGCGACGGCGCGCGATCGTGTACAGCAGGCCGAGCACCGAGCCGGGGCCGGCGTCCATCCGCGAGAGTGTGATTGCCGCGTCGGCGAACACCTGCTGCGTCAACTCCTCCGCTTGGTCGGAGCTCTTTGTCCTGCGGCGCAGGTAGCGGTAGATCTCTGTTCGGTGGTGCCGGAAGGCGTATTCGGCGACGCCCTCCACCTTGGTCCGTCGCGGACCGGCGGGAAAAGTAACGGGCGCCGCGGCGTGCCCTGCAGGCGGAGCGCCGGCGACTTGACGCTTCGGTTCTGATTCGACCTTCGTTGCGCCCACCCCCGTGGGCAGGTCGGGGCCGCAGAACCGACTGAACTCGAACGCTGAGCGCTAACGCTTTTACACCCGGCCGGTGGCGCTCGCAAGTGGCCTTTTCGGCCATCCCCGTCGGGCCACTGTCACTGCACGGTCACAGCACGGTCACAGGCCTCCGCCAGCCTCTCGACCGCATCTGCAAACGACAGAGGAGGGCCCCCGTGACGGCTGACCATGTCTCGGATCTCGATCGCGATTGGCGCCGACTCGTGCGCGGCATCCTGCCGCAGCGTCTGCGCGACTGGGCGCGAACCGAGCCGGCCTTGGCCGCGTTTCCGGAGCCGCCCCGGCTAATCGCGTTCTTGCGTAGCGACGCCTCGGCCGCTTCCAAGGACGCGTTGCTGCGTCCGCTGGTGCGGATCGCGCGCAACGAGCCGCTGGCAGCCCGCGTTGTGCTCGAGGCGCTCGCGCCGGGGCTGACGCGCTTGGCCGAGCGCGTCATCTTCGAGGAGCGCGATCGCGAGGAGTTGTGGGCGCTGATCCTCGGACACGCCTGGCAGCAGATCCGCAGCTACCCACTCGAGCGGCGACCGAGCAAGATCGCCGCCAATCTGATCATGGAGACGCGGCGCGCCGCGCTGGCGGAGTTCACGCGCGATCGGCATCGCCGCCGCGAGCTCCCACCGCGACCGCTGACCGCTGGCGCGGCGCTGCCTGCGCGCAACGACGTCGACAAACTGCTCGAGCGTGCCGTCGCCGCCGGCGCGATCAGCCGCGACGAGGCGGAGCTGATTCTGCAAACCAGGATCGACGGCGTGCCGCTGCCGCGGATCGCCGCCGCGGGGAACATCGCCTACAACACGCTGGTCGTACGCCGCCTGCGCGCCGAACGGCGCCTGTTCCTCTTTCTCGGGCAACCGCTTGTCACTTTTGGGCACCGAAAAGCGCATTGGAGTAGTGCTCGCGTGGTCGGCGTGACACGCACAGGTCGCATCACCGGGACCCCAGATCACAAGGGATGAGCGGACCGGCGCGCGCGCCGGCTGCGCGGGCCGAGTCGACACCGGAGAAGGAGGAGATGAAGAGAAAGCTGACACTCGCGCTTACGCTGACCGCGACGTTCGCGCTCGCGCTGGCGCCGGCCGCGCTCGCCGCAGGCGACATCAACAGCGTGCTCTCGAACCTGCGCGTCTGGCTGACCGGCCTGCTGGCGGCACTCGCGACCTTGTTCCTGACGATCGGCGGCATCCGCTACCTGCTCGCCGGCGGCGACCCGGCCGCGCTCGAGCGCGCGAAGGGATCGATCAAGGCGGCGATCATCGGCTACGCACTCGCGCTGCTGGCGCCGGTGCTGGCGACGGTCGTGCAGCGCGTCGTCGGCGGATGATCCGCGCGCTCGCGCGCATCGCCCGCGTCGCGGCGGTCCTGTCGTTGCTGGCGCTCGTCGTCGTGCCGAGCGCGTTGGCGATCCGCTTCACCGACGACAGCTACCAGGTGCCGACCGGCGGCGTCGGCTCCTACTACAGCCACCAGTTCCGCGGCGACGGCGGCTGCGGACCGGCGCTGCCCTACCAGTTCACGATCCTGAGCGGCGCGCTGCCGCCGGGTCTGTCGCTCGCCTCCGATGGCCTCGTCAGCGGCGTGCCGACCAAGGCGGGCAGCTGGTCGTTCTGGCTCGAGCTCTCCGACCAGGATCCCCCCTCGGCGGACTGGTGCCGGCCGGCGAAATCGCAGCGCGAGTTCACGATCGACATCGCCCCCGGCAACGGCCGCTCGGGCGTGCAGGTCGGGCCGCCGGTTCCGAGCAACGGCTCCGGCAGCGGCTCCGGCGGCAGTGTCTCCGGCGGCGGCGAGAGCCACCCCGCCTTCTGGGACATCCCCGGCCAGATCAAGAAGGCGATCGACGACTGGTTCCGCCATCTCGTCACCGACGCACTCAACCCGGCGCTCGAGCTGGTCGGGAAGACGCTGCTGTCGACGCCGCAGGTCGTCAGCGCCGGCCGCGTCGGCCAGCTGTGGGCCTACTCGCTCGGGATCGCCGACGCGCTGCTCGTGCTGCTGATCGTGATCGCCGGCGCGTTGGTGATGGGACACGAGACGGTGCAGAGCCGCTACGCCTTGAAGGACGCGCTGCCGCGCCTCGCCTTCGCGGCGATCGTCGCCAACGCCTCGCTCGCCTTGAGCGGGCAGCTGATCGCGATCGCCGATGCGTTCTCGTTCGGCTTTCTCGCCGGCGGCGTCGATCCGGCGCAGGCGAGCGCCAGCCTGAAGCAGTTCATCGTCGGCGCCGTCGCTTCCGGCGGCATCTTCCTGATCTTCCTCGGGCTCGCCTGCGCGGTCGTGGCGGTGATCCTGCTCGTGCTCTACATCGTCCGCGCCGCGCTGATCGTCGTCTTGGTCTGCGCGGCGCCGCTGATGCTGATTGCACATGCACTGCCGCAGACGGAAGGGCTGGCGCGCTTGTGGTGGCGCGGCATGACCGCGGCGCTCGGCGTGCAGGTGGCGCAGGCGTTCCTGCTCGCAACCGCGGTGCGCGTCTTCTTCACCAGCGAAGGCCACAGCGCGCTCGGCCTCTCGGTCACCGGCTCGCTGATCGACCTGCTGGTCGCGCTCTGCCTGCTCTGGCTTCTGGTCAAGGTCCCCTTCTGGGCGAAGGAGCTCGCCTTCTCCAACCGGCCCTCGCTGGCCGTCCGCGCGGCCAAGACCTACGTGCTCGCACAGGTCGGAAGGGCGGCCTAGGTGGAGCGTGTGCGCCTGCCCGCCGACGTCGAGCTCGAGGACCGGCTCGCCTTCGGGCTCACCGCCCGCCAGCTGCTGCTCCTGTTCGCGACCGCGCTGGCCGCCTACGGCGGCTACGCCTTCGCCGCGACGATTGCGCCGCTGCCGCTCGCGGTCGCCGCCGCGGCGCCGCTCGCGCTGGCGGGGACGCTGCTCTCGCTCGGCCGCTTCGAGAGCCTGCCGGCCGACCGGCTCGCGCTGGCCGCGCTGCGCCACCTGCGCACGCCGCGCCGGCGCGTGCTCGCACCACAGGGACTGCCCGCACCGCTGGCCTTACTGCCGACGCAGCGCAAGCTGGCACCGCTCGACCTGCCCGTGCGCTCGGTCCTCCGTTCGGGGCTGATCGAGCTCGACGGCGGCTGCTTCGCCTTGCTGTTGCGCGCGAGCGGCACCGGGTTCAGCCTGCGCAGCGAGGAAGAGCAGACGGCGCTGGTGGAGGCGTTTGGCCGCTTCCTGAACGCACTCGCCGAGCCGATCGAGATCGTCGTCCGCTCCGAACCGGTCGAGCTCGCCCCGCTGCTCGCACGGCTGCAAGAGCAAGCGGACGTGCTGCCGGTCGCTGCGCTCGCCGAGGCGGCCCGCGCACACCTGCGCTTCCTCTCCGAGCTGGCGGCGCGCGAGGGCGTGCGCCGGCGCGAGATCCTGCTCGTTCTTAGTACTCGCGCGCGCGAGAAGCAGAGCGCGCAGCTCGAGCTGATGCGGCGCGCCGGTGAAGCGCAAGAGTTGTTGCGCGCGGCCGGCGTCGAGCTGCGCTCGCTCGACGGTGACCAGGCGGCCGCGCTGCTCGCGCGAGCGCTCGATCCGCCCGGACCACCACTCGGCGCCACGCTCGAGGGAGTCGTACGCGCATGCTGAGACGCCGCCGCTCTTCGGCGAACGGCGCGCAGACTGGGTCGCTGCTCGGTCCGCCCGCGCTCGAGCTTGAGCGCGGCGCGGCCCGCGTCGGTACTGGCTGGACGCGCACGCTCGCTGTCGTCGGCTATCCGCGCGAGGTCGCGCGCGGCTGGCTGGAACCGCTCTTGCGCGCGGCCGGCGAGCTCGACCTGGCGCTGCACGTCGAGCCGCTCGCGCCCGCACTCGCCGCCGACCGCTTGCGCCGGCAGCGCGCGCGGCTCGAGTCGACGCGACGGCTGGAACGCGACCGCGGCGCGCTGCCCGATCCGACCGTCGCCGCCGCAGCCGAGGACGCCGACGAACTCGCATCCCGTTTGGCGCGCGGCGAGAGCCGCCTCTTTCGCAGCGGCCTCTACCTGTCCGTGCGCGCCGACACGAGGGAAGAACTCAACGAACGGACCGAGCGGGTGCGCGCGCTCTGCGCCTCGCTGCTCTTGCACACGGTGCCGACCAGCTTCCGCTCGCTCGACGGCTGGCTCTCCACCTTGCCGCTCGGGCTCGACCGGCTCGGCCTCCGCCGCGCCTTCGACACCGAGGCGTTAGCGGCGTCGTTCCCGTTTGCGGCAGTCGACCCGCCCGCCGAGGAGACGGGGATCCTCTACGGGCTGGCCGCCTCCGGCGCCCCGGTGCTGCTCGACCGCTTTGCGCGCGAGAACTACAACAGCGTGCTGCTCGCCCGCTCCGGCGCCGGCAAGAGCTACCTGGCCAAGCTGGAGGCGCTGCGCTTGTTGTTCCGCGGCGTGCAGGCGTTCGTGCTCGACCCCGAGGGCGAGTACCGGCGCCTGACCGAGGCGGTCGGCGGCGCCTACCTGCCGCTCGCCGGCAAGGACGCGGTCGCGCTCAACCCCCTCGACCTCGCCGGCACAAGCGGCGACGAAGCGCTGGCCGAGCGGATCCTCTTCCTAGCCGAGCTCTGCGAGCTGCTGCTCGGCGGGCTGACCGGCGAGGAGCTGGCGCTACTCGACCGCGCTGCGCGCGCCTGCTACGCGCAGGCGGGCATCACTGCCGACCCGTTCACGCACGCGCGGCCGGCTCCCCTGCTTGCGAACCTCTGCACGAGCCTCGCCGCCGAAGGCCACCTGGGCGCGAGCATGGCCGAGCGGCTCTCCCCCTACGCGAGCGGCTCCCACTCCGCCCTGTTCTCGCGCCCGACCTCGGCCCGGCCGGACGGGCCGCTCGTCTGCTTCGCGCTGCGCGGCCTGCCCGAGCGGCTGAAGCCGCCGGCGCTGCTGCTCGCGCTCGATGCGATCTGGCGCCAACTCGAAGGGCCGCTGCGCCGCCGCTGCGTGCTCGTCGATGAGGCCTGGCTCTTGATGCGCGAGCCGGCCGGCGCCCGCTTCCTCTTCCGCTTGGCGAAGAGTTCGCGCAAGCGCTGGTGCGGGCTGACCGCGGTCACCCAGGACGCGCCCGACCTCTTGGGCTCCGAGCTCGGTCAGGCCGTCGTGTCGAACGCGGCGACGCAGTTGTTGTTGCGGCAGGCGCCGCAGGCGATCGCTGAGGTCGGCGAGCGCTTCCACCTCACCGCCGGCGAGCGCCGTTACCTGCTCGCCTGCCCGACCGGCTCCGGCCTGCTGGTCGCAGGCGACGAGCGGATCCCGCTCAAGATCGTCGCCAGCCCCGAAGAGCACGCGCTCGTCACCAGCGACCCGGCCGAACTTGTACGCGACGAAGAGCAGACGGCGTGAAGCGGCTCGCGCTGATCGCGATCGCCGTCTGCCTGCTCTTGCCCGTGCTCGTGCTCGCGGCGGCCAGCAACGCGATTGGCGGCGGCGGCGGCCTTGCCGAGCCGACACCAACCGCGCTCGCCGACATCCCACCCCAGTACCTGCTGCTGTACGAGCAGGCGGGCGTCCCCTACGGCGTCCCTTGGCCGCTGCTGGCCGGGATCGGCAAGCTCGAGTGCGACCACGGCCGCTCATCCAATCCGGCCTGCTGGCAGGAAGGGGCCGTCAACTCCGCCGGCGCCGGCGGGCCGATGCAGTTCCTCGCCGGAACCTGGGCCCGCTACGGCGTCGACGCCAACGGCGACGGCAAAGCCGACCGCTGGGATCCGGCCGACGCGGTCTTCGCCGCCGCCAACTACCTGAAAGCCTCCGGGGCGCCGGCGGACATTCCCGGCGCGGTCTTCGCCTACAACCACTCGCAGGCCTACGTCGACGAGGTGCTGCGCTGGGCGAGCATCTACGCAGCGGAGATCGGCGCCAGCGCAGCCGCTGCGCCGAGCGCGGCCGCGGCAACGGCGGTCCAGTTCGCGCTTACCCAGATCGGCACGCCCTACCTCTGGGGCGGCGAAGGGCCGGGCGGCTTCGACTGCTCAGGCCTCGTCCAGGCCGCCTACCAGGCCGCCGGGATCGTTCTGCCGCGCGTCGCCCAGCAGCAGTACGACGCCGGCCCGCGCCTACAACCCGGTCAGGCCCTGCAGCCGGGCGACCTCGTCTTCTTCGGCGCCGATGCCCGCCACGTCAGCCACGTCGGGATCGTCGTCGGCCCCGGCGAGATGGTCGACGCGCCCCACGCCGGCGCGACCGTGCGGCGCGAGTCGTTCAACTGGCCCGACTACCTCGGCGCCAGCCGGCCGAGCGGCCGCTAAGCAATGCGCCAGCGACCACGCCACCCCGACTCGCCGCTCGTACGGCTGCTGCGCGACCCCGCTGGCGAACTGCACCATCTGCTCGCCCTGATCGCGCATGCGCTCGCGCAGGCGCTGCCCTACCTCGGCGCGCTCACCGGACTCGCAGTCGCGCTCACGCTCGCGCTCTGGCTGTTCCGCCGCCAGCGGGCACGGCGCTTGGCCGAGGGTGCGCGCCTGGTTCGCATTGCCGTCCCGCCTGAACTCGATCCACAGGCCGCCGGCGCCCTGTGGAAAAGCCTGCACGACCTCGTGCGTCCCCCCCTCGCCCGCCTCGTGCAGGGGCAGCCGCACCTGGCCTGGGAGATCGCCGCCGACCGCGGCGGCAGCGCCTTCCGGCTCTGGATCCCGCGCACGATCCCGCCGGGACTGGTCGAGCGGGCGCTGCTCTCCGCCTGGCCCGGCGCCAGCCTCCAAGAAGATGATGCCGCGCCGACGACAAGCGGCGAGCAGACGTTCGTGTGCTGCGAGCTGCGCCTCTCGGGCCCACCGTGGCGCCTGCTCGGCGGCAGCGAAGGCACCGACCCGCTGCGGCTCGTGCTCGGCCAGCTCGCCGGACTCGAACGGGAGGAGCGAGCGCTCGTACAAGTGCTGGCGCGCCCGGCGACCGCGGGCGAGCAAGCCCGTCTGCTCGCCGTCGCGCGCAGGCTGCGCGCCGGACAGCCGCTTGCACGGCTGCAGCGGCTACTCGACCTGATCGGCCCGGCACCGGCAACACCGCGGCGCACGCCCGCTGATCCGACGATCGCGCCCGAGGTGCGCGAGGCGCTCGCCAAGGCGGGCCAGCCGCTCTTCCGCGTGCTCGTCCGCGTCGCCGTCGTCGCGCCAACAGCCGCGCGGGCGCGCGGACGGATCCACGCCCTCTGCGGCGCCTTCGCCGCCTACGAGGGCTCGGTTGGCCTGCGCCGCCGCCGCCTCTGGCACGGTCGACGCAAGCTCGAGCAGCGCGCGCTCGGCCGCGGCGCCTTCCTGCTCTCGAGCTCGGAGCTGGCGGCACTCGCGCACCTGCCCGAGCCCCAGGCACTCGCCGGGCTGGTGCGGGCCGGTGCGCGCAGCGTCCCGCCCCCCGCCGGCCTGCCCGAGCAGGGCAAGCCGCTCGGGCTCGACACGCGTGGCGAGCCGGTCCTGCTCGCGATCACGGATGCGCGCTTCCACCTGCACCTGCTCGGTCCGACCGGGGTCGGCAAGTCGACCCTGCTCGCCCGGCTCGCGCTCGACGACCTGCTTGCGGGTCGCGGCGCCGTCGTCGTCGACCCGAAAGGCGACTTGGTCGAGGATCTGCTCGCGCGCATCCCCGCCGGCCACGAAGAGCAGGTCGATCTGCTCGACCCGCTCGACCCCGCCCCGCCCGGCCTGAACGTGCTCGAGGGCGAGGACGCCGATCTCGTCACCGACCAGCTGGTCGGGATCTTCCGCCGCGTCTACGAGCAGTTCTGGGGACCGCGCACGGACGACATCCTCCGCGCCGCACTCTTGACGCTGCTCGCCAGCGGTCCCGGCGCGACGCTCGCCGACGTCCCACGCCTGCTCTCAGATGAGCGCTTCCGCGAGCAGCTGCTGGCCGAACTGGACGACCCGGTCGGACTCGAACCGTTCTGGGAATGGTACGAGCAGCTGTCCGAGCCCATGCGCGCGCAGGCAACCGGACCGGTGCTGAACAAGCTGCGCGCCTTCCTGCTTCGCCGCAACGTGCGCGCGATCGTCGGCCAGCCCCGCTCGAGCATCGACGTCACCCGCGTGCTCGACCAAGGCCGGCTCTTGCTCGTGCGCGTCCCGAAGGGAACGCTCGGCGAGGACACCAGCCGCCTGCTCGGCTCGTTTGTCGTCGCCCGCGTCTGGCAGGCCGCGCTCGCCCGCGCCGGGCGCGCAGAACACGAGCGGCCCGAGTGCGCGCTCTACGTCGACGAGGTACAGAGCTACCTCACCCTGCCCTCACCGCTTGCCGACATGCTCGCCGAGGCCCGCGGCTACCACCTCTCGCTCTGCCTCGCCCACCAGCACCTCGGCCAGCTGCCGCGTGAGATGCGCGAGGCGCTCGCCGCCAACGCGCGCACCAAGCTCTACTTCCAGCTCTCGCTGCAGGACGCGCACGCGCTCGCCCGCGAACTCGAACCCGAGCTCACGGCGCACGACCTCGCCAACCTGCCCCGCCACACCGCCGCCGCCCGCCTCTGCCAAGCCGGCGAAACCGGCCGGCCGTTCACCCTCCAGACAGAACCACTGCCGCCCGGCGACCCGGAGCGGGCCCAGCAGGTGCGCGCCGCCTCGCGTGCCCGGATCGGCGTCGAGCGCGCCCGCGTCGAGGCCCGCCTCGCCCGCCGCGGCCGCAGGAGGGCGCGCGCATGAGCGGGGCGCCGATCACGGCGCCGCCATGGGCGCCGACATGGGCGCCGACATGGGCTCCGGTCCGGACCGGCGCCCCCACAACGGCCACGTCCGCGCATGAACAGGCGCCTCACCGCCGCAGGCCTGCTCGCGACAAGCCCGGGGAAAGCCAATGATCCGCTCCCAGTCGCCCGCTCCGCGCGGCGGCGCGGCATTGGCCGCGCTCGCCTCGCGGCTGACCGACCGCGACCGGCGGATCGCGCTCGACTGCTACGAGCACCGCGTGCTGGCGACGGAACAAGTCCGCCGCCTGCACTTCCGTGCCGAGCGCACCGCCCGCGAGCGCCTGCAGGAACTGCGCGAGCTACGCGTGCTTGCAAGCTTCCGACCGGCCGCACACGCCGGGCAGGGCAGCGCCCAAAACCACTGGGTGCTCGACGAGGCGGGCGCAATCGTCGTCGCCGCCGAACTCGGGCTCGAGCGCGCCGAACTGCGCTGGCGAGCACAAGCAGCGCTCGCCATCGCCAGCTCGAGCAAGCTCGCTCACCAGCTCGCCGTCAACGAGTTCTTCACCCGCCTCGTCGAGGAAGCCCGCGAGGCCGGCGGCGAACTCGCTCGCTGGTGGGGCGAGCGGCGCAGTCGCGACCTGCTCGACGGCATCGCGACCCCGGACGGCTACGGCCGCCTGCACCTGCCAAGCGAACCCGCGCTCGAGCTCCTGCTCGAACTCGACCGCGGCAGCGAAGACCACGGACGCCTGAAAGAGAAGGCACGCCGCTACGCGAAGGCGCTGCCGCGCAGCGAGCTGCGCGACCCGCTCGTCCTCCTGCTCCTGCCATCACATGAGCGGGCTGCACGCGCAGCCGACGGCGTCGCCGCGAGCGCGGCGCCGATCGTCGCCCGCACCTGGACAGCGGCGAGCGAAGGCTCAGTGCTCGCGCTGGTGCGCGACGCGCACGAGCGCACACGCCACCACTGCGAACTCGAACCCGACTGGTGAACCCGATCGAAAAAGGAGGCTCAATGCAAAACGAGCACGCGCGCGCGACGGAGCTGCCGCAAAGCCAACCACTCGCTGTCTGGCGCCTCGAACGCACGCGCCGCACAAATCCGCTCCCACGCGAGCTCGCCCGCGCCGCGATCGCCCACTACAGCGACCCGGGTGAGCTCGTGCTCGTGCCGAAGCTGCGCGGCGGCGAGCTGCTGCACGCGGCGGCGGCGCTCGGCCGGCGCGCGCTGCCGCTCGTGCCGAGCGCGGCGAAAGCGGAGAACGTGACTCCGCTCCACCGCAATCGGGGCGGCGCCGCACTCGTGCTCGCACCGCTCGGCGCGCGCCCGCGCGCGCGTCGTCTCCAGCGCGTCGCGGCGGCGCTGCTGCCGCTGCTCAAGCCAGGTGGCTTCCTCGCGCTCGCGCGCGGAACAGCCACCACCGACAGCAGCGGACTCGGCGAGATCGTGCGCACCTGCCAGGGACAAGGGCTCCAGTACTGGCAGCACGTGATCGCGCTGGCGCCGGAGGTAACGCCCGGCGCGGCGAGCGGCGCCCGCGCGCAAGCGGCGAGCGCACGGAAACGATCAACGAACGACCGCCGAGCGGTCCGGTGCCACCACGACCTGCTCGTCTTCCGGCGCCCGGCCGACGCGATCGAGCAGACGACGACCGCCGCCGTCGCGGCAACGGCGGCGTGAGCGCGCGGCCCGCACAGTCGGTCTGGCCGGTCACGCAGCAGACAGCGCGCGCCCAGCGGCGCGGCCGCTACCTGCCGGCCTCGACCGCGCACCCGGGGAAGATGCTGCCCGAGCTCGCACGCAACGCGATCCGCGCCTACAGCGACGTCGGCGAGCTCGTGCTCGATCCGATGTGCGGGATCGGCACGACGCTCGTCGAGGCCGTCCACCTCGGCCGGCGCGCAATCGGTGTCGAGCTGGAGCCGCGCTGGGCCGCGATCAGCGCCGCCAACCTCTGCCTCGCCCGCGACCAGGGCGCAACCGGACGCGGCCTCGTCACCCGCGGCGACGCGCGCCGGCTCGGACTCGGGCTGCTCGACGAGCTGCAGGGCAGGGTGCAGTTGATCCTGAGTTCGCCGCCCTACGGCGATTCGCTGCACGGGCACGTCCGCAAGCGCCCCGACCGGGTCGAGAAGTACGACGACCGCTACTCGCACAACCCCGACAACCTCGCCCAGCTGCCGCGGCGGCAGGGACGGCGCGGTCGCCCGCCATTCAGCACCGCGCTCGGCGAGATCATCGCCGGCTGCCGACGCCTGCTCGCCCCGGCCGGCTTCCTCGTGCTGACCGCACGGCCCTACCGCCGTCGCGGCGAGCTCGTCGACCTGCCCGGCCAAGTCGAACAGCTCGCGCTCGACGCCGGGCTCGAGTTGTACGACCGGCTGGTCGCGCTCCTCTGCGGACTGCGCGGCGGCGAGCTCGTGCCGCGTACGAGCTTCTTCCAGCTGCAGAAGCAGCGCTGTGGCGCGACCCCGCGGATGCTCCTGATCGCGCACGAGGACG
Organism: Gaiellaceae bacterium; assembly: GCA_045805945.1. Taxonomy (GTDB): domain Bacteria; phylum Actinomycetota; class Thermoleophilia; order Gaiellales; family Gaiellaceae; genus Palsa-739. The sequence goes on from JBJMKG010000001.1 coordinate 50,997, forward strand.
TGCTCGTCTTTCGCAAGACGAGGCGCCCGAGGCCGACCCGCGCGCGCAGCCGAACGCGATGAGCGCGAACGAGCGCGAGTGGCAGCTGACGGTGACACTGCCGCAGGAGCTGCTCGATGCGGCGGCCATACGTGTCGTCGAGCTGCTGCTCGAGCGGCTGCCCGCCGGGCCGGGGACGGCCTCGCCCTGGCTCGACTTCGACGGCGCGCTCGCCTACCTCGGCTTCTCGCGCGACCGGCTGTACAAGCTCACCGCCGCCCGCGCGATCCCCTTCCGCAAGAAGCGGGACGGGCAGGGGCTGCTCTTCCACCGCGGCGAGCTCGACCGCTGGCTGGAGCGGGAGTACCCGGGCACTGGATGTGCCGGCTAGGTCGAGCTATGGTCGCCGACGACCTGTAAATGCCCCGGCGGCGCAGACACGCCCCGGGGCCGGCAACGGAGGTAAAAGCTCCGATGCAAGCGAAGGGTAACCGCCGCCCGCGGCGCCGCCCGGTCGCCCGCCACCCCGGCATCTACTACCGGCCGCGTCCGGGCGGCAAGGTCGCGCCGCCGTACGAGATCCGCTACCTCGACTCAACCGGCAAGCGCCGCTGGGCGGTCGTGCACGGCAGCCTCGAGGACGCGGAGGCGAAGCGGGCCGAGCTAATGCTGCGCCGGCGCCGCCGCGAGCGGATCGAGCCGGTGCGACAGACGTTCGAGGAGTACGCCTGGGCCTGGCTCGAGCGCCAACCCGGACGGGAGCGCACCCGCGAGGTGCACAGCTGGGCGCTGCGCGAGCACCTGATCCCCTACTTCGGCCGCCGCCGGCTCGACCAGATCACGGTCGACGACGTCGCCGCCTTCATCGCCGGGATGCGGCGCAAGGGCCTGCGTGGCTCGACGACGCTGACCGCGCTGCGGCCGCTCTCGCGCATCCTCGCCCACGCCGCCCGCCGCGGCGCCATCCCGATCAACCCCTGCAGCCAGCTCGAACGCGGCGAGCGGCCGCGGCTCGACGACCAGCGGCCGAAGCGGATCCTCACCCTCGAGGAGATGCAGGCGCTGATCGCCTGCGCCGATTGCGATCAGTACCGCTGCCTGCTCGAGCTGATGCTCGCCACCGGGGTGCGGATCGGCGAGGCGCTCGGCCTCGCCGTCGGCGACCTCGACCGCGAGCACTCGCTGATCCGAGTCGAGTACCAGCTCGGCCGCGACGGCGCGCGTACCCCGCTCAAGACCGCGGAGTCCCAGCGGTCGATCGACATCCCGCCGCAGCTGATGCGGCGACTGCTCGCGCTCGTCGCCGCCCGCGGCGCCGTGTTCGATCCGACGGCGCTCGTGTTCGCGAGCCGCAACGGCACCGGCCTGGTGCGCAAGGTCGCGCGCGAGGCGCTCAAGCGCGCCGTCAAGGCGGCCGGAATCGCAGCGCCCGAACCCGCACTGCACGACCTGCGCCACAGCCACGCCAGCATGCTGATCGCTCTCGACGTCCCGGTCGTCGACGTGCAGCGCCGGCTCGGGCACCGAAAGCCCGACACGACGCTGCGCGTCTACGCCCACCAGTGGAAGGAACGCGAGGCGCGGCGCAGCCAGATCGGCAAGCAGCTCGGCCAACTCTTCAACACGCGCAAGACGCTTCCGGCCCCGGCCGTGCACGAGACACGGCTCGCGCTTCCAGCGGCGACCGCGAGCCAGCAGCACTGAAAGGAGGAGCAATGACCGTGCAGGAACTGATCGACGAACTCGACTGCCACGAGGGCGAAGCCGAGGTGCGCTTCCTCGCACAACCCTCGTGGCCGTTCGAGTACACGATCGCCGCCGTCGTCGAGGCAATCGACCAACCGGACGACCTGAGCGGCTACCACGAGACACCGTCGCAGCGCGTGCTGCTCGTCGAGGGCCGGCAAGCCTGCTACGGCGACAGGCGCGCGTTCGACGCGGCGGAGAGCGAGTGCTAGCCAGTGGCGACGCCGGCAACCCGCGGGTGCGTGCTGCGGCAGCCGCGCGCGACAACCTCTGGCAGGGCGCGGGCTTCCTCGTCGCCGCACGCCCGGCCACACCGCACTGACGAGGAGAAGGAGGCCATCACGATGGCAAAGCAGACATCGGCGCAACCGGTGTCGGCGAAGCAGGTTGCAATCGACGTCCTGCGCGCAGCCGACGAGCCGCTGAAGGCGAAGGAGGTCGCCAAGCGGGTGATCGACTCCGACCGCTGCTCCGGCCTGAAGGGCAAAACACCAGAGGCGACGATCTCGGCGATGCTCGCCGTTGGCTCCAAGCCGGGCGGTCCCTTCAAGCGCGTCGACAAGGGCACCTACACGCTGGCCGAGACGACGAGCGCTACAGGCACGCCGGCGGCGCAGACGAAGCCAGCCGCGGCGAAGAAACGCGCGCAAGCCCGCAAGCCGGCGCAGGCGCAGACCTCGAAGCGACGATCGGCGAAGCCCAAGCCAAGCCGGTCGGGCTAAGAAGCGATCCGCGCACTTCCAGCGGGAGCCGCACGAGCGGCTCTCGCTCGTGGTAGCTCGTTCAGGGAGGCGACGCGTCGTCTCGGCGCAGCTGGACTACGAGGTGCAGCTCGCGCTCTGCGAACAACGGCTCGACCGTGCGGACGAGTCCGCGCTCGCTGCCGATCGTGATCTCGTCACCAACCTCGAGCGGCCGATCGCGGCTCAGGTGTCCGGTCGCAATCACCTCCTCGCCGCGGCGCAGCTCGTAGCGGTAGTCAGGCACTGCTCACGCCTCCTCGAACGACGCGAGCGGGTGGTTCTCGCGCAGGAACTCCGCGAACAGCGGCACGGTGAAGTCGAGCTGGCCCCGGCGCGGGCTCCAGATCAGGCCCTTCTGGATCAAGGAGTCGCGGTGCACGGAGACGCCGCGTTGATCCCTGGCCCCATAGCCGGTCGCGACCGCACCCGTGCGGTAGGGCGGATCACCGAGCGCCGCCATCGCCGCCAGGTAGCGCTGCTCGGCGTCTGTCGCGAGCTGGAAGCGCGGGCCGAAGAAGCTCCGCGCGAGTGAGTCGTTGACGATCTCACGCACCGTTTCCAAATCCGCACTTGTGATCGGTGAGCTGTCGGCGTGGTTCCAGAGCTCGAGCCCGTACTCCTGGATGAAGTACGGATAGCCAGCCGACTCGCGCACCACCTGCCGCGCCGCCTTCTCCTGATATTCGACGGCAAGCGTCGCCGCCGGGCCGACTAACGCCGCCCGAGCGGCCCCGTCCGCTAGCCGGCCAAGCTCGTGGTACTGGAACAGCCGGTCGGCGTACGGCTTGGCCGAAATCAGGCGCACCTGCAGATCGGGCAGCCCCGCGCCAACCAGCGCGACCGGCAGCCCGCGGCGGCTGATCGCCTGGAAGGCGATACAGATCGCCGCCAGCGACGGCGTGTCCAGGTTATGCATCTCGTCGATCAGAAACAGCGCCCCCGACTGCGCCGCCTGCGCGACCTCGCCGATCTCGACGAGCAACTCGCTCAGGTCTTGCTCCGGGTCGCCCGAGTCGGCGATACCCGACGCCGGCTCGACCTCGAGCTTCAGCTGCACCGCTCCCGGCACCGCGATGCTGAACGCCTTCACCACGGAAAGCGCCCGCTCGACGCGACCCTTGATCCGGTGCTCGCGGCTCATCTCGCGCAAGAGGCGCGCCGCCATCCGAGCGAAGGTGACGCGGAAGTCCGGTTGCGACCCCACCTCCTGCACGTCGGTGGTCGCCCAGCCCGCCTCGCTCGCAAGCACGTCGAACTCCATCAGGAGCACCGTCTTGCCCACCCCGCGCAGGCCCGAGTAGATGAGGCTGCGCTCGTAGCCGCCGCCGCTCAGCCGCTCGACCAGCGCCTGCACGTTCTCCATGTCGGGATCGCGGCCAGCCAGAATCGGCGGTTTCCGGCCCGCCCCTGGCGTATACGGGTTGTCGCGCTTGTTCACGGCCGCTTTCGGTGGCTTTCTAAGGAGGGAAGTATGGTAGTTAGAAAACAGCAGAGACGCGGCCTGGATGGGGCCACGGTATCGCGTACGCAGGTGATTCTAAGGAAAGCGTTAGAAACCGTTAGAGAGGCTGCCGAGCGGCGAGCGGCTATCCGATCGTGCGTCGCCCGCTCGTCTGCGCGGCCTGCTCGGCTTCCCAGCGTCGAAGCGGCTCGCCCAGCCGGCGGTCGAAGCTCGCGAGTAGCTCCCGCAGCGCGCGGCCGGCCGGACGCCCTTCCTCGGTCGCGAGCGCGCTCAGCAGGTCGAGCGCCAGCCTTCCCTCGTCAAGGCCGACGGCGGGTGTCTCGGCGCAGAAGCGGGCATGCCAGCGCAGCGCCACCCGTGCGAACCGGTGCGGCTCGCGGTCGCGGACGAGCAGGCAGAGGGCCAGAGCATCTTCGAGCGAGAGCGACTGGAGCTCGGCGGCGGCAGCCCAGGCCGCCGGGAGGTTTCGGCGCTCCAGCGCGCGCCGGAAGATCGCGTACGGATGCCCCTGGCTCGTCAGGGAACACATGTTCGCTCATCCTCGGTCGGCGCGCGAACATGGCTATGCGTCTTCGTTGACCTCGGGGTAGCGACCAGCAGTGGGTCGGTCGGCGAACTCGCGCGCCGCACAGTCGGGGCAGAAGAACACCACCTCGTCTCGGCCGTCGTCGTCGAGGTCGACAAGGTAGCCCTGCCACCCACTCGCGCTCCCGCCGGAGCGCCGTTCGCACTCGCAGCAGACAAGCTCCGCCGACACCGCACGATGATCGCCCGCGGACGCAGCCCCCGCTAGTGACCTCTTTGGCCACGCTGATCGCGGAGACGCCGCGTTCGATGCCACTCGCGCTTAGCGCGGAGGCGGCAGGCCGAAGACCTGCGCATACAGCCGCTGCCAGTTCGCCGCGATCCGCCGCTGTGCCGTTCGCAGCCGCATCGCGCCGCGACAGACGATCCCATGCAGCGCGTTCTCGAGGCGGTCCTTCGCCCTGTAGCCCGGATGCGCATCCGCCTTCTCGGGAAAGAGGTTCGCGATCACGTTCGAGCCGCCCAGCTCGAGCGGAACGATGTGGTCGATCTCGAGCGCTCGGCCGTAGCGGCCCGGAGCGAGTCCGTACTCGCGCTCGACCGCGAACTTCTCCGCCACCGGCACGTTGCGAATGTCCCCAGTCCGGAAGCCGGGCGCACAGATCACCCGCCCGACCAGCTTGCTGTAGTAGGCGCCCGGCGAGCAGCGCCGGTCCGGGTTCGACCCGAGGTGGCAGCCACTCGACTTCGTGCGCGGTGCTAGCAGCACCGTCTTCCCGACATCGAGCGCGCCCGCATGCGGCGCGCCCGTGCTCGCAGCAGCGCCCGCAACGCCGAGACAAGCGAGCGTAACCGCCAACGCGACGTGCGTCTTCACGGGCTTGAACTTAGGGCGCGCGGCGGATGCGTCGTCGCAGGTCACGCTTGACCCGCGCGGGCGCACCGTGAAAGGGTCGTCCGGTCAAATCCTGTGGGCCTTCGGGTTCGCAGGACTTGGCGTTTCAGCGGCCGGACGAAGCTGCGACGATCCCTGCGTGACGGTCTCCGCCGAAGTCAGCAGCGTCGCGCAAGCGCTCCGGCGTCCTGCCGTATCGGTATCCGAGGCACTTCATTCGCCCGACCTTCTCCCAGCGGCAGCGGGTTTCTACGGCTGGTGGTCACGCCAAGGGGCGCTCGCCGCGATCCCGCACATCCCCCACCCGCTCGACGAGGATCTATCGCTCCTCTACGTCGGAATCAGTCCCGCCCGCGAGGCCTCGCGGCAGACCGTCCGCGCACGCGTCGTCGGAAACCACCTGAACGGCAACGTCGGCTCATCCACATTCCGCTTCGTCCTCGCCGCGCTGCTGCTCGATCGGCTCGAGCTGCACCCGTACATCCGCGGAACGAAGGTCGTCTTGAGCGCGACCGAGAACCAGCGCCTGTCAGCGTGGCAGCGGGAGCACCTGCTGCTGACCTCATGCACGAGAGAGCGGCCCTGGGAGATCGAGGGCGAGGTGATCGCGCTACTCACGCCGCCGCTCAACTCCGCCGGCAACGCCGCACACGCCTTCTACCCGGCCGTGCGTGCTGCCCGGGCCGAGTTCCGGCGACGAGCACGTGTCGCCTCACCCCCGTCAGAAGCGCGGACCGTCTGATGATTGGCGAAGTGGACGTCGAAAAGCTCGCCGCCGCGGCATGCGTCCTGCCGCCAAACACGAGCACCTATCTCGAGGAGGACTTCGTCATGAACCTGCTCGAGACAGTGCTCGACTACATGCTGCAAACCGAGGTCGTGGTCAAGGCGCTCGAACGCTTCCGCCAGAACCGCTGGAACGACGTCCGCATACTGGATGACCTTGAGCGACTGATGGAACGGTTCCCGGAGGACCAAGCCGGCAACACCGCGCTCGCCCAGCACCTCTGGGGCTACAACTTCTGGACGCGAGCGCAGCAGCTTCGCGACCTCGTCCGCTACTTCCGCAGCATCGGAATCATCGACCAGGAGCGGCTCAAGCAGTGGGCGCTCGCGGGCACGTTCAAGGCCGACTTCGAAGGACGAGTCAAAGGGCTCGGCCCCGCCGTCTACCAGTGGCTGGTGATGCGCCAAGGCGTCGACACCGTCAAGCCCGACGTTCACGTCAGGCGTTTCGCCGAGGCGGCGGTCGGCCGGAAGCTCAACGATCAGGACGTGATCGAGCTGACGACGCGGGCGGCCGCGCGCATCGGCGCCAAAGCGTTCGAGCTCGATTGGCGGATCTGGGAGGCGTCCCGCGGAGGCGCGCTTCCCTACCCGACTGCACCGGCCTGACGGCCTGCCGGTCACCTTTCGCGACGATGCGGCTGTCGCGATGCGCATCTATCTCGCTTTGGGGGACAGCGTCTCCATCGACGACTACACCGGTGTGCGCGGTGGGGGTGCGCCGTCGCAGCTCGCGCGCAAGCTCGGTGTCGAGCTCGTCGACCTCACGCGTGACGGCAACACGACGCAGGGCGTGCTCGCCGACCTCGCTGGCGCACCGGCGGCTGCGGACTTCGTGACCCTCACTGCTGGCGGCAACGACCTGCTCGACGGCGACCTGCCGCGCACGATCCTGCGCCGGCTTCACCAGATCGCAGAGCGGATCCAGCCGCTCGACGCCCGTGTCGTCTTCAACACCGTTTACGACCCGAGCGACGGCGACAACGACCTGGGACGGCGCGAGCTTGGTCTGTCGCGGCTGGCGACGATCGAGCTACGCCGGCGCCTGAACGCCGTCAACCGCGGCATCGCAAAGCTGGCCGGGGAACACGGTTTCCTGGTTGCCGATCTCGAGCGGCTCTTCCACGGGCACGGCGTCGCCTCGAACGAGCCCTGGTTCGTTCAGGTGATCGAGCCGAACCTTGCCGGCGCGACCGCCGTCGCCGAGCACTGGTACGAGCTGACACGCGTCGGCTGACGCTCTTCGCTCTCCCCCGCCTCCGCCGCCAGCCTGACCATATCCGCTCGATCGCCTGAATCGGCGCCCCAGCTGCTGGCCGACCCCAGGCCAGCTCGCGGCGGATCGTCCGACGGCGCCGTCTCGGGCTTGAGGAGACCTGTCCGCTCATCCTCCGGGTGTAGGGCCCGAGGGTCTCCATCGAGTTGTGCAACCGCTGTTGCGGATTCCGTCATAATCGGCGGGTGTCGTCGCGTCGGACATCGTGGGTGCTGCTCGCGTATCGATTGCCGCGTGATCCGTCGACGCCGCGGAGTGCGCTGTGGCGGAAGCTGCGCCGGCTCGGCGCCGTGCAGGTGCTGGATGGTCTCGCCGCACTGCCGCTCGATGCGCGTAACCGCGAGCGGCTGGAGTGGCTTGCGGATGAGGTTCTGGAGGCGGGCGGCGAGGCGACGATCTGGGTCGGCGAGCTCGCCTCGGCGGCGCAGGAGCGTGAGCTGGCAAGCCGGATGGCGGAGTCGGTCGCGGCCGAGTACCGGGCGCTGATCGCCGACGCGACCGCGGCCCTGTCGGAGCGATCGGGGCAGCGGCGCCGCACCTTCGGTCGCTTGCGCCGCGAGCTGCGGCGGATCCGGGCACGTGACTACTTCCCGCCCGCCGAGCGCGAGCTTGCGCAACAGGCAGTGGACGAGCTCGCCGCCTTGGTCGAGGAGCCGGTTGGATGAGGTGGGCGACTCGTCCGCACTGTCACGTCGACCGCGCCGCCTGCGCCTGGCTGATCCGCCGCTTCCTCGATACGGAGGCACAGTTCGTCTTCGTCGACGACCCCGAGGAGGTGCCCGCGGACGCGACCCCGTTCGACATGCGCGGCGTTGAGCTCTCCCACCACGGCGGCGACTGCAGCTTCGAGACCTTCCTGCACCGCTACGACCTCAGCGATCCGGTGCTGTGGGAGATCGCCAAGGTCGTGCACGAAGCCGACCTCGCCGACGAGCGCTACGACGCACCCGAGGCACCCGGACTCGACGTGCTACTGCGGGGGCTGTCGATGGTGCGCGACGACGAAGAGCTGCTCGAACTCTCCGGACCGCTCTTTGACGGCCTCTACGAGTACCGCAAGCGCGCGCTGCTCACTGGCCGGGAACCGGCGTGAGCGGGGTTGCGCGTGCCGAGCGGACCGAGCTCGAGGCACCGGCGGACCGGACGATGCGCGGCCTGTTCTTCTACTTTTTGCGGCTCGGGTCGTTCGGGTTCGGCGGGCCGATCGCGCTGGCCGGCTACATGCGCCGAGACCTCGTCGACGAGCGGGGCTGGTACTCGGACGATGAGTACCAGCAAGGGCTGGCGATCGCGCAGACGATGCCGGGCCCGCTGGCGGCGCAGCTGGCGATGTGGCTCGGCTACCTCGAGCGCGGCGCCCGCGGGGCGCTGCTGGTGGCGCTGCCGTTCGTCGTGCCGCCCTTCCTGCTCGTGACTGCGGTCGCGGCGCTGTACGCCCACTACCAGGGGCTGTCGCAGGTGGAGAGCGTCTTCTTCGGCGTCGGCCCGGCGGTGATGGCGATCATCGCGATCGCCGCCTACAAGCTCGCCCGCTCCACGAACAAGCACGACCTGCTGCTCTGGACGCTCGCCGCGGTCGTTTGCACGTCGACCGTCATCTCCGGCAGCGAGATCGTCTGGCTGTTCCTCGCCGCCGGCCTCTTCGGTGCCGTCTACTACGGCGGCGGGCTCCCGCGGCTGCGCGACTCGGCGGCGAGCCTGGCACCGTTTCCGCTCGCCACCGTCAAGGGCTTTGCCTGGCTCGCCGCCGGAGGCTCGCTTGGAACTCTCGGTCTGTTCTTCGCCAAGGCGAGCGCGCTCACGTTCGGCTCCGGGCTTGCCGTCGTGCCCTTTCTGCACCAGGGTCTCGTCACCGACCACCACTGGTTGACCGAGCGCCAGTTAACCGACGCAGTCGCGATGGGCCTGATCAGCCCAGGTCCCGTGGTGATCATGGGCACCTTCGCCGGCTACCTCGTCGCCGGTGTCGCCGGCGCGGTCGTCGCGACCGTCGCCCTCTTCACACCCACCTACCTGTTCGTCGTCGTCCCGGGTCGGCTGTTCCGCCGCTTCGAGCGACACCCCCGTCTGCAGGGCTTCGTCAAGGGCGCAACAGCCGCCGCGGCCGGCGCGATCGCCGGCGCCGCGATCGTGATCGGTAGGCAGACGATCCACGGCTGGCTTTCGGCCGCGATCGGCGTCGTCGCACTCGCCCTGCTACTGCAGAAACGGATCAAGGTGCCAGAGCCGGCACTCGTCGCCGCGGCAGCGATCGCCGGACTCGCACTCCACTAAGAGGAGAGGAGAACGACCATGAAGTGGGTTACGCGCGAACGACCGAAGACCGACCGGATCGCCTGCCCCTGGCTGATCAAGAACTTCATCGATGCCGAGGCGGAGTTCCTCTACGTGCCGACCGAGCAGGTGCTCGAGGCCGCCGAGCGCGAGGGTGCCCACTCCTACGACGCCCCCAATGCTGAATACACGCACCGTGACGGGCTCTGCTCGTTCGAGGTGCTGCTCGAGGAATACGAGCTCGACGAGCCGGCGCTGCAGCTTTTGGCGCGGATCGTGCACGGCGCCGATGTCGCCGACGACCGCGACGCGACACCGCAGTCGCGCGGCCTGCTCGCGGTCGCCGAAGGCTTCCACCTCTTGAACCTCGGTGACCACCGCCAGCTCGAGCTGTCACTGCCGGTCTACGACGCGCTCTACGCCTGGTGCAAGAACGAGGTGGCAAGCGCCGGCGAAAGCGCCTGAGGTGAGTCTCGCCAGGGTCGGCTTCATCGCGATCCCTACCGGCGAGGCGCCGGGCTTCGACCACGCCGACGTCCACCGGCAGCGTCGGCGCATCTACGTCGCCCACACCGGCGGCGACCGGATCGAGGTGCTCGACTGCAACGCTCGCAGCTACTTGCGCGCGCTTGCGCCGGAGCTGCCCGGCGTCGCCGGCGTGCTAGTCGACGAGGAGCAGGAGTTGCTCTTCTCGACCGACCGCGGCGCCGCCCGCGTCAGCGTCTTCCGCTGCTCAGACGAGCAGCTGCTCGGACAGGTCGAGGTCGGCCCGCACCCGAACGGGCTCGCCTACGACCTGAAGCGGCGCCGGCTCTACAGCTTCAACCTCGGCGAGCCGCTCGGCCAAAACTGCACCGCCTCGGTCGTCGAGCTCGACCCGATGGTCGTACATGCCGAGCTGACCTTGCCGGGCCGGCCGCGCTGGGCGCTGTACGACCGGGAGCGGGATGTCGTCTACGCCAACATCCAGCAGCCGGCGCAGATCGTCGTCATCGACTGCGAGCGCACGGTGATCGAGCGTGCGCTCGAGGTCCCAAGCGCCGGTCCGCACGGGCTCTGGCTCGACTCGGGGCGCCTGTTCTGCGCGGCCGACGGCGGTGACCTCGTCGTGCTCGAGCGCGACAGCGGCGAGGTGATCGCAAGCCTGCCGCTGCCCGGTGTCCCGGACGTGGTCATGCACGACTCCGAGCTGGAGCGGCTGTACGTGGCGATCGGCGACCCGGGGCTTGTTTGCAGCTTCGACACGAAGCGGCTCGAGCAGCTGGAGACGGTCGAAACCGAGCAGGGGGCGCACACGAGCTGCTGGGATCCGATCTCCCAGTGCCTGTACGTCTTCTGCCCGGCGAGCGGCGGCGCGGCGATCTACGAGGAACGCGCCTGAGCGTCGACGCGCGCCGGATCCTCGCCGCCCAGGCCGCCCGGGCGCTCGCCTACGGGCTCGGCTCGGTGCTGATCGGCGTCACGCTCGCCCGTCGCGGCCTTTCCGACACCGCCGTCGGCGCCGTCCTCGCCGCCCTGCTCGCCGGCACGGCGCTCGTCTCGGTCCTGATCGCACGCTACGGCGACCGGCTCGGTCGCCGGCGCTGCTACCGGCTCCTGTTCGTCGCCATGGCCATTGCGGGCAGCGTCTTCGCGCTCACGGGGTGGCTTCCGGCGTTGATCCTCGCCGCCCTGACCGGCACGATCTCGACCGACGTCGTCGAGTCGGGCCCGTTCACCTCGCTCGAGCAGGCGATGCTCGCCCACGCCGGCGGCGAGACGACGCGGCTGTTCGGCACCTACAACACCGTTGCCACGCTCGCCGGCTCGGTTGGCGCGCTGCTCGCGCTGGCCGGCTCGTCGCCGCGCTGGCTGCTCGTCTACCCGCTCGCCGCGGCAGCCGGACTGGTTGCAGCCTCACCGCTGACGCCGGCGGTCGAACGCGGCGAGGAGCTCGAGGCCGAGCCGCTGCCGCCGCTCCACCGCTCCCGCGGCATCGTCATGCGCCTGTCGGCGCTGTTCGCGCTCGACAGCTTCGGCGGCGGCTTCGTCCCGCAGACCTTCATCGCCTACTTGTTCGTGCGCAAGTACGGCGCGTCCCCGCACACGCTCGCGATCGTCTTCTTCGCGATCGGGATCCTGCAGGCGATCTCGTTCCAAGGCGCAGTCCGGCTCGCCGGCCGGATCGGCCTGCTGCGAACGATGGTCTTCACCCACCTGCCCTCGAACCTGCTGCTCGCCGCCGTCGCCTTCGCACCCAACCTGGGGACCGCGATCGCGCTCCTGCTCGTCCGCTTCCTGCTCTCACAGGCCGACGTGCCGACCCGGCAGGCCTACGTGATGGCCGTCGTCGAGCCGAGCGAGCGCACCGCGGCCGCCGCCTACACCAACACCGCCCGCTACCTGACGCGGCCGGTCGCGCCGCTGATAGCCGGCGCGACCCTGGGCGGCGCCCTCGGAGCACCGTTCGTGATCGCCGGCGCGCTCAAAAGCGTCTACGACCTCTGCCTCTACGCCCTCTTCCGCAACGTCGATGTCACAACCGAACGATCCGCGCCGGCCGCTTCGACTGTTAGCTCCGGCTCCGCACGGAGATGAACGGTGCCGGTCGACACGCTCGCGCGTTAGTGCTCGTGCAGTTCGACCAGCTCGCCGGGATCCGTGGTCGAGACCGTCCGCCACGAGTCCCACGTGATCTTGAGGATCACGAGCGTGATCAGCAGGCCGATGATCGGGTCGGCGATGTGGAGGCCAAGAGCGACAACGGCAGCACTGGCGACAACGCCAAGGCTCACATAGCCGTCCACACGCGCGTGCTGGCCGTCGGCGACCAGCGCCGGACTATTGAGCCGGCGTCCGGCGCGTAGCCGCACCTGTGCCGCGATCTCGTTGCCGACGAATCCGATGACGCCGGCGGCGGCGAGCAGCCAGAGGTGTGAAAGAGCGCGCGGATGGATGAACCGCTCGATCGTCTGACCAAGAGCGACGAGCGCGCTGATGAAGATCGCGAGCACGACCGCAAGCCCGGCCCACCGCTCCCCGCGCGTGCTCCTGAGGTAGAAGGCGATCCCGAGCGGCACCGCCGTGAGCGCGTCTCCGAAGTTGTGGATCAGGTCGGCGAGCAGCGCAACGCTCAGCGTCCGCGAGTAGATGAACGCCTGAGCGAGCGCAGTCAGGATCAAGATGCCGAGGCTCCATGAGACCGCGCGAATGCCCGCCCGCGAACGCAGGATCGAGCGGTCGACAAGGCCGTGCGAGTGCCCATGCTCCCCTTCGCGATGCGCATGCTCATGCTCACCAACGGGGTGAGCGTGCTCGCGGGCGCATCCGCGCCGATCCATCGTTTGGCTCCGTCGTGTCACGAGCCGCGCTCGACCCGCTCCCGATGACCGAGCCGCAGGTGCTCGAGGTGGTAGGCGGCATCGTCGAGCAGATCGGCGACGTGCGAGTCGTGCAGGGCGTAGACGATCTGCCGGCCGTGCCGCTCGCCGACCACCAGGCCGAGCTGACGAAGCAACCGCAGCTGATGCGACACCGCCGACAGCTCCATCCCGACCGCGGCCGCGAGCTCGCCCACGGCGTGCGGCGACTCACGCAAGCGGGCGAGGATCAAGACCCGGCTCGGCGTCGCCAGCGCCTGCATCATCACCGCCACCTGCTCGGCGATCGCGCCATCGATCCTGCCGACGTGTGCCTTACCGCGCACCCCATGCCCCATACGCCCAAGCATAGCTTGAGCAGTTGTTCAATCGTTCAGTATTCAGCCGTCCGATCCGAGCCGCGACCCCTTCGGTCGGTTTCGCCGCGTTTCCGTCAGCTGGGTGTGGCCGCGAGTGCGCTCGATGGACTGGCCTCCATCGAGCAGCAGAAGCAGCTAGCGATCGGCGAGTAGCGGTCTACGCGACCCACCAGTCGATCCGCGCGAAGCCGCCACTCCGTCGCCCGATCCGGCCGCACGCGAAATTGTCGTCGCGTCACCTCCGGGGACGCGAACGTCGCCACCAACTTCGATGTGCGGCATGCAAACGAACCTCAGGCGCTGATGACTCGGTCGGGCGCGAGCGCGAGCACGGCGGCGAGCGTGTCGCTCTGGAGTCGCATCGCCGTCCAGCTGTCGCCGCGGTCGCGGCTTTCCCAGATCTGACCGTTGGCGAGGCCGGCGAAGAGGCGACCGTTGGTGGCAAGCAGCGCGTAGGGCATTGCCGGCAGCGGCTCGGGTAGTCCGCCGTTGAGTGGCTGCCAGGGTTGGCCGTCGCGTCGGCGGTAGATGCGCGCTTGTGGGTCACGGCGGCCGTGGGCGGCGTACGGGCCGGTGCTCGCCGAGAGGTACCAGCAGTCGGGATCGTCGCGGTCGACCGTGACAGACCAGGTGTAGTGGCGGTCGCGGCCCTCATCGGCCGGCTGCCAGCTCTCGCCTGCGTCGGTGCTGAAGGCGGCGCCGCCGCCGCCGGCTTCGTAGGCGCGCGCTGGCACGCGTGGGTGCCAGGCGAGCGAGTGCACGTCCGGTTGCGCGCCGGGCCGGTGGTCCTGCCAACTCTCGCCGCCGTCGCTGGAGCGCATCAGCCCGCCGAGTTCAATCCCGACGAGGAGCAGATTGGCGTCGTACGGGCTGGGTGCGATCCAGCGCACGTGGGAGGTCCACGGCCGCGGTGGGAAGCTCCAGTTTGGCTGCGAGGGCAGTTCGAGTAGCGCGTCGAGTTCGCGCCAGCTCTCGCCGCGATCGGCGCTGCGGAACAGCCGGCTCGGTTCGGTGCCCGCGTACACCGCCCCGTCGGCCGCGCTGACCGCGAGCGAAAACACCCCCGGTTCTGGCAGCGCGCAGTCGACCCAGCTTCTCCCGGCATCCACCGTTCGGCGCACGCCGCCCTCGCGAAGCCCGGCGTAGACGGTGTTTGGATCATCCGGGTCGACGGCGAGGCACTGCGCGCCGCTTGCGGGCAGGAACAGCTCGACCGTCCAGGCGTCGCCTGACTCGTCAAGCCGGGCGATTCCGTCCCCGGTGGCGGCGTAGAGGCACGCCATCACGACAGCCTAGGTACCGGGCTTCGCTCTCTGCTTTGATTTGGCATTTTTCGGGGGGCTTCCAGAGTCATAAGCGCGAAGCTGCGACGATCGCGGGGTGGGGCCTGAAACAGGTCAGGCCGGCACTGCTGCCGGTTCGAGCTGCGCAACATGGGCGTTGGGCATGGCGCGCCACAGCCCCCAGCCGAGCGGCACGAGACCCCAGGCGCTGACGATTCGGTAGAGGAGCACCGCTGCGATCACTGCAGCGCCGGTACCGCCTGCGAGCACGAGCCCGGCGCTCATGGTCGCTTCGATCGTGCCGCCGCCGCCCGGAAGAATCGGGATCGCGGAGACGAGTTGGCCGAGCGAGTAGGCAACGACCACTCCACGGACTGGGATCGTCTGGCCCATGGCCGCGAGGGCCGCGAAGAGGACGGCAGCGTCGAACAGCCAGTTGAGAAAGCCGAGCACAAGCAACAACACGAGGTGATTGGCGGCGACCGGCTGCTCGGGTGCGGCGTCAGGTCCGCCCAGATGTGAGACGGCCCAGAGCGCGGCGGGCACGAACTGCCGGCGACCGAGGACGGCTGCGATGAGGATGGCGGCCGCGGCCGCGAGCACAGGAAGCCGCGCTTGAGCTGCGAACCCGTGGCTTCCGGCGGCGAGACCACACGCGGTGAGCAGCACGAGCGTCGCGATACCGACCAGGCTCGAGACCAGCAGCGCGAAAGCAGCGACGGACCGCCGGACCGAGTATCGCCTCAGTTGCGCGTACCAATAGATCGTAGAAATGGCCTGCCCGCCCGGTACGGAGTTGATCATCGCGATACCGATGACGGTGAGCGAGAAGAGCGCTCGGAACGGAACCGTGACCGCGCCGAGCTGCAGCAGCACTCGGACCAGCGCCGCGTAGCAGACAAGCGATACGAGCTCGGCTGCAGCAGCCACCGCGATCCAGCCGGGTTGCGCGCTCCCGAGCCTCGAGAGTGAATGCTCGATCGAGCCACGGCGAACCACGATCAGGTAGACGGCGGCACTGAGGAGGGCCACCGTTCCCACGATCCTGAGCTCACGCAACGGCAGTCTCTCCCAGAACGCATGGAGTGTCCGGTCGAGCTGATGCAGCCCGGACAGCGCTCGCTCGCGGGCTCGTAGCTCGCGTACGCTCGCGGGGCAATCCCATAACCGTGGCCTCGTTGTGCCGGACACCGCCGTTGCTTCCGCCGGGGTCATGCCGCGACGATGGCCGTAAAAAAGGTCAGTTCCCCAACTCCGCAACTAACTCATCCGCCGGTAGCGCCAAACCGAGAGCGGCACGAAGAGCGCCACGATTCCGACGATCCACGCGAGCGAGCCCCCGAGCGAGTCCGGCACACCGCCGGTGAGCGCGAGGGTGCGCGCGGCGTCCGCGGTCAGCGTCACCGGCGAGGCTTTGGCGATTGGCTGAAGCCAGTTCGGCATGCTCGAGACCGGGACAAAGACCGAGCTCGCGAAGACGAGGGGAAACAGCAGCACGAACCCGGCCGTCTGAGCGGTCTCGGCGCCGCGGACGACCAGAGAGACGAAGGCGAAGATCCAGCTGAGGGCAAACCCGAACGCGGCGACCAGGACGACGCATGCCAACGCCGGGATGACGCCCGCCTGAAAACGGAAGCCGACCAGGTAGCCGACGACGACCATCAGGCCGATGATCAGGACGTTTCTCACGAGGTCCGCGGTCGTTCGCCCGAGTAGAACCGCCGAGCGCGCCATCGGCATCGAGCGGAAGCGGTCGATGACGCCCCGGCGTAGGTCCTCGGAGAGACCGACCGCCGTGTTAGACGCGCGAAACGTCACCGACTGGACAAAGATCCCGGGCAGGAGGTAGTCGACGTACGTGACTCCGGGCGGCAACGCCAGGCCGACGGCGCCGCCGAAGACGTAGACGAACAAAACGACGAACATGATCGGCTGGATCGTCGAGAACACGAGAAGGTCGGGCTGACGCCAGAAGTGACGGAGATTCCGCATCGTCACCACGGCGCTGTCGAGGACGCTCGTCTCGGCGTCCCGCAGCGACGGTGCGCGCGGGCGCGAGAGCCGGCGACGACGCGCTCCGACCTTCTCGTCGGGCACGGCAGCGGCGATCTGTGGTCTGCCGTTCTCGCTCGGCGCCTCGCCGGTCAGCTGGAGGAAGACGTCGTCGAGCGTCGGTCGGCGCAGGCCCATATCGCTGACGCCGATCCCGGCGCGACGTAGCTCGGCAGCGGCCTCCTCGAGGAGCACGAGGCTCTCCCTCGGCGCCGGCAAGGTCAGCCGGTTCGGCCGCTCATCCTGCTCCGGAGGGCCGCAGCCGACGCGAAGAAGCGCGGCCTCGGCCTCGTCACGCTGCTCCACGTCGGTCAGGTCCACCTCGAGGATTTGGCCGCCGACGCGGTC
>JBJMKG010000002.1:0-144299 GCA_045805945.1 Gaiellaceae bacterium
GCACGGAGGATCCACTCGCGCTCGGGCAGGACGCCCATGAGCTCGGAGTTGCCGTGCATCTCGATGAACTTGATCAGCTTCGCCCGGTAGTCGTCGGGCATCCGGTCTGTCGTCTCGACCTGGCCGCCGGACTGGACATACTCGAGAAATGCCTGCTCATCGCCGGGAACCTCGACTGCTGCCACGCGCACCACCTTCCGAACGATCGTTAGTTTTCAGATTGTAGTGGCCCACCCAGCAATACATGTCCGGCTCTCGCCCGCGATCACGCGGCGCGCTGCGGCGTCCTCAGTCGCGCCGATAGCAACCACTATCGGCGCTCCCTGCGTCCTTGCACCGCTTGGTGCTCGCGACCGAGAACACGAACGGCATTACTGGACGGGCCACTGATGTCCGCCCGCCGCTCAGAGCTAACGCGTGCCGCCGCCCGCCTCTTCGCGGAGAAGGGCTACCACGGCACGTCTATTGGTGATCTCGCGCAAGCCCTCGGAGTGCAGAAGGGCTCGCTCTACGCGCACATCGAGTCGAAGGCCGACCTGCTCTGGGAGGTCGCGCGCGAGGGAGCCGACGCCTTTCACGCCGCGCTCGACGCGGTGCCGGAGGACGGGCCGATCGTCGAGCGCATCCGCGCGGCGCTGCGCGCGCACCTGCGCGTCGTCGCCGAGCAGCTCGACGTCGCGACCGTGTTCGTACGCGAGTGGCGCTACCTGCACGGCGAGCGGCGGGAGGAGTTCATTGCCGAGCGGCGCCGCTACGAAGAGCGGTTCCGCGCGCTCTTCCGCGAGGGTCGCGAGCTCGGCGAGTTGCGCACGGATCTCGACGACGCGACGGCAGCGCTGCTCGCGCTGTCCGCCGCGAACTGGGCCTATACCTGGCTGCGTCCGGGCGCCGAGACCGACGATCTGGCCGACCGCTTCACGGCGCTCCTCCTCGACGGTATGCGCGGTTACGCCTCGCGGTGACGTGCGCGTAGCTCTCGTCGTCAATCCGTTCGCCACTCGCGTGAGCGAGGAACGGCTCACGGCGGTGCGCGAGGAGCTGGGGCGAGCGGCGGAGGTGGACGTCGTTCTGACGGAGCGGCCGGGTCACGCGACGGAGCTCGTGACCGACGCCTGCCGCGGAGGCGCCGAGGCGGTCGTCGTCTTCTCCGGCGACGGCGGCTTCAACGAGGCGCTGAACGGGCTCGAGTCAGACGTGCCGATGGGCTTCCTGCCGGGCGGCGGAACGAGCGTGCTGCCGCGGGCGCTCGGGCTGCCTCGCGATCCGGTCGCCGCGGCGCGGCAGGTGGCCGAGGCGCTAGTCGCCGGTCGCGCGAGCCGGATCTCCCTCGGCCGCGTCAACGGGCGCCGGTTCGCGTTCGCGGCCGGTCTCGGGCTGCCGGCGGAGGTCGTGCGGCGTGTGGACGCGCTCGGACGGCGCGGCGACGGGCAGCGGCCCGGTGATCTCGCGTTCGTCTGGGCGATCGTCCGCGCGCTCGCCGAGCGGCGCGGCCGGCTCGAGCCGCAGCTCGAGATCGAGGGTCACGGCCGTGCCGTCTGCGCCTTCGTCGCCAACGGCCGTCCCTACACGTACGCGGGCCACCTTCCTCTGCCGATCGCGCGCGAGGCGACGTTCGAGCGCGGCCTCGACCTCATCGCGCCGGTCGAGGTCGCGCCCGCGTCCTTGCCCTCCGTGGCGGCGCGTGTCCTCAGCGGCCGCGCCGGTGGGCACCGATTCCTTCGCGAGCACGACCTCGACCGCATCGAGATCCGCTGCGATGTCCCGCTGCCGCTGCACGCCGACGGCGAGGACCTCGGCGACGTGGAACGAGCTGTTTTCGAGGCCGAGCGAGCCGCCGTGTCCGTGCTCGGCTGACGATTCATTGCGCCCTAGCTAGAAACGCCGGTCCGTTCGGCGTAAGCTCGTCGGCGGATCGAACGGTCGTGCGGAACCGTACGAGAGAACGGTGCCGCGGAGAAGGAGGGGGAACTGTGGGTACAAGGCTTTTCTTGAGCTTCGCGGCGACGTCGATCGCCGCGGTGGCAGTCGTGTCGGCGTCCGGGGCGGCCACTGCGAAGGCGTCGAAGGTGATCCCGATCGACGTCTCGACACGGACGGCGGTCGTCCACTACCTGCGCTCGATCGATGTCGACCCGACGGCAGTCGTGATCCAGCGCGGCGCCCGCAACTACGCCGGTCCGAGCTGTCCCGGCGAGGGGTGGAGCTGTACGACGACCGCGCATCCGGTGGTGCAGGTTGCGTCCGCCGACGGCAGCAACACGTTCAACTGCACGACGGCCACCTGCGCAGTCGTTCAAGTCGCGGCCGCACCGCTGGCGCCCAACACCGCGAAGTGCATCAGGACGACGGGTTTGTCACAGTCGTGCACGATCAGCCAATCGAGCTCAACGCGGGACAACCTCGCGATCGTCTACGAGAGTGCCACCAAGACCTCTGGCCTGACGCAGACGGCGTCGTCGTTCGCATCGATCACTCAGGTCGCGACGGGCGCCTCGAACAGCAACACGGCCTGCGTCACGCAGAACATCACGATCGACGGCTCGACCGTGGCCAGGAGGGGGACACCCGTCACCGTGACGCTCGAGGCGCATCAGACCGCGACGATCAAGCAGGACGCAACGGGTAGCGGCGCCAACTCGGCCGAGTTCGGCGCTAATGCTTCCGGCAACTGCACGACCCAAGTGCTCGGGCAAAACCAGACACTGACATCGAAGGCGACCGGCTCGGGGCCGATTACCCAGAACGAGAACGCCGCGAACAGTGGCGCGAACCTGACGATCGACATCGAGCAGAACCAGGGGACTGGCAACGGTGTCGGCAGCGGCCTGAACACCGCGAACTTTGCGCAGACGAACACGCTGACGGCGATCGCCAACAGCCCGTCCGGCCCGATCAGCCAGACCCAGAGCTCGGTGAACGGCGGGCTGCTCGGCACCGTCAATCAGGACAGCTCGGGGATCTCGACCGCCGACGCCACGCAGACGGAGACGCAGTGCGAGGACGCGGCCACATCCGGTCTCGCCACCTGCGACACGAGTGACCCGGACGCAGCCGAGGCCCCCGCCTCCCTGACGCAGACACAGATCGGGCCTCTGCACAAGGGCGTCGGTACCGCGACGCAGACCGGAAACCCCGGCGACACGTTCAGCATCAACCAGACCTCGACGCAGGACGACGATCAGGGATCCGGTAGCAACCAGACGAACCTCGTCCAGGGCGACTGCAGCACTCCTGGCAACTGCACGGTGGTCCAGACCACCGACATCGACGGCCAGCAGAACACCAACACGCAGAGCGGTCAGGACGTCGACACCACCACGACCTGCAGCGGCAGCGAGTGCACGAGCACCGGTCCGAGCCTGACGTTCCTGGAGAATGGGCTCTCCGTCTCGAACACCGACGTCGGAGAGTTCGGCCAGGGTGGAATGCGCGGCGACGGAACCGGTTCGATCGACGTCAGCGGGATCACGGGGCCGGTCTTCCGCGCCTTCCTCTACTGGCACGGCCCGACGAATTCGAGTGACCCCAACTCGAACGCGACGGTGACGTTCAACGGGAGCTCGGTCACCGGCACGAACATCGGCACGGCCTTCGACAACAACTGGGGCTTCGACAACAGCCAGGCGTACCGCGCCGACGTCACCGCGCTCGTCAGTGGCGACGGCACGTACAGCCTCGGCGACTTCGTAAAGACCGGCGACGGCACCATCGCGGACATCAACGGCGTCGCGCTGATCGTCTTCCACAACGACGGTAACGCTTCCGACGACCGGGACGTGGTGCTCTGGAACGGCAACGACTCCAACCAGCCGAGCGAGTTCGACAGCGACTCGGCGTGGGACGAGACCGTTTCCGGAGTGCCCTACTCGGGCGGCGACGCGAGCCTCGACTTGGTCGTGGGCGATGGGCAGTCGTACGACGATGGCGAGCTCGACGTCAACGGCACCCCGATCGCAGGCCCCGGTGCCGTGTTCAACGGCGACACCGGACCCAACTACGGCGGGAACCCGTCGGGTGTAACGGGCTCGCTTTGGGACGTAAAGTCATTCGACATCACCTCGCTGCTGAGCGAAGGCTCGAACGATCTGCACATCACGAGCCCCGCAAATGCAGATGCGCTGTCGCTCGTCGTTGCGATCGCGAACGTGCCGGCGTCGGGACCGCCGGTGATCGGCTGAGGTAGATCAAGCCGTCGGGGGGCCGGTGGGAGCCGGCCCCTCGACGAGCTCGGTGAGCTCGTCGTCGATCGCATCGCGTCGGATGTCGGCGCGGATGAGGGCGAACATGGAGCGGGCTCGCTGGAGCTCGACCCTCGCGCCCGTGAGATCGCCGAACGTACGCAGCGAGCGCGCCAGCACGAACCGGGCCTCCGCGAGATCGAGCTTGTACCCGAGCTCGTCGAGGAGCCGTAGAGCCTCCGCGAACGATGCCGTGGCGGTGGTCGCCTCGCCGGCCCCCGTCGCGACCAGCGCCTCGGACAGCAAGAGCCAGGAGCGCGACTGCGGGTCCTCCTCGGGGAGGCTGCGAGCGGCAAAGGCGACGATCTCTCTTGCATCGTCCAACCGGTCCTGGGCGACGAGCGCCTCGACGAGGTGCCAGTAAGTCTTGTGCAAGACCCAGCCACCGATCTGGAGGGCGACGGGCAATGCCTCGCGCAGCCACGTCTCGGCTTCTTCCGCGTGTCCGTTCTGGAGCGCGAAGATCGCCAGTCCGGAGATGATGTTCTGAACCTGGAAGTACGTGTCGCCGGTGCGCTCGAACCACGTCCGCGCCTGCAGGCAGAGCTGTTCGGCCTCGGCGGGGCGGCCGCGGTAGTAGTCGACGATGCCCAGCCACGAGGCTGCCTCGGCCTCGATCCGGTGGCTGCCGAGCTCTTCCGCGAGCTCCAGGCAACGACGGAGCTCGGGCTCGGCGGCCGCGAGATCATTGCTGTAGAGGAGCGCCGCGATCCGGAGGTGACCCTCGGCGACGAGCGAATGATCGGCGATCTCCTCTGCGATGGCGATCGCCGCGCGGAGGTTCGCGATCACCTCGTCGAACTCACCGCGGTAGTCGCCGAGGAACGTGTTGAGCACGTACGCGACTCGCGTCGTCAGGCGTGGGTTGTCGGTGCGCCCCACCAACCTCTGGGCCTCCAGAAGCCGCCGGTGCGCGTCGGTCGGCCTTCCCTGTCGCTGGTCGATGTCGCCCAGCAGTAGCAGCGCCTCCGTCTCGATGTCCGCGCGTCCGAGCACCGCCGCGTCGTCGGCCACGTCGAGCAGCTCGTCGATCGCCTCCTGCAGTAGCCCGAGCATCATCGCCATGTCCGCCCGGTGGACACGCAGCTCTGCGCCCAGCTCCGCGTGCTCCTCGCCTAGGACGTTCAGGGCGCGCGTGTAGTAGCGGTGCGCCTCCCTAAGGCTCTCGCGTCGTGCGGCACGATTGGCGGCGTCGGCGAGCGCGGCGGCAGCCTCGCGGCTCGGTGGGTCGATCGGGCTTCGGGCGACCTCGCGCGCGAGGAGGCATGCCTGCTCGAGATGCCAGGCGACGATCTCGACGAACTCGTCGGCGCTGCTCGGCAGGGCCCGCACCCACTCCGAGAAGCCGAGGTGAAGCTGCGCGCGGCGGCCCTTCGGTACCTGGCTGTAAGCGACATCGCGCATGAGGATGTGTTTGAACGAGTACTCCTCGTCGTCGGCGACGCTCGAGACCTTCAGGTGCGCGACGAAGTCCCGGCGCTCGAGCTCCGACAGGCCGGGTTGCGGATCCTCGGGCGAGGCCCCGTCAGGCGCGCCGAGGGAGGCGACCGCGCCGGCCCAGAACACTGCACCGATCACCGAGGCGTGGTGGGCGAGTTGCTTCTCCTTCGGGCCCAGCCGGTCGAGGCGCGAGCTGATCAGGCCCTGGACGCTCGTCGGGATCGGAACGTCCCGCATCTCGTCGCTGTGCCAGCGCTCCAGGTCGAGCAGACCCTCTTCCCGCAGCATCCGCACCGTCTCCTCGAGGAAGAGCGGGTTGCCGCCTGCGTTGGCGATCAGGGCCTTGGCAAACGGTGTTTCGCCGTACGCCGAATCGCCCGTGAGGTCGCTCAACAGGGCGGCCGCCTGCTCGGGACCGAGTGCTTGCAGGTCGATCGTGCGTCGCCTGCGTTCTCTGCCCAGGAATCCGGGTGCGTCGTCCTCGAGCTCCGGGCGCGCGGTGCCTATGAGCAGGAGGGGCACGTCGGCCTTCTCGGCAAGGGTGTACGAGATCAGCTCGAGCAGTGTCGGCTCGGCCCAGTGCAGGTCCTCGACGACGACAGCCGTCGGTTTCTCCCCCGCCAGGAGCTGCAGCCCGCGCCGGATTCCCCAATGCAGCTCGGCCTGCGAGATCTCGCTCGTCGCGTACGTCCCGCGCGGCGTCGTCGGGATTCCGATCAGGTTCGACAGCGCCGCCGCGATCGTCCGCAGCTCGTCGAGATCATCGGTCGCGAGTGTCTCGAGGAAGGCGTCGAGTCGCGCCGCGCTCGTCTCGCGATCGTCGCTCTGCAGGATCCCCGCGGCGGACTTGAAGATCTCGATGACGGGCCAGTACGTGATGCCTTCTCCGTACGACAGGCACCTTGCCCGATACACCTCGAAGCGTCCTTCGAGGCGTCGGACGAACTCGAGCAGGAGACGGCTCTTGCCCACTCCGGGCGAGCCGACGATCGCTGCCATGCCGACAAAGCGCTCCTCGACCAGCGAATCGGCGAACGCGATGAGCTCGCCGAGCTCGGCCTCGCGGCCGACCAGCGGCGACTGCGACCGTAGTGCCGGGCCCGCGCCGTCGCGAGCGGCGACGACCTCCCAGACCTGTACCGGCTCCGACTTCCCCTTGGCCTGAACCGCCTCCGCTGCGTCGAAGGCGAACGACTCCTTCGTCGCCAGGTATGTCGTCCGGCTGACGAGGATTCCATCGCTGGGGGCGGCCGACTGGATTCTCGCGGCCGTGTTGAGAACATCGCCCGCCGCAGACCACTCGCCCTCGCTCGGGCGCGCGCCGAGCATCACGAGCGCTTCGCCCGTGTGGATGCCGACCCGGATGTGCAGGTCGAGCCACTCGTCCGCCTCGTTCAGCTCGGCGATGCCCCGCCTGACAGCAAGCGCGGCCCGGACGGCGCGCTCGGGATCGTCCTCATGGGCCTTCGGCGTGCCGAACAGCGCGAGGATGGCGTCGCCGCTGAACTTCTCGAAGGTGCCGCCGTGCGCCTCGAGCTCGCCGCGTACCAGAGCGTGGTAAGGCGCCACGAGCGCCTTCACGTCCTCGGGATCGAGTCGTTCGGAGCGTGCGGTCGACCCGACGAGATCGACGAAGATGGCGGTGATCACCTTGCGCTCCTCGCTCGGAGCGGTCGTAGGCGGACCGGCGGCCATCGTGGTCCCGCACGAGAAGCAGAACTTCGCCTGCGGCGGATTCTCGGTTCCGCACTCCGTGCAGTAAGGCATGTGAAGAGCGTACGCCGGTGATCGACAGCCTTCTACTCGGCGACCCCCGGGAGAGAAGCGGGACCATTTGGACACTGCACTAAAGGACATAAAGAGCTAGAAAATTCGTCATCAACCTGATTAACTCGAGATCAGGAGCGCTCAAGCTCTAGGGGGTATGCGGTGGTTGGGAGGGTGGTCATGCAACGACTCCGGTCTCGGAGGACTGCGGGGTATGTGGGTGTGCTGCTGGCGCTGGCGGCTGCGGCCGTCGTCGTGGCGTCTGCACAGGCGGCACCGATCAAGAAGAAATACGACGCATACGTCGTCGCGGCCAATCCGAGTTCCACGAGCTTCAAGCTCACCCTCGTCAACGATGCCTTGAGCCAACAGACGCTCGGGTCCGCGAACTTCTCGGCGCCTGGGTTGAGCATCGCGTCGATTCCGTTGACCACGTTCACGACGACCGACGGCCACCACTGGAGCGTGTGTACGGGCTCTGGGGGTGTGGCCTGTGGCGACGGCGCCAACAATGTCGTCGAGCTCCGCTCGGCCAGCGCCGGCGACGCGCTCCTGCCCGGCCAGAGCGTCTCGGTCACCGCGGACGCGAACGCGACCGGCTGCACGAACGCGCTCTGGGTGACGGCCGCGAAACAGTCGAACGACTTCAGCGGGTCGAACAACCTCTTCACGCTCGCGGCCCACGACCTGACGCCCCTCGGCAGCTTCGCCATCGCGCCGATCGAGACCGTGCTCACCACGGGAAGCCACGTCCCCCAGATCCTCGTGAACAAGGTCGCGCCGATCAGCGTCACCGCCAAGGACACGTGCGGGAACGTCGACACGGACTACTCCGGCGGATCGCCTTACTCGGGCGCCACGTTCGCTGCCGTGAGCGGCCTGGCCAACGCGACCTTCTCTGGGCCGAGCTGGTCGAACGGGGTCGGATCGGCCTCCGCCAAGCCCGTGGACGTCGAGGTCGGCGACCAGTTCAGCCTGACCGACGCGACCACCGGAATCTCGGCGACGAGCAGCTCGACCGAGGGCAAAACGACCTTCGATGTCGTCGAGACGATCTGCGCGGCGGGCGATTCCTGCACGTGGAAGGACAAGAACAACCCGATCACCGCGACCTCGACAGTGCCGAACGACAACGGCAAGGCGCTCGGGCTGGGCTACAGGCCGTTCGCGGCCGGCGCCACGTGCACGCCGGAAGGTGGCAACCCGAAGCCGCCGGTCGGCGACAGCATCTACATCGATCCCTGGAAGTACGACAGCCCGTACACGATCGTGCTCACGTACGGGAAGTCGATCCTGCCCAACGCGCCCGCGTCGGACTTCATCGTCTGCAAGAGCCCCGACAACGGCCAGACCTGGGACGCGACGCAGATCCCGCCGTGCCCGAAGACTCCCGTGGCGCCCTGTGCGGCCGCAGTGAAGGTCTCCGGCGGCAACCTCCAGGTCACGCTCTACCTGAACCCGGGCGATCCGCACTCGGGCGGGTTCAGTCCGTAGGAAGCAGCAGCGCGTGCGGGCGGCGGCCGACGCCGCCCGCACCGCACCTCAGCTCAGCGGCACCTCGGGCACCCGGATCACCTCGAGCGGTTCGAGGAGCGCCTGAGCCTCCCCGCCGTCGCCGCTGACGCCGGTCAGCGCGGATCGTGCCGAGAGCAAGAGCGCGATCTCGTACGGCGCTCCCACCCGGCGGGCTTCCTCGAGGCCCAGGTCGAGCTCCTTTGCCGCCTCGTCGAGGCTGCCAGCCTGCAGGTGGGCATAGCCGCGGACGCGGTGCAGGAGCACCCGTAGCTGCGGGGGCGTCTCCGCCTCGCTCGCCAGCTCCGCGCTCTCGGCCTCGCGCAGGGCGCGCTCGTGGTCCCCGGCGAGGACGGCAGCCTCTGCGAGCCGGGCGTGGGCCTCCTGCTCGAAGCTCGCCGCGTGCATCTGCCGGAACCCGTCGACCGCCTCGGCGAACAGCTCCTCGGCGTCCGCGAAGCGCCCTTCGCGAGCAGCGGCACGACCGAGATTCAGCCGCGCCAACAGTGAGAGTGAGCGGCGGCCGGCCTGGTCGCACGTCTCGCGTACCTCTTCGAACAGGCGGCTCGCCTCGCCGGTGTGGCCCTGGTCGGAGAGGATCTCGGCGATGTTGTTCTTCGCCATCGCGACGTTCGTCACGTCGCCGATCCGCTCGAAGAGAGCGCGGCTCCTGTCGTAGACGTCGAGCGCCTTCGCCCAGTCGCCCTCGTAGTAGAAGTCGATGCCGAGGTTGTTCAACACGGTCGCCTGGCGCTTGAGGTTGCCGAGGTCCTCGAAGATCGGGAGCGCGAGACCCCGGAAGGCGAGCCGCTCGGGTGACCCCATCTGCGTGTGGATCACATGCAGGAGCAGGTAAACGTCCGCGAGCTGCTCCTGGTCGCCGATCTCGAGCGCCAGGGCGATGATCTCGTCGCACCGGCGCAGGCAGTCCTCGAAGTCGCCTTCGCGGTAGCGCGCGTGCGCGAAGTACGTGCCCAGCTCGAGACGGAGGCGATCCCGTTCCGGGCTCTCGGGAAGGGCATCGACGGCGTCGAGCCCGCGGCTGTACCAGCCGATCGCCTCCTCGTACTCGCCCATCTCCTCGCGCAGCAGGCCCTCCCTCGCGAGCAGCCGGATGTGCCCGGGGGATCCCTCCTCGAGCAGCTGGCGAGCCTCCCCGTAGGCGGCTGCGCTGCGCTCGAAGCGCCCGGCGAGGAACTGGCACTCGCCGAGCGCCTCCCACACGTCGGCGATCGTGTCGGGCTCGAGCCCGGGGACGGCGTTCGCCCACTCGAGCGCTCGCTCGTAGAACTGCGCCGCCTCGAGATTCGCCCATTTCGCCTGCGCGCTCCGTCCCGCCTCGAGCGAGTATCGCCACGCCCCGTCAGCTCGCTCGGCGCGGTGGAAGTGGAGGGACAGGAGCTCGACAGCCTCGGAGTCCCGCTCCTCCAGCACCTCTGCCACACGTCCGTGCAGCTCTCGCCGGCGCCTGAACGACAGGCCCTCGTAGGCGCCGTCGCGGATGAGTGCGTGCCGGAAGCGGAAGGCGCCCGGAACGTCCGGGTCACGCTCCACGAACTCCGTCAAGCGGTCCCACGCCTCGGAGTCGGAGGCCGCGGTCGGGTCGCCCTCGAGCACGTCCGCGATCAGCCCGCCCGAGAACGAGGCGCCGAGCACCGACGCCCAGCGCAGCAGAGCGCGGTCTCCCGGGGCGAGGCGGTCGATGCGGGTCGCGACGAGCGACTCGACCGTGTCCGGCATCTGGTCTTCGCCCTCTCCCTCGGGAGACGCGAGCTCCTGCAGGAAGAGCGGGTTGCCGGCGCCGCGATCGAAGATCGCAGCGAGTTCGTCATCGGTCAGGCTGCGCTCGCCCGCCGCGGCCCGGATCAGGGTCTTCGCGTCGTCCTCGGGCAGCGGCTCGAGCCGGAGGGTCAGCGCCGGCAGCGGCGGCGTCCCTTCGGCCGCGAGGAATCCCTCTCCCTCCGGCCGGCGGGTCGTGCAGGTGAGCCACGGCTTGGTGGGCAGCTGCGTGCCGAGGTGTCGGAGGAGGTCGGAGGACGCGTCGTCCATCCAGTGCACGTCCTCGAGCACGAGGAGCGTCGGCGCGTCGAGCACCCGGCCGAGCAGCGACCCGACCACGCCGTGCAGGCGCGCACGCCGGAACGACGGCTCGAGATCGTCGACCTCCGGCGTCGTCTCGACCTCCACGTCGAGCGGGGCACCGAGCAGCGGCGCCCAGGGGACGAGCTCGTCGTCGATCGTCGCCAGCCGGGCCGACAGCACGGCGCGGTTGTGCTCGCCGCCGCCGTTGAGCTCGACGTCGAGGAGCGAGCGGAGGAACGGGCGGAAGGGATGGTAGGGAGTCGAGGCCTCGTACTGCTCGCACCGGAGCGTGATCTGCTGCATGTCGCCGCAGTTCTCCCGCAACTCGTCGGCGAGGCGGGACTTGCCGATGCCGGGCTCGCCGATCAGCTCCACGAGCGTCCCGAACCCCATCCGGACCGGCGCGACCGCGGCGCCGAGCACCGCCCGCTCGCGCTCGCGGTCGACGAACGGCAGCTTGTCGCCTGCGCCGTCCTCCGGCGCCGCCTCCGCGACGAGCTCGCCGAGCACGAAGGCGCGCTGGGGCTCCGACTTGCCCTTGAGCTGGAGCGGCTCGAGCTCGGTCGCCGCGAAGCGGGAGCCGCCCCGGTCGTACGCCGACGCCGCGACCCAGATCTCGTCCTCGGGTGCCTTCGCCATCAGCCGCGCCGCCAGGGCCGCGGTGTCGCCGAGGATCGTGTACGTCCGGCGGAAGGGGGCGCCCACCTGGCCCGTGAAGACGCGTCCCTCGCTCACCCCGACGTGCACGGGCAGCGGCAGCCCGGCATCCACGACCGCGCGGACGGTGCGGAGCAGGCGCTCCTCGTCGTCGCCGAACGTCTGCGGTGCGCCCGAGACGAGGATGATCCGGCCGCCGTCACGGTCGACGTCGCTCTCGAGGAACGTCACCCCGTGCTCCTCCGCCGCCTGCTGGATCGTGCGCGCGAGCACCTCCATCGCCTCGGCGGCGGCGACCGGCCCCTCGGTCGAGATGATCTCGTCGATCCCCGAATAGCGGACGAACGCGATCGCCGCGTGGCGATGCTCGCCTTCGAACGGACCGACCTCGAGCAGCTGCGCGCGTAGCGGCGCGGGAACCGCGAGCTCGATCGGAACGTCGCCGAAGTCGGGCAGCGGCTGGAGCATTCCGTCCGCGTCGGGAGCCCCCTGGAGGAGGCGGCCGGGGCCCTTCTCTCCGCCGAGCGTCGAGGCCTCGAGCTCTGCAGCCGTCTCCGGGCTGACCAGGATCTCGCCGGCTTCGGACGCGGCCTCCATCTCGACCGTTCGCGTCGCGGCCGGGCCGGTGACGAGCAGCTCCCGGTGCGAGTTCCCGACGAGAAAGAACTGGAAGCGGCCCGTGTGGATGCCTGCATGCATCCTCAGCTGCACGGCGCCTGCGGAGGTTCGGGGCCGGCCGATCGCCCGCAGCGTCCGGCGCATCTCGAAGGCC
The DNA here is from genome assembly GCA_045805945.1 of Gaiellaceae bacterium. Taxonomy (GTDB): domain Bacteria; phylum Actinomycetota; class Thermoleophilia; order Gaiellales; family Gaiellaceae; genus Palsa-739. The sequence continues at coordinate 12,469 of JBJMKG010000002.1, forward strand.
GCCCGCGCCGCGCGTTGCGCGTGGCCATCGTCGTGATAGAGCAGCAGCAGGGCGTCGCCGCCGAACTTGAGGAGGCCGCCGCCGAGCGCGTATGCCTCGTCGAGCAGGGCGGAGAAGGTCGCGTTCATCACGTCGGTGACCTCCTCGGCCCCGGCGCGGCCGCGGCTCGAGAGCTGCTCGGACATCGCCGTGAAGCCGGAGATGTCGACGAAGGCGAGCGTGCCGTCGACCTCGAGCCAGCGCTGCTCGGGAGTCGAGCGGAGCCACTCGATCGTCAGCCGGGGGACGAACGAGACGAGCTCGTCGGCACTTCCGGTCATTGAATCCGCGTCCGCGGTCGTCACGTCTCGCATTCTGCGCCGCCCGCGGGCGGACGCCAAGCGGGTGGCCGACTAGGCTTCGCGCTCGTGGCCAAGGTCGCCCCCGACGAGCACGAGCTCAGGCGCGTCATCGACGAGGAGCGTGAGGTCGAGGGCCTCGGCGAGGACGACCTGCTCGCGATCTACCGCTCTCTCGTCCTCCTCCGCACATACGACGAGCGCTCACTCGTCTACCACCGCCAGGGCCGCATCGGGACGTACGCGATCTTCTGGAACCACGAGGCGATGCAGGTCGGCTCCGTGCACGCGCTCGCCGACGAGGACTGGATCTTTCCGAGCTATCGCGAGTCGGCGATCGGGCTGCTGCGCGGGATGCCGCCGAGCACCGTCCTCCACTGGTGGCGCGGCCATCCCGCCGGTTGGTGGAACCCGGCCGAGTATCGCGTCGCCTCGATCTGCGTGCCGATCGCGACGCACGTCCCGCACGCCGCCGGGCTCGCCTGGGGCGAGAAGCTGAAGGGCAACTCGACCGTCGCCATCGCGTACTTCGGCGACGGCGCAACGAGCGAGGGGTCGTTCCACGAAGGCGCGAACCTCGCGGCGGTGATGCAGGCGCCGTTGATCCTCTTCTGCAACAACAACCACTGGGCGATCTCGACGCCGCTCGAGGCGCAGACGCACGCCGCGACGCTCGCCGACAAGGCGGTCGGCTACGGGATGCCCGGTGTGCGGGTCGACGGCGGCGACGTGCTCGCCGTGTACGAGGCGACCCGGGAGGCGGTCGAGCGGGCGCGCGCCGGCGGCGGGCCGACGTTCGTCGAGGCCGTCACGTATCGCGCCGCCCCGCACGCGACGGCCGACGACCCGCGCGCCTACATCGACCTCGACCGCGTCGAGGAGGAGAAGCGCAACGAGTGCGTCGGCCGCTACGAGGGCTACCTCCGCCGGCTCGGCGTGCTCGACGACGCGCTCGCGGAGGAGATCAAGAACGAGGCGCTCGAAACGATGCGGCAGGGAATCACGGCGGCCGAGGCCGAACCGGAACCCGATCCCGAGCTCGTCTTCGACAACGCGTACGTCGTGCCGCCGCCGAACCTGCGCGAGGGCTGGGACACATGAGCGAGCTGTTCCTCGTAGAAGCGGTGAACGACGCCCTCCACGTCGAGCTCGCCCGCGACGAGAGCGTGCTCGTGATGGGTGAGGACGTCGGCCGCGCGGGCGGCGTCTTCCGCGCCACGGCCGGGCTGCGCGAGCGCTTCGGCGAGAACCGGTGCGTCGACACGCCGCTCGCGGAGGCCGGGATCCTCGGCAGCGCCGTCGGGCTCTGCATGGCCGGCTGGCGGCCGGTCTGCGAGATGCAGTACGACGCGTTCTCGTATCCCTGCCTCGACCAGCTCATCACCCACGTCGGCCGCTACCGCTGGCGCACCGGCGGGAAGATGGAGTTCCCGCTCGTCGTGCGGATGCCGTACGGCGGCGGCGTGCGCGCGCCCGAGCTGCACGACGACTCGCCCGAGGCGTACTACGTCCACACGCCGGGCGTGAAGGTCGCGATCCCCTCCACTCCGGCGGACGCGAAGGGGCTGCTCGCGGCGGCGATCCGCGACCCCGATCCCGTGGTGGTGCTCGAGCCGAAGCTCATCTACCGGGCCGAGAAGCAGGAGGTGCCCGAGGGCGAGCACGTCGTTCCGCTCGGCCAGGCGCGGCTCGCGCGCGAGGGGACGGACGTGACGCTCGTCGCCTACGGCGCGATGGTGCCCGTATGCGTACGGGCGGCGGACGCGCTCGAGGGTGAGGCCTCGGTCGAGGTGCTGGACCTCCGCTCGCTCAGGCCGCTCGACGAGGACGCGCTGCTCGCGTCGGTCGCGAAGACGGGACGGGTCGTGGTGGTGCAGGAGGCGCCCCGCACGGCCGGCTTCGGTGCCGAGATCGCCGCCATCCTCGCCGAGAAGGCGATCCTCGATCTCCACGGTCCCGTCCTGCGCGTGACCGGCTTCGACGTCCCCTATCCGTACTGGAAGATCGAGGATCGCTACATGCCGTCCGTCGAGCGGGTCGTCGATGCCTGCAAGCGACTCCTCGAGTTCTGAGGCTGGAAGCGCCGGCGGCCAAGCCGCCGGCGCCCGGCCGGAAGACCCCGCCGCCGGAGGCGGCGGTGGGCGCCTCCGGATCTGGCTCGAGCGTGGCGAGTCGGGCTACTGGCTGCGCGACGCCGCGAGCAGGGAAGCGATGAAGTGGGACGATCCTCGCGTGCGCGTGGTCAAGCTCGCGGGCGTGTCTTACCGCGCCGACGCGCTTCAGGACGACGCGTTCGCGCCGGGGCGGCGGCTCGCGCTCGTGCGGGAGCCGGAGAACGAGCATGACCCGAACGCGGTCGCGGTCTACGACGCGGGGCAACGGCTGCAAGCGGGCTACGTCCCGGCCGAAATCGCTCCGGAGCTGCGTGGAGACGAGCAGGCCGTCTCGCTCTGGGAGTTCCGGGACGACGACGGGCGCCGCATCGGACTGCGCGTCCTGCTCGCGCCGGCGGACGCGTGGGTGCAGGAGCCTCGCTAGGCTCCGCGCCCGTGGCCTACGAGTTCAAGCTGCCCGACCTCGGCGAGGGCCTGACGGAAGGCGAGATCGCGCGCTGGCTCGTCGAGGAGGGTCAAGACGTCGTCGAGGACGAGCCGCTCGTCGAGATCGCGACGGACAAGACCACGGTCGAGATCCCGTCGCCGGCCAGCGGCACAGTGGCGAGGATCCTCGTCGCGGAGGGCGAGGTCGTGCCGGTGGGCACGGTGCTTGTCGTGATCGGCGGCGACGGCTCCGCGGGCCAGGTCCCGGTGCCTGGCACCGAGACACGACCGGAAAGGACGCCGTCCCCTTCGCCGGGAACAAGGGAGCCGAGGGTGCGCACCACTCCGCTCGTCCGCAAGGTCGCGGCCGATCTCGGCGTCGATCTCGCGGGCGTCGCCGGCACGGGGCCGCAAGGGCGAATCACGGAGGAGGACGTCCGCGCGGCTGCCTCTTCCGGCCAGGTCCCGGTGCCAGGCACCGGGACAGGTCGAGAAGGGACGCGTGTCCCGCTCCGCGGAGTTCGCCGGCAGATGTTCGAGCACCTGACGCGCGCCCATCGCGAGATCCCGGCCGTGACGTGGGTCGAGGAGTGCGACTTTTCGAACGTCGACCTGAAGCGGCTCGTCCCGCTCGTCCTCCGCGCCGTGACCGAGTCGCTGCGCGAGTTCCCGGAGCTGAACGCACGCGTCGAGGACGGCGAACTCGTGCTGCTCGACCGCTACGACGTGGGGGTCGCCGTCCAGACCGAGCAAGGGCTCGTCGTGCCGGTCGTGCAAGGCTGCGACCGGCTCTCGCTCGACGAGCTCGACGCCGAGGTGAAACGCCTCGCGGAGGCCGCGCATGCAGGGATGCTGAAGCCCGAGGAGCTGCGCGGCGGCACGTTCACGGTCACGAGCGCGGGCAAGGCGGCCGGGCTGCTCGTGACGCCGCTGATCAACCACCCCGAAGTCGCGATCCTCGGCGTGCACCGGATCGCCGAGCGGCCCGTCGTCCGGGACGGGGAGGTGGTCGCCCGCCGGATGGGGAACATCTCGGTCACGTGCGACCATCGCGTCATCGACGGCAAGCGCGGCGCCGACTTCGGGCTCGCGGTGATCGCCCGGCTCGAGCAGGCCTCGCCCTAGGCGACTGCCCCCGCCGGCTCCGCCTCGCGTTCCCCGAGGTAGGGCTCGAGCATCGACTCGATCCGCGGCGCCGTGGCACGTCCCTCGAGTCGGCAGACGACGCGCCGCTCGACAACCAGCGCGAGCGCCGGCACCTGTGCCACGCGGAAGCGCTCGGCGAGGTCGGGCCGGTCGTCCACGTCCACCTTGCTCACGCGGAGCCGCGTGCGCTCCTTCCGCGCGATGTGCGCGAGCAGGCTCTCCATCCGCCGGGCCGGGCCCGAGCGGCGGGAAGTGAAGAACACGAGCAGCGGGCGTTCGTCGAGGGTCACGTTGTAAAGGCCTCCTGGGATCTGCGCCAACAACGGGCGAAAGGCACGTGCGGTTACGGTTCCCCCATGGGCTCGTGGTACTGGATCGGCCTCTCGTTCGGCCTCGGCACGGCGCTCGGGGTGCTGCTCTCAGGCTTCGCGGGCAGGGCTCGGGCGGTGCTGATCGTCGTCGCGATCGGAGCCGGCGGGATGGGCGCGGCGCTCGGTTACGGCATCGAGTCGTGGCAGTCGGGCGGCTGGATCGACCGGCTCGGCGGGATCGTGGGCGGGCTTGCGGGCTCGCTGGGAGCCGCGCCGGTCGTAACCGGTGCCCTCCGGCGCGGCGGCACGCGCGGAGGGACGGCGACCCTGGTCGGCGGCGCCGCTCTCGTTGTCGCTGCAGCCGCCTGGATCCCGGGCGTCGGTTACTTCGAGGCGGTCGCGCTGCCCGCCCTGGCGGCGCGGCTCAGGCGCGCGCGGCCCGAGCGGTACGCCGGTTTGCGGACGCTCGCCGGCGACGAGTAGCCGACCACATGCGCAAGAAGCTCGTGCTCGTCGTGGTGGACGGGATGACCCCCGCGGCGTTCGAGCGCGCGGTCGAGGGTGGCCGCGCGCCGGCAATGTCCTTCCTCGCGGAGCACGGCGACTACCGGGTCGCGACCTCGGTCTTCCCGTCGCTCACGCCGGTCTGCCTCACCTCGATCGCGACCGGCGCCGGGCCGGGCGTCCACCACATTCCCTCTCTCGTCTGGTGGGAGCGGCACGAGCGCCGGATGGTGGAATACGGCTCCTCCTTCGCGGCGCTCCGCGCGGCCGGACTCTCGCAGTCCCTGCTCGACCCGATCTTCAACATGAACGCGCGCCACCTCGCGAGCGGTGCCGTGACGATCTACGAGGCGCTCGAGGACGCCGGGCTCGTCGCTGCCGCGGTGAACATCACCTGCTACCGCGGCCGGCATCGCTACCTGCCGACGCTGCCGGGCATGAGCCGCGCCGCGTACGGGCCCAGACGCTTCTTCTTCTACGGGCTCTTCGAGTCCGACCGGACGGGCGCGCCTTTCGCGGTCCGCAGCCGCCGCGCCGGTTCGGTCGACGCGTACGCCGCCGCCGTCGGTCGTTGGCTCGTCACCCGCGACGGCTGCGACTTCCTCGCCTATTACCTCTCGACCTACGACTTCGCCTCGCATGCGGCGGGCCCGGACGGCGTCGAGGCCGAGCGGGCACTCGAGCAGGTCGACGCGGCGATCGGGGCCTTGCTCGACGCGGCCGGCGGCCCGGCGGAGTTCCTCGAGCGCTACGCCGTCGTGCTCCTCTCGGACCACGGCCAGACGCCGGTGGAGCGGGCGACGCGGCTGGAGGCGCCGTTCGCGGACGTCGCCGACCAGGTCGTCGTCGCCGCCTCGAACCGCGCGGGACAGGTCTACCTCCTGCCCGGCGCGCGTGTCGACGCGGCCGGGCTGGCCCGGCGGCTGGACGACTTTCCCGCCGTCGAGGTCAGTCTTCGCCGCGAGGGAGACGAAGTGATTGCCCGCCGGGACGGTGCGGATGCCCCGGTGGAGGAGCTCGACCACCCGGACGCCGCGCGTCGGGCACGCTCCGCGCTCGAGAATCCGAACGCGGGCGAACTGATCGTCTCGGCGGCGGCGGGCTGGGAGCTCGCCGATCTCGGGGGCCGTCACCATGCGGGCGGGGGCAGCCACGGCTCCCTCCTCGGGGGCGACTCGCTCGTACCGCTCGTGACCGTCGGCTTGCGGGTCGAGCTGCAGCGAATCACGGAGGTCGCTCCCGCCGTGCTCGACCACTTCGGCATCCCGGCCCCGGCCTCGATGGAGGTGCCCGCCGGTGTCGGCTGACGAACGCGGCCGCATGGTCGAGTGGCAGCTGCGCCGGCGCGGCATCGAGGACGAGCGGGTGCTCGCGGCGATGGGAAGGGTGCCGCGCGAGCGCTTCGTACCAGCGGAGATGCGGGAGGCGGCGTACTCCGACGCCGCGCTGCCGATCGGCGGCGGGCAGACGATCTCGCAGCCCTACATGGTCGCGCTCATCTGCGAGCAGCTGGCGCTCCACGGTGGCGAGCGGGTGCTCGACGTCGGCACCGGTTCCGGCTACCAGGCCGCGGTGCTCGCCGAGCTCGCGGCCGAGGTGCACACGATCGAGCGGATCCCGGATCTCGCGGAGCGCGCCCGCGCCAGCCTGGACGCGGCCGGCTATGCGGAGCGCGTGCACCTCCACGTCGGCGACGGGACACTCGGCGTCCCGGAGCGCGCGCCGTTCGCCGCGATCGCAGTGGCCGCTGCCGCGCTCGAGGCGCCGCCTGCACTCTACGACCAGCTCGAGCCGCGCGGCCGGCTCGTCGTACCCGTCGGCGGTCCCGACGGGCAGTGGCTCGAGGTCGTCGTGCGCACCCCCGAGGGGCCGGCCGTTGTGCGCAGCGTCCCCTGTCGGTTCGTTCCCCTCGTCGCGGGCGGCTAGCGCCGGGTTTCCGCGGCAGCCGACGGGTGAGAAACGATGGAGAGGATGGGGCCCACGTCAGCCACTGAGCTGCTGCTGTTGCCGGTGCAGCTCCACGGGATCCGTCTCGGCCGGCCGCTGGACCTGCTGCTCGATCTCGAGTCGTGGCGCGTGCTCGGGTTCGTCGTGCTCTGTGGAGACGAGAGCCGGCGCTTCCTCGCCTTCGCCGCCGCCGACCCCGCCGAGCACGAGATCGCCGTGCCTTCGGCGTTCCTGCTGCTCGGGGACGTGGACTTCTACCTCGCTCGGTCACGGTCGCTGCGCGCACTGCTCGGGCGGACGATCGTGCGCGGCCGGCGCGAGCTCGGTGAGCTGCGCGACCTTCTCCTCGAGCCGGACGGCAGCGTGGCGGCGCTCCTCGTGGAGCAGGACGAGAGGACGCGCACGGTGGAGCCCGCGGGAGCGACGGTCGAGCCGGAGCATGTCGCCACGACCTGAAGCGGGCGAGACGCTACTCTCGCGGGCGACCGTGGAACGTCCGGCCGCCACGCTTCCCACACCGCGCCGGCGTGCGTGGGCGTCGCTCCGCTCTCTCCGCAACTGGCAGCAGCTAGGCAAGTTCTGCCTCGTCGGGGCGGTCGGTTACCTCATCAACCTCGGGGTCTACGACGCGCTGCTGCACCAGGGGCTCCACTACCTCCTCGCCGCGACGTGCTCGTTCCTCGTCGCCGTGACGAGCAACTACACGTGGAACCGCCTGTGGACGTTCCGCGAGCACCGCGGCCACGTCGGCATCCAGGGGATGCGCTTTCTCGCCGTGTCGCTGGCGGCCCTCGGCGCCAACCTCGTCGTGCTCCACCTCCTGATCGTCTACGGGGGATTGGACAAGCTGCCAGCGCAGGCGCTCGCGATCGTCGTCGTGACCCCGCTCAACTTCGTCGGGAACAAACTCTGGTCCTTCCGCCGCGCGACGGAGTGATGCGGTGAGGGGTCTCCTCGCCGCCGCTCTCGCCGCGCTCGCCGCCGCCCTGCTCGCTCCATCTGCGCTCGCTTCGCCCCGGACCGCTCCGACGACGCCGGTCTTCGACGGCAAGGGACATCTGATCGGCACGCCGTTCGTCCCGCAACGTCGATCGTCCGTGACCGAGGAGCAGGCGCTGCGGAACTTCGAGCGCTACCCGAAGGTTGCGGCATGGCTCTCCCGCTATCCGCGCTCGGGACGCACGCACCAGGCGACTTACGACGCGAAGGCCGGCACGTGGACGGTGAAGATCTGGTGGAACGGCCCCCACGAGCCCGTCGGCGAGATCGCGGAGGGCACGGTGCAGGGCGCGACCGGCGTCGTGACCGAGGCATGGACGGGACCGCAGGTTGCGTGGGGGATGGCGCGCGGCTCGCCCGGGGCGTTCGGCGGCACGGCGATCAACAACCCGTGGATCTGGGGCGCGTTCTGTCTCGTCTTCCTCGTCGGGCTCGGCGACTTCCGGCGGCCCGTTTCGCTCCGGAACCTCGACCTGCTCTTCCTCCTCTCGCCGACCGCGTCGCTGTGGTTCTTCAACCACGGCGACGTCTTCACGGCGGTGCCGCTCTTCTACCCGCTCCTCGCCTGGGTCGTGCTGCGCGGGACGTGGATTGGCGTGCGCAATCGCGGCACGCCCGGCGCGCCCCGCTGGCCGGTCTGGGTGCTGATCGGTGCCACGATCTTCCTCGTCGGTTTCCGGGTCGGGCTCAACGTCGAGCGCTCGAACGTGATCGACGTCGGCTACTCCGGCGTGGTCGGCGCCGAGCGGATCGTCAAGGGCCAGGCTCCTTGGGGGAACTTCCCGGTCGAGCAGCTGCCGGGTGGCAAGTCGCTCAAGCCGTGTGGCCCGGCGGACGCGTCGGGCGAGATCCGCGAGCGGATCCAGACGAACGGACGTTGCGAGAGCGCAAACCCGGAGGGCGATACGTACGGGCCGGTCGCGTACGAGTCGTACATTCCCGGGTATCTCGCGCTGGGCTGGAGCGGGAAGTGGGACGACCTGCCTGCCGCGCACTTCACGTCGATCGCGTTCGACCTCCTCACGCTGCTCGGCCTCTGGCTCGTCGGGCTGCGCTTCGGCGGGCAGCGGCTCGCCGCGGTGCTTGCCTTTGCCTGGGCGGCCTATCCGTTCACGCAGTACGTGTCGAACTCGAACACGAACGACACGCTGATGCCGTGCTTCCTCGTCTGGGGCTTCTGGCTCGCCTCTCGACCGGCGGCCCGCGGCTTCCTCGCCGCCTTCTCGGGCTGGACGAAGTTCGCCTCCCTCGTCGTCGCGCCGCTGTGGGTGACGTACCCGGGATGGAGACCGAGCCCGCGCGCGCTGTTCGGCTTCGCGGCCGGGACGCTCGTCGCGTTCTCGATCCTCCTGCTCGCGCCGGATCCGTTCCACGAGGCCCACGTCTTCTGGACCCGCACCGTCGGCTTCCAGATCGGCCGCGACGCGCCGTGGTCGCTCTGGGACTGGCGTCAGTACCACGCGCGCGGGCTGCCGGATCTCCACCTGGCGCAGCGTGTGCTGCAGGTCCTGCTCGTCCTGGGTGCGCTGGCCGCCGCCTTCTTCCCGCGCCGGAAGTCGCCGCTCCAGCTGGCCGCGCTCACGGCCGCGCTGCTCGCGGGCTTCGAGCTCGTCGTGACCTACTGGCTCTACACCTACATCCCCTGGTTCTATCCCTTCGCAGCGCTCGCTCTCCTCGCGCCGGCCCTGCCGCTGCGGCAGCTCGTGGCCCAGACGCGCGAGAGACCTGCGGCCTCGCTGACCGGCGAGACGTACCGCAACCGGGAGGTCGCCGTGCCGGGACTATCGCCCTAAAGGGCCAGGTCCCGGTGCCAGGCGGGCGGCCATGTCTCTGCGGGACAGGGTCCGCGAAAGTTCCTGCTGCATGGCGGCAACTTCCTGTTGTCGGTACGCCTCGACGGGCCATGTCCCGGTGCCTGGCACCAGGACCTGGCCGTTCAGGCGAGTCGGCGCCCCGCCGCGGAGCCATGTCAGGCAGGCACGCGGACGGGCTCGATCGCTTCGGCGCGGCCCGTGTCGGCGCACGTGAGAAGGACGCCCTCGAGCCGCACGCCGCCTTGCGCAGGCTCGAATTTCACCGGGAGGCGGGTCCGCATCCGGGCGATCGCGAGCTCGGAGCGGACGCCGATCACCGAGTCGTGCGGGCCCGTCATCCCCGCATCGGTCACCGCCGCCGTCCCGCCGGGAAGCACCCTCGCGTCGTTCGTCTGTACATGCGTGTGGGTGCCGATCACGGCGGTGACGCGGCCGTCGAGCCAGGCCGCGAGCGCGACCTTCTCGCTCGTCGCCTCGGCGTGGAAGTCGACGACCACGACCGGTGCCGCGGCGCGCGCCTCCTCGACGAGGGCATCGACCATCTCCCAGGGCGAGACGGGAGTCGAGAGGAAGAGCTGGCCGAGGAGGTTGACGACGGCGACCCGGACGCCGTTCCGCGCCTCGACCACCGCCAGGCCGCGACCGGGCGCCTGCAGGCCGGAGTTCGCCGGCCGGATCACCCGCTCGCTCTCGGCGAGGTAGGCGGCGATTCCGCCACGGCGGTATGTGTGGTTGCCGAGGGTCACCACGTCCGCCCCCGCCGCGAGCAGCTTGTCGGCGAGCTTCGGGGTGATGCCGGCCCCGTCGGCCGCGTTCTCTCCGTTCACGATCGCCAGGTCCGCGGCGTAGCGCTCGCGGAGCTCGGACAGGCGTTCCTCCACGGCGCGACGCCCGGGGACGCCGAAGACGTCCGCGAGGAAGAGGATCTTCAAGCCCGCGGGCCTTCTAGCCGGTAGTTAGCGTCGGTGCCGAGCGAACCTCGACCGTCACGTGGTTCCCGGCGTCGTTTGTGTACCGGGCGAGCGCCTGCCGCTCGACCGCCGCCAGGTTGGCGACGCGGCCGAGCTTGGTCGCGCCGCTGACGACCGCGGTCCCCACCGTGAGCGCGGGATCGGCCACGAGCTGCGTCACGGCGACGAGCAGCGACGGCCCCGTCTGCGGCTGGATGTCGATCTCGGAGCCGTAGCGCTTTCCCTCGACGATGAACGGCCGGATCGCGACGACCGTCCCGTCCACCGGCGAGTAGACGTCGCTGCCGAGCGGCGCGCCGACGTCGATCGCCGACGTTCCGCCGCCGCCGAGCTGGTACCAGCGCGGCGAGCCGCCTCCGCCGCCGAAGATGCCGTGCACGATCCGCTGGACGAGCCCCTCGTTCGCCTGGTGCCCGACCGGCTTGAGCGGGAGCGCGCCGTCCTGCGCGGCGTGGTAGCCGATCGCGGTCAGGCGCCCTTGCGAGATCGGGAGCTGCAGGGCCACCGGCCCGCGCAGCGCGACGATCTCGCGAGTCGGCTGCGTCTGCGCGACGGTGGCGAGACTCGGGCGCGGAATGATGGCGGCGGTCCGCTCCGGCCCGCCGAATGCGGTGAGGCCGAGGGCCACGAGAAAGACCGCGGAGAGGAGGACGAGGAGGGCGACCCGGCGTGCCCGGCGCGCGGCGCGCGCCTGCCGGCGCTCGACCCGCCGCCTCCCGTTGGGGCGCGAGGACGGCATGTCGCGCGGCACCTTATCGAACTGACGCGGCTTCTCCCACCAATCGAGGGCCAGATTTCCGTGAGTCCGTGGGATCCCGGCGATACCATCGCTCGGGTGCCCCCGCCGGCGTCGGTAGGAATCGAGATCCCGCGCTGGGCGCAGCTCGTGCTGCTGCCGTTGCTTTTGCTGCTCGTATGGACGGTGGCGGGAGCTGTGCGTCACGTGCTGTTCCTCTTCCTGGTGGCGCTGCTCATCGCGCTGCTGCTCAACCCGCTCGTCCGCGGGCTCGGTCGTGCCTGGATCCCACGCGGAGCGGCTGTTGCGCTCGTCTATCTCGCGTTCGCAGCGGCAGTCGCACTCGCGATCCTCGCTCTCGCAACGGTGGTCGTGCAGCAGACCCGCACGGCTTCCCACCGGGTGGACAACTACTTTACGACCGATTCCGGACACCCGCCGCGGACCGGTGCGGAGCACGACCTCGCTCGGTTCCAGCGCTGGCTCGACCACCACCATCTGAGCGGCGTCCACGTCCAGAAGCAGGGCGAGAAGTTCCTCAACCAGGTCGGGACGAAGGACGTCCAGAAGTACACCTCGAAGGCCCTACGGTGGGCCGAGGGGGCTGGGCTCACCGTCGTCACGCTTCTCTTCGAAGCGCTGCTCGTCGTCGTCGTCTCGATCTACATGCTGCTCGACATGCAACGGTTGACGGACGCCGTCGACCGACGATTCCCGCCGCGCGGCCGCGGCGGCTTGATCGTGCGGATGGAGCAGGCCGTGGCGAGCTACGTCAAGGGCCAGTTCCTGCTCTCGCTGATCATCGGCCTGAGCGTCGGAATCGGGCTCTGGATCCTGGGGATGGTCGGCCTCGTGCCGAACGGCGGGAGATACGCGGCGGCGTTCGGCGCGTGGGCGGGAATCACGGAGCTGATCCCGTACGTGGGGCCGTGGCTCGGCGCCGCCCCGGCGGTGCTGTACGCGCTTGTCCAGCACCCGCTCTCGGCGCTCTGGGTGACGCTCCTCTTCCTCGGCATCCAGCAGCTCGAGGGGCACGTCGTCGTGCCGAAGGTGATGGGCCGCACGCTTCGCCTCCACCCGCTGCTCGTGATCTTCGGCCTGCTCGCCGGCGGTGAGATCTACGGCTTCCCCGGGATCCTCGTCGCGCTGCCGCTGCTTGCGGCAGGCCGCGCGGTGTGGGAGTTCTTCTCGGAGCGGGTCGTGCTGCAGCGCTGGCCGGACGACCCGCCGCTCGCCGAGGTCGGGCTCGAGCCGAAGAACGAGAACGAGCCCGTCCCCGAGAGCCCGCCCGCGCCCGCCGCCTAGTGATGTAACCGGCAACGTTCGCCGGGCTACGTCACCGGCCACATCACTAGTCGTACTCTTTCGCCGTGAGCTCGTTCCCGGTCACCCGTCTCCGGCGGTTTCGCCGCACGGCCTCTCTGCGCGGCCTCGTGCGCGAGACGCGGCTCTCGCTCGACCAGTTCGTGATGCCCCTCTTCGTCGCCCCCGAGCCGCTCGCGAACGAGGCGCTGCCGGGAATAGCGCGCTTCGATGTCGCAGGGCTGGTGCGCGAGGTCGACGCCCTCGCCGCGGCCGGCGTTCGCGCCCTGCTGCTCTTCGGCGTTCCCGAGGAGAAGGACGAGGAGGCGACCGGCGCCTGGGAGGACGACGGGGTCGTCCAGCAGGCGCTGCGCGCGCTGCGGCCTCGCTTCCCGGAGCTCGTCCTGCTCACCGACGTCTGCTTGTGCGAGTACACCTCCCACGGCCACTGCGGCGTCGTCGTCGACGGCGACGTCGACAACGACCGGAGCCTCGAGCTGCTCGTCCGCACGGCGGTCAGCCACGCGGAGGCCGGAGCCGATGTGGTGGCGCCGAGCGACATGATGGACGGGCGTGTCGGCGCGATCCGCGAGGCGCTCGACGACAACGGCTTCGAGCGGACGCCGATCCTCGCCTACTCCGCGAAGTACGCCTCCGCCTTCTACGGGCCGTTCCGCGAGGCGGCGGACAGCGCGCCGGCGTTCGGCGACCGGCGCGGCTACCAGATGGATCCGGCGAACGTCCGCGAGGCGTTGCGGGAATGCAAGATCGATCTCGCGGAGGGGGCGGACGCGATCATGATCAAGCCGGCCCTGCCCTACCTCGACGTGATCCGCGCCGCCCGCGAGACGTTCCAGGTTCCCCTCGCCGCCTACAACGTCTCGGGCGAGTACGCGATGGTCAAGGCGGCCGCCCGCGCGGGCTGGCTCGACGAGCGGACCGCGGCGCTCGAGTCGCTCACGGCGATCCGGCGCGCCGGCGCCGACCTGATCGTCAGCTACTGGACGAAGGACCTCGCCGCTTGGCTCTGAGCCAGCGTTCGGCGCTCTACCGCCGCGCGCTCGAGCTGATCCCCGGCGGCGTCGACTCGCCCGTACGGGCGATGCGTGCCGTCGGGCTCGACGAGCCGCTCTTCGTCCGCGGCGGCGAGGGCGCGTACCTCGAGACCGAGGACGGTCGCCGCCTCCTCGACTGGGTCATGTCGTGGGGGCCGCTGCTGTTCGGGCATGCGGATCCGGAGACGGTCGAGGCCGTCCGGGATGCGGCGGTCCGGGGCACGAGCTTCGGCGCGGCGACCGGGGCTGAGGTCGAGCTCGCCGGCGAGATCGTCGACGCCGTGCCGTCGGTCGAGAAGGTGCGGCTCGTCTCCTCCGGGACGGAGGCCTCGATGAGCGCGCTTCGCCTCGCGCGCGCGTTCACGAGGCGCGACCGGATCCTGAAGACGGCCGGCGGTTACCACGGCCACGCCGACGCGCTCCTCGCGGACGCGGGCTCCGGGCTCGCGACGCTGGGCATCCCCGCCTCGCCGGGCGTCCCGACAGGAGCAGCCGCGGACACGATCGTGGTCCCCTACAACGACCTCGACGCTGCCGCCGAGGCGGTGCTGCGGCATGGCGAGGGGCTCGCCGCGATCATCGTCGAGCCGGTTGCGGCAAACATGGGCGTCGTCCCGCCCGAGCCCGGCTACCTCGAGACGCTGCGCAGGCTCTGCGACGTCTCGGGCGCGCTGCTCGTTTTCGACGAGGTGATCACCGGCTTCCGCGTCGCGCGAGGCGGTGCGCAGGAGCGCTTCGGCGTCCTCCCCGACCTGACGGTGCTCGGAAAGATCGTCGGCGGTGGCCTGCCGCTCGCCGCCTTCGGCGGCCGCGGGGAGATCATGGACCTGCTCGCGCCGGTAGGGCCCGTCTACCAGGCGGGGACGCTCGCGGGGAATCCGCTCGCGACCGCCGCCGGGCTCGCGGTGCTGCGCCGGCTGCGCGATCCCGCCCTGTACGACGAGCTTGAGCGCCGCGCGGGGCTGCTCGAGGAGGGCCTCGCTCCGTTCGGCAGGGTGCAGCGCGTCGGCGCGTTGCTCACGCTCTTTATGGCGGACGGGCCGGTGCGGAGCTTCGACGCCGCGCAGGAGTGCGACACCGAGCGCTACGGCGCGCTGTTCCGGCACGTGCTCGACCGCGGCGTCTACTTCCCGCCGTCGCAGTTCGAGGCGCTCTTCCCGTCCACGGCGCACGGCGAGGAGGAGATCGAGCGGACGGTCGCCGCCCTGGAGAGTTTTGGTCACTGACGTCTGGGAGACAATGGCGGTCGACGCGGCCGCCGAGAGCACGCTCTGGGCCGACTGCCTGCTGCCGGAGCGCGAGCGCGACCGGAGCTCGGTCTTCTCGACGCTGGGCGAACCGCGCTACGCGCTCGGGCTCGAGACGATCTACGAGGGCTACCTCGTCCACTACGGCCGACCTCGCCTCTTCGCGCCGCCCGACGAGGACACCGCGTTGCTCCTCGGCGACTACCTCTACGCGCACGGCGTCGCTCGCATCTCGGCGCTGCACGAGGTCGCGGCCGTCGCCGACCTCTCGGAGCTGATCTCGCTCTGCAGCCAGCTGCGAGCGGAGAAGGCCGAGGGCGACGGGCCTCTGTGGGCGGCGACGGCCGCGCTGCTCGGTCGCGGCCGCCTCGACGAGGCGCGGACGGCGCTACGGCTCCATTCGGATCCGGCGCCGCTCGACGCGGCTGCGCGCGGGGCCGCGGGCGACGACGCGGTCGACGCCGCGCTCGCGGCGCATTCCGGGCGGCGGCCTTCTTGATCTGCGCGCGTTCGTCCGCTTTCCTCTCCGTATGACCACCGCAGTCCGCGAGGAGCGCAAGGTTCTGACCGCCGTGTTCGCCGACGTCGTCGGCTCGACCGCGCTCGCGGAGCGGCTGGATCCGGAGGACGTGAAGCTCGTAGTCGGCGAGGCGGTCGCGCGGATCGTCGGCGAGGTGGAGTCTCTCGGCGGTCATGTCAAGGACCTCGCGGGGGACGGTGTCCTCGCCTTCTTCGGCGCTCCGACGACGAGGGAGGACGACGCCGAGCGGGCGGTTCGCTGCGCGCTCCGCATCGTGGGTGAGATGGTCGAGTACGGGCGGGAGGTGCGGCGCGGCTGGGGCGCAGAGGGCTTCGGCGTCAGGCTCGGGGCTGCGACGGGCGCGGTGGTGGTGGGGGAGGTCGGCGCCGGCTCGCGGGTCGAGTACGCCGCATTCGGCGACACGGTCAACGTCGCCGCGCGGCTTCAGTCCGCCGCCGAGCCGGGCGCCGTGCTCGTGGACGAAGCCACCTACCGCGCGGTCGAGCGTCTGTTCGACTGGGGCGATCCACAGGAGCTCGAGCTGAAGGGGAAGGCCGAGCCGGTCGCCGCGTGGCCGGTTGCCGGCGTCGCGGCGGTCGGGCGAGCGCAGCGGCGACTGCCGGGGGCGGACACACGGCTCGTCGGCCGCTCACGCGAGCTCGGCCTCGGTCGCGAGGCGCTCGAGTCGCTGCGCGCAGGCCGCGGCGGCGTCCTCGTCGTCGCCGGGGACGCGGGTATCGGCAAGAGCCGGCTCCTCGCCGAGTTGCGCGAGCTCGCCGAGAAGGAGGGAAGCCGCTGGCTCGAGGGCCGCTGCGTCTCGTACGGCGAGTCGCTGCCGTACTGGCCCTTCCGCGACCTCCTGCGCGCCGAGTGGATCGGCGCGGGCGTCGAGGAACCCGAGCTGCGCGTCCGCGTCGGGCTTCGCCGACGGCTCGAGCAGCTCTTCGACGGGGGCGCCGAGGAGCTCTATCCGTACCTCGGCGGCCTGCTCGAGGTCGCTCTCGAGGGCGAGGCCGCCGCGCGCACTTCCCAGCTCTCTCCGGAGGCCCTGCAATGGCGAACGTTCGAGGTCGTCGGCCAGCTCTTCGCCCGGCTCGCGGAGACGGCGCCGCTCGTCCTTGCGCTCGAGGATCTGCACTGGGCCGACGCCACGTCGGTACTGCTCCTCGAACAGCTCCTCTCGCTCGCAGAGGAGGCGCCCGTGCTGCTCGTCCTCTCGCTCCGGCCGGAGCGGGACCACCCCTCGTGGGGACTCCGCGAGCACGCAGGCCGCGAGTTCCCGCACCTGCTGCGCGAGATCGACCTCGGTCCGCTCGGAGACGCGGACGGCGAGCTGCTCGCCGCGCTCGTTGCGCCGGCGACGCTCCCGGCCGACCTGGAGCGGCGCGTCCTCGAAGCGGCCGACGGGAATCCGTTCTTCCTCGAGGAGCTGGTCCGCTCGCTCGCAGACGTGGGCGCGCTCGTTCGCACCGACGACGGCTGGCGGTTCGACCACGCAGTCGACGTCGAGGTGCCGCCGACGGTCGAGAAGGCGATTCTCGCACGTCTCGACCGGCTATCGCCGCCGGCCCGCGACCTCGTCACCGCCGCTTCGGCGCTCGGGCGCACCTTCGCGCTCCCGCTGCTCGAGGGGGTCCTCGGCGTGGTCCCGGGCGACTCGCTTCACGAGCTTCAGCGGCTCGGCCTGCTCCGTCAGAGCAGGCGTTGGCCGCAGCCGGAATACCGCTTCCACCATGCCCTCATCCAGGAGACCGCCTACCGGACTCTCCTGGCGGATCAGCGAACACGGCTGCATCGCCGGGCGGCGGAGTGGCTCGAGGAGCGGTACGCGGAGCGCGACGCCGAGGTGCTCGGCCTGCTGGCCTACCACTGGCTGCGCGCGCAGGACGAGGCGAAGGCGACGGACTATCTGCTCCGCGCCGGCGACAAGGCGCGACTCGAGTACGCGCTCGACGAGGCGATCGAGCACTACCGGGACCTCCTGCCGCTGCTCGAGCGGCGTGGGGAACGGCAGGAAATCGCCCTCGTGCTCTTCAAGCTCGCGCTCGCTCTCCACACGTCGCTCCGCTTCGCCGAGGCGAACGAGGCGTATCAGCGGGCGTTCGAGCACTGGACGCCGCCGGAGCCTCGGGTGGCGACCGAGCGGCTCCGTCTCGCGACGAGCTTCCTGCCCAACGATCTCGACCCGAAGAGCGCAATCGCCTGGCCGAACATCCAGGCATGCATGCAGCTCTTCGACCGGCTCGTCGAGGCCTGGCCCGAGCGGACCATCGTCCCGTCGCTCGCGGAGCGATGGGAGATCGCGGACGACGGTCTCCGCTACGTCTTCCACCTCCGCGACGGGCTGACGTGGTCGGATGGAACGCCGCTCACCGCCCACGACGTCGAGTTCGGGATCAAGCGCGTCCTCGATCCGGCAAGCCCGGGCTCCTCGGTCGCCATCTACTTCGCGCTCGAGCACGGCGAGGACACGTACCTCGGCCGAAACGCCGACTGGGACGCCGTCGGCGTGCGGGCGCTCGACGATCGCACGGTCGAGTTCCGGCTCAGCGCGCCGGCGCCCTACTTCATGAGCGTGATGAACCGCCCCGACGGCGGGCCGCAGCCGCGTCACGCGATCGAGGACGTCCGCGATGCGCGGGTGGTGAGCGGCGCGTTCGAGGTCGCCGAGCGGACGGATGAGCGCCTCCTGCTGCGGCGGCGATCGGAGCGGCCGGGCAACGTCGCCGAGGTCGAGCTGTACCGGACTGCCATCGCCGATGCGCTGCCCGAGTACGAGCGTGGCGAGACCGACCTGATCCTCGTGCGCTACACGCCACGGCTGGCCGACCTGATGCCCGGCCCGGTGCGCGAGGATGCCGTGCTCGGCTCGCCCGCGTGGTCGGCGTATATCCGCTTCGACCACACGCATCCGGCGGCGGGGAATCTCGAGCTCAGGCGTGCGCTCGCGCATGCGATCGACCGCGACGCTCTCGCGGCGGCGTGCCCGGCCAACCTCGTGGTGGCAAGCGGCGGCGTGGTCCCGCCGGCGCTCCAGGGCCATACGCCGGACATCGCGCTCCGGTTCGACCCGGACCTGGCGCGCGAGTGCTTCGCCCGGTCCGGCTTCGATGGGCCGCTCGAGCTGGCGGGGATGATGGTCTGGGACGACATCCTCGAGGTGATCGCCGGCGGCTGGCGCGAGGTCTTCGGCGAACGCGTCTCCATCTCCTCCTGGTCGTGGCGCGAGGAGGAGGCGACCCACGGCGGCACACGGATCGAGACGGCGCCGATCCGGATCACCGGCTGGCTCCCCGGCTACCCCGACCCCGAGTACTACCTCCGACTCCTCTTCCAGTCGACGAGCCGGACGAACGAGGGCGGCTTTGCCGATCCGGTCTTCGACGAGCTCATGGAGGCCGCACGGCAGGAGCGGAGCGACCGTGGCCGCCTCGAGCGCTTCCACGAGGCCGACCGATACGCCGTTGCCGAGCGCGTCGCCGTGATCCCGCTCGTCTACGGCCGCAGCACGGCCTTCGTGCGTCCTCGCGTTCGCGGCTGGTGGGAGTTCGGCAAGAGCTCGGCGAACTTCGCCGATCTCGTCGTCGAGCGAGCCCACGTCTGAGGTAGATTCCCGGCCGTGCTCGGCGCGTTCTTCCACTCGGTGCTGGCGGTCGAGACGGCGGCCGAGGAGGGGCGGAAGGTCGTACTCACGATGCTGGCCGTGGGTGGAGTCTTCGTCGCCGTGATCGCGCTCGGCGAGCTCTCGCACTGGCTGCGCCACCGCCGCTAGGCGGGTACCGGCGCTCGCGAGGTCTGGCTGCTCGTGTCGCCGTCGGCGCTCGCGCGCTGACCGACGGCCGTAGACTCGGACCGTGGGCGAGCTGCCACGCGGCACCGTCACGTTTCTCTTCACCGACATCGAAGGCTCCACGCGGCTGCTGCACGAGCTCGGCGCGGAGGGCTACGCCGAAGCGCTCGCGGAGCATCGCCGCGTTCTGCGTGAGGCGTTCGAACGGCACGGCGGAGTGGAGGTCGGCACGCAGGGCGACGGCTTCTTCGTCGCCTTCCCGACCGCCCCCGGGGCACTCGAGGCGGCGCGCGAGGCGCAGGAGGCGCTCGAGCTGCCGGTGCGGATGGGGCTTCACACGGGCACACCCCTGCTGACCGAAGAGGGTTACGTCGGCGCGGACGTCCATCGGGCTGCACGGATCGCGGCAGCCGGACACGGTCGTCAGATGCTGCTGTCCGAGGCGACGCAGGCACTCGTGGACGTGGACCTCCGCGACCTCGGCAGACATCGGCTGAAGGACTTCGACGAGGCCGTCGCGATCTTTCAGCTCGGGTACGAGCCGCGCCCACCGTTGAAGACGATCTCGAACACGAATTTGCCACGGCCCGTGAGCTCGTTCGTCGGCCGCGAGCGCGAGGTGGCCGAGGTCGTTGGACTCGTGCGGGAGGGGGCTCGCCTTGTGACCCTCGCCGGTCCGGGTGGCGCGGGCAAGACGCGCCTCGCAGTCGAGGCGGCGATGGAGCTGGTTCCCGACTTCAGTTCAGGCGTCTTTTGGATTGCGCTCGCGACGATCCGGGACGCCGCACTCGTCATGGCTACCGTCGCGACGACACTCGGCGCGAAGGATGGCGTCGCCGCACACGTCGGTGATCGCGAGCTCCTACTCCTGCTCGACAACTGCGAGCAGGTGGTGGAAAGCGCGGTCGAGATTTCCCAGCTGCTCGAGGCCTGTCCGAATCTGAGGCTGCTCGTGACGAGCCGAGAGCTCCTCCGCATCGGAGGGGAGGTGGAGTATCCCGTGCCTCCCTTGGCCGAAGGAGAGGCGGTGGAGCTCTTCTGCGCTCGGTCGCGGCTCGAGCCCGACGACGACATCACGTTGCTGTGCCGGAGGCTCGACGACCTGCCCCTCGCGGTCGAGCTGGCTGCGGCTCGCACCAGCGTGCTCACACCCGCGCAGATCCTCGAGCGGATCGGATCCCGTCTCGATCTGCTCAAGGGCGGACGAGCGACCGATGCGCGTCAGCAGACCCTCCGGGCAACGATTGCGTGGAGCACCGAGCTGCTGTCGGATGAAGAGCGGCAGCTCTTTGCCCGACTCGCGGTCTTCTCGGGCGGTTGCACGATCGAAGCTGCGGAGCAGGTTGTCGGGGCTGAACTCGACACGCTGCAGGCACTCGTCGAGAAGAGCCTCGTTCGGTTCACGAACGGCAGGTTCTGGATGCTGGAGACGATCCGGGAGTTCGCGCTCGAGCTCTTTGCGGAGCTGCCCGAGGCTGCCTCGCTCGGGCGCGGCCACGCCGAGCACTACCTCCGCTTCGCCAAGGCTCGCCGCAGCGCGAACACGCGCCTCATGCTGGAGGAGCTCGAGGCCGACCACGACAACATCCGGGCTGCACGCGCATGGTTCGAGGCAAACGGCGAGATCGATGCGGAGCTCGAGCTCGCCGCCGCCCTCGCAGGGCTCGCGGACACCCACGGCCACTGGCGCGAGCAGCTCGCCGCCACCGAGTCGGCGCTCGCCCGCGCAGGCGGTGCGACGCCGGCTGCGCAGGCTCTCGGCTGGCAGGCTCTGGCGAACGCTGCCTACTGCGCCGGGGACCTCTGCCGGGCAGCGGACGCCGGTGAGCAGGCGCTCGCCTTGCACCGGAGCGTCCGAGACGACCTCGGCGCCTCCACGGCACTGATCGTCCTCGGAGTCATCGCGGCCGAGGAGGGCGATTACGACCGTGCGACAGCCCTCTTCGGCGAAGCGAGAGAAATCTCCTCCCGGCTCGACGAGCGGAGGCATCTGTCCTCGGCGACGCAGAATTTGGGCCTGTACGCGCTGCTTCGCGGCGACCTCGCGGAGGCGAGAGCGCTGACCGGCGAGGCGCTCGAGATCTTCCGCGAGATCGGAGACGAGCGCGGCGTCGTCCCTGCGCTCGAGAGTTTGGGCATAGTCGCGCTCCGCGAAGGGGGCCTCGAGCTTGCCGCTGAGCTTCTGAGCGAGAGCCTCGAGCGCTCGCAAGTGCTCGAAACGCCTGTCGGGATCTTCAACGCGCTCGTCGCGTTGGGCGCCCTCGCAGCGGAGCAAGGAAAGCCGGAGCGGGCAGGGCGCCTTCTGGGTGCCGCCGATGCCGTCCGCGAGGACGCCGGAGCCGAGCGGTACGAGGTGCTCGAAGCTCGCCTGCACGAAGAGACCGCCGAGCGCCTGTGCGCGGAGCTGGGCGAAGCGGGCTTTGACGCTGCCTACGCGCACGGTCGAGCGTTGTCGCTCGACGCCGCAGTCGAGCTGGGCCTCGGCCCCTAGACTCCTGCGCGTGCCGACGAAGGACCTCCGCGACTGGATCGCGCTGCTCGAGCGCGAGGGCGAGCTCGTCCGGGTCGCCGCCGAGGTCGATCCCGACCTCGAGATCACCGAGATCGTCGACCGCACCGTCAGGGCGGGCGGCCCGGCGCTGCTCTTCGAGCACCCCACGGGCTCCGAGCATCCGCTGCTGATCAACCAGTTCGGCACCGAGCGGCGGATGTGCCTCGCCTTCGGCGTCGAGCGGCTGGACGAGGTCGCGCAGCGGGTGGCCGACGTGCTCGAGATGCAGCCGCCGAGCGGGCTGATGGAGAAGGTGCGCGGCCTGCAGAAGCTCAAGTCGATCGCGGACGCACGTCCGCGCACGGTGGGTAAGGGCGTGTGTCAGGAGATCGTCCTGCGCGGCGACGACGTCGACCTCGGCCTCCTCCCGATCCAGCGGTGCTGGCCGGGCGATCCCGCGCCATTCATCACCCTGCCGGCCGTGATCACGCACGACCCGCACACCGGCGGCCGCAACGTCGGCATGTACCGGATGCAGGTCGTCGACCGGAACACGACCTTCATGCACTGGCAGATCCACAAGGACGGCCGCGCCGACTACCTCGCCACCGACGGCCGCATCGAGGTCGCGGCCGCGCTCGGCCTCGACCCGATCACGGCCTACTCCGCCAGCGCGCCGCTGCCGAAGCACGTCGACGAGCTGATGCTCGCCGGCTTCCTCCGCGGCGACCCGGTCGAGCTCGTCAAGGGCGTCAGCGTCGGCGTCGAGGTGCCGGCGCGCGCCGAGATCGTGCTCGAGGGCTACATCGAGAGGGATGAGGTCGGCGAGGAGGGGCCCTTCGGCGACCACACCGGCTACTACACGGCGGCCGAGCCGTTCCCGGTCTTCCACGTGACCGCCATGACGATGCGGCGCGACGCGATCTATCCGTCGATCGTGGTCGGCAAGCCGCCGCAGGAGGACGCCTGGCTCGGCAAGGCGACCGAGCGGATCTTCCTGCCCGCGGTGCGCGCGACCGTGCCGGAGATCGTCGACTACGACCTGCCGGTCGCCGGCGCCTTCCACAACTACTGCCTCGTCTCGATCCGCAAGCAGTTCCCGGGCCACGCGCGCAAGGTGATGTCGGCGATCTGGGGGCTCGGGATG
Organism: Gaiellaceae bacterium; assembly: GCA_045805945.1. Taxonomy (GTDB): domain Bacteria; phylum Actinomycetota; class Thermoleophilia; order Gaiellales; family Gaiellaceae; genus Palsa-739. The sequence goes on from JBJMKG010000002.1 coordinate 35,327, forward strand.
CTCAGCCTCACGAAGTGCATCGTCGTCGTCGACGCCCACGTCGACGTCCACGACTACGAGCAGGTGCTGTTCTACGCGGGCGCCAACGTCGACCCGAAGCGCGACGTCGTGCTGGGTGAGGGGCCGCTCGACCACCTCGACCATGCCCCGGAGCGGCAGTTCGTCGGTGGCAAGCTCGGCATCGACGCGACCGCGAAATGGCCGGAGGAGGGCGCGCGTCCGTGGCCCGACGAGATCGAGATGAGCCCCGACATCAAGGAGCTCGTCACGCGCCGCTGGAAGGAGTACGGCCTCCGTTAGTTCTCCCTCCGCGGCCGGGGCGTTTCCGATAAGACTTTGCCCTGGTGGAGCCGGAGCATCCGAGTCCCGACACCGAGCACGAATCGCTCCACGAGGAGACGCATCTGCCGCCGCCGACGTTGTGGCCCATCGGCTTCGCGATCGGCATCGTCGTCGTCCTCGTTGGCCTCGTCGTCAACCCGGAGCTCATCTCCTCGATCGGCGGCGTGATCGTGATCGTCTTCGGCTTCCTGTGGGCGCGCGACGCGACGGCCGAGCTGCGTGGGCAGCCGCTCGTCGTCGAGCCGGAGCGGCGCGAGATGCGCGAGGCCGGCGAGGGGATGACGGCGCCGCCCGCCGACCAGCAGGGCGTGGCGCTGCCGAGCGTCCCCGAGACGGCGGTCACGCGCAGCCGCTTCCTCGAGGGAGCGACACTCGGACTCGGCGGGGTGATCGGCGGCCTGATCACCGTGCCCGTCGCGGGCTTCGCGCTCCTGCCCGGCTTCCTGAGCCAGAAGCAGCACAAGGTCGACCTCGGACCGCTCTCGGCCTTCCCGCTGAGCAAGTGGCTCATCGCCACCTTCGTCGTCGACCCGAGCCAGGGGGAGGTCAGCCGGCGGACGGCCTTCATCCGCAACAACGGCACCGTCAGCGTCACCGACCCGAAGACGAAGAAGACCACGCAGCAGCCGAGTTTCACGATCATCTCGAACCGCTGCGCCCACCTCGGCTGCCCGGTGCAGGCCAACGGCCCGAGCGGGCCGAGCATCCTCGGGACGCCGAACGTGATCGAGCACACGAAGAACGGGAGGGTCGAGCTCGTCTCGGCCGCTCCGGCCGGCTACGGCTGCCCGTGTCACGGCGGCCAGTACGACACCGAGGGGAACCGCACCGCCGGCCCGCCGGTGCGCGCGCTCGACCGCTACGCGTTCGAGATCGACAACGGCCGCCTGATCCTGCTCAGCACCTTCTCCGTCTCGCACGTCGTCGGCACCGGCGCGCAGGCCAAGATCTTCAAGTACAAGGAAGCCGGGCCGGGCGAGCACGTCGACGGGCCCGAGCAATGGTTCTACCCCCTCCAGCCGCCGCACCACTGATGGCAGTCACACGGAAGCCGACCCGCGCCGAGCTCCGCCGCCAGCGGATGGAGGAGCTCGTCAACTACCCGCTCGACTGGCTCGAGGAGCGGTCCGGCCTCGTCGGCGGCATCCGCTACTTCCTCTTCCGCAACGTCCCGGGCGACGTCAACTGGATGCAGACGCTCGGCTCCGCGGCGCTCACCGCCTTCCTCGTCCAGGCGATCACGGGCGTGATCCTGGCGATGTACTACGACCCCTCGGCGGCGACCGATCCGGCGACGGGTAAGCCGGTCGCGTGGGAGTCGATCGTCAACATCACCGACCACGTGTTCATGGGCTGGCTCGTGCGCGGCATGCACCGGTGGGGCGCGAGCGTCTTCATCATCCTCATGTTCCTGCACATGGGCCGAGTCTTCCTGTTCGGCGCGTACAAGTATCCGCGCGAGCTGAACTGGATCATCGGCGTCCTGATTCTCGTGATGGGGATGATGGAGGGCTTCACCGGTTACCTCCTCCCCTGGGACCAGACGGCCTACTGGGCGACGGTGGTCGGGATCAACCTGAACGGGACGGCGCCGTTCCTCGGGCCGTGGTTAGCCCAGTTCCTACGCGGCGGCCAGGAGATCAGCGGGGACACGCTGACGCGCTTCTACTCGCTGCACATGCTCCTGATCCCGGGCGCGATCATCGCCCTGATCACGCTCCACCTCTACCTCGTGATCCGGCTCGGCGTCACCTCCCCGCCGTGGTCGAAGACCGCCGCGGGGATGGAGCCGGAAGAAGAGGAGCCGGCGCGGCTGCGGCCCGGGCTGACACAGCCGGTTCCGCGCGGCGCGGGAGCGGCGGCGATGCGGGCTGAGCCCGGAGGGCGCGAGTAGTGGCTGCGATCCCAAAAGAGAAGCCGTCGCGCGTCGACGAGGCTCGGGCGCAGTTCGCCCGCTACAAGGCCGACGTCAAGGCTCGCGGGAAGCCCTTCTACCCGTACGCCATGTTCCACGACACGATCATGAGCCTCGTCGTCGTGTGCGTGATCATCGGGCTCGCGGCGATCTGGAAGTGGTCGGCCTTCGGGCCGGACCACATTCCGACCCACAAGGGCCTCCTCGGGCCGGAGGTCGACCCTCCTGCCGACCCGGGGACGACGAGTTTCGTGCCGCGGCCGGACTGGTACTTCTACTTCCTCTTCTACCTGCTGCGGATCTTCAAGTGGCCGGAGTCCGTGTTCCTCGGCACGGTGGGCGTGCCGACGATCGCGCTCATGCTCCTCATCGGTCTGCCGTTCCTCGACCGCCGCCGCGAGCGGCGGCTCTCCGCACGGCCCGTCGCGATGGTCGCCGCCGTCCTCACCATCATCTCGATGGGCGTGCTGACCTGGAAGGGCGCGACCGCGAAGGAAGCGCTTGCGTCGGAGGTGATCAGGGACGTGCCGAAGTGGATCAAGAGCGAGAACCTGCCGGCGAACGCAGTGCCGGGCGCGAAGCTCTTCGCGACCTCCGGGTGCACGGCCTGCCACACGTATGCCGGCTCGGGGGGCTCCAACCTTGGCGCGCCGGACCTGACATCGATCGCCTCGCGGCACCTCGGCATCGCCACCCAGATCAAGCACCTGCAGAACCCGTCGTCGGTCACGCCGGGCTCGCCGATGCCGTCCTTCGCCTCGCTTGGTCCGAAGCGCCTGCGCCAGCTTGCGATCTTCCTCGAAGCCTCGAAGGGCACGGGCTAGCGGCGTAGAGTCTGCACGATGCGTGGACTCGTCATGCTCTCGGTGACCGTCCCGCTCCTCGCCGGCTGTGGTTGGGGCAACTCCCTGGTCGGCGGCCACGCGACGTCGTCGGTGCACCGAGCGACGGTCATCGCTGGCCCGGCTTCGCACGTCCCGCGCTGGATTCGCGTCGAGCACCTGCCTCCGAAGGCGGTGGCGGGAGCGAACGTCTTCGCGACCTCCGGTTGTACGGCTTGCCACACATATGCAGGGTCCGGCGGCTCGAACCTCGGCGCACCCGACCTGACCGCGATCGGCAGGCGTCACCTCGGAATCCGGTTCGAGATCCGGCTCCTCCGCTGCCCGGTCTGCGTCAAGCGCGGGTCGCCGATGCCGCCCTTCGCCTCGCTCGGCCCGAAGCGACTGCACCAGCTCGCGGTCTTCCTCGAAGCCTCCAAGGGCATGCACTAAGCGGTAACAGCGAGAATCCTCGAGGAATGCACGTCTTCCTCGGGATCACGGGCGCCTCGGGAGCCCCTTACACCGCCCGGCTGCTCGAGGCGCTGGCCGCGGCGGATTGCGAGATCGGCGTCTGCGCCTCGCGCGCCGGGATCGAGGTGCTCGGCACGGAGCTCTTCGGCGATCCAACGCTGCCGCGCGACGAGACCCTGGCCCGACTGCTCGAGCATGCGAGCGGCGCGGCACGGATCTACGACCCGGAGGACTGGAACGCGCCGTATGCCTCGGGTTCCGCGCAGGTCGACGCGTACCTGGTCTGCCCGTGCTCGATGGGCACGCTGGGGACGGTCGCGTCCGGCGCGATGCAGAACCTCATCCACCGCGCCGCCTCGGTCGCGCTCAAGGAGGAGCGCCGGCTCGTGCTGATGCCGCGCGAGACGCCGCTCTCGGCGATTCACCTTCGCAACATGCTCACGCTGCGCGAGGCCGGCGCGACGATCCTGTTCCTCGCGCCCGGCTTCTATCACGGTGCGGAGACCGTCGAGAACCTCGTCGACTTCGTCGTCGCGCGCGCGCTCGACCTGCTCGGGGTGGAGCATGCGCTCGCGCCTCGCTGGGGCCAGACGTGACGGTGTGGCGTCGCCACGCCAACTGTTACGGGAGCGTGCCGTGACCGTCGAGAGTGGCCGGCTGCCTGCGGACGGGGTCCGGCGGATGTTCGACCGGATCGCACCCGTGTACGACGCCATGAACCACGTCATGACCGCCGGCCTCGACCGCCGCTGGCGCCGCATCACCGTGCGCGAGACGGTTCAATCGGGAGACCGCGTCCTCGACGCCTGCTGCGGCACCGGCGACCTCGCTCTCGCCGCGCGCGCGGCGGGTGCCAGCCGCATCGTCGGCGTCGACTTCTCGGAGCGAATGCTCGAGCGCGCCCGCCGGAAAGGGCCCGAGCTCGAGTGGGTGCACGCCGACGTGCTGACGCTCCCGTTCGAGGACGCGTGCTTCGACTCCGCGGTCGTGGGCTTCGGGGTTCGGAACGTCGACGACCTCGAGGCGGCGCTCAAGGAGTTGCGTCGGGTGCTCCGGTCGGGCGGACGGCTCGGGATCCTCGAGATCACGACGCCGCGCGGGCTCCTCGCGCCGTTTTACCGGCTCTGGTTCGACCGCATCGTGCCGCTGCTGGGCCGTCTCCTCCCCGGCGGCGACGCGTACACCTACCTGCCGGCGAGCGTGCGCCGCTTCCCGGGGCCGGAAGAGCTCGCGGAGCTGCTCGGCACCTGCGGCTTCGAGCGCGTGCGGTTCCGGCTCTTCGCCGGGGGTATCGTGGCGCTGCATCTAGGGGAGGCGGTCCACTGACGGCCACGCTGGAGGACATCCGGTCGGTGCCGGGGCTCGACGACTATCTCGACGCGCTCGAGGAGCGGCTCGCCCGGACCGTGGCCACGCACCCCGGCCTCGTCGCAGCCGTGGGGAACGAGGCGCTCGCTGCGGGCGGCAAGCGGCTGCGACCGGCGCTCGTCTTCCTCTCCACCCCGCCGGAAAGCGAGCCGCCGCTCGCGGCCGGCGTCGCGGTCGAGCTCGTGCACATGGCGACGCTCGTCCACGACGATCTCATCGACCGCGCGCACTTCCGCCGCGGCAAGGCGGCCGCCTGGTCGATCTACGGCCCGGCCGCCGCGCGCGCGACCGGCGACTACCTCTTCGCGCGCGCCTTCTCGGAGCTCAGCGCGACGGGAGACGCGGAAGCGGTCGACATCCTCGCTGACGCGACGCTCTCGCTCGCCCGCGGCGAGGCGCTGCAGCGCACGCAGACGCGCGACCCTTCAACCACCGTCGGGGCCTACCTCGAGCGCTGCGCGCTCAAGACCGGGAAGCTGTTCGAAGCGGCCTGCCGGCTCGGCGGCGGCTCCGGCGAGTACGGGCTCGCCCTCGGCATCGCCTTCCAGATCGCAGACGACGTCCTCGACTGCTCCGGCGCCACGATCGAGACCGGCAAGATCGCCGGCACCGACCTCCGCGACGGGACGCCGACGCTCCCGCTCCTGCTCGCCGCCCAGCAGGACGCCGTCGTGCGCGCCGCGCTCGCCGGAGGCCCGCGCGACGGCGCGCTCGTGCGCGTCGCCGCCACGGGCGCGCTCGACGAGGCTCGGCAGGTGGCGCTCGACTACGCTAGGCGCGCCAGGGCACGCCTCGACGGGGAGCTGCATCGCGACGAGCTCGAGACCCTGACTCACGCAGTCGTCGATCGGGAAAGGTAGGCCGCGGTGGCGGTTCTGGACACTCTCGACACGCTCGCGCCGATCCGGGACAAGGTGGTGGCCGGCGAGCGGCTCGACTTCGACGACGGGGTCGCACTCATGGAGACCGACGACCTGCTCGCGCTCGGCGACCTCGCCGACGTCGCCCGCCGGCAGCGCGGCGGCGGCGACGAGGTCTTCTTCGTCCAGAACATCAACCTGTACCAGACGAATGTCTGCCGGGTGAAATGCAAGTTCTGCGCCTTCGCGAAGACGCGCAAGCAGGAGGACGCGTTCACGCTGACCGCCGACGAGTTCGTCGAGGATGCCGTCGCGCAGCACGAGCTCCTCGGCTTCACCGAGATCCACTGCGTCAACGGCGAGAACCCGCACGTCGACCTCGAGTACTACGTCGGGCTCCTACGCAAGCTGAAGGAGGCGCTGCCGGAGGTCCATCTCAAGTTCTACACGGCCTCCGAGATCCACCACATCTCGAGGCTCGAGGGCTGCTCGCACGAGGAGGTCCTACGCACCCTTCGCGACGCCGGGCTCGACTCCATGCCCGGCGGAGGGGCCGAGATCTTCGCCGACCGCGTGCGCGCGCTGATCGCTCCCGGCAAGGAGCATCCCGACGAGTGGTTCGACGTCCACGACACCGCGCACCGGCTCGGGATCACCACCCAGTGCACGATGCTCTACGGCCACGTCGAGACGTACGAGGAGCGCGTCGACCACCTGCTGCGCTTGCGCGACCAGCAGGACCGCTCCGGCGGCTTCCTCTCCTTCATCCCTCTCGCCTTCCACCCTGAGAACACCGTCTTCGAGCGCCGCGGCTTCCGGTTCACGACCGGCTCGGACGACCTGAAGGTGATCGCGGTCGCGCGCCTCCTGCTCGACAACATCCCGCACGTGAAGGCGTACTGGATCATGATGGGCCTCCCGCTCGCTCAGGTCGCGCTCCACTTCGGCGCCGACGACGTGCAGGGGACGGTGGTGCGGGAGAAGATCTTCCAGGCCGCGGGCGCGAGCGCCGGCACCGAACAGAAGGTCGCGCAGCTCGTGCGCTTCGTCCAGGCGGCGGGACGTGTGCCCGTGCAGCGAGACAGCCTCTACAACGAGCTCCGGCGATGGTGAGGCTCGGCGACTACGAGCTCGCGCCAGACGTCGTCTGGGTCGGATCGCTGCCCGGCCTGATGTGCCGCGGCGCCGAGCAGGTCAACTCGAGGCTCGACCAGGTTCGCGCGAACGGCCGCACCTTCGACCCCGAGGTCCTCGCCGAGAGCGAGGGCGTGGTCCTCGTCGACCCGCACGTCTCCGCGCCTCCCCAGCTGAATCCGGAGCTGCACCAGATCCTGATCGTCCACGAGGGGCTCGTGCACGAGATCCGCGACTACCCCAACCGGGCCGTCGCCGAGGCGGCCTACGAAGCGACGCTCGAGGTGCTGCAGTGATCCGCCTCGGCCGCATCTCCTACGTGAACATGGCCCCCGTCTTCTACCGCGTGGACGCCGAGGTCGAGGAGGTGCAGGGCGTCCCGACCGAGCTGAACCGGATGCTCGTCGCGGGCGAGCTCGACACGGCGCCGATCTCTTCGATCGCCTATGCGCAGGACGCGGACCGGCTGCGGCTGCTGCCGCGACTCTGCGTCGCGTCGGAGGGAGCCGTCGACTCGATCCAGCTCGTGACGCGCGTCCCGCTCGAGCGAGTGCGCGCCGTTGCCGTCACCCCGGAGTCCGCCACGTCGGTCGCGCTCACGAGGGTGCTCCTGCCCGAGGCAGAACAGGCGCCGCTCGAGGCGTACGAGACGGGAGAAGCGGAGGCCAAGCTGCTGATCGGCGATGCCGCGCTGCGCTCGGCGTTCGAGGACCCGACGCCCCACTACGACCTCGGCCGGCTCTGGCTCGAGCGGACGGGCCTGCCGATGGTGTTCGCGGTCTGGGCCTGTCCCGAGCCGCTCGCAGACGGGCTCGCGGAGCTCGAGGACGCGCTCGTCTCGTCGGTGCGGCTGGCCCGCGCCGAGCCGCAGCAGCTCGCGTACGAGGCGGCCGACCGCTACGGCTATCCGGCCGGGTTCCTCGCGCGCTACTTCGAGAAGCTCCGCTACCGCTTCGGGCCGCGCGAGCGCGCCGGGCTCTACACCTTCCTCGAGCTGGCGCGCGACGCCGGCCTGCTCGGGACCGTGCCGGAGCTGCGCTTCGTCCAGACCGCCGGGGCAGCCGTCGCATGAGCGTGGCCGAGCGCATCCCGGTCGCCGAGATCCTCGAGAAGGCGACCTCCGGCGAGCGGATCGCGGACGAGGAGGCGGTCGAGCTCCTCCGCTCCCGCAACCTCGTCGCCGTCGGCCGCGCCGCGAACGAGGTCCGCAACCGGCTGCACGACCCGGAGCAGGTCACGTTCATCATCGACCGCAACCTCAACTACACGAACGTCTGCGTCACCGACTGCGACTTCTGCGCCTTCTACCGGCGGCCAGGCGACCAGCGGGAGGGCTACCTTCTCCCGAAGCCGGTCATCTTCAAGAAGATCGAGGAGACGCTCGCCCTCGGGGGCACCGGGCTGCTCATGCAGGGGGGCCACCATCCCGACCTCGGAGTCGACTACTACGAGGATCTCTTCTCGTCGATCAAGGCGCGCTACCGAATCCATCTGCACGCGCTGTCTCCGTCGGAGATCGTGCACGCGGCGCGCCGCTCGAAGTTGACCGTGCCCGAGACGCTCGCGCGGCTGCGCGACGCAGGCCTCGACTCGATCCCCGGGGGCGGCGCCGAGATCCTCGTCGACCGGGTGCGCGAGATCATCGCGCCGAAGAAGGTCAAGACGAGGGAGTGGCTCGGCGTGATGCGCGAGGCGCACCGCCTCGGCATCTCCACGACGGCGACCATGATGTACGGGCACGTCGAGACGGTCGAGGAGCGGGTCGAGCACCTGCGGCGGATCCGCGAGCTGCAGGACGAGACGGGCGGCTTCCGTGCCTTCTTCTCGTGGACGTTCCAGGACGACGGCAACCGGCTCGTCTCGCTCGTGCCCGTGGAGGCGCGGCCGACGTCCTTCGACTACCTGCTCACGCAGGCCGTCTCGCGCATCTACCTCGACAACGTGCCGCACATCGGCTCGTCCTGGGTGACGCAGGGGAAGAAGATCGGCCAGGTCGCGCTCGGCTTCGGCGCCGACGACCTCGGCTCCGTGATGATCGAGGAGAACGTCGTCTCGGCCGCGGGCACGACGCACCGGACGAGCGCCGAGGAGCTCGTCCACCTCATCCGCTCCCTCGGCAAGGTTGCCGTGCAGCGCGACACGCTCTACCGGCCCGTCAGAGTCTGGACCTGACGCCGGCGAGGCCACTGCGCACCCAGTCGGGTTGCTCCGTCCTCACGCCGTACTCGACCTCGAACCACGGCCCGAGCCGGTGGTAGAGCAGCGCCCGGCGGCGTAGCTCGACGTCTACGTCCCAGTCGTGGAACGGAACGTTGAGGAGCCAGGCGTAATCGATCGCAGGATCGCCGATCTTCGCTTCGCCCCAGTCGATCACGCCGACGAGCCTGCCGTCGAGGCAGAGGAGATGCGACGGCCCGAGGTCGCAGTGCACGAGCACCGGCTCGAAGCCCGTCAGCGTCTCGGTCTCTGCCAGGAGCGCCTCCGCGCGCGGGCGCTCGTCCGCGTCGAGGAGCGGAACGACCACGCGGCGCCAGTCAGCCGCGTGTGCTCGGTAGATCCCGAGCCAGTCCGGGCTTGGCACCGGGAGCTCGCCGGCGTCGAACGAGTGCAGCGCCTCGAGAAACGCGCGCACGCCGTCGGGATCCTCGTCCCGCAGCGGCTCGCCACGGATCAGGCGATAGACGACGAAGAGCGGGTCGCGAGAAACCTGGACGAAGCGCGGGACCGCGACGGGCACCGCGGGACCGAGGGAGGAGAGCAGCTCGACCTCCTTCTCGAGCTGATCGCGGGCGAGGTCCGAGCGAGGGATCCGCACCACCCACTCGTCCTCGAGGATCAAGACCTTGAAGTCCCAGCCGTCGTCGATCTCGCGCAGCGCGGAGCCGCGGCTCACGTCCACTGCGCGGCCCACTCGTCCGCATACGGACGGCCGCTGCGTGCAGCCGCAGCGACCACGTCGTCTCGCGAGTACGGAACCTGGCGGAACTCGACCGCAATGGTGCCGTCAGCGACGGTGACGAGCGCCCACTCGGCCAGCGGCCGCAGGACGACCGGGTCGGTATGCCGGTCGTACGAAATGCCGACGCTGCCGGGGTTGACGTAGAGGGCATCGGCTAGCCGGCGCGTCCACTGCAGGTGGGTGTGCCCGCCCGCGAGCAGCGCCGCGTCGTGGCCGAGGAAGGGCTCGAGCCTCTCGCCGCCGAGCTCGGGCAGGAGCACGTCGTCGTAGGAGCGCGGCGAGCCGTGGAAAAACAGGAGTGAAACGCCTTCGAGCTCGCGGCGGACGACCGCCCCGAAGGAGCCGATCTGCTCGAGGTGCGAGTGATCCAGCTGCGACAGCGTCCACTCGCGCACCTCGAGGAGCTGCTCGGTGATCGGCTCCGGCGAGGCGCGCGGCACCTCGAGCAGGAGCGCATCCGCGTTTCCCAGTACCGTCTCGCAGCCGAGGGCTCGGAGGCGATCGAGCGTCTGCGCCGGCTCAGGGCCGCCCTGCGCAGCGTCGCCGAGGCACACGATGTCCTCCATGCCGAGGCGTTCGACGTCCTCGAGCGCGGCGCGGAAGGCGACGTCGTTTCCGTGCTGGTCGGAGAGAAGGGCGAGGCGCACGCCGCGAGGCTACCCTGGCCTACGGGTCGTGCTCGTGCTGCGCAAGCTCCTCACCGCCGTCGCTCTTGCGACGGCCGTCGCGTTCGCCGCGGCCTCCGCCGCGACCGGTCGCTCGGGCCAGGTGTCGGTCTCGACGTCCACCCTCATGCCCGGCGTGACCTACACGCGGGAGGTCGACTTCACGTCGCGCGGGCCCATCGTCCTCGACATCGTCACTGCGCCGAGGCCGGACGGCACCGTGTACTCGCTGGCTCCGGCACTCTCGAACGACAGCCTGCGCGGAACCGAGAAGCTCACTCAGCTCGAGAGCCGGGTCGCCGCCGGGTCGACGACCGTCGCGATCGACGGCGACTACTTCGATCGCCGCACGGGCGCGCCCAGCGGCATCCTGCTGCGGCAGGGCGTGCTCGAGGGCGCCCCCGCGGCCGGCCGCTCGAGCCTCGGCATCGCCGCCGACGGGACGCTCACGGCGGCGCATGTCCCCTTCGTCGGCACCTGGCAAGGAAGCGGCCAGCGCCGGCCGCTCCTGCTGAACGCGTCCAAGGGGAAGTTCACGCTCTACACGTCCGTCTACGGGAGCGCCACGCCGCCCGCGTCGGGTGTCGTCGAGGCCGTCATCTCGTCGCTGCCGCCCGTGCGGCCCGGGGCGGCGCTCGACGGCACCGTCACGGCGGTCACGAATGGCGGCCCGACGCGGATCCCGCCCGGAGGCGCGGTGCTCGTCGCCCGCGGCTCCCAATCGACCACGCAGCTCACGGCGGAGGCGCCGGTCGGGCAACAGGTCGAGGCCCGCATCTCTCTCTCCCCTGACTGGGACGCTCTCACCAGCGCGATCGGTGGCGGCCCGCTGCTCGTCCGGAACGGCAAGCCGGTCTTCCACGCGAAGGAGGCCTTCGACTCTCGTCAGCTCAACCGGCGCCAACCGCGCGGCGCCGTCGGCCAGCTCGCAGACGGCGGCATCGTCCTCGTCGGCGTCGAGGGGACGGATCCCGCGTACAGCATCGGCATGTCGAGCTACGAGCTCGCGGTCGAGCTCTCGCGCCTCGGCGCCACGACCGCCTTCGGGCTCGGCTCGGGCCCGGCTGCGGGGATTGCCTTCGACGGGAAGCTGCTGACGCGCCCCTCGGGTGGCCGCGAGGCGAAGCTGTCGGACGCGCTCGTCTTCTCCTACTCCGGGGTCTACGTGCCCCCGCCCTCTGCGCCCGTGCTCTCGCCGAACGGCGACGGTATCGGCGACACCCAGACGCTCTCCTACCGTGTCGCCCGCCCGTCCGACGTCGTCGCGACGCTCTCCGGGCCGGGCGGCACGCAGATCACGCTCGCGAGCGGCGCGCAGCCTCCGGGACTGCAGACGGTCGACTGGGACGGCAGCTACGGCGGCTCGCGGGCGCCGGAAGGAGGCTGGACGTTCAGCGTCACCGCGACCGACGATCGCAGCGTCACGACGAGCGCACAGCGGACCTTCTCGCTCGACGACACGCTCTCGTCGCTCGCCGTCGCGACCGGCCGCGGCGGGCTGCCGACGGCGACGTTCCAGCTGACGCGTCCAGCGACCGTCGCCGTGCGGATCGAGCGGCTGAACGGCGTGCCGGTGGCGACGCTGCGTTCCGGCGCACGTGCGGCGGGGTCGCAGCGCGTGACCTGGCGCGGCCGGGTCGGCCCGCGGCAGGCGCCTCGCGGCCGCTACCAGGTCTCCGTCGAGGCGAAGAGCTCCGTCGGGACGAGCTCCCTCGCGGCTCCCTTCTCATACCGCCCTCACAAGCGTAAGTAGAGTGCCGCCGGTGCTCGTCGCGAGCATCTCCGCCGGCTTCACCTCCCAGGTAGCGAACCACGGCATCTACGCCGTCTTCGGTCTGCTGGCGCTCGGGGCTGTCTTCCCGGCGGGGAGCGAGCTCGTCGCGCTCGTCGGCGGTGCCGTCGCCGCCGGCGTCTTCTCCTCCGCCACGGGCGTCTCGGTCTTCGGCGCCCACATCGGCTCGGGGACCGGCGCGTACGTGGCGGTCGCGCTCGCGGCGACGGTCGGCTACCTCGCCGGCGGTCTCGTGGGCTGGCTGGTGGGACGCTTCGGCGGTCGCGAGCTGCTCGAGCGCCGCGGCCGCTGGCTGCACGTGACGCCCGAGCGCCTCGACCGCGCCGACGCGTGGTTCGAGCGCTGGGACCGGCCCGGCGTGCTCTTCGGGACGATGACGCCCGTCCTGCGCTCGTTCGTCGCGATTCCCGCGGGGATCTTCGAGATGCCGCTCGCGCCTTTTCTCGGACTGACCCTGGTCGGCTCGGCCCTGTGGTCGTTCGCCTTCGTCGGCATCGGCTATGCCCTCGGGGCGAGCTACAAGCGCTTCGAGCACGACTTCCGCTACGTCGAGTACGCGGTCGCGGCAGGCATCGTCGCCGGCCTGGCGTATCTGGTGTACCGAAGAATCGCTACGGCTAGAGTGACCCCGCGTGCAGACGATTCCCCTCGTTGACGTGCGAGCCGAATACGAGCCGCTGATCCCGCGGCTCGAGGCTGCCTTCCGCGAGGTGCTGGAGGGCGAGCGCTTCATCCGCGGCCCGCACTACTGGGCGTTCCAGGAGGAGGCAGCTGCCTACCTCGGCGTGAAGCGGACGATCGGGGTCGCGAACGGCACCGATGCGCTCGTGCTCGCGCTCGAAGCGCTCGGCATCGGGCCGGACGACGAGGTGATCTGCCCGGCGTTCACCTTCTACGCCACCGCGGAGTCGATCGTGCGCCGCGGGGCGACACCCGTCTTCGCCGAGATCGACCCGGCCACCCTGAACCTCGATCTCGAGGATACGGCCGCGAAGGTCACCGACCGCACGCGGGCGATCGTCCCGGTTCACCTCTTCGGCCGGCCGCTCGACGTCCGGCCGCTCGTCGAGCTCGGCGTTCCGGTGCTCGAGGACGCGGCCCAGGCCTTCGGCGCCCCCGGAGTCGCGCAGCTCGGCGCGATCTCGACCTTCAGCTTCTACCCGACGAAGAACCTCTTCTGCCTCGGCGACGGCGGGCTCGTGGCGACGGACGACGAGGAGCTCGCCGAGCGCGTCCAGCTCCTCTCGTTCCACGGCTCGCGCGACAAGGCGGCCTTCGACCTCGTGGGGTACAACTCGCGGCTCGACGAGCTGCAGGCCGCGTTCCTGCGCATCTTCCTGCCGGAGGTCGCGGGCTGGAACGAGGCGCGCCGCGCCGCCGCGGCCCGCTATGCGGAGCTCGGGCTCGGCGAGCTCGTGGAGCTGCCGCCGGACGAGCCCGGCCACGTCTACCACCTCTTCGTCTGCCGCTCCCCGGAGCGCGACGCGATCCGCACCGCTCTGGCCGAGGCCGGCATCGCGTCGGCGACCTACTACACGACGCCGCTCCACCTGCAGCCGTCGCTGCGCTTCCTCGGCTACGAGCCCGGCTCGCTGCCCGCGACCGAGCAGGCGGGGGCCGAGAACTTCTCGCTGCCGCTCTGGCCGGGGATCCCGGCGGAGGCGCAGGAGCGCGTCGTCGACGTGGTGCGCTCGGCGGTTCCGAGCACCGGCGTAGGCTCGACGGAGCCGGCCAGTAGCGCAGGCGCTGGCTTTGCCGGCGCCGGAGCGGGTCAGGTCTAGCGAGATGCGCCACCTCCTCTCGCCGCATCGGATCTGGCAGGTGGTGGTGGATGCGGCGATCGTCGCGGGGTCCTGGTGGCTCGCCTTCGAGCTCCGGTTCGACCACGGGTTGAACGTCCCGTACAGGCACCTGCTCGAGCGGACGATCCTCGTCGTGATCGGGATCAAGCTCGTCGTCTTCATCGCGTTCGGCTTCTACAACCGCTGGTGGCGGTACGTCTCGATCCGCGACATGTGGGCGACCGCCCGCGGGGTCGCCGCCGCCTGTCTGGTCGCCGACGTGACCGTCTACCTCGTCAACCCCGTTCACGGCGTCCGGCTCCCGCGCTCGATCGCCGCCACCGACCTGCTGCTGACACTCGCGCTCGTGGCCGGCTCGCGCCTGCTCGCGCGCACGGTGATCGAGCGGCCGGGCCTGACGATGGTCGCGCGCGGCAAGGAGGTGCTCGTCGTCGGCGCCGGGGACGCGGGCCGCGTGATCGTGCAGGAGATGCAGCGGTCGCGCATGCTCAACTACACGCCGATCGGGTTCGTCGACGACGACCCGCGTAAGCGGCACACCCGGATCATGGGCGTCCGCGTGCTCGGCACGATCGACGAGCTGCAGCGCATCCTGCGCGAGCACCGTCCCGACGAGGTGCTGATCGCGATGCCCTCCGTCTCGGGTGAGGTGCGGCGGCGGATCGTCGAGCCGGCCCAGCACCTGCGCATCGTCGTCAAGACGCTGCCGGGGCTCTACGAGCTGATCACGGGCGAGGTCGGCCTCGCCGGACAGATCCGCCCGGTGCAGGTGGAGGACGTGCTCGGCCGCGAGCAAGTGGAGGTCGACTTCCACGAGGTCGCCGGCTATCTCGAAGGGCATACCGTCCTCGTCACCGGCGCCGGCGGCTCGATCGGCTCCGAGCTCTGCCGCCAGATCGCGCGCGTCCGGCCGTCGCGCCTGGTCCTCGTCGACAACGCCGAGGGGCCGCTGTTCGAGATCGAGCGGGAGCTGGTCACCGAGCGCGGCTTCACCGCCGCGCTGCCGAAGCTCGTCGACGTCAAGGATCGAAAAGCGCTCCGCCGCGAGGTGTTCGAGAAGTACAAGCCGACCGTCGTCTTCCACGCGGCCGCGTACAAGCACGTCGCGATGCTGGAGACCCACCCGCTCGAGTCGGTGCGGAACAACGTCGTCGGCACGCGCGTGCTCGTCGAGCTCGCCGCCGAATTCGGGGTCGAGCGGTTCGTGTTCGTCTCGACCGACAAGGCGGTCAACCCGAAGACGGTGATGGGCCAGTCGAAGGCGCTCTGCGAGTGGATCGTCGAGTCGTTCGGGCACCGGCGAGACGTCTCGACCCGCTTTGTCGCCGTGCGCTTCGGCAACGTCCTCAACTCCTCGGGCAGCGTGATCCCGATCTTCCGCAAGCAGATCGAGCGAGGCGGTCCCGTCACGGTGACACACCCCGAGATGACCCGCTACTTCATGACGATCCCGGAAGCCGTGTCGCTCGTCGTGCAGGCGGGCGCCATCGGCGGGCGCGGCCAGGTCTTCGTCCTCGACATGGGCGAGCCGGTGCGGATCGTCGACCTCGCCCGGAACATGATCCACCTCTCGGGCAAGCAGCCGCGCCTGCCCGACGAGCCGACGACGTCTGCGCGGGACGTGCGGATCGCGTTCGTCGGCTCGCGGCCGGGCGAGAAGATCCACGAGGAGCTCTGGAGCGAGGACGAGTCGGTCGGAGCGACGACGCATCCGAAGATCCTGCGACTGAGCCGGCCGCCGGTGGATCCCGACTGGCTCGAGCAGCAGCTCGCGGACCTGCAGCGCCTCGCCGACGAGGGCGACACGCTCGAGGTGGTCGGCAAGCTCCGGAACGTCGTGCGCGAGCCGCGGCGGCTCGCTGTCCCGTCGCCGCCGGTTGCCACGGAACACTCGGCGCTCGAGGTCGAGCCCCGAGTGGAGCCAGCGTAGAACTCGGCGCGAAGCCGTCACCCTCCCGTGAGTGTGCCCGGCCGGTGGCGCCGCTAGCGTGCGCGCCCTGGACGCCGAGAGGATCTTTGCCGGGCTGAACCCGGAGCAGCGCGCGGCCGTGGAGACGACGCGGGGGCCGCTGTGCATCCTCGCCGGAGCGGGCACGGGCAAGACGACCACGATCACGCGCCGGATCGCCTGGCAGGTCGCGAGCGGCGCCTTCCCGCCCGGTCAGATCGTCGCCGTCACGTTCACCGGCAAGGCCGCGGGTGAGCTCCGCGCGCGCCTCCGCGCGCTCGGCGTCGACGGCGTCCGGGCCTCGACCTTCCACTCGGCCGCGCTCGCGCTGTTGCGCCACTTCCAGGGCGACCCCGGACGGATCCTCGCCACGAAGGCGCTGCTTCTTCGCCGGATCGGCAACACGCTGCCGGCGCCGTTCCGCTTCCGGCCCGCCGGTGACCTCGCGACGGAGGTCGAGTGGGCGAAGAACCGGCGGCTCACGCCCGAGACGTATTGCGACGGTCTCGGCGACCACGAGCCGCCGCTGCCGCCCGACCTCGCGCACCGCGTCTTCCGCGAATACGAGAAGCGGAAGGCGGCCGAGGGACTGCTCGATTTCGAGGACCTGCTCGCGCGGGCGGTGCAGATGCTCGAGGACGATGAGGAGGCGCGGGCAGCGGTGCACGAGCGCTGGCGGGCGTTGACCGTGGACGAGTATCAGGACGTCAACCTCCTCCAGCAGGCACTGCTCGACTGCTGGCTCGGCGGGCGAGACGAGCTCTGCGCGGTCGGCGACGACTACCAGGCGATCTACGGTTTCACCGGCGCGAGCGCCGGCTGGCTGCTCGCCCTACCGGGGCGTTTCCCGCACGCGCGCGTGGTGCGGCTCGAGCGGAGCTACCGCTCGACGCCGCAGGTGCTCGAGCTCGCGAACCGGCTCGTGCCGCGTCTCGCCGGCTCGGCGAAGACGCTCGCCCCGACCCTGGCGGACGGCTCCGAGCCGCTCGTCGGCCCCGGACTGGACGTCGTCGCGCACGTGCGGCAGCTGCACGCCGGCGGGCTGCCGCTCGAGGAGATGGCGGTGCTCGTGCGGACGAACGCGCGGACGAGC
The DNA here is from genome assembly GCA_045805945.1 of Gaiellaceae bacterium. Lineage (GTDB taxonomy): Bacteria > Actinomycetota > Thermoleophilia > Gaiellales > Gaiellaceae > Palsa-739. Next base: position 52,500 of record JBJMKG010000002.1, read on the forward strand.
GAGTTCGAGGAGGCGTTCCACGAGGCGGGGATCCCGTTCCAGGGCGCGTCGCTGCTCGCGCGCGACGCGGCGCGGCAGCTGCTGAAGGGGCTGCGCGGCCGGCGGGGGCCCGTCGCCGGCGTCGTCCGCGAGCTCGCCCTCCGGCAGGGGCTGCTCGAGGAGGTTCCCGACAAGCTCGGCGAGCGGGAGCAGACGCGGCAGGCCGACCTGGCGCGACTCGTGCGGCTCGCCGAGGAGTTCGACGGCGAGGTCGACGACTTCGTCCAGTCGCTGCACGAGCGCTTCGGCGAGAGCGCCGGCCGCGGCGTCCACCTGCTCACGCTCCACCGCGCGAAGGGGCTCGAGTGGGAGGCGGTTCTCCTGCCGCGCGTCGAGGAGGGCGAGCTGCCGGTTCGCCGCGGCGACGTCGAGGAGGAACGGCGACTCTTCTACGTCGGGCTGACGCGGGCGAAGCGACATCTGCTCGTCACGTGGGAGGGGCGTCCGAGCCGCTTCCTCGACGAGCTCGGCGTGCGCGCGGCCGCGCCGCCGCTGCCGAAGCGGGAACGTCAGGTGCTCGAGCAGACGCCCATGGTGCAGGGCCTCAGGGAGTGGCGCCTCGCCCGGGCGCGCGCCGATGAGGTGCCGGCATACGTCGTCTTCAACGACCGCACGCTCGCCGAGCTGGCCTCGCGCACGCCGCGGACCCTCGCCGAGCTGGCGGCGGTGCCGGGGATCGGCCCGGCCAAGCTCGAGCGCTACGGGGACGAGCTGCTCGCCCGGCTCGCCGAGTTCGCCGCCTGAGCGATCAGCCGAGGCTCAACGAGCGCTCAGGAAGGACAGACGGCTCCTCGAAGAGCGGGCAGTCGTCGAGCGTGGGGCAGCAACACTCGGACGCTTGCTCGAGCCACTCCTGCACGAGCTCGGCCCGCGCGATCGCCTCGCGGAGAACGGGGAGCCGGCGCTCCGCGACCTCGCGCAGCTGCTCGACCGCGTTCGCGTCGTCTTGCGATGCGCGCAGCAGGAGCCGGATGTCGTCGAGGGCAAGCCCCGCTCGCTGGGCGGTGTCGATCACCGCGAGCAGACGCACCACCTCGGCCGGATAGCGGCGGCGGCCGCTCACCCGCACCGGCTCGGGAAGCAGCTCGATCGACTCGTAATACCGGATGGCCGACGCGGCCTTGCCGCTGATCCTCGCCACCTCGCCGATTCCGAGCATCTCGCTTGACATCAAGCCGACTTTAACTCGCAAGATGATCCTATGGAACTGTCCGCGCTCGTGGCCTGCACGCTCTCGAGGACCGACCTGAAGAGCCAGCGCGAGCGCTGGCTGGCCCTCTTCGAGAACTTCGGCCTCGCGCGCCGGGAAACGGACGACGGCGTACGCCTTGGCTTCCGCTACCACCCTGCGATCCGCGAGGAGCTGGAGACGCTCGTCGCCGTCGAGAACGAGTGCTGCAGCTGGGCCGCGTGGAGCGTGGAGCGGGAAGGGGACGTGCTCTTCATGTGTGCGCGCTCCGAGGGCGCGGGGGTCACGGCGCTGCACGGGATGTTCGCGCAGCTCGCGTGAGCGCCGCTCAGGCCTCGAGGGCCGAGAGGAGGAACGCAAGCATCTCCTCAGGGTCGCGGCGAACGCGTGCTGCGGACTCGTCCCGCTTTCGCAGCTCGAGCGCGCGCGGGTCGGTGAGCGGCTTGAGCCGTCCCTCACGGATCAGTTGCTCGTCCACGCCGCCGAGCCGTCCCCCGTACGTCGTGTAGACGGGCACGCCGAGCGCCGCCGCCTCGCGGTTCATCGTTCCGCCGGCCGAGACGACGAGGTCGGCCAGCGCGATCAGGCTCTGCGCGTCGACCGCGCCCTCGGGCAGGATCACGGACGGCAGCGCCAGCCTCCGCACGTACTCGCGCTGCTCGTCCGTCCGCGGCAGCACGACTGCGTGGACGCCTTCCGCCCGGCCGAGATGCTCGAGCGTCTGCGGGAAGAGCGGGTTCGAATGCCGGTGGTAGAGGGAGACGTCGGGCGGCGGCCGCAGGACGACGAGCACGCGCCCCGGCTCGACGCCGAACCGGTCGAGCAGTGACCGGTCGGGTTCGAAGTCGGCGAGGTAGTACTCCTCCTTCAGGCCCGGGTACTGGACCAGCTTCGGCGGCCGCACGCCGTAAGGCCGGAGGCGCTCGGGCGGGATCGCGGCCGGCACGACGACCCGCGTCGCCGCGCGGCAGCCCAGTTGGTGCTGGAGCGTCGCGAACTCGTAGTCGAAGGTCGTGGAGCTCGGGATCCCGAGCCGGCGCGCGGAGATCGTCAGCTCGTGCGAGCCGTGCGCGAGCGCGACGTCGAAGCCGCGGCCGCGCGCCCACCGCCGCAGCTCGCCGAGCCGGTGCGTCATCTGGCGCGCCTTCTGCAGCCGCGACCGGCCGCCGTGTCTTCCGACCACGGCGTCCGCCTCCAACCCGTGCAGCTCGAGCAGCTGGAGCGTCTGGGCGTAGTCGCGGGCCGTGATCGCGACCTCGTCGCCGCGCCCGCGCAGGATCGCGACGAGGGGCCGGAACACGAGCACGTGCGCCGGCGCCGTGATGTCGATCCAGACCTTCATACCAGGGCCCCCGGAAAGTGCGGAGCGCTTTCTGGGGTGGTCATGCGGCGAGGGCTTCCAGCCGCGCCGAGCGCAGCCGCGGCGGCTCCTGCTCGACGTGCCGCTCGTACCAGAGCGTGAACGCCAGCAGACCCCACAGCTGGCGGCTCCAGTCCTCCCGGCCGGCAGCATGCTGGTCGAGCAGCCGCTTCACCGGTTCCGGTCGAAGGAAGCCCTGGCGTCGCAGGGTCTCGGACGAGAGCGTCTCCCGCGCGAACGGCTCGAGCTCGCCGCGCAGCCACGCCGCAGCCGGGATCGAGAAGCCGCGCTTGCGGCCGTGCACGACCTCCGTTGGCAGGAGCGGGGCCGCCGCCTTGCGCAGCAGCACCTTCTTCGCCAGACCCCGCACCTTGAGCCGCGTCGGCAGCGCGAAGGCGAGCGACGTCACGAGCGGGTCGAGGAACGGGACGCGCGCCTCGAGCGAGTGAGCCATCGAGGCGCGGTCGGTCTTCACGAGCAGATCGTCGACGAGGTAGACGCCGAAGTCGACGTCCTGCAGCCGCGCGAGTTGCGGAGCTCCTGCCGTCTCGGCGTAGCGCTCGCGATAGACGTCCACCGGATCGAAGCCGGCGGAGCGTCCGGTCAGCTCGGCGCGCGCCTCCGGGGAGAAGATCTCCTTCCAGCCGTGGTGCCGCTCGAGCGGCGGCAGGTGCGCGGCACGCACGAACCGCTTCGCCTTGTAGTCGAGGCTCGCCTTGCGGGCGGAGGCCGGCAGTGCCTCGACGAGGGGGCGCACCGCGCGGGCAAGCGGCGCGACGCGGTCGGCGAGGAGATCCGCGGCATACGTGTAGTAGCCGCCGAACAGCTCGTCGCCGCCCTCGCCGGAGAGCGCGACCTTGACGTGCTCGGCAGCGAGCTGCGAGACGAGGTAGGTCGGCAGCGCGGACGAGTCGGCGAACGGCTCGTCGAAGGCCTCCGCCAGCGCCCGCAGCAGCAGCTCCGGCTCCGGCCGGACGAGCAGCTCGTGGTGCTGGGTGCCGTATCGCTCCGCGACCCGCCGTGCGTCGGCGCGCTCGTCGAAGCTCCGCTCCGCGAACCCGATCGTGAAGGTGTGGACGGGCTCCGGCGTCTCCTGCGCCGCGAGTGCGGCGAGCACGGCGGAGTCGACGCCGCCCGAGAGGAGGACGCCGACCGGCACGTCCGAGAGGAGATGCGCCCGCACCGAGTCGCGCAGCCGCGCCCGGAGCTCCTCCACGAGCTCGGCCTCGTCGCCGTCGCGCAGCTCGTCCGTCGCCGCAGGGCCGGGACGCGCGTAGCGCTCCAGCGAGATCGCGCCGTTCTCCCAGACGAGCACGTGGCCCGCCGGCAGCTTCCGGACGTCGCGGAAGATCGAGTACGGCGCGGGGATCGAGTTGAAGGCGAGGAAGGCCTCGAGCGCGTCCAGGTCGATCTCGCCGCGCGGTAGCGCGCGCAACTCGGACGCGAAACGCAGCTCGTCGCCGGCAGGCCGGTAGTAGAGCGGCTTGATCCCGTAGCGGTCCCGCGCGAGCACGAGCCGGCGGCGCCGCGCATCCCAGATCGCGACCGCGAACATCCCCCGCAGCCGCTCGGCGAACCCGACGCCGTGCTTCTCGTACAGGTGGACGATCGCCTCGGTGTCGCAACGCGTCCGCAGCTCGTGACCCGCGCGCTCGAGCTCGCGGCGGAGCTCGGGGTAGTTGTAGATCTCGCCGTTCTGGACGACGACGCAGCTCCCGTCCTCGTTCGCGATCGGCTGGTCGCCGTGCTCGAGGTCGAGAATCGAGAGCCGCCGCGCGGCGAGGGCGATGCCGCCGTCGACGTGTTCGCCCGCGCTGTCGGGGCCGCGGTGGGCGAGCAGGTCGCTCATTGCACGCAGCGACTCGAGGTCCGCGCCGCCGCGCGTCGTCGCGATCCCGCAGATCCCGCACACGGCTCTACCTTAGGCGCGACGCTGCAGTAGTCCTCCGAGCGACTGCTTGAGCACCCGCCAGCCGGTGGCGACGACGGTGTAGAGGTAGAGCCGCACGGACCGGTCGGCGATCCACTCGAGGTCGTGGGCGAGCTTCTCGCCCATCGACGTCTCGTAGCCGCGCCGAACCTGGGCGAAGCCGGTCAGGCCCGGGCGGACGACGAGCCGCTGCCAGTAGGACGGAAGCTCGTGCGCGAGCTCCTCGAAGAAGACCGGCCGGATCGGCCGGGGCCCGACCAGGCTCATGTCTCCGCGCAGGACGTTGACGAACTGCGGGATCTCGTCGAGCTGCGTCGCCTTGAGCCAGCTCCCCAACGGCGTGAACTCCGCCGGCGTACGGCGGACGAGCTCTTCGCCGAGGTACGGGCCGAGGCGCCCCTCGGCGCCCCGCCTCAGCGTCCGGAACTTGTACATCGTGAACACGCGCGCGCCGCGGCCGACGCGCTCGCCGCGGTAGAGGATCGGCGTGCCGCTCGTTACCAGCACGAGCACGGCGATCGTCAGCGAGACCGGCAGCGAGAGGAGCAGGAACAGCGACGAGAGGATCACGTCGAGGGTGCGCAGGACGACGTCGCGCGGCCGCGCCGGCGTCTCGAGCGCGAGCTGGCGGTAGCCGCGGACGAGCGTGTCCTCGATCCGCGTCGTGTCCGGCACGGCCTCGATCGTAAAGCGCGAGGGCCTTCGCGGTGAATCCCCGGGTCGCTATAAGTTGTCCTTATGGACACGAAGCAGCTCGCAGCCTTCTGTGCGGTGGTCGAGCGTCACAGCTTCTCGCAGGCCGCCGACCAGCTCGGAGTGACACAGCCTGCGGTCAGCCTGCAGATCCGGTCGCTCGAGCAGCGGCTCGGCCAGCAGCTTCTCGACCGCTCGGGGCGTCGCGTCGAGCCGACCGAGGCCGGGCTCCGGCTCTACCGCGGGGCGCAGCGCCTGCTCGCGCTCGAGGAGCAGGTGCTGCAGGAGCTAGGGGAGGAGGCGGAGGGCGAGCTCGGCGGCCGGCTGGAGATCGGCGCGTCCACCGGGCCCGGCGGCAGCGTCCTCCCGGTCCTGCTCGGCGAGTTCCAGCAGCTCCATCCCCAGGTGCACGTCGCCCTGACCGTCTCGGACACCCACACGGTGATCGAGCAGGTCGGGCGCCGCGAGCTCGAGCTCGGCGTCGTCGGCGCCTCCGGCCGTCACCGTGGCCTCTCGTTCGAGCCGTTCTACCGCGACGAGGTCGTTCTCGCCGTGCCTGCCGGACACAAGCGGGCGGGCAAGCGCCTCACCCTGGAGGAGCTGAAGTCCGAGCCGCTCGTGCTCATGCAGGAGGGGGCCGGCATCCGGCAGATGATCGACGACGAGCTGCGTCACCTCGGCGTCCGCCTCCGCGACCTGAACGTCCGGCTGGAGCTCGGGCTCCAGGAGTCGGCGCGCGCTGCGGTCCTCGGCGGCTTCGGAGCCACCTTCATCTCGCGCATCGCGATCGAGGGAGACCTCGACGCGGGAGCGCTCGCCGTCGCGCGCGTCGAGGGGCTCGAGCCGTCGCGGGAGGTCCAGCTCGTGCGCGCCACCGGCCGCGCCGAGACGCGTGTCGCGCAGCAGTTCGTCGCCTACGCGCGCGATCGCCTGGCGTGATCGTCCGCTGGGGGCTCGCCGCGCTGCCGGAGGCGTGTGCCGAGGCGGGCGTCTCGGCGCCGCTCCTCGTTGCGAGCCCGCGCTGGGACTCGTTGCAGCTCGGCGTGGAGCCGGCTGCGCGTTGGCGCGAGGTGCCGTCCGATCGCGTCGCGCACGTCGTCGACGCCGCCCGCGGCGCCAACGGGGTGCTCGCGATCGGTGGCGGCAGCGCGATCGATCTCGGGAAGGCGGTCTCCGCGGCTTCGGGACTGCCGCTCGTCTCGGTGCCGACGACGTACGCCGGCGCCGAGTGGACGTCGTACTTCGGCGTCCGCGATCCGCGGCGGCGGATGCGAGGGGGCGGAGGCGGAGCGCGTCCCGCTGCGATCGTCTACGAGCCGGCGCTGACCCTCGACCTGCCGCCGGAGACGACCGTCGGCACGGCGATGAACGCCCTCGCCCACTGCGCGGAGGCGCTCTACGTTCAGGGACACAACGCAGCCGCCGACGAGGACGCGCTCGCCGGCGCCCGCCTCATCTCGGACTGGCTGCCGCGTGCCGTCGCGGATCCGCGAGACCTCGAAGCGCGGACCGGGCTGCTTCGTGGAGCCGGTCACGGCGGCGCAGCCCTCGCGGGCTCGATGCTCGCGCTCGCCCACGCGATGGCGCAGGCGGTCGGCGGACGCTACGGCCTCCCGCACGGGACGCTGAACGGGATCTGCCTGGCACCTGCGCTTCGCTTCAACGCGCCCCACGCATCCGCTGCCGTGGCGCGGTTCGGCGCCGCGATCGGCGCCCCCGAGGATCCGGCCGCCCGTGTCGAGGAGCTCGCGGCGCTGGCCGGACCGACGCGGCTCCGCGAGCTCGGGGTCCCGGAGGCCGACCTTCCCGAGCTCGCCGCCGACGCCGCGCAACGAGGCGGCAACCGCGCCAACCCGAAGCCCGCGACGCCGGAGGAGATCGAGCAGCTCCTCCGCGCAGTTTTCTAGCCGCCCGGCGCGCGAGCGACGAACGAGAGCACCGTCACGCCGAGCTCGTCGAGCGAATAGGAGCGGAAGTGCTCGGCGAGGGGCAGCGCCGCCAGCTCCGCGCGTCCCTCCTCACTCGGCCCCGACGGGTTCTCCACGACGAGGTCGAGACCGGCCTCGCGCACGAGGCGCAGGTACTCGGGAGCCCGCAGCCGGTTCTGGAAGTGGAGCGGCGAGTTGACGATCGCCCACGTGCGCTCCGAGAAGCGGAGGAAGTTGTAGCGGGAGAGCCTTCGGTCGAAGTAGGCGTAGTGGTCCTGCAGGTCGATCCGGCAGCTGAACGCGCCGCCCGGCCGCAGGAGGCGGCGGCATTCGGCGAAGATCGCCGCCAGGTCGGCCGCGGGGATGTGCTCGCACGTGTCGGTACTCGATGCGAAGTCCACCGAGCCGGCCGGCAGGCCGGTCCCCCGGGCGTCGCATGGCGCGAGATACCGGATCCCGAACCGCGGCTCGAGCTCGGCGAGCGAGGCCAGCGCCCCGCCGAGCTCGCGCAGCTCGCGCCGTGCCTCCGCCCCGAGCTCCGGCCGAAGACGGTCGAAGGCGGCGACCGTCTCGTTCACGAGCTCGAGCCGCGCGCTCGGCCGGATGTCGATCACCACCTGGTGCCCGACCCCGAGGAGCGCGTAGGCGATCGGGATCGCGAGATCCCAGCCGGCTCCGAACTCGAAGAACGTCGCCTCGGCGGCGGAAACGTCTGGCCCGTGCTCCTCGTACGCCGCGAGGTGGGCGACCGCCCTCCTGAACTTCTGCCGGTATGCGGCGTCGCCGACCGGAAACGAATGGAGAACGTGCCGCTGGAAGACGTAGTTGAGCCGCTCGCCCTGCGGCAACGCGCCGAGCGCGCGCTGCAGGGCTGCCTTCGCGAGCCAACGCATGCGCGGAGAATAGTGGCCGCGTGAAATAAGCGTTCGCAATACGAACGATTAGGTATAGTGCCGCGCGACCTCGGCAACTACCTGTGGAGGAGCGCGATGCCGAGCTTTGAGGACGGATTTCTGGGAGTACCTGCGCGGCCCGGCAAGCCGCGCGACACCGGGCTCACGCACGTAATCGACAAGGGCTTGAACCTGCGGGCGATCGAAGGGCTCTTCGACACCGCCGGCGCCTACGTCGACATCGTCAAGCTCGGTTGGGGCACCGGCTACGTCACGAACAATCTCGAGAAGAAGATTGCGCTCTACCGCTCCTTCGACACGCCCGTCGTCTGCGGTGGCACGCTCTTCGAGGCCGTCTACGCGCGCGACAAGATCGACGAGTTCAAGCGCTGGCTGACCGAGTACCGCTTCTCCCACGTCGAGATCTCGGACGGCACGATCGAGATCCCGCGGGAGCGCAAGCTCGAGCTCATCTCGGACTTCGCGCTCGACTTCACCGTGCTCTCCGAGGTGGGGTCGAAGGACGAGGAGGTCAACATCGCGCCCTACCTGTGGGTGGAGTGGATGCGCGAGGAGCTCGACGCGGGCGCCTGGCGCGTGATCGCCGAGGGCCGTGAGGGCGGCACCGCCGGCATCTACCGGCCGAGCGGCGAGCTGCGCACCGGCCTCGTCGACGAGATCGAGCACTCCCTCCCGTTCGAGTCCTTGATCTGGGAGGCGCCGACGAAGGAGAGCCAGGCCTGGTTCATCAAGCATTTCGGCACGAACGTCAACCTCGGCAACATCCCGCCGGACGAGGTGATCGCGCTCGAGACCCTGCGCCTCGGCCTGCGGGGCGACACCCTCAAGGAGGTGCTTCTCGGTGGCGAGCAGCCTCAGCGAGCTGGCGCTTCCTGACGTCGAGACCATGAGTGCCGAGGAGGTGCTCGTCTGGGGCTACGAGACCTTCGGCGACAAGCTCTGCCTCACGTGTTCGTGGCAGAAACAGTCGTCGGTGCTCGTGCACATGGTGTCCGAGCTCGGGCTCGACGTGCCTGTCATCGAGCTCGACACGGGTCTCTTCTTCGCCGAGACGTACGCGACGCGGGAGAAGCTCGTCGAACGCTACGGGCTGGAGCTGATCCAGCCCCATGTGATGACCGTCGCCGAGCAGCACAGGATGGAGGGGCCGAATCTCTGGGAGCGCGATCCCGACCGCTGCTGCCAGATCCGCAAGGTCGAGCCGCTCGTGCGCGCCCTGGCCGAGTACGACGCGTGGATCTCGGGCATCCGCCGCGAGCAGAGCCTGACGCGGCAGGACGCGCAACGGGTCGAATGGAACGAGCGTTACGGCGTCTGGAAGATCAACCCGCTCGTCGACTGGGACACGAAGCGCATCGACGCCTACCTCTACGTGAACGAGATTCCGTACAACCCGCTCCATGACGCCGGCTATCCGTCGATTGGGTGCATCCCGTGCACCCGGCCGGTCAGCCGCGGCGAAGACGAGCGTGCCGGGCGGTGGGCGGATTCCGACAAGATCGAGTGCGGCATCCACGGCAGGAGCTGATGACCGGCTTCACCCTCTGGTTCACCGGCCTTTCCGGTGCTGGGAAGACGACGATCGCCGAGCTCGTGGCGCCGGAGCTCGAGCGGCGCGGGCTCGTCGTCGAATGGCTCGACGGCGACGTCGTGCGGACGCACCTCACGAAGGGGCTCGGCTTCTCGAAGGAGGACCGCGACACGAACATCGAACGTATCGGCTGGGTCGCGTCGCGGCTGACCCGCCACGGTGCGGCGGTCGTCGTTTCCGCAATCTCCCCCTACGAGGCGACGCGGCGCAAGGTGCGCGAGCTCGTCGAGGAATTCGGCGCATTCGTCGAGGTGTACGTCGCGACCCCGGCCGCGGAGTGCGAACGCCGCGACGTCAAGGGCCTGTACGAGAAGGCCCGCGCGGGTGAGATCCCAGAGTTCACGGGCGTTTCGGATCCGTACGAGGAGCCGGCGAACCCGGAGCTTCGCATCGACACGACGGAGCACGAGCCGCAGGAGTCGGCGCGCCTCGTCGTCGCGAAGCTCGAGGAGCTCGGGCTGCTCGCGGAGGTGCCGGCATGAACGGCGCGCGCGTGCGCTTGACGCACCTCGAGCGGCTCGAGACGGAGGCGATCGACATCATGCGCGAGGTCGTCGCCGAGACCGAGCACCCGGTCATGCTCTACTCGATCGGGAAGGACAGCTCGGTGATGCTCCGCCTCGCGGAGAAGGCGTTCTGGCCCGCGCCGCCGCCGTTCCCGTTCCTCCACGTCGACACGACGTGGAAGTTTCAGGAGATGTACGCATTCCGCGCACGGATGGCCGAGGAGCACGGGCTCGACCTGCTCGTCCACGTGAACGAGGAAGGGCTGGCGCGCGGGATCAACCCCTTCGCGAGTGGTTCCCAGGTGCACACCGACGTGATGAAGACCGAGGCGCTGAAGCAGGCGCTCGACCAGTACGGCTTCGACGCGGCCTTCGGCGGCGCCCGCCGCGACGAGGAGCGTTCGCGCGCGAAGGAGCGGATCTTCTCCTTCCGCAACGCGCAGCACCGCTGGGACCCCAAGAACCAGCGGCCCGAGCTCTGGCGGCTGTACAACGCGCGCCACCGCAAGGGCGAGTCGATCCGCGTCTTCCCGCTCTCCAACTGGACGGAGCTCGACGTCTGGCTCTACATCCATCGCGAGGAGATCCCCATCGTGCCGCTCTACTTCGCGGCCGAGCGGCCGGTGGTGTGGCGCGACGGGACGTGGATCATGGTCGACGACGACCGGATGCCGCTCGAGCCCGGAGAGGAGCCGCAGCTCAAGCGCGTGCGCTTCCGGACGCTCGGCTGCTATCCGCTCTCGGGCGCGATCGAGTCGGACGCGGACACGTTGCCGAAGATCATCCAGGAGATGCTGCTCGCGAAGACGTCCGAACGGCAGGGGCGGTTGATCGACTTCGACACTGCCGCGTCGATGGAGAAGAAGAAGGTCGAGGGGTACTTCTGATGTCGAGCGAGCTGATCGAGCGCGACATCGTTGCGTACCTCGACGCGCACGAGCACAAGAGCCTCCTGCGCTTCATCACGTGTGGCTCGGTCGACGACGGCAAGTCGACGCTGATCGGCCGGCTGCTCTACGAGTCCCAGATGCTCTTCGAGGACCAGCTCGCCGCGCTCGCGGCCGACTCGAAGCGCGTCGGCACGCAGGGCGAGGAGCTCGACTTCGCGCTCCTCCTCGACGGTCTGGCCGCCGAGCGTGAGCAGGGAATCACCATCGACGTCGCCTACCGCTTCTTCTCTACCGACAAGCGAAAGTACATCGTCGCGGATACGCCTGGTCACGAGCAGTACACCCGCAACATGGTCACCGGCGCCTCGACCGCCGACTGCGCGCTGATCCTGCTCGACGCCCGCAAGGGCGTGCTGACGCAGACGCGCCGTCACAGCTACATCGTCCACCTGCTCGGCATCCGCAACGTCGCGCTCGCCGTGAACAAGATGGACCTCGTCGACTACGCCGAGGAGCGGTTCCGTGAGATCGAGCGCCAGTACGGCGCCTTCGCGGAGCAGCTCGGGCTCGAGGAGTTCACGCTCATCCCGGTCTCGGCGCTCCGCGGCGAGAACGTCATCGAGCGTTCCGAGGCGATGGCCTGGCACGACGGCCCCACGCTGCTGGACTACCTCGAGACGGTAGAGGTCGACCAGGAGCGGATGCAGGACATGCCGTTCCGTCTGCCCGTCCAGTGGGTGAACCGCCCGAGCTCCGACTTCCGCGGCTTCGCCGGTACGGTCGCCGGCGGCCGGGTCGCGCCGGGCGATCGCGTCGTTGTCCTTCCGGCGGGGCGCGAGACGACGGTCGCGCGAGTCGTCGGGTTCGAGCGCGACCTCGACGCCGGTGTCGCCGGGCAGGCGGTCACCCTCACGCTCGAGGAGGAGATCGACGTCAGCCGCGGCGACGTGATCGCGGCTGCGGAGGCGCCAGCCAACGTCGGGGAGCAGTTCGAGGCGACGGTCGTCTGGATGGCGGAAGAGCCGCTCCTGCGCGGGCGCACGTACCTCATGCGGACCGGGACGAAGACGGTGCCGGCGACGGTGGCGCCGATCCGCTACAAGCTCGACGTCGACACCCTCGAACAGATCGCCGCGAACCAGCTCGACCTGAACGAGATCGGCGTCGTCCAGCTCGAGCTCGGCCAGCCGATCGCCTTCGACCCTTATGTCGAAAACCGCGACACGGGCGGCTTCGTCCTCGTCGACCGGATCACGAATCACACGGTCGGTGCCGGGCTGCTCCGCTTCGCGCTCCGCCGCGGCGAGAACGTGCCCTGGCAGGCGGTCGAGGTCGACCGTGCCGCGCGCTCCTCGCTGAAGGCACAGCGCCCGTTCGTCGTCTGGCTGACCGGCATTCCGGGCGCGGGGAAGTCGTCGATCGGGAACCTCGTGGAGCGGCGACTCCACGCGCTCGGTCGCCACACGGTGCTGCTCGACGGCGCCAATCTGCGCCACGGGCTCTCGAAGGATCTCGGCTTCACGCCCGCCGACCGCGCCGAGAACAACCGGCGCGCGGCCGAGGTCGCGAAGCTGATGACTGACGCGGGGTTGATCGTCATCGCCGCCTTCGTCTCTCCGTTCCGCGCGGATCGCGAGACGACGCGCGCCCTCTTCGACGACGAGTTCGTCGAGGTGCACGTCGACATCCCGGTGGAGCTCGCGGCCGAGCGCGACACGACCGGCATCTACGCGAAGGCCCAGGGCGGCGAGCTGGCGAACCTCACCGGCATCGGCGCCGTCTACGAGCCGCCCGAGGAGCCGGAGGTGCACCTCGACATGACGTTCCTGTCAGTCGAGGAAGCCGCCGAGCGGGTGCTCTCGGAGCTCGAGGAGCGCGGGCTTCTGTCGTGACCTGGCAGTTCACGCTGACGGGGCTCCTCCTGGGCTCGATCGTCGGCCTCACCGGCGTGGGCGGCGGCTCGCTCATGACACCGATCCTCGTCATCATCTTCGGCTTCAAGCCGACGTACGCGGTCGGCACCGACCTCTTCCACGGGGCGATCTTCAAAACGTTCGGGGCGATCCGGCACCGGCGCCTGGGGACGGTGCACGCGCACCTGACCCTCTGGATGTTCGCCGGCTCGGGGCCGCTGTCGATCGCCGGCGTCGGGGCCGCCTACCTGCTGCAGCACCACTTCAGCAACGCGCAGACGCTCGAAGGCTACGCCGTCGGCGCGGCACTGATGGCGGGCGGCACCGGCTTTCTCGCGCGCTCCTTCATCAAGGGCGGCATGCAGGGGAGCGAGCGGCCGTTCATCATGAACCGCCGCGACAAGCTGATCGCCTTCACGATCGGAGCCGTCTTCGGCTTCGTCGTCGGTCTCACCTCCGTCGGAAGCGGGACCTTCTTCGGCCTCGTAATGGTCTTCGTCTATCCGCTCACGATGCCGCGCATCGTCGGCACCGACATCTTCCACGCGGCCGCGCTCCTGTGGGTCGCGGGAGTCGGCCACCTCATCGCCGGCGACGTCGACCTGCACGCGACCGCGTGGCTGCTCACCGGCTCGGTGCCCGGCATCCTCGTCTCCAGCCGCTACACCGTCAGGCTGCCGGAGGTCGTGCTCCGCGCCGGCCTCGGCGGGATCCTCGTCCTCAGCGGCCTGAAGCTCCTCGACGTCCCCGAGGCGAACTGGATCCTCGGCGGCGGCCTCGGCGCGCTGGCCGTGGGCCTTACCGCCTACACCGTTGCGGACAGGCTGGGCGCGACTCGCGCCACGCTTGAGCCAAAACCCAGGACCCAGGCCGGAGGCTAAGAACTCGTCTCGAAATGAAGCACGGCCGTCTGGCCGCGCTGGCCGGCGGAGTTCCTTTGTCACCGCGCGAAGAGCGAAGCTCTTCGCGCGGACCGTAGAATCGACCCGCTTTGCAGCGGCTTCTCACGTCGGTCACGCTTCTGGGCCTGCTGGTCGCCACCGCCGCCGCCTTCGCGATCACCGAGCATCTGAAGCTGGTCCGGAGCCCCGTCAAAGGCGCGCTCGTCTCGAAGGTCTTCTCGCCGACGTGCGGGTGCGCGACGAGCAAGGCGATGATCCAGGTCAGGCTGCGCCACGCGGACCGGCTGACCGTCACCATCGACGACAAGGAGCTGCACCCCGTCGCGACGCTCGCTGAGGATGCACGGGTGCCCGCAAACTCTCCCAGGCAGTTCCTCTGGGACGGACGGACCGACGCGGGAGTCCTGGCGCCGGACGGTGTCTACCGGACGGAGATCCATCTCGCGAACGCGCGCCGGACGATCCTCTTCCCAGTCGTCGACCGCATCGTCCTCGACACCAAGACGCCGAAGGTGCTCTCGGCGAGCGTGAAGCACGCTGTCTTCTCTCCGGGCGGGCACCGCTCGATCGCGATCCGCTACACGTTGAACCAGCCGGCGCATGCCGTCGTCTATCTCGGCCGGCGCCGGATCATCCTCGGCCGCCCGAGCGGCGAGGATCGTGCGGTCAAGTGGGCCGGCAAGCTCGGCGGCCGGCAGGTGCCGGCGGGCACCTACGTCCTCTCGGTCGGGGCCGTCGACCTCGCCGGAAACGAGACTCCCGCCGCCGGACGCAAGGACGTGACCGTCACCGTCCGCTACATCGATCTCTCCCGGCAGCTGATCCGCGTCGCCGCGGGCGCGCGCTTCACCGTGGGCGTCCACACGCAGGCGCCGAGGTACACGTGGCGGCTCGGCAGCCAGCACGGCGCAGGGCACGGCACGCTGCTCCGGCTGCACGCGCCGTCGAAGCGGGGGGCGTACCGGCTCATGGTCGACGAGCACGGCCACACGGCCACCGCCGTCGTGAAGGTGCACCGGAGGTGATCGGGCTCGCGCGGATCGCCGCGCCCATCGCCTGCCTCGGCCTCGCCGTCCTCCTCGTGTCCCACACGCGCCGGAACCGCATCGCCGGCCTCGGCTACGCCGCCGTGGGCACGATCCTGCTCATCGTCTCGCTCGCCCCACCGAGCGCGGAGGAGCTCGGCGCAGCCGTGGGCGGCGCGATCGTGCTCGGGCCGCTCCTGGCCTGGCTGTTCCGGCGCGAGCCATGGCTCGTCGCTTTCTGCACGCTCGCGTTCGTCCCGTTCCGCGTGCACTTCCTCGGCCACCAGCTGCTCGTCCCGCTCTACGTCGTCGCGCTGGGTGCCGCCGGGCTTCTCCTCTGGCAGCTCGTGGAGGGGGACGAACGGACGCGTGAGCTCGGGCTCGCCTCGTGGCCGCTCGCCCTCTACCTCGCGTGGATCGGGATCTCAGTCGGGTGGACGGTCAGCATCCACAGCGCGGCGATAGACATGCTCGCCTTCTACCTGCCGCTGACGATCATCGCGATCTCGATCGCGCGGCTCCCGTGGCAACCGTCGCGAGTGCGGCTCCTCTACGGCGAGCTCGTCGCGATGGCGGTCGTCTTCGCCGCGGTCGGCTTCTACCAGTACGAGACGCGCAACATCTTCCAGAACTCCAAGGTGGAGATCAGCAACACGTACGGGGCGCTCTTCCGCGTCAACTCGGTCTTCTGGGATCCGTCGATCTACGGACGGTTCCTCGTGATCGCGCTGATCTCCACGGTAGTCCTGATAGTGCGAGGAAGACGCTCGGTGCAGGACGGTCTGGCGGCTCTCCTCTTCGCGGTCGTCGCCTGGCTCGGGCTGCTCATCTCCTTCTCGCAGTCGAGCTTTGCGGCGCTGCTCGTCGCCGTTTTCGGCGCCGCGGCCGTCGTCTGGCGCTGGAGGTCGCTCCTCGCGCTCGGGGCGGCGGTCATCGTGCTCGCCGGCCTCGCCGCCGCCCAGCCGAAGCTGATGCACGCGCTCCGCCATCACACGACCGGAGGCCTGAACAGCGCGACGAGTGGTCGCGCGAGCCTGATCGCGAACGGGATCCGGATCGCCGAGGCGCATCCGGCAATCGGCGTCGGGCTCGGCGGTTTCGAGCATGCCTACTCGAAGCGGACCGGCCGGACACCGCGCAAGAGCGCGTCCCACAACACGCCGGTCACGGTCGCCGCGGAGGAGGGCGCCGTCGGCCTTCTCCTCTACCTCTGGCTCGTCGGGGCGCTGCTGCTCGCCGTCTACCGGCGGATCGATCACCGTGTCTACGGGGTGCTCGCACTCGCGGCAGGCTTGGGACTGGTGGCGATCTTCGTCCACTCGCTCGCGTACAACGACTTCTTCGAGGATCCGACGACGTGGGGGCTGATCGGCCTGATCGCGCTCGCGGCGCCGCGGCGGGTGCGGGCGCGTGAGCCGCAACGGATCGAGACCGCCGACGAGCCCGTGGTTGAGATGATCGCGCGGTGATAGAGCAGTGGCGCAAGGCGCTCGTCTTGGCGCCGCACACCGACGACGGCGAGTTCGGGTGCGGCGGCACGATGGCGCGGCTCGTCGAGGGCGGCTGCGACGTTCGCTACGTCGCCTTCTCGATCGCGACGCGCTCGCTGCCGCCCGGGTTCCCGCCCGACACCCTGGCCCGCGAGGTCGCCGACGCCACGGCAGAGCTCGGGATTCCCGCGGAGTCGCTGATCGTCCACGACTTCGACGTCCGCACCTTTCCCGAGCGGCGGCAGGACATACTCGAGCTGCTCGTCGCGCTGTGGGAGGAGTGGGAGCCCGACGTCGTCTTCCAGCCGAGCCTCCACGACGTCCACCAGGACCACCGCACCGTCGCGGAGGAGGGCCTCCGCGCCTTCAAGCGGACGACGATCCTCGGCTACGAGATCCCCTGGAACAACTTCGACTTCGAGTACCAGTGGTACGTCGCGCTCGAGGAACAGCACGTCGAGCGGAAGGTCGCCGCGCTCGAGCACTACGCCTCGCAGCAGCACCGGCGCTACGCGAACGCCGAGTACATCCGGAACCTCGCCCGCATGCACGGCATCAACGTGAACCGCGAGTGCGCCGAGGTCTTTCAGGTGTACCGCGTCGTCGCCTGAAGATGAGAGCGGCCGCACCGCTGGGGGTGCGGCCGCTCGAGTGCGTAGCTATCCGAGCGAGACCGGGAAGCTGACCGTGCGGCGGGTCGAGATGCCGCCGAGGATCGGCTCACCCGGCTTGGTGGCGCGGGCGAGCACCGCGAGGAGCTCCTGCCGCTGGCTCGCCGGGAAACCCGACAGCTGCGACTCAGTCACGGTCACCGTCCCGTCTGCTCCCGTGGTCGCCTGTTCCCCCTGGAACTGGTTGTAGGGAATCGAGACGGCGAACACGCTGGCCCCCTGCACGGGGCGGCCGTTGCAGGCGGTGACCAGGAAGTGGAGCTGGATCGAGTTCGCCGCGGGCGTCACCGGGGCCGGCGTGACCCCCCGCGGCTCGATCATGAGCCGCGCAGGCGGTTGCAGGTCTGCGACCTTGATCGTGCCGCTGCCAGCGGGACAGGGGTTGGGGGTGGGCGGCGAGTTGCCTGCCCGACCGTTGCCGGCTTGACCGAAGACGGCCCCCACCACGAGTGCACCTGCCGCCACCGCGGCGGCGCCTGTGAGCCTTTTCACTGTCATCTCAAACCCCCTCTTACTACGAGGTACCACTCACGGGAGGCCTACCGTCGAGGACCGATTTCAACCGCCCAGATCGTCTTGCCTCGGGGGCTGCCGAGGTCGCCCGCCGGCGCCGCGGATCGCGCAGTGAAGCGGGCCGAGGGCGACCCCGTCGAGTCACGAACGCCCGTTCCTCTACGGGTGTTCTTGCACAACCCTTACAGAACCGGGCGCGGATCAGCTCGCGGCCGTCGCCACCCCACCCATTCACGCTCCAGGATCGCGTAGACGAACTCGCTCTGCCACTCGTCCTTGACCCACTCGTTCTCGACGAAGTGGGCCTCGAGGCGCATGCCGAGCTTCTCCAGCACGCGTGCCGACGCCACGTTACGGGCTTCGGTCCGGCCGACGACCCGATGGAGCCCCGCCGCGCCGAACGCCCAGTCCACCAGAGCGCGCGCGGCCTCGGTCGCGAGCCCCTTCCCCTGGTGGCGCGGATCGAAGATGAAGCCGATCTCTGCCGTCCGGTCGCGCTCGCTGAGCCAGAACAGCGACAGGTCGCCGACAGTCACTGCGGACGCTCGCTCAACGACGGCGACCGTGAGCCAGTCCCCCTCGCGAGCCCACGCGGAGGCGCCGATCTTTCGCGTGAGGAGGTCGCGGGTCTGCTCCGGCGAGAAGGGCTCCTCGTAGAGGTAACGGACGACCTCGGGATGCGAGCGCATGGCGTGCATCGCCTCGAAGTCGGCGTCGACGAACGGGCGCAACGTCAGCCGGGTCGTCTCGACGGGCCAATCGGGCGACACGCTGACGCTAGCCGCCGGCCTGTCCGAGCGGCGGGTGCGAACGCCGCCAGAGCGGCGAGCGCTGGTAGGCCGCCGCCGTCGCGTTCCAGCTCCGGCTGAGCACGGCGAAGCGGGTGAGCTCGATCCTGCCGCGCGGCGTCGGGTAGCTGCCGCCCGGCTCGAGCAACTCGTAGCCGGAGCTCCGGAGGATGTCGCCCGCGACCTGCTCGAAGGCGAGTACGTCTTCGCGCTGCATCTGGGTGCGCCAGTCGCGCAGGCCCGGCGTCGGCGGTTGCGCGAGGTTCCGGTGCTCGGGCAGGTGCGCGGCGTCGCTCACGCGAGTGTGGTCGAGCATCCCCGGCTCCCACGGCAGCGACGCGTGCTCGCAGACCCGGCGCAGCTCGCGCTCCGGCTCGGCGACGAGATCCTCGTAGCGGAGCTCGAGATACCGACCGCCTGCGTGCCGGCCGAGCCGCCGGGCCGCGAGGATCTCCGTCCGCCAGCGCGCCGCGAACTGCGCGACGGTGTGTGGCTGCGCCCACGTCTTGCCCGAGAAGCCCTCGGGCAGCTCGAGGAAGGAGAGGGCCGCGTCGCGTCCGTCGCGCACGAGGTGCACCCAGAGCGCATCCGGAAAGAGGCGCTCGAGCAGCGGGAGCTGCTGCATGTACAGCGGCGTCTTGTCGCCCCAGCGCGACTTGCCCTGCCGCTCGGCGTACGTCTCGAAGATCGCGGCGATCGCCTCGCGGGTCGTCATCCCCTCGCGTAGCCGCGGCCGGACATCCTCCGGCGCGATGCCCCAGTCGTAGAGCGTCCGCAGGCGCCCGAGGTCGTCGACGAACTCGTCGAGCCTCGGCCGGCGACCGTGCCGGTGGGCGAGCTGCGGGACGTAGAAGGTCTCGTACGGGATCGCGAGCATCGTGTGCCGGTCGAGCATCACGCGCAGGAGCGTCGTGCCGGAACGGCCGACGCCGAGGACGATCACGGGCGGTGCCACGGCCGCGGAGTCTGTCAGAGGACGAGCTCGGCGAGCGTCCGCAGCGCCTCTGGTTGTGTCGTGCCGAGGACGAGCGTCGTGACGGGCGTCTCGCGCCAGGCCTCGAGCCGCTCGGCGATTCGCTCCTTCGGGCCGACGAGCGAGACGGCGTCGACGAGCTCGTCCGGCACGGCGGCGATCGCCTCCCGCTGCTTGCCGCCGAGGTACAGCTCCTGGATCCGCTCGGCCTCCTGCTCCCAGCCGTAGCGGCCGACGAGCGCGTTGTAGAAGTTCCGTCCCTTCGCGCCCATGCCGCCGACGTACAGCGCCACATGGGGACGGAGCGCGTCGCGGAGCATCGGCACGTCGTCGCCGACGAGGACGCTCGCCGTCGCCGCGATCTCGAAGCCCGGCGGTGCGGCCGCGAGGCTCGGCCCGAACGCGGCGTCGAATCGTTCCGGAGCGACGAAGATCGGCAGCCAGCCGTCTGCGATCTCGGCCGCGAGCGCCACGTTCTTCGGCCCGAGCGCCGCGAGGTAGATCGGGATTTCCGCGCGCAGCGGGCGTAGCATGAGCTTCAGCGGCTTGCCGAGCCCGGTCGCGCCCGGTCCGTCCCAGGGAATCCGGTACTGCTCGCCCTGGTGCTCGACGAGCTCGCGGCGCAGCGCGGCGCGTACGATCTCGACGTACTCGCGCGTCCTGCCGAGCGGCTTCCCCCACGGCTGGCCGTGCCAGCCCTCCACCACCTGCGGGCCGGAGGTGCCGAGTCCGAGCAGGAAGCGCCCGCCGGACAGGAGATCGAGCGTCGCCGCTGTCATCGCGGCGTTGGCCGGGGTCCGGCCGGGGACCTGCATGATCGCCGAGCCGAGCTTGATCTTCTCCGTCCGCGCAGCCAGCCAGCCGAGAACGCTGACCGCGTCGGTGCCCCAGGCCTCGGCGACCCAGACCGAATCGAAGCCGAGCCGCTCCGCCTCCTCCACGAGCGGAAAGAGGTCGGCCGGGTTCGTGCCCGGCGGCGCGTAGCCGAGGCTGAGGCCCAGCTTCATTGCGCCGCCAAGCCTACGCCGGTACCTTCGGTCGGCCATGCCGCACCCCGAGCTCGCAGCCGAGCAGGCCTACGTCGACCGCGCCTACGAGCAGCTCGACCGCATGCGCTCGACCGTCGCGCGGACGCAGGAGGCGATGGCGACCGAGTGGGCGGCGCTCAACATGGAGGCCTGGGCGAAGCGCCGCCTGCGCACCTTCGAAGACGCCGAGCGCGGCCTCGTCTTCGGACGGCTCACGCTCGACGGCACGCCGAGGCCGCTCTACGTCGGCCGCCGCTGGGTGCACGACGACGAGCACGAGTCGCTGGTCGTCAACTGGCAGGCTCCCGCCGCGAGGCCGTTCTACACGGCGACGCCGCAAACGCCGCACGGCGTGCAGCAGCGGCGCCGTTTTCGCGCCGAGGGTCGACGCCTCCTCGACATCTCCGACGAGGCGCTCGACGGCAGCGCGGTCGAGGGCGCGAGCGTCTCCGACTTCCTGCTCGAGGAGCTCGAGCGCCGCCGGGACGTGCGGATGCGCGACATCGTCGCCACCATCCAGTCCGACCAGTACCGGCTGATCACGGCGGAGCCCGAGGGCGCGCTCGTCGTCCAGGGCGGTCCAGGCACCGGCAAGACGGCGGTCGGCCTCCATCGCGCCTCCTGGCTCCTCTACACGCATCGCGAGCGGCTGCGGCGCGTGCTCGTCGTCGGGCCGAACCCGACCTTCATGGACTACGTCTCGCATGTCCTGCCGACGCTCGGCGAGGAGGCGGTCGAGCAGCGGGCGATCACCGAGCTGCTCAACGGGGTCGAGGTCGTACGAGAGGAGGAGCCGGACGTGGCGCGCTTGAAGGGCGACCCGCGGCTGCGCGAGGTCGTCGCGCGCGCTGTCGAGGCCGCCGTCGTCCCGGCCCCGGAAGAGCTCGTCACGCTCGTGGACGGCGTCTACGTCCGCGTGCGGGAGCGGGACGTCGCCGCGCTGCTGGACGACGCGCTGGCGGGGGGAGCACCGCTCGGTCTCGCGCGCGAGCGCTTCCGGATGGCGGTGCTGCGCCGCTTCTACGAGCGCTACGGCGAGCTGTTCGGCCCGCGCGCACTGCGCAGCTTCGACGAGCTCGAGCGCGCCCTCCGGCGTGGCGGCTTCCTGACGCGCTGGCACGACCGCGTACTCTCGCTGCCGCAGCCGGAGAAGCTCGTGGCGCGGCTCCTCACCTCGGCGGCCGCGCTCTCCAGCGCAGCCACCGGCGTGCTGGAGGCAGACGAGCAGAAGCTCCTGCTCCGCGACCGGCCACGCCGCGTCTCCGACCTTTGCTGGAGCGACCAGGACGTGCCGCTCGTGGACGAGGCGCGGACGCTGCTGGCGGGTGCGCCGCGGTCGTACGGGCACGTGATCGTCGACGAGGCGCAGGACCTCTCGCCGATGCAGCTGCTCGCGATCTCACGCCGGGCGGTCGACGGCTCGCTCACGATCCTCGGCGACGTCGCACAGGCGACCGGCCCCGTCGTCTACCGGCGCTGGGAGGAGCTCGAGCCGTACCTGCCGGACGAGGCGGACCTCTCGATCGAGGAGCTCAGGCACGCCTACCGCGTCCCGGCGGAGATCATGGACTTCGCCCTCCCGCTGCTCGACCGGATCGCGCCCGAGGTCGAGGCTCCGCTCGCCTACCGCCGGGGCGGGGAGCCGCCGCGGCTCGTGCACGTCGCCGAGGAGGAGCTCCTCGAGACGGCGCTTCGCGAAGCGGTCTCGCTCGAGGACCTGGACGGCCTGCTCGCCGTGATCGTCCCCCGGTCCTTCGCCGTCGAGGATTCCTTCCCGTTCCCGATCCTCACACCGCGGCAGGCGAAGGGGCTCGAGTTCGACCACGTCGTCGTCGTCGAGCCGGCCGCGATCGCGGACGGGGGAGACAGAGGACTGCGCGAGCTCTACGTCGCGCTGACCCGGCCGACGAAGACGCTCGTCGTCGTGCACGCGCGCCCGCTGCCGGAGCCGCTGTCAATCTGATCACTCCCGTGGCCGATTGCGGGACGGTGCCGAGGGTTGACATCGTCCTCCTGCCAACTCACGATGAGCGGCACAGCGAAGGACATACGCGACCTCGTCCCGAATGCTGACGCGCAAGGTTGGCGGTCCGCCGACCGGGGAACCAAGATCCTCCTCTACAGTCCGGACGGGAAGACCATCGTGACGATCCACAAAACGCCGAGCGATCGGAACTGGCGTCGTCAGGCAGAACGGCAGATGGAAAAGGGAGGCTACGCGCGGTGATTGCCTGGATGATCACAATCGACACGCCGCACGGCATCGCCGGTAGCGAAGATGCGCTCCTCGACTTTTCACACGCACTTGATGCGGTGCGGGGGGCGACGGGTGCAGCAACGAGTCTCGATCCGGAGACACGCGTCCTCAGCGCGACCTTCACGCTGGAGGCCGAGGACGTGCAGCGAGCTGTAGATGAGGCCGTCTCGGCTTTCAATGCCGCGCTCGAGCAAGTCGGTCTCCCGCACGGCAACGTCATCCACGTGGATGCGGAGCCGATCGCGGAGCGAGCACCGGCTCTCGCCTGAGCGTTCGTTCCGGGAGGAGCAGGCTGTAGCCGTAGCGCCGTACTCGGCGCTCGTACCAGAGTGAGGCGAGGTCGAGGTAGGCCCGCATCCGCGGGTCGCGCTTCAGCTCTCGCCAGCGACGGAAGTACGCCTCGTTCGCCCCGCTCTCTACCGGCTCGCCCGGCGGGACCGGCTCGAGCCCGAGGAACTCGAAGATCCCTCGTAGCACGCCGGCCGGGTCGCGGACGAGCTGCTCGTACCGGAGGACGTGCACCCGCGCGAGCCGCTCGCGGTCGGCCTCGAAGAGCGCGTGACAGCGCAGCCAGTGCTCGAGCAGGCGGTGGTAGCGGCGCGTCCGCCGCCACTTCGCGGTCGCGAGCGAGACGGGGATCGGGTGCCGCAGGACGACGACGAACGCCGAGCCCGGGAAGAGCGCCTGCAGAAACCGCGTCTTGAGCAGGTTCGGAGGCGACTTCTCGAGCAGCAGCGGCCGCGAGAGATCCCAGCGCGGTGACCACTCCTCGTAGATCGTGCGCGCGTTCGCCTCCGAGACGAGCGGCGAGGCCTCGGTCAGGTGCGACTCCGGCGCGAAGCCGAAGCGGCCGGGCCCGCCGTAGACCTTCGCCGCGGGGTAGACCGACTGGAGATGCTGGCCCTCGTCGGCCGGGACACCCGTTCCGGAGAAGCCGCTGATCTCCGGGTGCGCGGCGAGGAGGCGTGCGAGCAGCGTCGTGCCGCTCCGGTGCAGGCCGGCCAGGAATACGAGCTGGTGCCCCTCCATCGCGGGCCATCGTATGTGGCTCCGCTCAGGCCTTTGCGGCTCGGCTAGCGTCGGGCTGATGCTGACCCGCTTCCTCGGCGACGGCGGTCCGGAGGTCTCCGTCGTCGGCCTCGGCACGAACAACTTCGGCTGGCGCCTCGACTACGAGCAATCGCTTTCCGTGATCGACGCCGCGCTCGAGG
Source organism: Gaiellaceae bacterium (assembly GCA_045805945.1). Lineage (GTDB taxonomy): Bacteria > Actinomycetota > Thermoleophilia > Gaiellales > Gaiellaceae > Palsa-739. The sequence continues at coordinate 76,311 of JBJMKG010000002.1, forward strand.
CGGGCGTGACTCTGCTCGACACGGCCGACATCTACGGTCAGGGGGAGAGCGAGGAGTTCATCGGGCGCGCGCTCGAGGGCCGGCGCGACCGCGTCCTGGTCGCGACGAAGTTCGGCAAGCCGATGAACCAGCGGCCCGACGAGCGGCGAGGTAACTCCGACTACATCGGGTGGGCGGTGGAGCGTTCGCTCCGCCGCCTGCGGACGGACGTGATCGACGTCTACCAGATGCACGAGCCAGACCCGTCCACGCCGATCGAGGAGACCCTCGGCGCGCTCAACGACCTCGTCCACGACGGCAAGGTGCGCTGGATCGGCTCCTCGAACTTCCCCGCCGAGCAGATCGAGGCCGCCGAGGAGGTGGCGCGCGGGGCCGGCTTCCACCGGTTCGTCTCGGCCCAGAACGAGTACTCGCTGGCCAGGCGCGAGGCGGAGGACGGGATCCTGCCTCTGTGCGAGCGGCTCGGAATCGGCTTCCTGCCCTACTTCCCGCTCGCGAGCGGCCTCCTCACCGGCAAGTACCGGCGCGGCGAGGAGGCGACCGAGGGACGGCTTGCCGGACGGCGGATCGAGGACGAGCAGTGGGACCGCGTCGAGGCGTTGCAGCGGTTCGCCGACGAACGCGGCATCTCGCTGCTCGAGGCGGCGGTCGGTGGCCTGCTCGCGATGCCGGCCGTCACCTCCGTGATCGCCGGGGCCACGACGCCGGAGCAGGTCCGTGCGAACGTCGCCGCCGGAGCCTGGGAGCCGAGCGCGCCGGACGTGGAGGAGCTGCGGACACTCCGCTGATCTCCGGCGCGGACGCCGACGCCGCCGCGGAACTCCGCTCGCTCTTCCGCGAGTACGCCGACTCCCTTGGCGAGTACGGCTGGCTCGACGGCTTCGCGGAGGAGCTGGCCGTGCTGCCCGGCGGCTACGAGGCCGTCCTGGTCGCCCGCGCCGACGGGGAGCTTGCCGGCTGCGTCGCCCTGAAGCGACTCGGCGACGACGCCTGTGAGCTCAAGCGGCTGTACGTCCGCCCGGCGGCGCGCGGCGCGGGGCTGGGCCGCGTACTCGCCGAAGCAGCGGTCGCGGAGGCACGCAGGCTCGGCTACCGGGTGCTGCGCCTCGACACGCTCCCGACGATGGAAGCCGCGCGGGCGCTCTACCTGTCGCTCGGCTTCCGCCCCATCGAGCGCTACAACGACAACCCGATCCCCGGGGTCATCTTCTTCGAGCTGCAGCTCTGAGCGCTACGCGGCCGCGACGTCGCCGAGCCGGAAGCGGAGGTCGTTGAGCCGGTCGTGCCAGTCCTCGGAGAGCGCGGCGACGCATTTCATCGAGCGGCAGGCGAGGTCGACGAGCTCGGCGGGAGGAATGCCGTGCCGCTCCGCCCACGCCCGGTCGTCCGGCGAGAGCCCGTCGGCCGGCTCGCCCGCCGTCGCGGCGACGAGCTCCGCCGCCCGCACCGCCCGCTCGGCCGTCTCCGCGTCGGGCTCCTCCTCGCAGGCCGCGGCAAGCGTCTCCTGGAGCGAGTACCAGTCCTCCATCACGGGTCGAATTCCACCTGGTCGAAGAAACGAAGCACCGTGTGGCCCGGCCGCACGCGCGCCTGCAGCGCCCGCAGCTCGTCGTCGGAGGCCTCGCCGAGGGCCCGTTTGACCGCGAGCCACGGGAGGTTGAAGTCCTCCTGGATCATCATCGTCGAGATGCGGGGGTTGATCTCGATCACCTTCTCGCCCATGAACTGGATGCTGAAGAACCACTCGAGGCCGAACTCCGCGACGACGCGCTCGGACGCCGCGACGAGCTCGGGGGCGTCGAGCGTGACGAAATACATGCCGAGGCCGCAGCGCACCGATTCGCGCGTCCGCGTCGCCTGGAGCACGATCCGGCTGCCGGCCGCGATCCCGTCAACCGTCCGCTCGGGCTCGGTCAGGAACTCCATCACGAGCAGGTCGAGCCCGCCGTCGGGCAGGAGCTCGACCGCCTCCTCGAGCCGCATCGCGAGCGCGCCCGGCCGCTCGTGGAGGAGCTGATGTGTGCGGTCGACGGTCGGGTCGAGCACGCGGAAGCCCCGCGAGCCGGAGGAGAACGCCGGCTTGAAGCAGACCGGCCGGTCAGGGTAGCCGAGCTCGTGGGCCGCCGCCTCGACGCCGGCAGCGCCGGTCACGCGCCGGAACTCGGGAGCGCCGACGCCGATCCGGTGCAACGCCTCGAACGTCTCGGCCTTGTCGTTCGAGCGCCGCTCCGCCTCCGGGCCGCAGATCATGACGGGAACCGGGAACTCGGCGCGCCTCGGCGCCAGGTGGTGCAGGTCGTGCGAGGACTCCGGAAGGACGACGTCCACGCCTTCCTCGTCGACGAGCGAGAGCAGTGCGTCGGGAAAGGACGGGTCGGCGCCGGCCGGGACGAGGTGGAACGCGTCGCACAGGTGGCGCCCGATCGCCCGTTCGGACATGTCCACGCCGACGAGGCGCACCTCTCGCTCGCCGTTGTCGCGCAGCGCCCGCAGCAGCCGGGCGGCTCCGGGCGCGCCACAGGCGGTGACCAAGATGGTGGTCACAGCCCGAACGCCGTTTCGACCGGGACCCAGGCCACGAGCCGGAGCGTACGCGGTGAGCGTACGCGGAGGCCGGACTGCGCTCGCTGACCCGCCCACTAGACTCGGCTGTCGGGTGAAGGTGCTGGTGACCGGTGGCCGGGGCTCCCGCGCGTTGCGCGCTGCCGCGACGCTCGCCGTCACTGGCCTCGCCGCCGCCTACATCCTCTGGCGGATCGACCTCGGCCGGACGGGACACGTGCTCGCCCACGCGAGCGTCGGCTGGTGGCTCGCCTCCTGCGCGATCTGGGTCGCGTCGGTGTGGCCCCTCGCCTGGCGCTGGCTGAAGCTGCTCGCCTCCGGCGGCGTGCACGAGCCGCTCGGCTGGCTCGTGCGCACGACGTTCGTCGCCTACGCCGCCGCGCAGGTGCTCCCGACCTCGCTCGGAGGAGATGCCTCTCGGATCTACGAGACGGCCCGCCGCCATCCTGGCTCGCGCGGCCCCGTCGCGGGGACCGTGCTACTCGAGCGGGCGCTCGGCGGATCCGCCACGCTCGTCCTCGCCGCCGTCGGCTTCGCGCTGGCCGTCGGCCGCTACTCGGTGGGCGGCTACGTCTGGGTCGAGCTGGCCTTCGTCGTCCTCAGCGTCGCCGGCGGGTTCGTCCTCTTCTCGACCCGCCTGCACCCGGTCCTGCACCGGCTACGGCCGCTGCTGCAGCGCGTGCGCGCCGAATCGTTCTTGCGGGACGTCTACCTCGGGCTGCACGCGTACCGGACGCGGCTGGGGCTGCTGGGCTGGGCCTTCGCCCTCACGGTCGCGGTGCAGGCGGCGCGTGTGCTCGCGATCTGGTGTGCCGGCAAGGCGGTCGGGGTCGACCTCTCGCCGCGGCCCTACTACGTGATGGGACCGCTGCTGTTCCTCGTCATGCTCGTGCCGTTCACGATCAACGGTCTCGCCGTGCGGGAATCGTTCTTCGTGAGCTTCCTCGGCACGCTGGGCGTCTCGGCCGACCGTGCCTTCTCAGCCGGGTTCCTGTTCTTCGTCGTCACGGTCGCCGTCGCCCTGCCGGGGGCGGCCATCGTGGCCTGGGAGGGACTGCGCCCGCGCGCGATTCCGGGAGCGGCGCGCTGAACTGGTTCGCGCTTCCGGCGGCCGAGGCCCGCAGACCGCTCGTCTGGCCCGCGGGCGCGCTGTGGCGGCTCGTCACGCCGGCGGCGGCCGCCGCGGTGCTGGGAATCGCCCGCCTCCTGCCCGAGAGTGGCTTCGGGCTCTGGTTGCGCCTGGCCGCGGCGACACTCGTCCTGCTCCTGCCCGGGCGGCTCGTCGCGCGCTGCCTCGGGCAGCGGACGGCGAGCGCCACGCTCGTCTGGTCGGTCGTGCTCGTCGGACTGGGGCTGGCGCTCACCTTCGCCCTCGGCGGCTCGCTCGACCTGGCGCTCGCCCTCGTGCTCGCGGCCGGCGCGGTCGCGCTCGGCTTGCTCGTAGCCGAGCGGCCGCTCGAGGGAACGGCCCTGCCCGCGGGCGCACGGCTGCTCCGCAGCACTCTCGTCGTAGGAGGGCTCGGGCTCGGCGCCGGGGTCTGGTTCGTGCAGGGCGCGTTCACCGGCGACGCCTTCTTCCACCTCGGTCGCGTCCGCAAGCTCGACGCCCTCTCTTCGCTCTCGCTCCACGACGTGGGGGAGTTCACCCGCGGGGGGCTCCACCCCGGCTACGCGTTCCCGCTCTGGCACGGCTGGATCGCTCTCGTCGCGAGGCTCGCCGGGGTTGACCCGACGAGCGTCGCGCGGCACGAGTCGAGCCTGCTCGTGCCGCTCGCCCTCGTGCTCGCATTCGAGCTGGGCTGGGCCGTCTTCCGCTCCACGAGGCTCGGCTTCGCCGTCATGCTCGGACAGCTCGCGCTCAAGGGACTCGCGCCCGGACACGGAGGCGTGTATCCGCTGCTCTGGCAGCCGGGCACGGCCGCGACGCAGCTGTTCGCGCCGGCGGTGGTCGCGCTCTTCGTCCTCTTCCTGCGGGACCCGGCCTGGCCGGTCGCGCTCACGCTCGCGGCGGCGTCCGCCTCGCTCGCGCTCGTCCACCCCACGTACGCGCTCTTCCTCGCGATACCGCTCCTCGCCTTCGTCGTGGCGCGCGTGGTTCTCGCGCGCGGCGCCGACCTGCGTAGCGGTCTCGGCGCCCTCGTGGCGTTCGGGCTGCCGATGGCGCTCGCCTTCGCCTGGCTGCGCCCGATCATCCAGCAGACGGTCGCCCTGCACCTCGGGCCGAACGAGCTCAAGGACAGCCTCCACCACTACCAGCGCGACCTCTCGATCCAGTCGCTCTCGCGCTACAACCTCGCGCCGGGCCGCATCGACCACCAGGGATCCGTCGCGATCGCCGCGCTCGCGCTCGTGCCGCTCGCGTTCCTCGCCCGTCGGCGCCGCTGGGGCGCGCTCGTGCTCGGCGGAACCGTGGCGATCCTCGCGCTCGAGCTGTGGCCGCTCGTCTTCCCGCACTTCTCGAACCTCGTCTCGCTCTCCCAGTCCCGCCGCGCCACGCTGTTCATCCCGTTCGCCGTCGCTTTCGCAGGAGGAGCGGCCGTCGTCGCCAGCTTCTCCCGCACGCTGGCCCTGCTCGCCGCGCTCGGGCTCGGGATCTGGCTCCAGCTCGCGCAGGGGGGCGACTTCGGCGGCCGCCAGGTGCTGAGCACGGTGACCGCGATCCCGGTCTGGATCGCCCTCTACGGCGGCGTCGCCGCGCTTGTCGTCGGCGCCGTGCTCGTCTGGCTGCCGCGCGTCCCCTCCCTGCCGGAGCCGGGCCGGCGCGGGATCACCGTCGCGTTTGCTGCGCTGCTCTTCGTCCTGCCGGTGGCCGCGCACGGCTTCTCTCACTGGGCGCCGACGAAGACGGCCGACCCGAAGGCGCTGACGCCCGGCCTGACCCGGTTCCTGCAGCGCGACGTTTCGGCGCGCTCCGTCGTCTTCGCCGACCTCGAGACGAGCTACCGCGCCACCGCCTTCGCCCCGGTCTACGTCGTGGCGGTGCCGCCCTCGCACGTCGCGAACACGAAGCCGAACCGCGTGCGCGCCCGCAAGCGGGCCGTGCTGAAGTTCTTCCGTCACCCGGGTCTCACGGTCCCGCGGAACTGGCATGCGGACTGGCTGATCCTGACTCGCGGCGAGCCGATCGACGCGATCGAGCGCGCCGGGCTGCGGCCTGTCTACCGGGACGGGCGCTTCGTCGTCTTCCGGCTGTGAATGCGCACTACCCTGCGAACGCGTGAAGGTCCTCCTCGTGACCCGCCACTTCCCGCCGGGTGGCGGGGGCGGCGTCCAGCGGCCGCTCAAGTTCGCGACGCACCTGCCGGCGCTGGGGATCGAGACCCACGTGCTCGCGCCGGGGCTGCCCGCCGCGGCGCCGGATGCGCAGCTCGAGCTGCCGACGCAGGCCTGGATCCACCGGGTGCGCTACGTGGGGCCGCGCGGCGACCGTCCGTCGGAGCGACTGCTGGCGAAGCAGGGGGTCGCCCGGGCCGGCACCCAGGCCGCGCTCCTCGGGCGCCGGTTGCTGCTCCCGGACGAGAACGCTCCCTGGAGCGCGGCGGCGCTGCCCTTCGCGATCCGGCTCGTTCGCCGCGAGAGCATCGACGTCGTGCTCACGACCTCGCCGCCGCCGTCGCTCCACCTACTTGGTGCCGCCGTGAAGCGGACGACGGACGCCGCCTGGGTCGCCGATCTCCGCGACCCGCTCACCGCCCATCCCCACCGGCGCGGCTACGAGTCGAGGCTCGCCCGGCTGAAGGAGACCGCGGTCGGCGGAGTGGGGAGGCTCGTCGCCTCGCAGGCGGACTCGGTCGTCGCGGTGTCGGACGCGATCGCGGACGAGATGCGCGCCCTCGAGCCGAAGGGCAAGGTCGTGACCATCGCCAACGGCTGCGACTTCGACGACTTCGCAGGCCTCGAGCACCGCCCGAGCGAGCGGCTCCGGATCACGCACGCCGGGCAGTTCCACGGCAAGCGCGACCCGAAGCCGTTCCTGCGGGCGCTCGCGGAGTCGGCGCTCGACGACGTCGTGGTCCGCTTCGCCGGCGCCTTCCGCGCAGTCGACCGCGAGTACGCGGAGGCGCTCGGCCTCGGCGACCGGATCGAGCTGCTCGGCGACGTCTCCCGGCGCCGCTCGCTCGAGCTACAGCGGGACTCCGAGGCACTGCTCCTCCTGATTCCGGAGTCGGGTGGCCGAGGGCGAGGCGTCCTGACCGGCAAGATCTACGAGTACCTGGCGGCGGAGCGGCCGATCCTCGCGGCCGTCCCACCCGACGGAGCCGCCGCCCGGCTCGTGCGCGACACCGGCGCGGGCGTCGTCGTCCCGTCCGACGACGTCGAGGCGCTGCGCGAGGCCCTGCTCGACCTGCACCGGCGCTGGCGGGAGGGGAGCCTCGACGGCACGCCGCTCTCGGCCGAGTGGCGGGAACGGCTCTCGCGCGGCGCGCGCGTCGAGGAGCTCGCCGACCTGCTCAGGAGCCTCGTGTGACCGCCGTCGCCCTCACCGCCGGGCGCGCCGTCCCCAGCGTGCGCACGCGCGAGCGCATCTTGACGGGGCTCTTCCTCGCCTCGCTCTTCGTCGCCACCTTCGAGAAGGTGCACTGGAGCTTCGCCGGCCAGATCGGGATCAACGACATCACCACGATCCTGTTCCTGATCGCGTACGTCGCGACCGAGCGCCGGCCTTTGCCGCGCACGAGCGCGATCGTGCTCGGCTTCTTCGCCGCCTTCGCCCTCGTCTACCTCGCCGGCTTCTGGAACATCGACACGAAGCAGGGGCTGACGCAATTCGGGAAGGGGATGACGAAGTTCGTCATCCACTACGCGTTCGTGGTGGCCGCCGTCGGCTACCTCGCGCAGCGGGGGGAGCGGTTCTTCTGGCGCGCGCTCGGCTGGTTCATGGTCGGCTTCGCCGCGAATGCCGTCTACGGGATCCTCGAGCTCGGCGCGGCGCTCGCCGGCCGGAACCTCGACAATCTCGTCCTCGTGCCGCTGACGGGCGGCGCGAGCCGGATCAGTGTCTTCGGCACGATCAACGGCCAGAGCATCTACCGGGTCAACGCGCTCACCGGAGACCCGAACCACTTCGGCGTGATGCTCGTCATCCCGCTGCTGGCGCTCGCGCCGGTCTACCTGCGGCTCGAGCGCGGGCACCGTCTGAAGCTGCCTCTGGCCGCGCTGCTCGTCTTTCTCCTGCTCGTGGACATCGCGACGTTCTCCCGCAGCGGCGGCGTCGGGCTGATCGTCGGCGCGCTGCTGCTCGTCCTCCCGTACCGGCGCTTCCTGCGGTCGAAGCAGTTCCTCTATCCGGCCGGCGCGCTCGTCGTGGTGCTCCTGGCGGTGCTCTATGCGCGCAGCGGTTTCTTCGAGACGTTCCTGCGCCAGCGGTTCTCCACGAACGGCCGCTCGACGAACGCGCACTTCGCCGTCTACGACTTCATCGGCCAGATCCTCCACCTGCACCCGCTGCTCGGCCTCGGCAACAACAACTTCTCCGTCTACTACGAGTTCGTGACCGGGAAGAGCAACTTCGGGGCCCACTCCTACTGGGTGGCCGTGATCGTCGAGTCGGGGCTGCTCGGCCTCGTCCTCTGGATCGTCTTCCTCCGCTACATCTTCGTGCGGCTGTTCGCCGCCCGGCGGCTCGGGGGCCTGCTCGACCGGCTCGGCGACGCTGAAGGCGCGCACGTGCGGCCGCTCGCCTACGGGCTGACGGCGGCTCTCGTCGGGACGATCGCCGCCAACTTCTTCTACCTCACGATGCAGTTCTATTACTTCTACGCCTTCGTGGCCTTCGCGCTCGCCCTGCCCGTGGTGTTCGGCGGCCGGGCGCGCGGACAGCCCGGCGCGTAGTGCGGGTCGTCGTCCTCACGACCTCGTGGCCGCGAACGGAGCGGGAGTTCGCCGGCCGCTTCGTCGCCGATGCCGTCGAGCGGCTCCGCGAGCGCGGAGTGGAGGTCGAAGTGCTCGCGCCCGGGGCGGGATTCAGGGACTTCGGCCTCGCGTACGGCGGCGGCATGGCGGCGAATCTCCGCCGCCGGCCGTGGGCGGCGCCGCTGATGCTCCTCTCGATGTGGTTGGCGCTGCGGCGGGCGGCGCGCCGGGCGGACCTCGTGCACGCGCACTGGCTGCTCACCGCCGCCGCCGCGCGGCTCGGCGGCAGGCCGTTCGTCGTCACGCTGCACGGCTCCGGCTCGGCCGGCCGCTTCTCCGACGTCGAGCTCGCGCTGCGCAGGCCGCGCCTCGTCCGTGCCCTCCTGCGTCCGGCCCGGGCCGTGATCTGCGTCTCCGAGACGGTGGCCGCGGCGGTCCGGGCAGCGGGACTGGACGTCGTCGTGATCCCGAACGGCGTGCGGGTCCCGGACGAGGTCGGGCCGCCCGCGAAGCCCCCGGAGGTGCTCTACGTCGGCAGGCTCTCGCCCGAGAAGAACGTCGACACGCTCGTCGAGGCGGTCGGCGACCTGAACCTCGTCGTCGCCGGCGACGGGCCGCTGCGGGGGCGCGTCCCGAACACGCTCGGGGCGGTGCCGCACGCGGAGGTCGAGCGGTTGCTCGAGCGGGCCACCGTCGTCGTCGCCCCTTGCGAGCGGGAGGGTTTCGGCCTCGCAGCGGCGGAGGCGATGGCCTTCGGTCGGCCCGTGGTCGCAGCGGCGGGTGGCGCGCTGCTCGAGCTCGTCGTCGACGGCGAGACGGGACTGCTCGTGCCGCCGCGTGATGCGTCGGCCCTGCGAGAGGCCGTGCAGCGGCTGCTTGCGGACGCCGAGCTGCGCGACCGACTCGGCCGCACGGCGCGCGCCCGCGCCCGCGAGCGCTTCGGCTGGGAGTCCGTGATCGAGCGGACGCTCGAGGTCTACAGCCGCGCGGCCGGCGCCTGAGGGGTGGAAGCCCGGTACCAGGCGATCGTCCGCTCCAGCCCCTCGCGCAGCGGCGTCCGCGCCTCGAACCCGAACAGCTCCCTCGCGCGGGAAGCGTCGAGGCTGCGGCGCGGCTGTCCGTTCGGCATCGACGTGTCCCAGCGGATCTCGCCGTCGAAGCCGGTCAGGTCGGCGACGAGCTCGGCGAGCTCGCGAATCGAGATCTCCTTGCCGGTCCCGAGGTTGACCGGCTCCCCGCCGTCATAGCGTTCCGCCGCGAGCAGTAGCCCGTCGACGCAGTCCTCGACGTAGAGGAACTCGCGGGTTGGCGTCCCGTCCCCCCAGAGCACGGCCTCGTCCTGCGACTCGTGCATCTTCCGGATCAGGTCCGCGATGACGTGGGCGTTCGTCGGGTGGAAGTTGTCTCGCGGCCCGTAGAGGTTCGCGGGCAGGAGGAAGATCGCGTTCGTCCCGTACTGCTCGCGGTAGGCCTGGGCGCCCACGAGCAGCGACTTCTTCGCGACGCCGTACGGCGCGTTCGTCTCCTCCGGGTAGCCGTCCCAGAGGGTCTCCTCGCGGAACGGCACGGGAGCGAACTTCGGGTAGGCGCAGACCGTGCCGGCGAGGACGAGCTTGTGGACGCCGTGCTCCCGCGCCAGGTCGAGCATGTGCGCGCCCATCATCAGGTTCGCGTACCAGTAGCGCCCGGGATTGGCGCGGTTTGCTCCGATGCCACCGACCTCGGCGGCGAGGTGGAAGACGAGCTCCGGCCGGGCATCGTCGAACAGGCGCGCCGCGTCCGCTTCGCGCGTCAGGTCGTAGTCGCGGCGACGGGCGACGAACGGCTCGATCCCCTCCGCCCGCAGCCGCTCGACGAGGTGCGAGCCGACGAAGCCGCTACCGCCGGTGACGAGGACGCGCATGCAGCAAGCGTAGACGCCGTGGCCGCTACGGTAGGGCGCCGTGGCCAAGCGCAGGGCGTTCATCACTGGCATCACCGGCCAGGACGGCTCGTACCTGGCGGAGATCTTGCTCGAGAAGGACTACGAGGTGTACGGGATGATCCGCCGCTCGAGCTCGTTCAACACGGCGCGAATCGACCACATCTTCGGCGAGCTCGAGCTTGTCTTCGGCGATCTCGGCGACGGCTCGTCCCTCAACCAGCTGCTGCGCACGATCCGTCCCGACGAGGTCTACAACCTCGGCGCGCAGAGCCACGTTCGCGTCAGCTTCGACATCCCGGAGTACACGGCGGACATCGCCGCGCTCGGCACGCTGCGACTGCTCGACGCGATCCGCGAGGAGGGGGTGCGGTGCCGCTTCTACGAGGCCGGCTCGAGCGAGATGTTCGGCCAGGTGCGCGAGACGCCGCAGACCGAGGAGACGTCCTTCCATCCGCGCAGCCCGTACGGCGTCGGCAAGGTCTTCGGCTACTGGATCACGCGCAACTACCGCGAGGCCTACGGGATGTACGCGGTGAACGGGATCCTGTTCAACCACGAGTCGCCGCGGCGCGGCCCGACCTTCGTGACGCGCAAGATCACGCGCGCGATCGGGGCGATCCTGCGTGGTGAGCAGGACGAGCTGCTGCTGGGGAACCTCGACGCGAAGCGCGACTGGGGTTACGCCCGCGACTACATGGAGGGTGCCTGGCGGATGCTGCAGGCCGACGAGCCGGGCGACTACGTCCTCGCGACGGGCGAGACGCATTCCGTGCGCGAGTTCCTCGACGAGGCGTTCGCCTACGCCGGCCTCGACTGGGAGCAGTACGTGAAGATCGACGAGCGCTACTTCCGTCCTGCCGAGGTCGACCTGCTGCTCGGCGACGCGTCGAAGGCGCGCGAGGAACTGGGGTGGGAACCGAGCGTGCGCTTCGCGGAGCTCGTGCGGATCATGGTCGACCACGACCGCGAGCGCCGCCACACCGAAGAGCACTACGTGTGATGCGGCTCCTCGTAGCCGGTGCGGCAGGCTTCATCGGCTCCAACTTCGTCCGCTACTGGCTCATGCGGCATCCCGAGGATCACGTCGTAGCGCTCGATCTCCTCACCTACGCCGGCGACCGCCGCAACCTCGACGGGCTCGACGTGCGACTCGTCGAGGGCGACATCGGCGACCGCGAACTCGTGGAGGAGCTGCTGGCCGAGGAGAGGATCGAGGTCGTCGTCAACTTCGCCGCCGAGTCACACAACAGCCTGGCCGCCCTCGATCCGGGCCGCTTCTTCCGCACGAACGTCCTCGGCACTCAGACGCTGCTCGAAGCTGCGCGCCGGCACGAGATCGCACGCTTCCACCACATCTCGACGTGCGAGGTGTACGGCGATCTGCCGCTCGAGTCGGACGATGCGTTCGGCGAGAAGTCGCCGTACCGCCCGCGGACGCCGTATAACGCGTCGAAGGCAGCCGCCGACCACGCAGTGCGCGCCTATTTCGAGACCTTTGACCTTCCGGTGACGATCACGAACTGCTCGAACAACTACGGGCCGCGACAGTTTCCGGAGAAGGTGATCCCGCTGTTCCTCACGAACGCGCTCGACGACCGCGAGCTGCCGCTATACGCGTCGACGCAGAACCGGCGTGAGTGGCTGCACGTCGACGACCACTGCCGCGCGATCGAGCTCGTGCTCGAGCGAGGCCACGTCGGGGAGACGTACAACGTGGGCTCCGGCGACGAGCGGTCGATCGAGGAGATCGCCGACCTCGTGCTCGAGCTGACGGGCAAGCCGCAGTCCCTGAAGACGATCGTCCCCGACCGGCCGGGCCACGATCGCCGCTACTTGCTCGACTCCTCGAAGTTGCGCGGCGAGCTCGGCTGGGAGCCGGAGATCGCCTTCGAAAGCGGGCTGCGGGCGACCGCCGACTGGTATGCCGGCAACCGCTCCTGGTGGGAGCCGCTCAAGGAGCGCGCGCCCGTCGCGGAGACGACCGCCTGGCGCTGAGTGCGCGTCGTCCTCCACGACTACTTCGGCCACGCGTTCCCGGCGCAGCTCGCCCGTGTCCTGGCGGTCCGCGGACACGACGTACTTCACCTCCACTGCAGCTCGTTCGTCACCGGGAAGGGACGGCTGGAGCGAACGGACGCGGATCCGCCGGGTCTCGAGTTCGGCGCCGTCGACCTCGGTCACCCGTTCGCGAAGTACGACTTGTCGAGGCGGGTTCGCGACGAGCTGAGGACCGGGCGCGAGCTCGCACAGCGGCTGCGCGGCCATCGTCCCGACGCCGTCCTGTCGATCGGGCCGCTGCTCGTGCAGAGGGAGCTCCTTCGCGCCAGCCGTGCCGTGGGCGCGCCGTTCGTCTTCTGGCAGCAGGACGTGATGAGCATTGCCGCCCGCCGGGTCGTCGGTCGCAGGTCCCGTCTCGCCGGCGCTGCAGCCGAGCGGGCAGTCGCGGAGCTCGAGCGGCGGCTCCTGCAGCGCAGCGACGGCGTCGTCGTCATCTCCGAGGACTTCCTGCCGCAACTGCGGCGCTGGGGCGTCGAGGAGTCTCGCGTCGCGACGGTCGAGAACTGGGCGCCGCTCGAGGAGCTCCCGGCGCTGCCACGCGGCAACGCCTGGTCACGCGAGCACGGCCTCGATGGGCACCCCGTCTTCCTCTACTCGGGCACTCTCGGCTTCAAGCACGACCCGAAGCTCCTGCTCGAGCTCGCCCGCTGGGCCGGGGGACGCGACGCGCTCGTGGTCGTCGTCTCGGAAGGGCGCGGCGCCGACTGGCTCAGCGCGAACGGGGGCGGGGAACCCGCGCTGCGACTGCTGCCGTACCAGCCCCACGAGCGTCTGCCCGAGGTGCTCGCGTCCGCCGACGCGCTCGTCGCCGTGCTCGAGCCGGAGGCGGGCGCGTTCTCCGTTCCGTCGAAGATCCTCACCTACCTGTGCGCCGCGCGGCCGCTGCTCGTCTCGGTGCCGTCCGAAAACCTCGCGGCTCGCGTCGTCGTGCGCAGCGGAGGCGGCGTCGTTGTGGAGCCCGGTGACGACCCGTCGTTCCTCGACGCGGCGCAAAGAATGCTCGATGACCCGGCGGTGCGGGCGGAGATGGGGCAGCGAGCCCGCGCCTACGCGGAGAAGGCGTTCGATCCCGACGCCGTCGCCGAGCGTTTCGAGGAGGTCCTGGAAGGGGCTACGCGCTAGGGCGCCGGCGGTGCCAGCCGCGTAGACCGCCGTAGGCCGCGAGGGCCACGGCAGTCGCGAGCAGGATCGCGAGGAGCGCCGTTGGTCCGGAGCCGAGATCGAATGCAGCGCCGAGCACGCTCGGTGCCGCGACGGTGCCCGTGCTTCCCCGCGCGACGCCACGCGGAGAAGCCTGCAGGAGCCGGCCAAGCGGTCCTCTGTCTTGCCCCGCCTGCGAGAGCACCTGCTGCAACTTCGACGGCGTGACGTTGGTGGGCTGCCCGCCGCTCGAGTGCGAGCCGGTCGGCTGCTTCGGCTGCGTCCGTTGCGGTTGCCCGCCGACGTTCGTGTCCTGCTCGTTGTAGACCTTGCAGGCAGACGCAGTGCACTTCTTTCCGCCGCTCGCGAGCGCCCCTGCCGGAAGTGCAAGGGCGATGAAAATTACGGCTGTCGCGAGCCGGGCGGCGTGCCTCAGTCCGGCAGGCATGGCGCTACTGTACTGGCCGGTGGAGCTGGCCGCGAGGGGGATTACAAAGCTCGAACAGGAGTGGGTTGTCCTCTCGCGCAACGCGATTCTAGGCCTCGCGGTCGCGGGATGCGTCTTCTCCCTCTCATACGCGAACGGCGGCTTCGACACGACGACGAAGGCGTACGCCGGCATCTCGGCGTGGTGGCTGCTCGGCACCGGCGCGGCGATCGGGATCGCAGGCGCGCGAGCTCGCGTTGACCGCCTTGCGCTTGCTGCGCTCGGCCTCTTCGCCGCGTTCGCGATCTGGACGTTGCTTTCCATGAGCTGGGCACCGGACGGTGGACGGTCCTTCGAGCAGTTCGACCAGGTCTCCTTCTACGTCGCCGTGCTCGCGCTTGCGATCGTGCTCGCGAGACTCGTTCCCGCGTCGACGATCGTCGGCGGGGTTGCGCTCGCGATCTCGGGGATCGGTCTCGTCTCCCTCGTCAGCCGCTTCTTCCCGAGCTCGTTCGGCGTCCAGCCGTCGATAATCGTGACGGCGATCAACAGCCGCCTGAGCTTCCCGCTCGGCTACTGGAACGGGCTGGGGATCGAGACGGCGCTCGCGTACCCGCTGCTGCTCTCGATCATGGCCTCTCGGCGGTCGCGGCTCGCGAGCGGGCTCGCCGCCCTACCGCTGCCGATTCTCGGCGCCGTCATGTATCTCACCTCGTCAAGGGGTGCGTTCGTCGCGGCTGCCCTCGCGGTCGCCGTCTACCTCCTGCTCGCCCCGAACCGCTGGCCCGCCCTCGCTGCGGCGGCCCTCGCTGGCTGCGGAGGAGTCGTGGCGGTCGCGACCCTCGTCCACAAGAACCAGCTCCTTGCCGGCGCGATGACCGACCCGGTCGCCGTCCACCAGGGCCATCAAGCGGCCCTCGTGATCGGGATCGCATGCCTCGTGTCGGCGCTCGCCTGGCTCGGCCTCGCGGAGGCCAGACGTCGGGTCTCGACGCCCCCGCGTCCCGCTGGTTGGGCCGTCTCCGGGCTAATCGTCCTCGGCACCGTGCTCGCGATCGCGCTCTCGCATCCGATCGCGAAGTTCGACGCGTTCAGGAGCAACAGCTTCGCGGCCGGCGGATCGGACACCAGCTACGTCACCTCACACCTGCTCAGCAGCACCGGAAGCGGTCGCTGGCAGTTCTGGGGAGCGGCCAGTCGCGAGTTTCAGGCCCGCCCCCTCAACGGCGGCGGAGCTGGTTCCTGGGAGTTCTGGTGGCTGCAGCACAACACCTTGGCGGGGTTCTTCACCCAGTACGCGCACTCGCTCTACCTCGAGTCGCTCGCCGAGCTCGGAATCGTTGGTCTACTCCTGATCGGAGGAGCCGTCATTGTCGCCGCGGTGGGCGCCGTCCGGTCGGCCCTGGCGCTTCGGAGCGGCGAGGTCGCCGCCGCCGCAGCCGCCGGGATCGCCTTCTTCGCGGCAGCGGCCTACGACTGGGTCTGGCAGCTGGCCGGCATCGTGGCCGTGGGCGTGGGTCTGCTCGGGGTCGCGCTCGGCGCCCGCCCTTCGCCGCGTGCAGGCGAGTGGGGACGCTTCGGCGTAATAAGGCCGATCCTCGCGCTCGTCGCGGTGGCGGCGATCGTCCCGCAGGTCGTCGCCCTCGCGTCCGGCATCCACCTCCGGAACGGCCAGGCTGCATTCCTTGCCGGCGACCCGGCACGGGCGAAGCGCGAGGCGCTCGCCGCGAAGGCCGTCGAGCCGTGGAACGCGGACGCATATCTCCTGCTTGCGCGTATCGATAGCTATCTGGGGCAATACGACACGGCGGCCGCCGCGATCCGGGCCGGGATCCGCCGCTCTCCTCGGGACTACAGGTTTTGGGAGAAGGCGGCGACGATCGACGCCTACCGCGGCGACGTGGACGGAGTCCGGCGCGATTTTGCGCGGATCCGGCTGCTCAACCCGAACGCGCCCATCCTCCACGGAGGCTCCTGAGTGGCAGTCGCCCGGAGCCGCAGCTACGGTATTGCGCACCCGAACACCCGGTTCGAGGCCGCACCGAGCGGGAGGCTGAGGGGATGAGTGAGTTGGAAACGGTCGTCGGCGCCCCCGGCGAACGCTCGCAGACGACCAGGATCGGCGCAGACCGCCTCTTCGGGCGCTACAGCAACGACGCGCTGCTGCACCGGATGCTCGCGGCGGCCGACACGCTGACGATCGCGAGTGCCGCGATCTTCGTCGGGCTGTGGGGGAGCGGGGCGAACGCCGCGTTCCTGCTCGTCCTATCGGCGCCGGTCTGGATCGTGATCGGGAAGCTCGTCGGCCTCTACGACCGCGATCACCGCACCCTGCGGCATCTGACGGTCGAGGAGCTGCCCTGGATCTTCGCCTGGGCCCTCGGCGGCACTGCCGTCCTGACATTCCTTCTCTCGCCGTTCCCGGGCCTCGACCTGAGCTCCCGCGACCGGCTGATGGTCTGGGGCTCGGCCCTCGCGCTCGGATTCCTCTTCCGCGGGACCGCCCGCGCGACCTGGCGCCGCATCACCCCGCCTGAGCGGATCCTCATCGTCGGCGACGGGCCTCTCGCCGACGCGGTGAGCCGGAAGCTCGAGCTTTTCCCCGACATCCATGCGACGATCTCGGGGCGAATCCCGAGTTGCGCGGCGATGAACGACCGGCTCGACGAGATCGAAGGCGCGAACCGCGTCGTGGTGGCGTGCGCGGAGCTCAACGAGGAGCTGCTCGAGACGCTTCTGCCCGCCTGTCGGCTACGCGGCGTCAAGCTCACGGTCGTGCCGCCCACCCGCGGCATCTTCGGCACGGCGACGCACCTCGGCCACGTCGCCGATCTGCCGCTGCTCGACTACAACACGTGGTACGTCTCGCCGTCGACGCTCGCGCTCAAGCGCATCTTCGACGTCGTCGTCGCGGCGGTCGCCCTGGTCGCCACCGCGCCGGCTTTCGTGCTCGCCGGTCTCGCGATCCTCGTTGACGACGGGCGGCCTGTGCTGTTCCGCCAGATCCGCGCCGGCGAGAACGGACGCGGCTTCCGGATCTTCAAGTTCCGCACCATGGTCCGCGATGCCGAGTCGATGCTGGCGGACCTGGTTTCGATCAAAGACCTCACCGACCCGATGTTCAAGCTCAAGCCCGATCCGCGCGTGACGCGCGTCGGCCGGTTCCTGCGGAGGACGAGCCTCGACGAGCTGCCGCAGCTGCTGAACGTCCTCCGCGGCGAGATGTCGATCGTCGGGCCGCGGCCCGAGCTCGTGGATCTCGTCGAGCGGTACGAGCCCGCGCACGAGGTGCGGCTGCGCGTCAAGCCCGGGATCACCGGCCCGTGGCAGGTCTACGGCCGCAGCGACCTGACCTTCGACGAAGTCCTGGCCGTCGAGCGCGAGTACGTCGAGAACCTCTCCTTCGGCCGCGATCTCCGCATCATCCTCATGACGCTCCCGGCGGTCTTCGGCCGGCGCGGCGCCTACTAGACCGCAATTTCTTCACGGCTGCTTGGCAAGATGTCTCGTCATGCCGCTGGCGATGCGAACGAGTGTCGGGAGCCGCTCGTGAACTGGGCGCCCATCGTCCTCTTCACCTACGACCGGCCGGTCCATACGCGACAGACGCTCGACGCACTGTCCTCGAACGAGGGGGCGCGAGAGTCTGACCTCTTGGTCTACTCGGACGGGCCCAAGACCGCCGACCGCGAGGAATCGGTGCGTGCCGTTCGAGACTGTCTGCGATCGGTGGCCGGATTCAAGTCCGTGACGGTCGTCGAGCGCGAAGAGAATCTGGGCCTGGCGAATTCCGTGATCGCCGGGGTCACCGAAACGTTGCAGAGCTCCCCCTTGGTGATCGTGATGGAGGACGACCTCCTGACGTCGACGGACTTCCTCGCCTTCGTCAACGCGGCCCTGGACACATACGAGAACCGGCCGGACATCTTCTCCGTCACCGGCTACAACTACCCGCTCGAGATCCCCTCGACTTACGGCGAAGACGCATACCTCTCCTACCGCAGCTCGTCCTGGGGCTGGGGCACGTGGCAGGATCGCTGGAGCCAGGTCGACTGGTCGGTCGCGGACTACGACGCGTTCGAGCGAGACGCGCAGGCCCAGGAGTTGTTCAGGCGTGGCGGCGACGACTTGCCGCAGATGCTCGAGCTGCAGATGTCCGGCAAGCTCGACTCGTGGTCGATCCGCTTCGACTACGCGCACTACCGGCACGACGCCTTTTGCCTCCACCCGGTCATCTCCAAGGTCCAGAACATCGGGTTCGACGGAAGCGGTGCCCATTGCGGGGACGACTCCGACGGCTACCACGTCGAGCTCGATCCGGGGAACCGTCCGTTCCGGCTCGACGCGGATCTGACTATCGACTCGTCGGTGCTGCGCGCGTTCGATCGCAAGTTCCGGCCGGGCAAGGCGGCGGCCCTTCGGTCCTCCGGCCTCCGGCGCGGCAAGAGGATCATGAAGCGACTGGTGCCATTCGCGTCGTGAGAGTCGGCATCAACTGCTTGCGCATCTACCCGTCGTACAGTGGCGGGACGAACTCCTTCACGCTCGGCTTGCTCGATGGCTTCGCGCGAGCTGGGGCAGGGCACGAATTCAAGATCTTCGTCACGCCCTGGAACAGAGAAATGTTCACGAAGTTCGCGGGCGTTCCGAATTTCGAGCTCGTGGAGATCGACGAGTCCGAGCGCCGGTTGCTCCGTCGGTTCCACAGATTCCTCCCGCTTGCCGTGAAAAATCGTCTCCCGGTGGAGGCCCCGAGCCGGGTGCTCAACTCACGGGTCGCCGATCTCCTCGCGCGCGAGGCGGACGTGATGTACGTCCCGTACGTGCCCCCACCGCGCCTCTTCCCGTTCCCCGACGTGCCGACGGTCTACTCGATCCACGACATCCAGCAAGTGCACTTTCCGGAGTTCTTCACTGCCGAGCAGCATGTGGAGCGGGAGGCGTCATTCAGGAAGTGCGTCGACCACGCCACGGTGATTCAGGCGAGTAGTCGCTACATGGCGCAGGACTTCTGCGATTACTTCCCGAAGCTGGACGAGGGCAACGTCGAGGTGATCCCGGAGGGCGTCGACGTCGAGCTCTTCTCACGGAATGACCCGGGAAACGACTTGGCGGAGCGATACGGCCTCCCCGAGTCGTTCCTCTTCACACCTGCGCAGCTCTGGCGTCACAAGAACCACGTCACGATTCTGAAGGCGTTGAAGCGACTCAGAGATCGCGGCCTCGTGTTGCACTGGGTCCTCACCGGCGCGGAATACAGCGCTGCCGAGGAAATCTTCGAATTCGTCCGCGAGAACGGACTCGAAGACCAGGTCTTCTATCTCGGCGTCGTCCCCTTCGAGGATGTCATCTCGCTCCACCACGCCGCCCGTTTCCTCGTGACGGCCTCGCTCTATGAGTCGAGCAGCCTGCCGGTCCTGGAGGCGGCGGCGGCCGGAACGCCGATCGTGGCGGGACGGATCCCTCCGCACGAGGAGATGGCGGAACACCTCGAGATGCGGTTGTTCGCACCGACCGACGATGCAGAGCTGGCAGCTGTTCTGGAGGAGGCGTGGGCCGACGAGGAGACGAGCAGGTCCCAGATCGCGGCCAACCGCGAGGGTGTGCAGCGGTACTCGTGGGACAACGCGGCGCTTAGGTACCTCCAGCTGTTCGAGCGGTTGCAGGCAAGGGAATCCGTCCTGGCGGGAGAGCGCTCGTGAGCGTGCCCAGCCGCCTGGAGCCGGAGCCCGAGCGGCGAGCCTTCATTCCTGTCGCCGAGCCTTCGCTCGGCGAGCGGGAGGTGGAGCTCGTCACGGACGCAATCCGTTCCGGCTGGGTCTCGTCGATCGGCGAGTACGTGACCGCCTTCGAGAACGAGCTCGCCTCACGCTGCGGGGTGGCTCACGCGGTCGCGACCTCGAACGGCACCACCGCGCTCCATCTCGCGCTCGCGGTGGCCGGGATCGCCCCGGAGGACGAGGTGATCATGCCTGCCCTCACGTTCGTTGCGACGGCCGCGGCGGCTCGCTACCTCGGCGCGTCTCCGGTTCTTGCGGATTCCGATCCGGCTCACTGGTGCGTCGATCCCGAGGACGTCGCGAGCCGGATCACCTCGCGCACCCGAGCGCTCGTCGCGGTCGACCTCTACGGCCATCCCGCGGACATGGACGCGCTCGGCGAGATCGCGGCCGCGCACGACCTGCTGCTCGTGGAGGATGCGGCTGAGGCGCTAGGCGCGACCTACCGGGACCGGCCGGCGGGCAGCCTCGGGCGTCTCGGCGTCCTGAGCTTCTACGGCAACAAGCTGATCACGACGGGCGAAGGCGGCGCGGTGCTCACGGACGACCCGGCGCTCGCCGAGCGGGCCAGGTTCCTCCGCGACCACGCCATGGACCCGGACCGCCGCTACTGGCACGGCGAGATCGGCTTCAACTACCGGATCACAAACCTGCAGGCCGCTCTCGGCGTGGCTCAGCTCGAGCGACTCGACGAGTTTCTGGAGCGGAAGCGGGCCATCGCCGCCGCCTACCGGAGCGGTCTGGCGGACGTTCCGGGCGTGAGCTTGCAGGAGGAGGCCGCCTGGGCATCCAGCTCGTGGTGGATGACGACGCTGCGGATCGATGGCTCCCGGATCGATCGTGACGAGCTCGGGGCACGGCTTCGCGCCGACGGGGTCGACACCCGTCCTGCATTCGTGCCGCTGCATCTGCTTCCGCATTTGCGCCAGTCCGGCTCGCTCCCCGTCGCGGAAGCGGTCGGACGCGAAGGGCTCTCGTTGCCAAGCAGTACCTCGCTCTCGGACGCGGAGCTCGATCACGTGGTCGCGTCGGTGCGCAGCGGGATGAGCTAGGCGCTGACCCGGAACTCGACGAGCGGCCACGGGTGCTCGCCGATCTCGTGCGTCGCGACGTCCCGCAGCTCGAGCTCGCTCTCGACGATCGCGAGTTCTCCGTATCCCGGGATGTCGTCTTCCATCACGACGATCGTGTCGGGTCGGAGCCAGGGAACGGCCGCGCGCAGGATCGCCAGATGCGTGTAGCGGACGCTGTCGATGAAAAGAAGGTCGATCGGGCCGGGCGGAGGCGTCGCCAGGAAGTTCTCAGCCCCCGCAACGGCATCGAACTCGGGAAGATATGACCCGCGATCTTCGGGCGCGACTCGTGCCTTGACCGCGAGGTCGACATCCTCGCGACGCATGAAGTACTCGTTGACAACCTGCACGTCCGGCGTGTCGTTCCAGTATCGCGACGCGCTTGCCGCCAGCTCGCTGTTGCCTTCGTAGCCGATCAGCCGGAACGGGCTGTTGCTCGCCGTGAGCACTCGATGGAGGGCGACCGTGCTTCCCTGCCCGCCGCCGGTGCCGACCTCGACGACGAGCCGCTTTCGGTCGGCCCCCCACTTCTCGACGATGCCTATGAGGAGCGCTTCCAGATCGGCGTTGTCGAGCTGGCCCGTGGGCTGCGCGGGCGCCGTTGCGGGCTCCTCCTGGGCTCTCCGGGACAGAAGCCGCCGCAGCATCGCGTCACTCTAGCCAGGCCGTGCTCGCCCGTTTCAGCGCCGGGCGAACCGGCGCCCGAACCAGCGCTCGCGCACGCCCAGGAGGCCGAGCCGCTTACGGATGCGGAACTGCGCGCGGAAGGGGAGGTCAAGCGCGCGTTCCCACCAGGTGAGCTGACGGCGCAGCCGCGGGGCGACCTTGGTCGCGTATTCGCGAGCGAAACGCGAGCGTTCGGCCGACTTCGCCTCGCTGTGTAGGTAGCGGACTGCGAGCGATCGATCGATCGTCAGCGGATGCACACCCCCAAGAGCGACCCGGAGGCCGAACTCGGTATCGAAGACGAAGTCGAGGTCCTCCCGCAGGAGCCCGAACTCGTCGAAGACGTCCCGGCGCCAGAACGACGAGGCCTGGGGGACGTACCACGGTTCGCGCACCCAACGCCCGCGTAGCCCGGGTGGCGGCCTCGGGATCCAGTGGGTCTCCAAGGTTCCGTCTTCCTCGCGATATTCGGTTGCGCCGGCCACCCAGCGCACGTTCCGGTCTTCGAAGTACGGGAGCGCCGCCTCGAAGGCGCCCGGCAGGTAGTAGTCGTCGCTATTCATGTACGCGATCACGTCGCCGGAGGCACGCTCGATTCCCCGGTTGATCGCCCACGACTGGCCCTCGTCGGGCTCGCTGACCCAGTAGGCGAGCCGGTCGTCGTAGCGGCGGAGGATGTCCACGGAGCCGTCGGCGGACCCGCCGTCCATGACGACGTACTCCAGGTCGGGATAGTCCTGGTCGAGCACCGAGCAGAGGGCCCGCTCGAGGTACTTGGCCTGGTTCAGCGAGGGCGTGATCACCGTCAGGCGCGGCAGCGTCATCGTGTTCCGGGTCGCGCGATCACGTGGTAGACGCGAGCACCCGCGGGGTCGATCGGCGAGCCGTCCGGACGGCTGAGCGCGTACCCGGCGTCGAGTAGCTCGTGCCGGGAGACCCATGCCTCGTCGTCGTGGAACTCGACCGCGACCACGGGGCGCTCCTCGCGGAGGAGCCGCCGCATGCCCGCCAGGACGAATCCCTCGGCCCCTTCGACGTCGATCTTGACGAAATCCAGCGGCTCGCCTGGCGAGTACCAGGCGTCGAGCGACACGGCCGGCACCTCGAGCACGAGACGCGTCGGAGTCCCCTCGACGTCGTGGCCGAGGACGTTCCACTCCGTGCTGTTGTCGTGCCTTCCCGCATAGAGGGCGAGCCGGTCGGCGGTCCCGTCGCCCACGGCTGCGTTGACGACCTCCACGGGCCGCGCGCGCCGGAAGCGTGCGCGCAGCTCGAGGGCGTTGGTGGGGTGAGCCTCGAAGGCGACGACGCGACCGCGGCTGCCCACGAGGCGGACAAGCGTCTCCGTGATGTTTCCGACGTGGGCCCCGACGTCGGCACAGCTCCAGCCGGGCTCCACGACTCGCTCGATCGCAGCAGTCAGCTCGGGCTCGTACGGCTCGCTGTCGGCAGGCGCGCCTCGCGAGCGGCGGAGCAAGCGGTGGAGCGCGGCTCTCATGCTTCCCGGAAATGGCGGTGGAAGGATGCAAAGAAGCCCTCGGGGGAGATGTGGGTTTCCCAGAGCCGGCGGGCGGCCCGTTGCCGCTCCTCGAACTCGGCGTCGCCTAGAGACTCGTGGAACTCGAGCACCCGATCGCCGATCCGGTCGACCTCGCCCGCTTCCACCCACACGCAGTAGTCGCGCCACGCGACGTCGAAGTCGAGCGGGAGCACACAGTCCGTGTCGATGAAGATTGGGATCCTCCCCATGGAGAGCGTCTCGTAGAGACGGTAGGAGAAGTTCCCGATCCCTCGCGCGCAGAGGACGTAGTCACTCTCGAGCGTGTTGCGTACGTACTCGTGACGTGCCTTCATCAACGACCGCGAATCGCCGAGGGCGCCGGCCCAGAACGTGTCGCGGGCGATGAAGTTCGGCTCCAGACGCCGGTCGCGGTCCACGGCCACGAGGGCGAGCGTCCGCGGATGTTCGCCGCCCAGACCGCGCGTCACCTCGACTCGCGGTCCGCCCATGAGACGGCGTATCGACCCGCCGAGGGTCCTGGCCGGAAGCCCACCCATCGTGTTGCCGCAGAATCCCACGACCGGCCGGGTCCGCTTCGGCCGCGGACGGAGGTCGCCGTCGAGGTAGCGGACGAGGAAGTCCTCGCTCCACGCGGGCAGCGCGAACTCGCTCGGGCGGCGTCGCGAGCGAATCAGCGACGTGCGAAAGACCGTGGCGTCGACGGGGAGCGGCTCGGTCGAGTCGGCGCCGTGAAAGATCACGGGTGTCTTGCCGGCCTCGCGGCAGACCGCGACGAAACGCTCGCCCAATTCCACGGCTTGCTCGCCCGCGGACTCCCAGTTCTGGGGGAAGACGCCGACATCGCAGTCGGTGAGCGAGGTCAGACGGAGGAACGAGCTGCCGGCCTCGGCGTAGCGGTCGAAGCGCCCGGTGTCGGGCGGGCTATCCGGATTCGTCCCCCAGAAGGGAGCCAGGATGACGGCGTGGTGCGTCGACGGCGAAGCGAGGAAGCTGCGGTCCGAGTAGATCGAGAACAAGGCGAGGCGATGAGGTCAGCGGGAGCGCTTGGCCCAGACGCGGAAGGCCGGAAGCGTGCGATCGAGGGCGAAGCCGAGCTCAGCGAGTAGCGACGCGAGGCCCGGATCCTCGTGATGCATCGGGTTCGCAAGGCCGACTGAGAAGCTCGGGGTGTCGATGAGGGCCCCGCCGTCGGACAGCGAGCCCACGAGCCGTTCGACGGTTTGCGCCAGATCGGGCAGATGCTCGAACACGTCGAAGGCGCAGATCGCGTCGTAGTGCCCCGCAGCCAGCGGCGCCCAGCTGTCGAGGATCTCGATCTGCTCCTGCAATCCGTGGCGCTGGATCCGAAAGCGCGTGAAGTCCTTCTGGAGCGCCGACAGCTCGTGGTAGTGGACGCGGAACCCACGGGCGGCGAGTGCGAGCGAGAGGTTGCCGGTTCCTCCGCCGAAGTCGAGGACACGCCCCCCCGGAGGCAGCAGCGCCGCGACGTCGTCGACCGCGGCCGGAGTCTCGTGAAAATGGTGGGCGTTCGCGAACAGGTACATGCGGGACGAGAGGTAGTACCAGCGGTCGTTGCGCAGCGGGGCCGGTAGCTGCAACCACTCGCCGCGGAAATCCTCGATCCGGCGTGCCAGCAGATCGCGCACGCGCTCGGGCGGCAGCGAGGTGAATTGCACAAGATCGTCGACGACGTCGAAACTGTGTCCTCCCGCGACGAGCGGCGCAGGCATGTCGACTTTCTCGTTTCGATAGGGGACGCGCAAGAGCCTGCGCGCTCCGGTCGCGAGCGAGCTTCCAGCCGCGAGGACCGCATGGTCCCGCACCGTCGGCAACCTCCGGTTCTTCAAGTCGAGATAGGCGTCCACGGCCTGAGCTCGCCGACGGTGATACGAGATCAGGCCCGACCGGAGAAGGTCGCCGACGATCGGCACGGATCGGACCGTGCGTCGTAGCCGCGAGTCCCGGCTGGCCACGGACGTCACAGGGCGCTTCGGCCCAGTTGGATCGGCGTGACCATCACCGCGTCGCTCGTCCAGCGATGGTCGACGTAGAACGTCCCGTGCGCCTCGCTGGGCAGGCGTCCGGTGCCGAAGAAGTCGCCCTCGACGACCTCCAGAACCGCCGCGTGCTGCACCCAGTCCGCGATTCTTCCGTCCAGCTCGCAGAACGCGCTGATCGTGTAGTGGCCAGGAGAAAGCGGAAGCCTCGGGATCGTGCACGTGAACGTGCCCTCCGCCGCGACCTCTCCGATGAGGTCTCCCGAGGTGTCGTTCAGGCACTGGAAGATCGGCTCTACGAGCGCACCGTAGACGGCGAACCCGACACGCACGCTGGCCGTGCCGGGCCTTCCCTCGTAGCACAGCGAGATCTCGCAGTCGTCGCCGGTCTTCACCGAGGAGCCGGTGCCGACACGGATCTCGGTGAACCGTAGCCGGCCGTCGCCCTCTCGATCGAGGCGGTCACGAACGTCCACGCGCGCCGTCGCCTTCACGTCGTCGACGTACCTGTCGATCACCTCGCGCGTGGAGCCCCGGGACCGGATCTCGCCGTCGCTCAGGTACATCGCCGTGGGGCAGATCGCTGAGACGGCTGCGAGGTTGTGGCTGACGAAGAGCACCGTTCGGCCGCCGCCGGCGACCTCGTTCATCCGGCCGAGGCACTTCTGCTGGAAGGCGAGATCTCCGACCGACAGCACCTCGTCGACGATGAGGATGTCCGGCTCGAGATGGGCAGCCACGGCGAAGCCCAGGCGCACGTACATGCCGCTCGAATACCATTTGACCGGTTTGTCAAGATGCTGCTCGATCCCGGCGAACGCGACGATCTCGTCGAGGCGCCGGTCGATCTCCCGGCGGCTCATCCCGAGTAGCGTCCCGTTCAGGTACACGTTCTCGCGGCCGGTCAGCTCCGGGCTGAAGCCGGTACCGACCTCGAGGAGCGCACTGACGCGGCCGGCCACGTCGACGTAGCCGCTCGTCGGATCCGTGACCCTGGCGAGGATTTTGAGCAGCGTCGACTTGCCCGCTCCGTTGCTCCCGATGATGGCCAGCGCCGAGCCCTCGGCCACGTCGAACGTCACGTCGCGAACTGCCCAGATGTGCCCAGGGCCGGCTTCGCGACGGAGGAAGCGTCGAGCGCGTTTGAAGCCAGTCTCGACCCGGCCGAGGCGATATTGCTTCCCCAGTTCGTGAGCGCTGATCGCCAGCCCGTTCATCAGAGCATGTCCACCATGAACCGCTCGGTGCGGCGGAAGACGAATAGCCCGGAGACCGCCAGCGCGACCGCAATCCCCAGGCTGGCTGCCAGAGCGATCATGCTTCCGAAGGGCTGCCCAAGCAAGGACCAGCGGAAGCCGTTGACGACGGCTGTGAACGGGTTGAGATCCAGCAGTCGCCGGTAGGGCTCTGGAACCAACGCGGCCGGATAGATGACCGGGGTCGCGTACTGCCAGATCTGCACGAGGAACGGTACGCCGAACACGGCATCGCGGTAGCGAGCAGTGAACGAAGCGAGCCACAGTCCGACTCCGACCACGATGAGTGCCGCCTGCGCGAAGAACAGAGGCAGGAAGACGATGTGCCAGCTTGGAGCCCGGTGGAAGTAGCCGAACAGGCCGAACAGCACGAGAAAGCCGAGAAGGAGGTCGACGATCGGCGTGAGGGTCGTGGCGACCGGCACATAGAGCCGCGGGAAATAGACCTTGGTCAGGAGGTTGGCGTTCGTCACGAGACTCGTGCTCGTGTTGCTCAGCGCGGTGGAGATGTAGGTGAACGCGAGCACGCCCGGCGTCACCCAGAGCGCATAGGGAATGTGGACGTTCTTGCCGGGGCTGATTCCAGCCAGACCACCGAAGATCGCGGAGAAGACCACGATCGTGAGCAGCGGGCGCACGATCGCCCAAGTCGGGCCGAGATAGGTCTGGCGGTAGCGCGACTTGACGTCACGGAGCACGAAGAACCACACGAGCTCCCGGTACCGCCAGAGCTCGCCGAAGTCGACCGGAACGAGCCAGCGGGAAGGCTGGATTCGGTGGACGCCGTTCGAGTGGGCAGCGACCGCGCGCGGCGCAACGGCCTGAGATTCCATGCCCTGCACGCGGCAAGGATAGCCTCGGCTCCTGCGACGCTCCGAGTCGGCGGAGGATGCGCTCAGCTGCGCACGAATCGGCCGCCGAACCAGCGTTCGCGCAGGTGAAGGAGCCCGAGGCGCTTGCGAGCCAGGTACTGCGCGCGCAAGGCTGCGTATCCCGTTCTGACGAAGAGGTCCTGAGCGCGTTCGGACCAGGTGAGCCGCCGTCGCAGGTGCCGCGCGACCCGTCTGTACTCCCGGTCGAAGCGCGAACGCTCTGCGGATTTTGCCTCCGGATGGAGGTACCGGACGGCGATCGGTCGCTTCACGACGAGCGGTCGGACTCCCTCTAGGGCGATGCGAAGGCCGAACTCCGTGTCGAAGACGAAGTCGAGGTCGTCGCGCAGGAGCCCGAACTCGTCGAAAACGTCGCGGCGCCAGAACGACGAGGCCTGGGGGACATACCAGCTGCTTCGCAACCAGCGCGGCCGTGAACCGGTTGGCAGGGTCGGGACCACGACCGCCTCGAGCGCGCCGTCTTCCCGTCGGGTTTCGCACGCTCCCGCCACCCAGCGGACGGCCGAGTCCTCGAAGTGCGGCAGGGCGGCTTCGAAGGCACCCGGTAGGTAGTAGTCGTCGCTGTTGATGTAGGAGATCACCTCCCCGGTGGAGCGCTCGATGGCGCGGTTGATTGCCCAGGACTGGCCTTCGTCGGGCTCGCTGACCCAGTAGGCGAGCCGGTCGTCGTAGCGGCGGAGGATGTCGACCGAGCCGTCGGTGGAGCCGCCGTCCATGACGATGTACTCCAGGTCGGGGTAGCCCTGGTTCAGCACCGAGCGCAGTGTCCGCTCGAGATAGCTCGCCTGGTTCAGCGACGGCGTGATCACCGTCAGGCGCGGCAGCGTCATCGGCGCGTCACGACGAACAGCCCGAGTGCGTAGTACGACCCGGAGCCGGCCTCGGCGAGGGCCTCGTCGCGACTCACCGGCTCGAATCGCGGCCCCCTCGGCTTCGCCCAGTAGCTCTCCTCACGCACCTCCCAGTGCTCGAGGAGCCGTGGCAGCCGCTCCTCCCCGTAGATCCGGTGCAGCGGCGTGTGGACCGCATCACGGCCAACCGGGATCGTCAGCACCATGTCCCCGCCCGGCTTGAGGAGGCGGGCCATCTTCTCCATCGCCCGCAGGTCGCCGTCCGGATCGTCGATCGAGCCGTAACGGCCGGCGAGGCCGACGTGCTCGACGGAAGAGCAATTGATGATCTGGTCGAACGAATCGGGCTCGAGCTCCACCTCATTGAAGTCGCCTTGGACGTACTCGATCCCGTGCGGGTGGAAGAGGTACTGCTCGGGCTCGAGGTCGACCGCGACAACCGTGTTGCCGGCGAACGACGCGCCGAGCGCCATCATCCCGTTGCCGGAGCCGAAGTCGAGCACGCGTCCGGGCGAGCGCCTGACGTGGGCAAGCGTCCACGTCCACTCGATCTCCCGGTCCCCGGCGAGAGTTCGGTGGGCGGAAGGCGATCCCGCCTGCTGGGTCGTCGGGCGGAGCCGCTCCGAGGCGCGTGTCAGGTGATAGCCGGCGTAGGCGGTGGCGCGGACGAGGAACTCCCGAGTCGTCACGGCGGACGATGGTAGCCCGCGGTCCGCTAGACAGAGCCGCATGACGCGCCGAGAGGGCCGGATCAGACACTTCTTCGGCCGCCCTGGCTCGGCGCGCAGGCGCCGGTTGCGGGCTCTGCCGGTGCTCGGGCCCCTGTTCGGGGCCGGCGTCGCGACGTACCGCTTTCTCCGCGACCGGCGGCGAGACGCCGAGCTCGCGGTGCAGCGTGCCCGTACTGACTTCGAGAACCGGCGCGCGCACACGGTGCGCAACGTCACGAGGCGGAACAATCGGCGCGCGTATGAGCGCGTCTACGGCGACGACTCCCTGCTGAGCGAGTACCTTGGCCCCGAGCGGATCGCGTTCTACGAGACGGTGGCGGAGATCTCCGCCAGGGAACGGCCCCGCGCGGTCATCGACGTCGGCTGTGGTACCGGGAACCTCCTCCGAGCCGTGGTCGAGAAGACCTCTCCCGAACGGGTCGTCGGGATCGACCACGCCGAGGCCGGAATCGTCCGGGCGAGGCAGCTCGTGCCCTCGGGCGAGTTCCGCGCCGAGAGCCTCTACGACCTCGAGCCGACCGAGACCTTCGACCTCGTGCTCTGCACGGAGGTCCTCGAGCACCTCCGCGACCCGCAGACCGCCCTCGAGAAGCTCGTGCGCCTGTGCGCGCGCTCCGGCAGGATCCTCATCACCGTGCCCGACGGCGCGCAGGACACCTGGGAAGGACACCGCAACTTCTGGAGCAAGGCGGAGCTCGACGCGTTCCTGCGCCGGTACGGCGAGGTGGAGATCTCGCGGCTGGCCGCCGACGAGGTCTCGTTGCTGGCGGTGGTCCGGCCGTGACGGTCGAGGATCAGATCCGCGACTTCTACGACGAGAGAGGCTGGGAATCCGGCGCAGCGAACGAGACGGCCGACGCCCGCCTCTGGGAGGACTTGCGTCCGTGCGCGGCCGCCTACGTCTCGGCCTGCCGGCGCAAGGTGCTCGATTTTCTCCCCGGAGGCGGAGAGCGGATCCTCGATGCCGGCTCGGGGCCGATCCAGTATCCGGAGTACCTCGAGTACTCGAACGGCTTCGCGAAGCGTGTCTGCGTCGACCTCTCGCAACGCGCGCTCGACCAGGCCCGCGCCAAGCTCGGCGATCGCGGTGACTATGTGCGCGCGAGCCTGCTCGAGCTGCCGTTTCCCGACGATCATTTCGACGCGACCGTCAGCCTGCACACGATCTACCACATCGAGAGCGAGCAGCAGGAGAAGGCGGTGCGGGAGCTCGTCCGCGTGCTCAGGCCGGGCGCCACAGCCGTGGTCGTCTACGCGAACCCCAACCGGCTGGCGGCGCGCCTCATGCGGCTCGCCCGGCGAACGCGGAGCCCTGAAGCTGCGCCCATCTACTTTTTCGCCCATCCGCTCTCGTGGTGGCAGCGGTTCTCGGACGGCGCCGCGGTCGAGATCGTGCCGTGGCGGTCGCTCAACGCGAACGAGTCGCGGAAGCTGATCCCGGACAACCGGCTCGGGGCCGCCGCGTTTCGCGCCTTGCTCGCGTTCGAGCGGGCCTTCCCGCGGCTCGCGACCTCGTGGGGCTGCTATCCGATGATCGTCCTCACAAAGCACGACCGGGCCTAGTAGCGATGCCCGACGACCTTCCCCTCGTCTCGATCCTCACACCCTCGTTCGACCAGGGCCGCTTCCTGCCCGACTGCCTCGCGTCGGTCGCGCGCCAGGCCTATCCCCGCGTGGAGCACGTCGTGATGGACGGCGGCTCCACGGACGACTCGCTGCAGGTGCTTGCCGACGCGGGCGACGCTGTCCGCTGGGCGAGCGAGCCGGATCGGGGGCAGGCCGACGCCGTCAACAAGGCGTTCGCGGCGAGCGCGGGCGAGATCGTCGGCTGGATCAACAGCGACGACGGGCTATTCGCCGCGGACACGATCGAGCGGGTCGTGGCCGCGTTCGCCGAGCATCCCCGGGTAGGCGTCGTCTACGGCGATGCGGCCCTCGTCGACGAGGGTGGCCGGATCCTGCGGCACCATCGCTCGCGCTGGCCCGCGGGGTCTCTGCCGCTCGTCTCGCCGATCGTGCAGCCGGCCGCGTTCTTCCGCCGTTCCGTCGTGGAGCCGGACGAGCCGCTCCTGCGGATCGAGCTGCACCGATTCCTCGACTACGAGCTCTGGCTGCGTCTACAGAGCCGGGGCGTGGGCTTCTTCCATCTTCCGGTCGTCGTCGCCGTGGATCGCGACCACCCGCAGCGCAAGGTGCGGTCGACCGACGAGCTCTTCGACCGCGAGAGCAGGGAGCTCGTGGAGGAGTACGGGCCTGTCTTCGGGGTCCCGCGCCTGCGGCGGCTCAGCGGCTTGGTGCGGCGAGTGCGGGGATTGCCCGAAGTCTGGCGTTGGGAACGGCACGAGCCGGCGTTCCCGTGGCGCACTGACGGTCGCGCTCGGCGCCTCATCCGGCAGGTCGCGAGGCTTGACCCGGTTCAGCTCACCGGCGAACAACGGCGGTTCGGCCGCGAGGTCGCCGACGTCAAGCGGCGTCCTTCCTGACGGCCTGCAGCGTCAGCTTGTTGCCGATGCCACCGGCCACCGCGTTGAACCCGTGCAAGGCTGCGACCGTCACCTTGCGCAGCCCCGGCTGCGAGAGGACGCGCGCGGCTCGCCCCGGCTCGTGGCGGTAGACCATCGCGTAGCGCTCATTCTTCACGACCTCGAAGCCGGCGGCGGACACCTCGGCGGCGAGCTGCGCGGGCTCCAGCCGGGCGATGAAGTTGCCGGCCTCCTCGTAGTGCTCGGAGAGCCCGATCCGGGCCGCCAGCAAAGTAGCCCCGGCCCGCGCCGGCTCGTTGATCGAGACCGCGAGGCGGCTCGTCCGGAGCATCTCCCGAGTGCCGGCCTGCGGCGAGTCGAGGTGGTGCAGCCCGTCGTGGACGTACAGGAGATCGACGGAGCGGTCGCGCAGCGGAAGGGACTCGGCGTCGGCGACCACCGGCAGCACGTCGAACCCGTAGCGTCGGGAGCGTTCGCGCGTTCGCTGGGCGGCGCCGAGCGAGATGTCCGTCGAGATGACGGCCGCCCCGACGCGGGCCAGGAACTCGGCGTCCATCCCGGAGCCGCCGCAGACGACCACAGCGGTCATGGTCCCAGCCGGGAGCGGCAGCGCGGCGAGGCTGCGGCGGAGCTTCTCCCCGAGCAGCGACCGGTAGAACCACGGCGTCCCGTGTGGCCGGGTCACCTCGAACTCGGGGTCGGCCTCGTCGAAGAAGCTCGCCTGGACGTCCTTCTGCGCGTCCGATCCGTGCCGCTTCGTCCGGCGCAGGACGGGGATGCCGTCGACGCTCTCGTAGACCGCGCCACAGCCGGTGCAGTCGATCCGGCGCTCCTGCCACTCGAGCTCCCTTCGGCAGGCGGGACAAACGAGGAGCGCGCGCAGAAGAGCCGGATCCGCTTCGGCGCGGCCCGGGTCGCCGTCCGCTGCCGCGAGGTCCGCCTCGCTGAGCCCGCAGAGCCAGGCCGCGCGGCGAAGATGACTGTCCGTGGCGCGCACGTTGCCCGGCCCAGGCTAGCCGCGGCCCGCTGGTAGCCTCGCCGCGCCCGCATGAAGGTGCTCTGCGTCGTCCACTACGCCAACTTCGGCGGTCCGCACAACGAGGCGTTGCGGCTCAGAGAGCCGCTGCGCAGGCGCGGGTGGGAGGTCGAGGTCGCCATCCCCGCCGAGCCCGGATCCGCGGCGGCGAGGCTCGAGGCGGGGGGCGTGCCCGTGCACTTGCTGCCGCTCTCGCGCTTGCGAGCCTCCCCCGATCCGCGCCTGCTCGTGCGCTTCGCGCGCGATTTCGGACCGAGCGTCCGGAGGCTCGAGGACGTGATCGCGGCCACGGAGGCCGACGTGGTCCAGATCGGAGGGCTCGTGAACCCGCACGCCGCGTTCGCGGCACGCCGCCGGGGTGCGGCCGTCGTCTGGCAGGTCGTGGACTCGCGCGCTCCGGCACCGCTCCGCCGCGTCGCGATGCCGTTCGTCCGCCGCCTCGCCGACGCCGTCATGTTCGACGGCGAAGCGCTGATCGAGCTCCACGGCGGCCGCGAGTCGCTGCGGGCGGCGGCGTTCGTCTACTTCCCGCCGGTCGACGCCGCGCGCTTCGAGCCCTCGCCGGAGCATCGCCGCGAGGTGCGCGAGGAACTGGGGATCCCCCCGGATGCGCCCGTCGTCGGCACCGTCTCGAGCCTGAACCCGATGAAGGGCGTCGAGCACTTCGTCGACGCGGCGGCACAGATCGCCGCCTCGCGCCCCGACACGCGGTTCGTGGTCGTGGGCGGTGCGCCGGAGTCCCATCGCGCCTACGAGGAGCAGCTCCGGCGGCGCGCGGACGAGCTGGCACTCCCGGATCCCGTCGTCTTCACCGGCGAGCGCACGGATGTCGAGCGCTGGTATCCGGCCTTTGACGTCCACGTGATCGCCTCGCTGCCGCGCTCCGAGGGGACGACGACAACCGCCATGGAGGCTCAGTCGTGCGGCGTGCCGGTCGTTGCGGCGCGTGTCGCCGCGGTCGCCGAGGTGGTTGACGACGGTGTCACCGGGATGCTCGTACCGCCCGAGCAGCCGGGGGCGATAGCCGGCGCCGTCCTGCGGCTGCTCGGCGACGACGACCTCCGGTCGCGGATGGGGGCGGCCGGGAGGACGGCTGCCATCGAGCGGTTCGATGCCGAGCACGCCGCCGACGTCTACGTGCAGGCGTACGCGGCGGCGCTCGCGCATGCGGCGGCCCGCGCGGCTACTTGACGTCGATCGTGGTGACGATCTCTTCGGCCGCTACCTGCGCCAACTTCGACGCGTTCGTGCCGACCCACAGGATCACTCGATAGTTGCGGCCGTTCACGCTGAAGGACGTACCCCCCTGCTCCCTGGCGCCCGGTAGTCCGCCTATGTCGGGGAGGTCGAAGATCGTCAGCGGGAACGGCCTCGTCGGTGCGAGGCGGTGCCGTAGGCGAGGTGCCCGGTACAACTCGAGGAACACGCCGTTCCGGCGGAAAGAAGCACCCGCTCCCCCGAGCTCGGGGCTCCGTGTGAGTGGATAGCTCGCGACGACGATTCCGTGGATCCGGATGCCGTGGGCGCCGGTGATCGCGTGTTTCGCGGTGCTGAAGTAGCGGCGATGGAAGCTGTACGGGTAGTTGAGCCGCAGGTCACCGACGACGGCCGCATTCATCCCTCCGCCGACGAATCCGGGGAACACGAACGGCCCGACGCGTCCGCTGAAGGCGACGGCACCGACTGCAGCGCAGATGACAGCGGTCGCTGGAACCGCGAAGCGCAGGCGCGAGGCGGCAAAGGACGCCGTGCCGTCGAGGCGCGTGACGAGGACGCCGAGTGCGAACGCGTTCAGCGGGTTGTCCTGAAGGTGCGTTGCCGCCGCGAGGGCAGCGACCAGCCCGAGGAGCGGCAGCGCCGCGTAGACGACCGGCGTCGGGTCGCGGTGCCTGCTCGCGGTCTCGAGCGCCCGGATGCCGAGCACAGCGAGGCCCACGGCCAGCGCGGCCAGCCAGGCGAATCCCAGCAGGCCGTTCTTGAGCAGGAAGTCGTACGGAAGCAGGTGCACCTGTTGCACGTGCGCGAGATCCCGCCCCCCGTAGACGAGCGACGCTGCGAAGAGCGGCGGCGCGTCCGTCTCGTCCACGCTCCCGCCGAGCCCGCGTCCGAAGACGAAGGACACTGGCGAGCCATGGACGGCCGCTCGGACCTGGTGGGCCTCGTACGTCCGGCCGAGATTCGACTGGTCCGATCCGTAGTACTGGCCGCGCACGGTCGCCCCGTCGGAGGTGAAGGCGAGGAAGGCGGCGAGCGCTGCGACGGCGATCGCGACACAGAGCCATCGCGGCAGGAGGTTGCGTGCGCGCACCACGAGATAGCCGACGACCCCGAGCGCAGCTGCGAGTTCGAACGAGGTCGTCGAGCCCGTCCCGTTCTTGATCGCGACCGCGTCGTTGGCGAGCAGCGCGACGGCGGCGGCGAGTAGCACCAACCGCGCCTTGGTCGGCTGGAGCAGGGCGAAGGCGACGGCTCCCGCAGAGGCGGCCTCCACGTAGGTGAAGATGGGGGTCGTGTCCCAGCCGAAGAGAGCCTGAGCCGAACCGAGGGCGAGGAGCACGACGACGAGCTCGACGGCCGAGGCGCGACCCGCCTTGGCGCTGACCGTGCGCCCAGCGACGTATGCGAACACGAAGAACACGATCAGGCCGAGGTCCTGCGCGATGTAGGTCTTGGGCGCGTGGTGGGCGAGACCGAGGGCGAGATCGGGAACGATCAGCAGGGCGTAGGCCGCCGCGAGCCAGTCGAGCGGGCGCGCCTCCCGCCAGACGACCGCGCGATCGCGCCACAGCGCGTGTGAACCGAGACGCGTCGGGAGCGCCCGCAGCACGAGCGGGGCAAGCAGCACAAAGAGGAGCGGTAGGGCGATTCGCGTGTCGACCCCGTACTGGACGAAGCCGTTCGCGTTGCCGGCCAAGTGCTGGATCAGCCAGTCCCCGACGACCGACACGGCGACCATTGCTCCCACGAGCGACCGGAAGTGGCGCCGCTCCGGATCGGGGGTCAGGCGGCTGACGGCGAGGATCGTTGCGATACCGGCAACCGCGGCTCCGGCGGCGGCCAGCCTGCGGTCCGAGTCCGGCTGTGCCAGCGCTACCACCGCCGAACCGAGGAGCCAGATGGCCGCCGTGGCGACGTCGCTGCGACGCTGAAGGTGGCGATTCGCGCGGTCCCTCACCGCGGCCGTCACCGCGCCCTCTTCCGCGCTCACCCGGACGAGTGTAGCCCTGTTTCGTCCTGGTTCCCGGAGCGCCGCAAGCGCCGTTTCGTGAAGCTTCCGTTAAGGGGCTTGTGCCCGCCGCCGCGTCAGCTAGCGTGTGCCGCCGTGCGGTTGAGGGTCTCGCGCCGGTCTTTTTCGGTCGTGGGCGCAGGTATTTGCGTCTGCGCCGTCGCGCTCGCCTCGGGGACGGCGAGCCTCGCCAGCGCCGGGGGCCGGCAGCACACGGCTCACCGGGCGCAGCAGCTCCGCACGTACGCCACTCGCGGCACGTTGCCGCTCAGGACTTCGGTTCTCGATCCCTTCACGTTCACCGGTTCCGATCAGGAGAGGGCGTTCCAGATGGCGAGTTCCGCCGGCGCGAGCTACATGCGGCTGGTCGTGCCCTGGTCGCACATCGCGCCAGCGGATCCGTCCCCCGATTTCGTGGCGACCGATCCCACCTCGCCCGAGTATGGGTGGCGCTGGCTCGATCGCACGGTTGAGGTCGCGGAGGACGCAGGCCTGACGCCGATCCTCGACATCGGCGAGCCTCCCAGCTGGGCACTCGCCAAGCACGGCAAGCCGCCGAAGGCTGGAGCGCCGAAGACAGCCGCGCTAGGGGATTTCGCGACCGCTCTCGCGCTCCGCTACGACGGAACGAACGGCGAGCCGGCCGTCCACGTCTTCCAGGTCTGGAACGAGCCGAACCTGAGCCTCGACCTCTACCCGGTCAACGCGGCGATCACGTACCGCAACATGGTCAATGCGGTCGCAGACGCGGTACACGCCGTGCGTGAGTCGAACATCGTCGTCGCCGGCGGGCTCGACCCGTTCGAGAACCTCGCGAAGCGATTCGTCACGCAGGCGCCGCTCGCCTTCATGCGCACGTTCCTCTGCCTCTCGAAGGGCTCCCATCCCCATTCGACGTGCAATACGAAGGTCCACTTCGACGCCTGGTCGCACCACCCGTACACGTTCGGGGGGCCGTTCGGCAAGGCGAAGCGTGCCGACGACGTCTCTCTCGGCGACCTGCCGAAGATGCGGGCACTGCTGAAAGCGGGCGCTCGCCTCCACCACATCGTGTCGTCGCACCCGGTCCAGTTCTGGGTGACCGAGTTCGGCTGGGACACGAAGCCGCCGAGGCGTCACGCGGCCCCGGTGGCCCTCGAGGCCCGTTGGACCTCCGAGGCGCTGTACCAGATGTGGCGGTCCGGCGTCTCCCTCGCGACCTGGTTCCTGTTGCAGGACCGGCCGAGCCCGAGCCCGTATCAGTCCGGTCTCTTCTTCCACTCCAAGTCGTTGAAGCAGGCGCGGGCGAAGCCGATGCGCACGGCGTTCCGGTTCCCCTTCGCCGCCTATCTCGGCAAGGGCACGGTCCGGATCTGGGGGCGTGACGCGACGAGCAAGAAGACGCTCGTCACGATCCAACAGCGCCACGGTGTGCACGGCGCGTGGCGTGCCGTCGCGCGGATACGCACCAATCGCTGGGGGATCTTCGTCGCCCCGCTGAAGCTCAAGGCGGCTTCGGGGGACTGGCTGAGGGCCACCGCTCCGGGATCCGGAAACTCGCTCGCTTTCTCCCTCGCGGTGCCGAAGAACCAGCGCTACGGCCCGTGGGGAAACTAAACACTCAGAGCCTGTAAAGGCTTCGCAAGGACTTCCGCGACTTCGGGGGATGGCCGCTAGCTTGCCGGCGGTGGGGGTCACCGTCCGCAGCATCTCTGTCGTCGCGATCGTCGTCGCCGCCGCAGTGGCGGCCTCGACGGGAGTCGCGAGCGCGCATCGGCAGGCGCACGTCGCGCGCACCCTCTCGACGCACGGGACGCTTCCGCTGCGCACCTCGGTCGACGACCCGTTCGCGCTCACGGGGCCTCAGCGCGCCACTGGATTCCTCAAGGCGCAGGCCGCCGGCGCTTCGTACGTCCGCCTGATCGTTCCGTGGAACGCGATTGCGCCTTCCCGGCGGCCCGCAGGGTTCGCTGCCGCCGACCCGACGTCGCGCGGCTATTCGTGGGCCTGGCTCGATTCGACGGTTGCCTCGGCGGAGAAGGCCGGGCTGACCCCGATCCTCGACATCGCGCGCGCGCCCAGCTGGGCTCAGATCCATGGCGGCACCGCGCCCAAGGCGGCGTACCTGGGCCAGTTCGCGAAGGCCGTCGCGCTTCAGTACGACGGCAAGCACGGCGCTCCCGCAGCGCACGTCTTCCAGGTCTGGAACGAGCCGAACCTCAGCCAGGACCTGACGCCCGTGAAGGCTTCGATCTACCGGGGGATGGTCAACGCGGTGGCGGCATCCGTTCACGCGGTCAGCAAGGCGAACATCGTCGTCGCCGGCGGGCTCGACCCGTTCGGCAACAAGGGCAAGGGCTGGCACTCCGTTTCCCCGCTCGCGTTCATGCGCTCGCTGCTCTGCGTCTCGAAAGGGGCGCACGCGCATCGCACCTGCGGCAGCCGGGTGCACTTCGACGCGTGGTCGCATCACCCGTACTCGTTCAACGGCCCGTTCGGCCATGCCAGCCGCCCGGACGACGTCTCGCTCGGCGACCTGCCGAGGATGCGGGCGCTGCTCAGGACGGCCGTCAGGCTCCATCACGTCGTCTCGACGCGTGGAGTCCAGTTCTGGGTGACGGAGTTCAGCTGGGACACGAGGCCGCCGCGGCGGCATGCGGCGCCGATCGGGCTCGCCTCGCGGTGGACCGCGGAGGCGCTCTATCAGATGTGGCGCTCGGGCGTCTCGCTCGTGACCTGGTTCGGTCTCGAGGACAAGGGAGGCAAGGGTCCCTACCAGAGCGGTCTCTACTTCCACGCGAAGTCGCTCGAGCGTGCGCGGGCGAAGCCGGTCCGGACGGCGTTCCGCTTCCCGTTCGTCGCCTACCTCGGCCACGGCTCGGTCAACGTCTGGGGCCGCGATGCGACGAGCGACAAGCGGCTCGTCATGATCCAGCGCCGGAACGGAATCCACGGGCACTGGCGGACGGTCGCGAGGATCCGCTCGAACGGATCGGGGATATTCCGGGGCAAGCTCCGGTTGGCCGCGACGAAGAAGGACTGGCTCCGCGCGGTCGCGGCGGGCTCGGGCAACTCGCTCGCCTTCTCGCTCACCCGGCCGTCGCCGAACCTTCGCTACGGCCCCTGGGGCAACTGAGCCGACCTCGCCGCTAGCGTTGCGGCCGTGACCGTGGCCGTCGTCCTGTTCTGGGGCTCGCTCGGCGCGCTCGCGTGGACGCATGCCCTCTACCCCCTCGCCGTGGCGCTTGCCGCCCGCGTACGAACCAGACGTGTTGCGCTCGACGACGCCTATCTCCCGTCTGTCGCCATCATCGTGACCGCGTACAACGAGGAGGACGCGATCGAGCGGCGGCTCGAGAACCTGCGCGCGCTCGACTATCCGCCCCACCTGCTCGAGGTCGTCGTCACCTCCGACGCCTCGACCGACCGGACGGAGGAGCTCGCCGAGGCGGCGGGCGCCAGGGTGATCCGAAACCCCCGCGGGGGCAAGGTGGCGGCACAGGACGCCGCCGTTCGGGCAAGCGACGCCGAGGTGGTCGCCTTTTCCGACGCGAACGCGACCTGGGCTGCCGATGCTCTGCGGAAGCTCGTCCGCAACTTCGCCGATCCGAGCGTTGCGTACGTCTGCGGCCGGCTTCGGCTCGAGGCGGCTGACGGCTCGAACAAGGAGGGCGTCTACTGGCGCTACGAGTTGCTGACGCGCGCCGGAGAGGCCCGGCTCGGCTCGGTGACTGCCGGCAACGGTGCCATCTATGCGCTCCGGCGCTCGGACTATGCCGAGGTCGACCCGCGCTTCGGACACGATCTCGCACTCCCGTACCTCATGGTCCAGCGCGGGCGCCGCGCGGTCTACGAGCCGGAGGCCCTCGCCTTCGAGCGGCCGACGCCGACGAACGAGAGCGAGTACCGGCGCAAGGTGCGGATGTTCGAGCAC
Source organism: Gaiellaceae bacterium (assembly GCA_045805945.1). Classification (GTDB taxonomy): domain Bacteria; phylum Actinomycetota; class Thermoleophilia; order Gaiellales; family Gaiellaceae; genus Palsa-739. The sequence continues at coordinate 115,702 of JBJMKG010000002.1, forward strand.
TCGTGGCTCATCGTTCTCCGCGGCCGGATGCTGCGCCGCCAGCCCGTCGGCTATCTCGTGGCGCTGCTCTCGCACAGGCACCTTCGCTACGCGAGCGGCTTGCTCCACCTGATCATGCTCGGGAGCTCGCTCGCGCTGCTCGGTCACGGCGCGGTCTACGCGGTCTTCCTCGGCCTGCAGCTCGGGCTCCTCGCGGCGGCGCTCGCCGGCGTCGGGATCGCGCGCTACTACGTCCTCATCACCTGGGCCACGGTCGTCGCGCTCTGGAACTACCTCCGGCGCGGTGTGCCCGCGACGTGGGCGCCGCAACGGGAGGAGCTGGCATGAACCGCGTCGCCGACGTCGCGATCGCCGGCGGAGCGCTGCTCGCGGCGTCGCCGCTCCTCGCGCTCGCCGCGCTCGCGATCAAGCTCGAGGACGGCGGCCCCGTCCTCTACCGGCAGGCACGTGTCGGCAGGGACGGCGCTGACTTCGAGCTGCTCAAGCTGCGCACCATGGTGGTCGGCGCCGAGACGATGGGCGCCGGTCTCGCGGTGAACCGCGGCGATGCGCGCATCACCCGTGCCGGCGGGCTGCTGCGCAAGCTCTCCCTCGACGAGCTGCCGCAGCTCTGGAACGTCGTCCGGGGCGAGATGAGCGTGATCGGGCCTCGGCCGACCCTGCGCTACCAGGTGGAGCAGTACGACGAGCGGCAGCGTCGCCGGCTCGACGTGAAGCCCGGGATCACCGGCTGGGCGCAGGTCAACGGACGGGCCGCGCTGCCCTGGGCGGACCGGATCGAGCTCGACGTGTGGTACGTCGAGCACCGTTCCCCGCTGCTCGACCTGAAGATCCTCGCCCGCACGCCATTCGCGCTCTTCCGCGGCACGTACAAGGGAGAAACCGGCGGCTGGCGCCCGACGTCGTAAGCAGCCGAGAGTATCCTCGTCCGGAGTGCCGCCGCTGAACATCCTCGTTACGGGAGCGTGCGGCGTCACGCCGAGAGCCATCGTCCGCTCGCTGCGGGCGAGCGCGACGTGCTCCGACGCCACGCTCGTCGGAGCCGATCGCGGCGGCAACTGGTACGGCTTCTACGAGGGACTCTACGACCGCGTCTACCGTGTCTCGGAGCCAAGCGATTCCGGCTACCCGGAGCTCGTGGCCGAGATCTGCAGCCAGGAGCGGATCGACGCGGCTCTCGTCGGGCCCGAGGCGGAGGTTCGGTTCTGGAGCGGGCGCGAGTTTCCCGTGCCGGCGCTGCTGCCGCCGCCGGGTCTCGTCGAGGTCGCAATCAGCAAGGGCAAGCTCTACGACGCGCTCCGGGAGACGGGCCTCGTGCCGCGCTACCGCATCGCCGGCCGTGACGAGCTGCTCGCGCGGCGGGGGCTCGACGGGGAGGGCGGTCCGGTCTGGCTGCGAGACTACTCGGACGCGTCGTCGAGCGGCATCGGCTCGATCCAGGTGACCGAGCCGGAAGAGGCGTACGCGTGGGCCTATCTGAATCCGGAGATTCCGAGCTACATGGTCGCCGAGCATCTGCCCGGCAGGAACATCGCGTGCTCGCTCCTCTTCCACGAGGACGAGCTGCTCAAGGCGGGCTGCTACGAACGGCTCGAGTACTTCATGGGCCATCTGGCGGTCTCGGGCGTGACCGGCAACATCAACCGCGGCCGGCTCGTCAACGACGAGCGGGCGCTGGCGCTCGCCGAGCAGGCGGTTCGGTTCGTCGCCCGCCTGGCCGGCGAGCCCGCGCACGGCCTACTCACCGTCGACCTGCGCGAGGACCGCAGCGGTGCGCTCAAGGTCACCGAGATCAACGTCCGTCACGTTGCGGCGACCTCGGCGCTCGCCGCCGGGGGGGCGAATATGGCCGAGGCGCAGGTCCTGGCCACGCTGGGTCGGCTCGACGAGATCGGCGAGCCGGTGCCGCGCTTCCCTGACGACAACGTGATCCTGCGCGACATCGACGGCGCGCCGCTCTGGCTCACCGGCTATCGCGAGCTCGCGATCGGGGAGTACGCATGATCCCGCGGATCCTCCTCGCGGCCGCCGCGGCGGCGCTGCTCGCTGGTTGCGCGGGCAGCGGATCTCGGCCCGTGACGGCGCCGACGCCGAAGCCCAAGCCGAAATCGAAGCACACGCACAAGCAAGCCCACGCGCTGACGAACCTCGTCGTGACGATCCTCGACGGCGATCGTCGCGTGCGGGTGCCGCACGCACGCGTGAAGCTCTGGGGACACAGCCGGCGCACCGGCCCGCACGGCGTGACGGTGATCAAGGCACCTCGGCGGCGGCTCGAGGTCAGGGTCACCGCGAAGGGCTATTCGAGCGCCAGTCGGCCGCTCGACTTCAAGCACAGGCGCAGGCAGACGATCCGCATCTACCGCCCCGACCTGCAATGGCCGTTCTACGGCGCCGACGCTGGGCGGACGCAGGCGCAGCCGCATCTCCGCCTCCGCCCACCCTTCCGCCTCGTCTGGAGCCGGGGCATTGGTGGTCACCTGATCGAGTTCCCGGCGGTCGTCTGGAACGGCTTTGCGTACATCGGCAACCAGCGCGGGACGATTCACGCGATCTCGATGCGCTCCGGCAAGCTCGCCTGGACGCACGACACCCCGGGCGCCCCTCGCATGGCGTCCTCGCCGGCCGTCGACGGAGACGAGATCGTCTATCACACGATGGCCGGGGGGGTCTACGTCCTCGACCGGGCGAACGGGCACCTGAAGTGGAGCTGGAGCGCGGGCTCGGCCATCGAGTCCTCGCCGGTCGTCCGGCACGGGACCGACTTCTTCGGCACGGCGAGCGGCGAGGTCTACGCGCTCGACCTGCGGACGCATCGGCTCCGCTGGCGCCGCTCCGTCGGAGCCAAGATCACCTCGAGCGCCGCCCTGGCGGGCCGCAGGCTCTTCATCGGCGACTACGCAGGACGGCTCTGGGCGTTCTCGCCGGCGACCGGCGCGACCCGCTGGGTCGGCAGCGTGAACGGGAAGGTCTACGGGACGCCGGCCGTCGCGAAGGGCCGCGTCTTCGTCCCCTCGTCGACCGGCAACTCGCTGACGGCATTCTCGGCGAGCGGCCGCTATCTCTGGCGCGTCACGGCCGGCTACTACGTGTACTCCTCGCCGGCGGTGGCCGGCGGCGTCGTCTGCTTCGGCTCCTACGACGGCTGGTTCTACGGCGTGTCCGCGGCGACCGGCCGCGTCCGCTGGCGAGTCCCCACGGGCGGCGCGATCTCGGGAGCCGCCGTGATCGTGGACGGTGTCGCGTACGCCGGAAGCTTCTCGCATCACATCGTCGGGGTCGACGTCCGCACGGGGCGGAGGGTGCTGAACTTCCCGCACGGCCAGTACGTCCCGGTGTCGGGCAACGGGATGAGGCTGCTACTCAACGGCTTCTCGCGGGTCTACGCCGTCGAGCCCAAGCGTCCGAAGCGGCGTCAACTGGCGCGCTGAACTGTTCCTAAGAGCGACCTCATGCCCGTCGGATATCGTCGCCCCTCGTGACTGCGCCTGCTCCCCCCTCGCGCGGCTTCGACCCGGAGGCCGAGCAGGAGGTCGATTTCGCGAAGTACGTGCGCCTGCTCGCAGTGCGCTGGTGGCTGCTTGCGGCCGGTCTCGTCGCAGGCGCCGTGATCGGCTACCTCGTCTCGCTCGGCGGGACGCAGGTCTACTCCGCGACGGCGACGCTCTATCTCGGCCAGCCGACGTCCGCGAGCGGGAATCAGCAGCTCCAGACGCTGCAGACCAACCCGTCCGCGGCGGGCACGATCGCGCACACCCAACAGGTCGAACAGAAGGTGGCGCGCCAGTGCAAGGCCAAGGTGTCGGATTTCCGCAAGGGGATCTCGACGAAGACGGTGACCGGGTTCCTGTCGAAGAACGGCCAGAGCCCGCTCCTCCAGCTCACGGTGCAGACGAAAAAGGCGAAGGTCGCTCAATGTGCCGCGAACAACCTCGCGAACATCGCCGCCAAGAAGCTCAGCACGTACGCGAGGGGCAAGATCGCGAGCTTCCAGGCGCAGATCGCAGCCGACGAGAGCGACATCAGGACGTTCCAGGCGGCGATCGCGGATCCGGCCATCTCGCCCACGGACAAGCTCATCCTCCAGACGACGCTCCGCAGCGACCAGCAGGACAAGGTCGCGGCCACGCTGCAGCTGCTGCAGGCGAAGGAGGTCGAGAGGCCGCGCGTTGTCACCGGTGCTGCGGCGCGCAGGGTCACGGCTCGCAGCCGCCGCAACACCGTCGTGATCGCAGCGCTGATCGGCCTGATCCTCGGCGCCCTCGCGGCACTGCTCTGGGACAGCGTCCTGCCGCGGCTCATGCCCCGCAACGGCGACTGACTTAGGCTCTCGGCGTGTTCGAGGGGAAGCGCGTCGGAGTCGTGGTTCCCGCGTACGACGAGGAGGCGCTGATCGCGGCGACCATCGGCGGCATCCCGCCGCTCGTGGACCGGATCACCGTCGTCAACGACGGCTCCACCGACCGCACCTCGGAGCGCGCCCTCGAGACCGGAGATCCCCGCGTCGAGGTGCTCTCGCACGAGCGGCGGAGCGGCGTCGGTGCGGCGATCATCACCGGCTACCGCCGCGCGCTCGCCGAAGGGCTCGACGTGGTCGTCGTGATGAACGGCGACAACCAGATGGACGCCGAGGACCTGCCGACGCTCGTCGAGCCGGTCGCCCGCGGAGAGCTCGACTACGCGAAGGCGAACCGTCTATCCACCGGCCAGGCCTGGCAGCTGATCCCGAAGACGCGTTTCTTCGGCAACGCGGTCCTCTCGATGCTGACGAAGATCGCCTCCGGCTACTGGCACGTCGCCGATTCGCAGTCCGGTTACACCGTCGTCTCGCGGGAGATGCTCGAGCAGCTCGACCTCGACCGCGTGTACACGAGCTACGGCTTCCCGAACGACATGCTCGTCCACCTCAACGTCTGGAACGCGCGCGTCCGGGACTTCCCGTCCCGCCCGATCTACGGCGTGGGGGAGCGCTCGAAGATGCGATACCGCCACGTCGTGCCGCGGATCGCGTGGCTCCTGCTGCGCGGCTTCTTCTGGCGGCTGTGGGAGAAGTACGTCAAGCGCGACTTCCACCCGCTCGTGTTCTTCTACGTCATCGGGTTCGTCGCGACGATCGCGGGGGTGGCTCTCGGCTTCGTCGTCCTCGGTTTCCGGATCGCGGGCCACCAGATCACCGTCGGCACCGTCGTCCTCGTCGCGCTGCTCGTCCTCTCCGGCTCGCAGTTCACGCTGTTCGCCATGTGGTTCGACATGGAGTCGAACAAAGACCTCAGGTAGCGCGGCGGGGACATGCCCCACGCGGGGGACACGTCGTAGCGAGGCATGGCCCGGTGCCAGGCACCGGGCCATGCCCAAACGAGGCAGTACCGAGCCGCAGGCCCGCTCCCTCGCTCGATCAGCGGCCGTTCGGACAGGTCCCGGTGCCTGGCACCAGGACCTGTCCGAACGGGACAGGTTTCGACCCAGCTAGCATCCCGCGCGTGCCCACTGCGTTGGTCACCGGCGGGGCCGGGTTCCTCGGCTCGCACCTCTGCGATTACCTACTTGAGCGCGGTCTCCGCGTGATCTGCGTCGACAACCTCGTCAGCGGCTCACTCGCCAACATCGAGCACGTCCGCGACGACGCGTTCGCCTTCATCGACCACGACGTCGCGGAGCCGATCCACGTCGACGAGCCGATCGACTTCGTCTACCACTTCGCCGCGCTCGCGAGCCCGGAGGACTACCTCCGAATGCCGCTCCACTCGCTCAAGGTCGGCTCGTACGGGACTCACAACGCGCTCGGCCTCTCGAAGTTCAAGCGCGCCCGCTTCCTTCTCGCCTCGACGAGCGAGGTCTACGGCGACCCTCAGGTGCACCCGCAACCCGAGACCTACTGGGGCCACGTCAACCCGATCGGGCCGCGCGGCGTGTACGACGAGGCCAAGCGCTACGCCGAGGCGCTGGCAATGGCGTACCACGGCCAGCAGGGTGTCGATACGGCGATCGTCCGGATTTTCAACACGTACGGCCCGCGGATGCGGCCGAACGACGGTCGCGCCGTATCGAACTTCGTCCGCCAGGCACTCGCCGAGGAGCCGATCACCGTGTTCGGCGACGGCTTGCAGACGCGGAGCTTCTGCTACGTCGACGACCTGATTCGCGGCATCGTCCTCCTCGCCGAGAGCGGCGAGCACCTGCCCGTCAACCTCGGCAACCCCGACGAGCGGACGCTGCTCGAGCTCGCGGAGATCGTGAAGAGGATCACCGGCGCATCGAGCGAGATCGTGTTCGAGGCGCTCCGGATCGACGACCCGATGCAGCGCAAGCCCGACATCACGCGTGCGCAACAGCTGCTCGGGTGGGACCCCGAGGTCTCGCTCGAGGAAGGGCTCAGCCGGCTCCTGCGCGAGCAGGGCCGCGAGCCGATCAGGGTCTGAACGAGCAGATCCTGAGCGCCGAGCCGCTCCTCGTCCGCGCCCTGCGGCGTGAACCGGCCAAGCGAACGCCGGTCTGGTTCATGCGGCAGGCCGGCCGCTCCCTGCCCGAGTACCGCGCCCTGCGCGAGCGGCACGGCTTCTTCGAGATCGCGGGCACGCCGGAGCTCTGCGCGGAGGTGACGCTGCAGCCAGTGCGGCGCCACGGCGTCGACGCCGCCGTCCTGTTCGCGGACATCATGTCGCCCATCCTCGGCATGGGCGTCGAGGTGGAGCTCGTGGAGGGGATCGGGCCGGTAGTCGAGGAGCGCATCGACTCGGCCGCGGCGGTCGAACGGCTCACGGTGGCCGAGCCGGAGGAGTGGGCGGCGCCGATCCTCGAGGCCGTGCGGCTCGTGCGGACCGAGCTCGAGCCGGAGCGGGCCCTGATCGGCTTCTGCGGCGGGCCGTTCACAGTGGCCGGCTACCTCGTGGAGGGCAAGCCGAGCCGCGACTTCGTCCGCACGAAGGCGCTCATGTACCGCGAGCCAGCCACCTGGCACGCGCTGATGGAGCGCCTGACGGATCAGTTCGCCCGCTACGTCGCCGCCACGGCGGCCGCCGGAGCAGACGCGATCCAGCTTTTCGACTCCTGGGTCGGAGTCCTCTCCGTCGCCGACTACGGCGAGTTCGTCGCACCCTACTCGGCGCGAGTGCTCGAGGCGGCCGGCCTGCCCACGATCCACTTCGGCACTGGCACGACGACGCAGCTGTTGGCTGCGATGGCGGAGGCGGGTGGCACCGGCCTCGGCGTGGACTGGCGCGTCCCGCTCGACGCGGCGTGGGCCTCCGTCGGCGAGGAGCGGGCGGTGCAGGGGAACCTCGAGCCGGCGGTGCTGCTCGCGCCGTGGGAGCGCGTGGAGGCAGCGGCGCTCGACGTGCTGCGGCGCGCCGGCGGCCGGCCGGGCCACGTCTTCAATCTCGGGCACGGCGTGCTCCCGCAGACCGATCCGGACGTGCTGACGCGGCTCGCAGAGCTCGTCCGCAGCTACCGTCCGCCGGCATGAAGGCCGCGCTCGTGCTCATGGCGTACGGCTCGCCGGAGAGCCTGTCCGACGTCCCCGCGTACTACGCCGACATCCGCGGAGGCCGCCCGATTGCGCCGGAGCACCTCGCCGACCTCGTCGAGCGCTACCGGCGGCTGGGGATCGAGGACTCTTCGCCGCTCAATGCGATCACCGAGCGGACGCGCGCGGCGCTGGAAGCCGAGCTCGGCCTTCCGGTCTTCACCGGGATGAAGCACTGGAGGCCGCGGATCGCGGACGCTGCGGAAGCGGCGCTCGCCTCCGGCGCGAGGGTGATCGTGGGCCTCGTCCTGGCACCGCACTACTCCGCCCTTTCGATCGCGGGTTACCGCGAGCAACTCGAGCGAGCGGTCGCGGGGCGGGCTGAGCTCCGGTTCATCGAGAGCTGGCACGACGAGCGGGGGTTCGTCGAGCTGCTCGCCGACCGCGTCCGCGGCGCAGACGCGCACGTCGTCTTCACCGCGCACTCGCTGCCCGCGCGGATCCTCGCCGCCGGCGACCCGTACCGCGACCAGCTCCTCGAGACGTCGCGGCTCGTAGCCGAGGCAGCGGGCCTGGCCGCGTGGAGCTTTTCCTTCCAGAGCCAGTCCCCGACCGGCGAGCCGTGGCTCGGACCGGACATCCTCGACCACCTCGAGGCGCTGCGGCGCCAGGGTGTCGAGCGCGTGCTGGTCTGTCCCGTCGGCTTCGTCTCCGACCACCTCGAGATCCGCTGGGACCTCGACGTGGAGGCGCAGGAGAGGGCCGCCGAGCTCGGGCTGAAGCTGGAGCGCATCGAGATGCCGAACGCCGACCCGGCGTTCGTCCGCACGCTCACGGGGATTGTCAGGCGCACGCTGCCTGTACCGTCACCCGTGTGAGCTCGCGTGCGTGCCCCGACTGGCCGGAGCTGATGGAGATCGCGCCTGAGCTCCAGTTCAAGCACTACACGGTCGCCGAGGCCAGGCTGCCGGCGGACGCACTGATGCGGGTCCTGGATACCCCTCTCTCGGAGGTCGCCATCTGCTGCGATCTCGACCGCCACGTCTTCTACGCGGGCCACACCGACGGGCGGGTGGCGGAGGCGCTCCGGGCCAGCCACTGGTTCGAGGTGCGCGACTGGGTCGCGGGCGGCCGGCCCGGCGCGCTTTGACGGCCGGTGGCAGCCACTGCACGCCTTTGTGACGGCGAGAACCGCTTGGTTCGGAGGATCACGCCTTCGCACGTGACGGTTTTGTAACAGTGGCTGCCACCGGTCGAGGTGGCGCTACGCCACGGGCGTGAGAAGGGGCCTGACGGTTTTGTAACAGTGGCTGCCACCGGTCGAGGTGGCGCTACGCCACGGGCGTGAGAAGGGGCCTGCCCCGCAGGAAGGCGAGGACGTTGTCGACAAGAACGCGCGTCATCGCCGCCCGCGTCTCCACGGTAGCGCTGGCGATGTGCGGCGTGAGCACGACGTTCGGGAGACCGAGCAGCCGCTCCGAGACGTGAGGCTCGTCGGCAAAGACGTCGAGGCCGGCGGAGATGCGGCCCGTCACGAGCTCGTCCGCGAGCGCGTCCTCGTCGACGATCGCCCCGCGCGCCGTGTTGACCAGCGTCGCCCCGTCGCGAAAGAGCGCAAGCCGCCCGCGCGAGAGGAGACCGTGCGTTTCGGGCGTCAGCGGCACGTGGAGAGAGACGACGTCGGCGGCCCGTACTAGCTCGTCGAGCGGGATGCCGTCGCGCCGCCGATGATGCACCACGCGCATGCCGAACGCCTCGGCCCGCCGGGCGACCTCGGAGCCGATCCTGCCCAGGCCCACCAGGCCGAGCGTCGACCCCGCGAGGTCGCGCCCGAGCAGCTCGGGTTGCGCCCAGCCGCGCCGCCAGGCGCCCTCGCGGACGAAGCGGTCCGAGGCGATCAGATGGCGCCGGCAGGCGAGGATCAGCGCGAGCGTGAGGTCGGCGACCGCGGCATCGAGGACGCCGGGCGTGTTCGTCACCGCGATCCCGCGCTCCCGGCAGGCGCCGACGTCCACGGTGTCGTAGCCGACGCCGTAGTTGGCCACGAGGCGCAGGTCAGGCAGGAGGTCGAGCTCGGCCGCGCCAACCCGGGCGACGACGGCCACGAGCGCCTCCACGCCCGGCAGCGGCTCCGGCGGCGGCCAGGTCTCGAGGAGCTCGACGTCCGGCAGCTCTCCCCACGCCGGGCCCGGCAGCGTCTGGGTCGCCGCGATCCTCACCGCCGGAGTATCTCCGCGAGCGGCCGTGTGTTCAGGACGTCGGCCGCCGTCGCCCAGCCCCGCCGCGCGGTCGTCACCGCCAAGCGCATGTTGCCGAGCCCCTGCACGGAGTGCGCGTCGGTCGAGCAGACGACGGGCACGCCCGCGTCGACCGCGACCCGCACCTCCTCGCCGCTCAGGTCGAGCCGGTCGGGCAGGCCGTTCGTCTCGAGGACGACGCCCGTCTCGAGCGCGACCTCGATCGTGCGCTCGAGATCGAGCGCGTTCGGCGGCCGATGATTGAGGATCCGCCCGCGCGGATGGCTGAGGCAGCGCACGGCCGGGTGCCGCATAGCCTCGGTCACGCGCGCTGTCAGCTCCTCGACCGGCAGGCGCTGGCCCGCGTGGAGGGACAGCTGCACCCACTCGAGCTCCGCGAGGACGTCGTCGGGCAGGTCGAGGCTGCCGTCGGCCCGGATGTCGCACTCGGCCCCGCGCAGGACGCGGAAGGGCGCAAACTCCTCGTTCGCTGCGGCGATCTCCACTGCCTGACGGCGTAGGCCGTCGGCATCGAGGCCGGGCACGACGCGCACGTTCGGCGTGTGGTCGCAGATCGCGAGGTACTCGTAGCCGCGGTCGCGCGCCGCCGCGGCCATCTCGAGCACCGACGCCTTGCCGTCGGACCACGTCGTATGGCAATGGAGGTCGCCGCGGATGTCGAGCTCCTCGACGAGCGGCGGCGGGTCGCCGCGGAAGGGAGCCTCGCGCAGCTCCGGCGGCAGCCACGGGAGGTCGAGCCGCGCGAACACTTCCTCCTCGGTCGGCACCTGCGGCAGCGGCTCGAGAGCCGCGACGTATGACTCGGAGCCGGTGGCCTGCAGGAGCTCTGTCCCGAACCGGTTCCGGTCGGCGGCGACGAGCTCGAGCGGGATCCCTTCGACCGTGACGCCGACCGCGTGCCGCTCGTCGCGCTCCAGCAGCGCCACGACCTCCGGCTGCGCCATGAACCGATCGAGCGAGCCGGGGCTCGCCGAGACGAGAACGAGGCGGTGCACGAGCTCGCAGCCGCGCCGCAGCTCTCCCGCCGGGACTGCGTCGAGCGGCCCCGCGACCGCGCTCGCGAGCGCGAGCGCGCGGTTGCGGGTGAGGCCGCGCCGCGCCGGTTGCGGCTCGCGTGAGAGCGCCTCGAGCACCTTCGCCTCGGTGGTCGGTCCGACTCCGGGCGCCTCGCGCAGCCGCCCCGCTGCCGCCGCGGCGCGGAGCTCGTCCGCGGACCGGATCCCGAGCGCCCGGCCGATCGCGACGAGCCGCCGGGGGCCGAGCCCAAGGTAACGGCCGAGCGCGACGAGCTCTGGCTCGACCTCGCGTTCGAGCTCCTCGAGCTCGGCGATGCGGCCGGTCTCGACGAGCTCGCGCAGCCGTTGCTCGATGCCGGGCCCGATGCCACGCAGCTCCCGCACGCGTCCGGTACGGACGAGTTCCTCCACCGGCGCCGGCGTCGTGCGGACGAGGTCGGCGGCGCGGCGGTAGGCGCGGACGCTCCAGTGGGCGGCGCCGGCGAGGTCGAGCAGCGCGGCGTACGCATCGAGCGTCCGGGCAATCTCGGCGTTGTCCACCTGGCTAGTGTCTCCCCATGGTGACCGTCGTGATCCCGTTCGCGGGCGCGGAGGGGAAGACGCGCCTCCATTCTTCGCGCCGGATCCGCCGAGCGCTCGCGCAGGCGATGCTCCGCGATGTCCTCGCCGCGTGTGTCCCGGTCGGCCGAACGCGCGTCGTGACCCCGGACGATGACGGCGCGGCCGTCGCGGTCGACGGCGGCGCCGAAGCCGTCGCCGATCCCGGGAGCGGCCAGGGTGCGGCGGTGCAGGCCGGCCTGGACCGAGTCGACCCCGTTGCCATCCTCGTCGTCAACGCCGACGTCCCGTGCGTCGTGCCGCACGACCTCCGCTCGCTGCTCGCCGCGACGCCTGCAGGCGGCTTCGCGCTCGTCGAGGCCCTCGACGGGACGACGAACGCGCTCGCCCTCCCGTCGGCCGAGGCGTTCGCGCCCCTGTACGGGCCTGGCAGCTCCGACCGCTTCCTCGCGCACGCGGCCTCGCTCGGTGTCGAGGCCGTGTCGGTCGCGCTGCCGAACCTCGTCGACGACGTGGATACGATGGACGATCTCACCAGGATCCAGCTGCGCGCGGGGCCCCGCACTCAAGCGTGCCTGGCCGAGCTCGAGGGGCGCCTCGTCTGAACGTCGCCGTCCTCTCGGGAGGCGTCGGCGGCGCGCGCTTCGTGCGCGGCCTGGTCGACGTCGCCGGCGCGGAGGCGACGAGCGTGATCGGGAACGTCGGCGACGACGTCGAGGTGCTCGGGCTGCACGTCTCTCCCGACCTCGACTCGATCCTCTACGCGCTCGCGGGCGTCGCCGACGAGCGGCGGGGCTGGGGCCGCAGCGACGAGACCTGGCTCGCGCTGGAGACGGCTGGTGCGCTCGGCGGCGAGAGCTGGTTCGCGCTCGGGGACAGGGATCTCGGGCTTCATCTCGTGCGAACGCAGGCGCTGCTGGCCGGGGAACCGCTCTCGGCCGTGACTGCGCGGCTGGCGGAGGCGTTCGGCGTCGAGACGCGACTGCTTCCGGCGACGGACGCCCGCCTGCGGACGTGGCTCGAGACACCGGCGGGGACGTTCCCGTTCCAGGAGTGGTTCGTCGCCCGCCGCCACCGCGACGAGGTCGACGCCGTCCACTTCGAGGGGGAGGACGAGGCGCGGCCGGCGCCCGGTGTGCTCGGGACGATCGCCGCGGCGGACCTGATCTTGCTCGCTCCGAGCAACCCTTACGTCTCGATCGGTCCGATCCTCGCCGTGCGCGAACTGCGCGACGCGCTCGCCCAGCGGCGCGTGCCATGCGTCGCCGTCAGCCCCCTCATCGCCGGCCGCGCGGTGAAGGGCCCGGCCGACCGGATGCTGCGGCGGCTCGCCGGCGGCACCTCGCCGCGGCATGTGACAAGTTGTTACAAGGGCTTGATCGACGCGCTCGTCGTGGACGCGGCCGACGGGGACGACCTCGACGGGCTCGACGACGTCCGGCCGATCGTGACGCGGACGCTCATGAGCGACCGCGATGCGCGACGCCGTCTCGCCGAAGCGGCGCTGGGAGCCGTGCCGGCATGACCACCCCAGAAAATGCTGCGCATTTCCCGGGGGCCCCGGTTTGAGGGTTGCGATCGTCGGCGGGACGGGCGACTTCGGGCTCGCGCTCGCCCGCCGCCTCGTCGAGGCGGGCGACGAGGTCGTGATCGGGTCGCGCGACCGCGAGCGGGGTCGGGCCGCGGCGCGCGAGATCGGAGCCTCGGACGGTGCGGAGAACGAGGGCGCCGTCGCCGGCGCCGATCTCGTGGTGCTCGCGACGAGGGCCGACGCAGCCCTCACAACCGCAGCCGCCCTGGCTGCCACCCTGGCTGACGCGCCGTTACTGAGCGTCGCGAGCGAGCTCAGGTTTGCTGCCGAGGGCGCGCTTCCGTCCCTCGATCCCAGCTCGCTCGCGGAGCGGATGCAAGCGCTCGTCCAGGCCCCGGTCGTCGCAGGACTCCACTCGCTCGCCGCCGGCAAGCTCGCCGGCGGCCGGCTCGACGAGGACGCCCTGGTCTGCGGCGACCACGCGGAGGCAAAGGCGCTCGCGCTCGAGCTCGCGGCCAAGCTCGTCGCGGGACGCGCGCTCGACGCCGGGCCGCTGGCGAGCGCCCGCGCGCTCGAGGGGATGACGGCGGTGATCGTCAACCTGAACAGGCGCTACAAGGGCCATGCCGGCGTGCGCGTCACCGGGCTCCCGTGACGGACGTCGTCGAGGTTGGAGACCCTGCAGAGCGCTCGCGCATCGCCGAGTCCGTTCTCCGCGACCTGCCCGAGTGGTTCGGGATCGACGACGCGACGGCCGCCTACGTGACGGCCGCCGCGGCGTTGCCGACCTTCGCGGTGGAGCCGGACGTCGGCTTCCTCTGCCTCAAGCGACACGCGCCGCGCGCGGCCGAGCTCTACGTCATGGGCGTCCGGCGGGAGCGCCATCGCGAGGGGATCGGCCGCGAGCTTGTCGCCGCGGCCGAGGCGTGGTGCCGGTCGCGTCGCATCCGCTACCTGCACGTCAAGACGCTCGGTCCCTCGCGGCCGAGCCGCGGCTACGACGCCACGCGGGCGTTCTACGAGGCGCTCGGCTTCGTCGCGCTGGAGGAGCTCCACGGCCTGTGGGACGAGGGCAATCCGGCGTTGATCCTCGTCAAGGACGTCCGGCCTGGGTTCTCCGTCACGCCGGTCGAGGGACTGCCCGAGCTGCGCGAGGGCGACGACCTCGCCGCGCTGGTCGCGGAACGGATCGAACTAGAGGACGGCGACGTCGTGGTCGTCGCGCAGAAAGCCGTGTCGAAGGTCGAGGGCCGCGTCGTGGAGCTCGCGGGCATCGAGCCGTCGGAGCGCGCGCGGGAGCTCGCGGGCGACGAGGGAGACCCGCGCAAGATCCAGGTCATTCTCGACGAGGCGGCGGAGCTCGTACGCATTCGACCGCCGCTCCTCATCGCCCGCACCCGGCACGGCTACGTCTGCGGCTCGGCCGGCGTCGACGCCTCGAACGCGCCTGCGCCGGAGACCGTCGTCCTGCTCCCGCTCGATCCCGACGCGTCCGCTGCCCGGCTGCGCGAACAGCTGCGCGAGAAGACGGGCGCCGAGGTCGGGGTCCTGGTCACGGACTCGTTCGGCCGGCCGTGGCGGGCGGCCACGACGGACGTCGCGATCGGGGCCGCCGGCCTGGAGGTCGTCCGCGATCTCACCGGCGAGCGCGATCCTGCGGGGTACGAGCTCCACGCGACGCGGATCGCCGTGGCGGACGAGATCGCCGGCGCGGCTCAGCTCGTCTTCGGCAAGCTCGATCGCGTCCCCGTCGCGGTCGTCCGCGGCCTCGACGTCCGCGGCGACGGCCGGGCCGCCGATCTCGTCATCCCGCCCGAGACGGATCTCTTCCGCTAGAACGCTTGCCGTGAGCGACGCGATCGAGCAGGCGAACGCCCTGCTGCGGGAGAAGGGTTACGCGGAACGGGACCTCGCGGTGCACACGGGGCCGCGGGGAAAGGCCCTGCTCAAGGGGAACAAGATCCTCAGCCCGCTCAGTGACGAGGCGGAGGTCGTCCTCCGCGTCGTGCGGGAGCTCGTTCCGACGGACGCCGAGCTGGGCGGCAAGATCTTGCGTCCGGCCGAGCTGCGCGCGAGGCTCTAGTCGGTGGAGACGCAGCGCGACCGGACGCGAGCGCTCGTCGAGGCCGGTATCGCGCTCTCGTCGGAGCTCTCGCTCGACGCCGTGCTCCAGAAGCTTGTCGAGACGGCGGCCGACCTGACTGGCGCACGGTACGCAGCGCTCGGTGTGCTCGACCCGTCGGGGGAGCAGCTCGAGCGCTTCGTGACCACCGGGATCGACGAGGAGACGCGGACGGCGATCGGCGACCTTCCGCGCGGCCGCGGCATCCTCGGAGTCCTCATCCGCGAGCCGAAGCCCCTGCGTCTGCAGGACATCCAGGACGATCCGCGCTCGGTCGGCTTGCCGCCGAACCATCCCCCGATGCGCTCCTTCCTCGGCGTGCCGGTCAACCTGCGCGGGGTCGTCTACGGCAACCTCTACCTGACGGAGAAGGGCGGCGGCGTCGACTTCGACGACGACGACGAGGCCGCCGGGGTGATGCTCGCGGGCCAGGCCGCCGTCGCGATCGAGAACGCGCGCCTCTACGAGACCGCGACGCGGTGGGCGGCGCAGCTCGAGTCGCTGAACGAGGTGATGAACGCGCTCGTGACCGAGTTCGACCTCGACACCCTGCTCGAGCTGGTCGCGAGGAATCTCCGTGAGCTGATCGGCGCCCGTCTCGTCGCCGTCGCCCTCCCGCACGGCGACGCGCTTCGGCTCGCCGCGGTGGCGGGCGACGGCGCCGGCGACTACGCGGGGCTCGAGCTCTCGGCTCGCTCGAAGACGATGCGCGTGCTGCAGCGCAAGCGGAGCGAGCGCGTCGACTCGGTGCTCGACGATCCGGAGGTCGAGCAGGAGGCCGCCAGACGGTTGGGCGCGCGGGCGGCGCTCTACGTCCCGCTCCTCGTGCGGGACGAGGCGATCGGCGTGATCGCCGTGCACGACAAGATCCGCAGCGACCCGCGTTTCGCCGACGCGGACCTGCGGTTGGCCGAGGTCTTCGCCGGTCGCGCGGCGGTTGCCGTCGAGCTCCGGCAGCGGGTGGCCCGGGAGGCTTTGGAGCGCGTCCTGAGCGCGCAGGAGGACGAGCGGAGGCGGCTGGCGCGCGAGCTGCACGACGAGACCGGCCAGGCTCTCACCTCGATCCTGCTCGGGCTGCGTGGGCTCGAGGAGGCGAAGGATCCCGAGGTTTTGCGGGCCGCGGTCGCCGAGGTGCGCGACCTCGTCCGGTCGACGCTGCGGGACGTGCGCCGGCTCGCGGTCGAGTTGCGACCGGCGGCGCTCGACGATTTCGGCCTCGTCGCGGCCGTCGAGCGGCTCACCGAGAGCTTCGGCGAGCAGACGGGAATCGGCGTCGAGTTCGTCCCCAACGTGGGGGAGGGCCGCCTGCCGCCCGAGGTCGAGACGGCGCTGTACCGGATCGTGCAGGAGTCGCTCACGAACGTCGTCAAGCACGCGCGCGCCGGCCACGTCAGCATCGTCCTCACGCAGAAGGAGAGCTCCGTCTCGGTGGTGGTCGAGGACGACGGCATAGGCTTCGAGCCCGCACGCGTGCGCGACGGCGGCCTCGGCCTCGTCGGCATGCGTGAGCGCATCGGGCTGCTCGGAGGGCGCGTCACGATCGAGTCGCGGCCGGGGGCCGGCACGACCTTCGTCGCGGAGGTCCCGCTGCCGTGATCCGTCTCCTGATCGTCGACGACCACCAGCTCGTCCGGTCGGGACTGCGCAGGCTGATCGAGGCCGAGGACGACCTGAGGGTGGAGGACGAGGCAGGCACGGCCTACGACGCCGTCCGGCTCGCCCGGCTCCACAAGCCCGACGTGATCCTCCTCGACGTGGTGATGCCGGGCGGCTCCGGCCTCGACGCGATCCCGGAGATCCGCACGGCCGCGCCGGACGCGAAGATCCTCGCCCTCTCGATGCAGGACGACCCGAGCTACGTTCGCGAGGCGTTCGCCGCCGGGGCGAGTGGCTACGTACTGAAGGAGGCTGCGGACGACGAGCTGCTCGCGGCGGTGCGCGAGGTCGCCGCAGGCGGCCGGTACGTCGACCACCAGCTCGGCGCGCGGCTCGCCGCCGCAGACGTGGCCGCGTCGGCGGAGGCGGCTGCCGACCCGCTCTCCGAACGCGAGCGCGAGGTTCTACGCCTGCTCGCCCTCGGTCACACGAACCAGGAGATCGCGCAGATGCTCTACCTCTCGGTGCGAACAGCCGAGACGCACCGAGCGCGGATCATGCAGAAGCTCGGCCTCGCGACGCGGGCCGAGCTCGTCCGGCACGCCCTCGACCGCGGCCTGCTCGCGGAGGACGGCGATTAGCGGCCGCAGCGAGCCCGAAGCGGAGCTGCGCCGCGCCGACCTCGAGTCCGACCCGCTCGAGCAGTTCCGGCGCTGGTTCGACGAGGCCGCCGCCGCGCTCGACGTGCCCGAGGCCACCGCGCTCGCGACGGCCACACCCGACGGCGCACCGTCGATGCGGATGGTGCTCCTGAAAGGCTTCGACGAGCGCGGCCTCGTCTTCTACACCCACTACACCTCCAGGAAGGGGCGCGAGCTCGAGGCCAACCCGCAGGCCGCGCTGCTCCTCCACTGGCCGCCGCTCGGACGACAGGTACGGGTGGAGGGGAGAGTCGAGCGCGTGCCAGGGGAGGAGTCCGACGAGTACTTCGCGACGCGGCCACGCGCTGCGCAGGTCGGGGCGCTTGCCTCCCGGCAGAGCGACCCGCTCGCGTCGCGGGCGGAGCTCTACGAGCGGCTCGCGGAGCTGGAGGGCGACCTCGCCGGCGGCGCCGTGCCGCGGCCTCCCACCTGGGGCGGCTACCGGCTCGAGCCGACGGCGTGGGAGTTCTGGCAGCACCGGGAGAGCCGCCTCCACGATCGCTTCCGGTACGAGCGGGATCCCGACGGCGGCTGGTCGATCGCACGCCTCTTCCCGTGACGGTTCCGTCACGGTGGCAGCCACCGCACGGAACCGTTACGACTTCGTCGCGAGAGTGCGACGGAGAGCGGCGAGTCGCTCATCCCATGCCGCGCCGACGGAGACCATCCACTCGACCGCGTCCTCGAGCGGCGCCGGGGTCACCTCGTAGCGCGTCTCCCGGCCCGCGCGCGTCGCTCGGAGCAAGCCCGCCTCGGCGAGCGCGGACAGCTGCTTCGCAACCGCCTGCCGGGTGACCGGCAGCTCGGCTGCGAGCTCCGTCGCGGTGGCGGTGCCGCGCGTGGCGACCGCCTCGATGAGCGAACGACGCCCCGCGTCCCCGAGTGCGGCGAAGACGCGATCTACGCCGCCGCGGCTGTCCACGCCATCGCGTGCAACTCGAAGGCGACGGCGAACTCCGGCGACGACTCGACGACGCGCACCCGCGTGCCGTCTATTACGGGCTCGAGCTCGATCGCGACGGTTCCGCCGTCGTCCCAGTCCAGGACGAACCGTTCCGCCTGCTCGAGCTGGCGGATAACCCCCCGCCGCTCGTCGCCGTTCCCCCAGCGGAAGACGCCCTCGCCGCCGGGCCGCGCGTCGAGCTCGACCTCGGTCGCGAACCACTCCTGGAGCCGCTCGGGCTCGGTCAGCGCCTCCCACACCTCCTCGGGCGCCTCCGGCACGACGATCTCCCGCTCGACCTCCATCGCTCCTCCGTTTCTCTACGCGCAACCAATCAGTTGCATGTACTGTGCAACCGATGAGTAGCGTATCGAACCACCTGGTGCCGATGGTGGTCGAGTCGGACGGTCGCTTCGAGCGCTCGTTCGACATCTTCTCGCGTCTCCTGCGGGAGCGGATCGTCTTCCTCGGCACCGAGGTCGACGCGCCGTCCGCCAACCTCGTCGTCGCACAGCTCCTCTTTCTCGAGGCGGAGGACCCGGACGCGGACATCCGCTTCTACATCAACTCCCCGGGAGGCGACGCCTACGCCGGGATGGCGATGTACGACGCGATGCAGTTCGTCAAGCCCGACGTGCAGACCTACTGCGTCGGGATGGCGATGTCGGCGGCCGCGATGCTGCTCGCGGCCGGGACGGCCGGAAAGCGCTTCGTCCTGCCCAACTCGAAGGTGATGATCCACCAGGGCTCCGGAGGCTTCCGTGGCACGCCCGCCGACATCCAGATCGCCGCCCGCGAGATCCTGTCTCTCACGCGTCGCTACGCCGAGGTGATCGCCCACCACTCCGGCCGCGACGTCGAGCAGGTGTCGCGCGACATCGACCGGGACCGGTTCCTCGCACCGGAGGAGGCCGTCGAGTACGGCCTCGCGGACTCGGTCCTGGCGACGCGGAACGGTAACGGCGAGGGCTAGCCCCGAACCGCGACACAGCAGCGGCCCGGCTGCGGGTCCAGGACAGCCCGCTCGCGCTCGTCGCCCAGCCCCCTGAGCACGCCCTGGACGAGGGCGAGGTTGAGGCGACAGACCAGCTCGGGCCGGCGCCCCGCAAGCTGGTCGAACGGGCAGTTGCGCAACCGCAGGAGCCCCTCCACCGCGGCGACGGGCTCGTAGCCGCGCTCGAGCAGCACGTCCTCGAGCGACGCGTTTCTCCGCTTCGCGGCCCTCCCGAGCTCAAAGCCCACACCGCACGCTGCCCGCTCGACGGCCGCCTCGGTCTCGGCGCCTCCGTGACCCGCGGCCTCGAGGAGCACGTCGGCGAGTAGCCGGTAGTCGCGGGCGGGCGCTCTCGCTACGAACTCCCGCTGAGCCCGGCGGTAGAGCTTCGGCGGACGGCCGGCGACCGGGGCGGTGCGTCCCGGCTGGCGCTCGTACGTCGCCTCTAGCAGCCCGTGCTCCACGAGCCGGTCGAGGTGGTACGCGACGAGGGCACGGTCGATCCCGGTGGCGTCGGCCAGATCGAGACGGCTCAGCGGCCTGGCGCAGCTCGCGACGAGCTCGTACAGCCGGCGTCGGATCGGATCGGCCAGCAGCCCAAGCGCCTCGGCGTCCGCGAGCGTCGCTGCAGGCTCGTACCCCACGCGTCCCATTTATCGCAAACGATGTTTGGTGAAACCCCCGTGGGGAAGCAGCGAGCAGAAAGCGTCCGAGGAGGGGCGATGACCACCCAGCTGCAAGCACGCACAGAACGGCCATGGGAAACGGCCGTCCTGGTACCGGCCGGCGAGCGCGACCTGCGCGATCCGCGCTATCAGGCGTTCTGGCTGCTCCGGATCGGCTACACGGCCATCCCGCTCACGATGGGGATCGACAAGTTCTTCAACGGCCTCGTCTACTGGCCGAAGTACCTGGCCGACTGGATCCATGACATCCTGCCCGGCACGGCGCAGCAGGTGATGTACGCCGTCGGTGTCGTCGAGATCGTCGCCGGCATACTCGTCGCGCTGAAGCCGCGGTACGCCGCCTACGTCGTCGCCGCCTGGCTGGCGGGCATCGTGATCAACCTGTTCAGCTACGGCGAGTGGTACGACGTCGCCGTCCGCGACCTCGGCCTGCTCGGCGGCGCGCTCGTGCTCGGCCGGCTTGCGTCCGTCTACGACCCGCCGCTGCGCTTCCGTCGGCGCTGACCGAAGCTAGGGAGCGGGCCTGCGTGCAGACGCGGGTCCCTCCCAGGCGACGCTGTCGCCGAGGATCTCGTCGATCCGCTCGAGCGTCGCCGGGTCGAGCTCGACGCCCGAGGCGGCGGCGTTGTCCGCGACCTGCTCGGGACGCGTCGCGCCGATGATGGCGGACGCGACGTTCTCCTCCCGCAGCACCCAGGCGAGCGCGAACTGAGCCAGCGACAGGCCGAGTTCCTCGGCCACCGGGCGCAGCAGCTGCACGCGCTCGAGCAGCACCTGGTCGCCGGCGCGATCCATGAAGTAGCTCATCCGCTCGTGCGCGGCGCGGCTGTCGCCGGGTGGCGGCTCGCCCGGCCGGTACTTCCCGGTGAGGATGCCCTGGCCGAGCGGCGACCAGACGATCTGCGAGATGCCCAGCTCCCGCGAGGCCGGGATCACGTCCCGCTCCGGACCGCGCCAGATCATCGAGTACTGCGGCTGGCTCGAGACGAAGTGCTCGACGCCGTCCAGCGCCTGCGCCTCCCGGATCTTCTCCTCCGGCCACTCGCTGAAGCCGAGATAGCGCGCCTTTCCTTGCCGGACGATCTCGGTCAGCGCCTCCATCGTCTCCTCGAGCGGCGTGTCCCAGTCGTAGCGGTGGCACTGGTAGAGGTCGACGTGGTCGGTGCGGAGCCGTTGCAGGGAAGCGTCGATCTGTTTGAAGACCTGACCGCGCGAGAGGCCGCGGTCGGAGTCCGTCATCGGGAAGTAGAGCTTCGTCGCGAGGACGTACGAATCGCGCGGCCGGTCGGCGAGGACCTCGCCCAGGAACTCCTCGGCACCGCCGCCGGAGTAGACGTTCGCGGTGTCGATGAAGTCGATCCCGACCTCGAACGCCTTCGCCACGCACGCCTCCGCGTGCTCGCGCTCGACCGAGCCGCCGTAGGTCATCCACGACCCGAGGGAGATCTCCGAGACCATCAGATCGCTCGAGCCGAGCCGCCTCCTCCGCACCGGCTCGACGCTAGCCGTTAGCCTCCGCGCTGTGCCGCAGCTGAACGCGATCGGGATCATCTGCTCGGACATGCGCCGGTCGGTCGCGTTCTACGGGCAGCTCGGAATCGAGTTTCCCGAGGGCAACGGCCACGTCGAGGCGACGCTGCCGAACGGCGTGCGGCTGATGCTCGACACCGAGGAGGTCATCCGCAGCTTCCGCCCCGACTGGACGCGGGCGGCCGGGAACCAGCTCGCGCTCGCCTTCGAGTGCGGCAGCCCCGAGGAGGTGGACGAGCTCTACGCGCGCGTGGTCGCGGCCGGCTTCGACGGCGAGAAGGAGCCGTGGGACGCGTTCTGGGGTCAGCGCTACGCGCAGGTCAGCGACCCCGACGGCGTGCCCGTCGACCTGTTCGCCACGCTCTGACGGCCACGCTCGTCGAGGAGGTGGTCGAGCTCGCGCCCGGCCTGCGCCTCGAGATCCTCCGGCCGCCGAGCGCGGATGAGCTGATCGACGAGGTGGCGTTCGACGAGGAGGAGTTCCTGCCCTACTGGGCCGAGCTCTGGCCCAGCGGCGTCGCGCTGGCGCGGCAGGTCGCGGAGCGCGAGCTACACGGGCTGCGGGTGCTCGAGCTCGGCTGCGGGCTCGGCCTGCCGGCGCTGGCCGCGGGGCTCCGGGGCGGCGAGGTGCTCGCCACCGACTGGGCGGAGGACGCGATCGAGCTCCTACGGCGGAACGCCGAGCGAAACGGCGTCTTCCTCCGGGTCGCCCGGGTCCGCTGGAACGAGCCGGAGCCGCTGCTCCGCGCCGCGCCCTGGGACCTCGTCCTCGGCGCAGACCTCCTCTACGAGGCCCGCAACGCCGAGCAGCTCGCGGAGCTCCTCCCGCTGCTGGGCGGCGAGGTGCTGCTCGCGGAGCCGGGCCGGCCGTACGCGAAGGAGTTTCTCGAGCGGTTCCGGGCCGAGCCGGTGGCCGACCGGATCTACCGGATAGCCTGAGCGCCGCCGTGCTCGCCGCGCTCGCCCTGACTCTCGCGCTCGCAGTCGCACCGAAGCCGCACATCGTCTGGAAGCCGATCCCGTATGGCCCGCAGCGAAAGGCGGAGATGGCCGCGTACGCCGAGAGGCACTACGGCATCCATTCCTGGCGGCTGCACCCAAAGGTCATCGTGGAGCACTACACCGGCAGCAACAGCTTCTCCGCTGCGTGGAACACGTTCGCGGCGAACACACCGGACGCGGAGCTCGGCGAGCTGCCCGGCACGTGCGCGCATTTCGTCGTCGGCCGGGACGGAACGATCTACCAGCTCGTACCCCTGAACGTGATGTGCCGGCACACAGTCGGGCTCAACTACGTCGCGATCGGGATCGAGCACGTCGGCACGTCGGACGCTGAGATCCTCCACGACCGCGCCCAGCTCCGCTCGTCGCTCGGGCTCACGGCCTGGCTCGTCGGCCGCTTCCACATCCGCGTCCGGAACGTGATCGGGCACAGCGAGAGCCTCTCGAGCCCGTATCACCGGGAGCTATACCGGCCGTGGGCCCACCAGACGCATGCCGACTGGCGGCACGCAGACATGGGCGTCTACCGCACGAAGCTCCGTGCCCTTCTCAGCGTCGACCGACAGCGATAGACTCGCGCGCATGCCCCGCTACCTCATCGTCCGCAGCTTCGAAGTCGGCGAGGACCGGATGCCGCCCGTCGGCCGCCGCTCGCGCGAGCTCACCGAGGAACAGTTCCCCGAGATCACGTGGGAGCACAGTCACGTGATCGTCGACGACGAGGGCCTCGTGCACACCTACTGCGTCTACGAGGCACCGAGCGAGGAAGTCGTCCGCGCTCACTCGCGCATGCTCGGGCAGCACACGCTCGACGCCCTGCACGAGATCGCCGGGGACGTCACGCCCGACGACTTCCCGCCCGTCACCGTCTAGCCCTCGCCTCGGCCGAGCCCGAGCAGCTGGGCGTCATCGACGTGGTAGACCGCCTGCTGGGCGACTGCTAGCCGCCGGCGGAGGAAACGTAGGCGCTCGACGTCGTCGGTCGGTGTCATCTCCAGCGCCTCCTTGTAGAGGGTCACGGCGAGCGGCTTCGCCCAGCCACGCTCCGCTTCCTCGGCCGCCGCGACGAAGTGCCGGACCGCGCGCTCGAGCTCTCCTGCGCCACGCCAGTGCCGGGCGAGAGCTGCCGCGGCCTCGCCGACCTCGGGCGTCGACTGCTCGATGAACTCGGCGACGTGGCGATGGCCCTCGCGCCGGCGGGCACGCGGTTGGAGGTCGTAGGCGACGTCGCGGATGAGGACGTGCTTGAACGACCACTCCTCGTCACCCTCGATCCGGGAGACGGCGTCGCGGCGGAGCAGGTCGCGCCGCTCGAGCGCGCCAAGGGCTTCGCCGAGGCAGTCGGGATTTCGGGCGAGCCGCTCGAGCGCTCCTTTCCAGAAGATCCGACCGCAGATCGAGGCGTCGAGGATGACATCGCGCTGGTCGGCGGGTAGCGCGTCCAGGCGTGCCGCGACGAGGCCGCGGACGGTGGTGGGCAGGGTCTCGGCCGACGCTCCGCTCTCACTCATCACCGCTGCGAGCTGCTCGATGAACAGGGGATTCCCCTCCGCGGCCTCCGCCACCTGGGCGGCCTTCGTGTCGGCGCCGAGGAGGTGGAGCGCGAGCTGCGCGGCGTCGGATCCGCCGAGGGGCTCGATCGGAAGCGCGTTGTAGGCGACGAGCCCGCCGCCCCACCGCGGCCGCATGTCCAGCAGCTCCGGCCGCGCAGTGGTGAGGAGCAGGACGGGAAGATCGTGGAGGCGCGCGGCCAGCAGCTCGATCAGGTCGAGGAGGGCCGCATCGGCCCAGTGGATGTCCTCGAAGACGAAGGCGGTCACCTCGTCTCGTGCGCCGGCCTCGATGAAGACGCGCACCGACCGGAAGAGGCTGTCGCGGTCGGGCACGGTCGCCTTCGTCTCGAAGCCGAGCAGGATCGCGAGATGCCCGGCCACCGCCTCGGCCTCCTCCTTGCCGACGAGCCGCTCCACGAGGCCGCGCAACTTCCCGGTCGCGACCGCGACGTCGTCGCTGTCGAAGATGCCGGCGAGCTCCTTGACCTGCGCCGCGAACGCGCCGTACGCGCTGCGCTCGCGGTACGGCAGGCAGCGGCCGCGGACGACCCGGCCGCCGCGCGAGATGCTCTCCGTGAACTCGGCCGTGAGCCGTGACTTGCCGACGCCCGAAGGTCCGAGGACCGTGATGAGGTGCGGACGCCGTTCGAGCTTGACCCGCTCCCACGTCGCGTCGAGGAGACCGAGCTCCCGGCCGCGCCCGACGAACGGCGTGCTCGACAGGCCGCGCTCACCCGTCGCCGAGAGTGCCGTCACCGCGCGCCAGGCGGCGATCGGCGCAGCCTTTCCCTTGGCGGTCACCGCTTCGACCGGCTCGTACTCGATCGCTGCGCGCGTGGCGCGATAGGTTTCCTCACCGACGACGATTTCTCCGACCGGAGCGTGCTGCTGCAGGCGCGAGGCCGTGTTCACCACGTCACCGGCGACCATCGCCTGCCCCAGCGCGGGTTGCGCCGAGAGCGCCACGACCGCCTCGCCGGTGTTGACGGCGCCGCGGATCCGGAGCTCGAGCTCGGGCTGCTCGGCGTTGAGCGCCGCGACTGCGTCGCGGACGGCCAGCGCGGCGCTCACCGCCCGCTCCGGGTCGTCCCCGTGGGCGGTGGGCGCACCGAACACGGCCATCACCGCGTCTCCCACGAACTTCTCCACCACGCCGCCGAACGACTCCAGCTCGTCTCGCACCGTCCCGTGGTACGGCGTGAGGATGGCCTGCACGTCTTCGGGGTCGAGTTGTTCCGAGCGCGACGTGAAGCCGACGAGATCGACGAAGACGATGCTGACGATCCGGCGCTCTTCGCGGGGCGCCGCCACGGTATCGAGCGCGGCCCCGCAGGCGAGGCAGAAGCGGGCGATCTCGGGGTTGTCCTGGCCGCAGGTATGGCAGGTGGGCATTCCCGCATCCTGGCAGCGTTTCGGCTCTACAGCAACGGATTCGCTGCCTCGACCGTTTTCCGGTCGACGTCCCGGTCTCGTCCGGGGCGCGGGGCGAGGGGCGAGGTGTGGACACGCCAACGACGGAGGGAGTCTCAGCCATGACGAAAGCGATCCTCGGCGTCGGCGCGCTTCTGGCGGTCGCGGTCGCGCTCGCCGGTTGCGGCGGCAGCGGCAGCGCCGGCGGAACGGCCGGCGGCGTCGCCGGTGCACACCACGCGAGGGGTGCCGGGAATTTCCGCGCGAGCATCCACGGGTTCGAGGCCCGGCTCCAGACGAGCGTGCACGCGTTCCAGAGCGGGAACCTGACGAAGGCGATCGCGTCGGGCGGCCCGCTACTGAACGACTGCGTGAGCGTGGTCGACACGAAGTTTGCCGCTCACGCCTCTACGCACGCCCAGAAGCAGGCGGTGGCGCAGCTGCGGACAGCCTGCGCCGACATGACCCAGGCGACGAAGGCCGGCTCCTCCGGTGACATGACGAAGGCGAAGCAGTTCGCGCGTCAGGCGCTGCACGAGGCCCAGATCGCGGCCAATCTGGCCGGCTGAGCACAAACAGAGGCCCCGCTGACGCGGGGCCTCTGACTGAAGGGTGCGGCTGCTACGAGCAGCCGGTGTTCGTGCCGCAGTCGCGACACGTGTAACAACTGCCTGTGCGGATCATCCGACCCCCGCAACGGGCGCACTCGACTGCGTCCTCCCAGCTGTTGAAGAGCGCCGTCTGGCCCGGCGGCGGCGCTTCCGTGGGTTCCGCCGGGGCGGAGACGGCGTCACCGTTCGCGTATCGCTCGGCCATCCGCGCCTTCACCTCCGGCGACAGGATCCCCGCCTCCTCCTGCTGCTCGGGCGTGAGGAACCGCTTGCCGAACCAGCGGAAGATGTAGTCGACGATCGACTTCGCCGTGCGGATGTCCGCGTCGTTCGTCAGGCCGCTCGGCTCGAAGCGCATGTGGCTGAGCTTCGAGACGTACACCTCGGGCGGCACGCCGTACTGGAGACCCATCGAGACGGCGAGGCAGAGCGAGTTCATCAGGCCCGCCATCGTCGTCCCGTCCTTGGCGATGTCCACGAAGATGTCGCCCGGGCTGCCGTCGTCGTAGAGTCCGACGTGAATGTACCCCTCGTGGTCGCCGACCTGGAACTTGCGGCCGACCTCGGTGCGGTCGAGTGGCAGGCGCTTACGCTCGTGCACCTGCACGGGCGGCGTCGCGACCGCGGTCTGTCCGTCCTTGCCGGAGCTCGAGAGCGGCTGCGCGACCTTGCAGTTGTCGCGGTAGATGGCGATCGCCTTCACGCCGAGCTTCCAGGCGTCGACGTAGAGGTCGATCACGTCATCGACGGTGGCCTCCTCCGGCATGTTCACGGTCTTGGAGATCGCGCCGGAGATGAACGGCTGGACGGCGCCCATCATCCGGACGTGGCCGAGGTAGTGGATCGCCCGCTCGCCGACGGCACAGTCGAACACGGGGTAGTGCTCCGTCTTCACGTACGGGGCACTCACGACGGTGTTCCGCTCGTCGACGAAAGCGACGACCTCCTCGACCTCGCGCGGCGCGTAGCCGAGACGCTCGAGCGCCATCGGCACGGTCTTGTTCACGATCGTGATCTCGCCGCCGCCGACGAGCTTCTTCGACTTGACGAGCGAGAAGTCGGGCTCGACGCCGGTCGTATCGCAATCCATCATGAAGCTGATCGTGCCCGTCGGCGCGAGCACGGTCGCCTGCGCGTTCCGGAAGCCATGGATCTCGCCGAGGTCGAGGGCGTCGTCCCACGCCTTGCGGCAGTGGCCGAGCAGGTCCGCCGGCACGGAGTCGGCATGCTCGATGTTGCCGACCGCGGCACGGTGCTTCGCGATCACGCCGATCATGGGCGCCCGGTTGGTCTGGTAGCCGTCGAACGGCCCCATCCGCGCCGCGATCTCCGCGGACTTGCGGTACGCGCGGCCGGTCATGAGGCCGGTGATGGCCGCGGCGTACGCGCGCCCCTCGTCGGAGTCGTACGGCAGCCCGCGCGCCATCAGCAGCGCACCGAGGTTCGCGTAGCCGAGCCCGAGCTGGCGGAAACGCTTCGCGTTCCGGCCGATCTCGGGCGTCGGATACGAGGAGTAGCCGACGAGGATCTCCTGGGCGAGGAAGACGACGTCGACGGCGTGCTCGAACGCCTCGACGTCGAGCTCGCCGTCCTCGCGGCGGAACTTCATGAGGTTCAGCGAGGCGAGATTGCAGGCCGAGTCGTCGATCGACATGTACTCCGAGCACGGGTTCGAGGCGTTGATGCGGCCCGTGTTCGGGAGGGTGTGCCACTGGTTGATCGTCGTGTCGTACTGGACGCCCGGGTCGGCGCATTCCCACGCGGCGGCAGCGATCTGCCGCAGTAGCTCGCGGGCGTCGACCGTCTCGAGGACGGTGCCGTCGGTACGGGCGGTGAGGTTGAACTCCTCGCCCTTCGTCGCCGCCTCCATGAAGCCGTCGCTGACGCGGACGGAGTTGTTCGCGTTCTGGTACTGGATCGACGCCCAGTCCGCCGAGTCGAGGGACATGTCGTACCCGGCCTGCTCGAGGACGCGCGCCTTCCGCTCCTCCTTGGCCTTGCACCAGATGAACTCCTCGATGTCGGGGTGGTCGACGTCGAGCACGACCATCTTCGCGGCGCGCCGCGTCTTGCCGCCGGACTTGATCGTCCCGGCGGAGGCGTCGGCGCCGCGCATGAAGCTCACCGGGCCGCTGGCGTAGCCGCCCTTCGAGAGCTGCTCCTTGGAGGAGCGCAGCGTCGAGAGGTTGACGCCCGAGCCCGAGCCGCCGCGGAAGATGACGCCCTCGCGGCGGATCCAGTCGAGGATCGACTCCATCGAGTCGTCGATCGAGAGGATGAAGCAGGCGGAGCACTGCGGCTTCTCCTCGAAGCCGACGTTGAACCAGACCGGCGAGTTGAAGGCGGCGAGCTGGTTGACGAGGATCGCCTTCAGCTCGTCTTCGAAGGCCAGCGCCTCGTCCTCGTCGGCGAAGTAGCCGCCGTCGCGGCCCCAGCGTCCGATCGTGTCGACGACGCGGCCGATCATCTGCTTGACGCTCGTCTCCCGCTCGGGCGAGCCCAGGCGCCCGCGGAAGTACTTCTGCGCGACGATGTTCGTGGCCGTCTGCGACCAGAACTTCGGGAACTCGACGTCCTTCTGCTCGAACGCCGGCTTGTCCTTGCCCGGGATGAAGGCGTCGCGGA
>JBJMKG010000003.1:0-3048 GCA_045805945.1 Gaiellaceae bacterium
CAAACACCGGTGCGACCGTCCACGGCAGCACCCGCAGGCCGGCGGCCAGGGGCGAGTAGCCCTGCGCCGTCTGCAGGAACTGGGAGAGCAGGAAGATCGAGCCGAACATGCCGAAGAACATGAAAAGGCTCGAGATGTTCGCCAGCGCAAACGTCCGGTTCCGGAAGAACCGGATCGGCAGCATCGGATGCGCCGCGCGTAGCTCCCATGCGACGAATGCGGCGAGGACGAGCGCACCGCCCACGAGAGCGCCGACGATCTCCGCCGAGCCCCAGCCGACGCCGTTCCCGCGGACGAGGCCCCAGACGATTCCGAACAGCCCACCGCTGGCGAGCGCCACGCCCGGCAGGTCGAGACGCGATGTAGGACCGTGGCTCTCGTCGAGCCGGGCGAGCGCGAGCGGAGCCAAGACGACGCCGATCGGGACGTTCAGCCAGAAGATCCAGTGCCACGAGATGCCGGAGACGACCGCTCCGCCGACAAGCGGCCCGATCGCCACGGCCAGCCCGCTGATGCCGCCCCACGCCCCGAGCGCCAGACCGCGGCGTTCCGCGGGAACCGCGGACGAGAGGATCGTCAGCGTCAACGGCATGACGATCGCGCCGCCGAGGCCCTGGACCGCGCGGGCCGCGTCAAGCGCGCCGATCGACGGCGCGAGCGCGGCGGCGGCGGAGGCCAGCGTGAAGATGCCGAGCCCGATCGAGAAGACGAGCCGGCGGCCGAACCGGTCGCCGAGTGCGGCACCGGTGAGGAGCAGGACCGCGAAGGTCAGCGTGTAGGCGTTCACGGTCCACTCGAGACCGGAGATGCCGGAATGCAGGTCCTCGCGGATCACCGGCAGCGCAGTCGTTACGACCAGGTTGTCCAGCGTGACCATGAAGAGCGCGGTCGAGGTGATCGCGAACGTCCACCAGATGTTTCGTTTGTGAGCCATCAATTACCTCCTGTCGAAAAAAAGAGCTATCCCTCGGCCGGAGTA
The DNA here is from genome assembly GCA_045805945.1 of Gaiellaceae bacterium. Classification (GTDB taxonomy): domain Bacteria; phylum Actinomycetota; class Thermoleophilia; order Gaiellales; family Gaiellaceae; genus Palsa-739. Next base: position 980 of record JBJMKG010000003.1, read on the forward strand.
AGGCCGTCGATCAGCCGCCGCGCCCAGGGCTCCGACGGATCCTGGAGGCCCATCGACGAGAGCACGTTCATCAGCATGCCTTTCGCGAAGAAGCTCGCGACGCGGGTCGGATCGGCATCCGAGACGCGCTCGACGTAGGCGACGAGGTCGCCGAAGCCGTCGCGGACCGCCGCGCAGATCTGGGGATCGTCACAGGCGGCGTAGGCGGCCATCTGGCCGCGCAGGTAGGTGCGATCCTCCTGGAGGAGTCGCCCGTAGGCCTGTCCGATCGCGATCATCGCCGCTTCGCCACGCAGTCCCTCCGCGGCCCGCTGGAAGATCTCGAGGGTCATCCGGAAGCAGCGGGTGTTGACGGCGAGGAAAAGGTCCTTCTTGGTGCCGAAGAGCCGGAAGACGTACGGCTGGGAGATGCCGGCCCGGCGCGCGATCTCCTCGGTCGACGCGCCCTGGTAGCCGCGCTCCGCGAAGACCTGCTGGGCGGCGTCGATGATCTCGTCCCGCCGCTCCTCCTTGCTCTTCCGCTCGGTGGCAATTGCCATGCGCGGTAGGTTAGTGGTGACTCACTAACTTGTCAAGTGCCTCGACCACGCGATCGAGGTCGGCGTCCGTCAGGCGCGTATGGAAGGGCAGCGCCAGTGCGCGCTCGAACACACCCGCGGCCCCGGGGAAGTCGCCCTGCTCGCGGTAGGCGCCGAGCAGCTGGAGCGCGTAGGTGCCGATCTGCACCTCGATCTCCTGCGCCCGCAGTTCCCGCAGGACGCGATCCCGAGCGTCGAGCTGGATCACGTAGGCCTGCCAACCATGCACGTCGCCCTCGTCTGCCCGGGGCAGGAGCACCGGCAGGTGCTGGAGGCGCTCGGCGTAGCCCTCCGCGATCCGCGTCCGTGCTGCGAGGAGCTCGGGAAGACGCCGGATCTGCGGCAGCCCGACAGCGCAGAGGATGTCCGAGAGCCGGTAGTTGAGCCCGGGCGCGGGCAGCTCCGGGGGGACGAGCGATCGCCAGCCGTGGTTGCGGGCAGCGGCCACCGCTGCCGCGATCGCCGCGTCGTTCGTCGTCACCGCGCCGCCCTCGCCGGTCGTGACGATCTTCCGCGGGTGGAAGCTGACGCAGCCGAGCAGCCCGAGGCCGCCGCAGCGGCGTCCGTCCCGCTCGGCGCCGAGCGCACCCGCGGCATCCTCGAGGATCGGAAGCTCCGGCGGGAGCTCGTCGAGCCGGGCAGGGCGCCCGAACAGATGCACGGCAAGGATCGCCTTCGTACGCGGCCCAACCTCGATCCGGGCCGGATCGACGTTCATCGTCTCCGGGTCGACGTCGACGAGCACCGGGCGAAGGCCGGCGAGCGCGACCACGTTCGCCGTCGCCGGGAAGGTGTACGCAGGCACGAGCACCTCGTCCCCGGGCTCGAGGCCGAGCGCGAGGACGGCGAGATGGAGCGCGGCCGTGCCCGACGAGACGACGAGTGCATGCTCGACCGCGCAGGCCAGGGCCAGCTCCCCTTCGAGCTCGGCGACCTTGGGGCCCATCGTGAGCATGCCGCTCTCGAAGACGCCGGCGATCTCGTCGAGCTCGGCAGCGCCGACGTCCGGCCGGCCTAGGCGGATGCGAGCGTCTTCTCCCTGTACCACGTGATCGTCTTCTGCAGGCCTTCGTCGAGCTCGACCAGCGGCTCCCAGCCGAGCTGCTCGCGAGCCTTCTCGACGTTCGGGATCCGGAGCTCGACGTCGGCGTAGTGGAGCGGCTGGAAGACGATCTCGCCGGAGGCGCCGGAGAGGCGCCTGATGCGCTGCGCGAGATCGAAGATCGTCACCGACGAGCGGGGGTTGCCGATGTTGAACGTCTGCCCGACGGCATGCGGGTGCTCGAGGCAGAGCAGGACGCCGCTGACCATGTCGGTCACGTAGGTCCAGGCGCGAATCTGGGAGCCGTCGCCGTGGATCGTCAGGTCGCGGTCGGCGAGCGCCGCCTCGATGAAGGCGCGAATCGCGCCGCCGCCGATCTGGCCCGGCCCGTAGACGTTGAACGGATGCACAGTGACGGTGGGGAGGCCGAGCTCGTCGTGGTAGGCGTG
>JBJMKG010000004.1:0-3821 GCA_045805945.1 Gaiellaceae bacterium
GCCGACTCGGTCGTCGTCAACCCGCACAAGTGGCTGTTCACGCCGGTCGACTGCTCGGCGCTCTGGACGCGGAGGCCCGACGCTCTGCATGCGGCAATGACGCTGGTGCCCGAATACCTGCGCACGGGTGACGAGGACGCCTTGAATCTCAGCGAGTACGGACCGGCGCTGGGACGACGCTTCCGGGCGATGAAGCTCTGGGCGGTGCTGCGCTGCTACGGGCGTGAGGGATTGCAGGCGCGAATTCGCGAGGCCGTGCGGCTGGCGGAGGTGTTCGAGGGCTGGGTACACGAAGAGCCGGGGTGGGAGATCGTGGCGCCGCGGCGCTTTTCCGTCGTTTGCTTCCGGCGAGATGGGTCGGACGAGGAGAACGCGGAAGTGCTCGAGCGGGTGAACGCAAGCGGCGAGGCGTTCATGTCGCACACCGCCTTGGACGGACGCTACGTGCTGCGGCTCGCGATCGGGAACGCGCGGACAACCGAAGCGGACGTCGCGCGGGCGTGGGAGGTGCTGAAGCGGTCCGCGCGGTGATCTTCGACCTGTGGGACACGCTCGTCGACTTCGATCCGGTCGCCGGCCGCGCCTTTCAGGATCGGGTCGCCGAGCGGCTCGGCCGCGACCCGGACGAGTTCGCGGCCCTCTGGCTGGAAGGCCGCGCGGTGCGTGAGAGCGGGACGCTGCGCGAATACTTGCTCGGGATCGGTGCTGCCGAAGAGCTCGTCGACGAGCTCGTTGCGATGCGCCGAGATTCCACCCGCGGTCTGCTCGTTCCGCGCCCGGCGCGTTGGAGACGCTCGTCGAGCTTCGGGACCGCGGGTACCGGGTCGGTCTGATCACAGTGTGCAGCGAGGATGTGCCCGACGTCTGGAGCGAGACCGGGTTCGTGGATCTTTTCGACGCCACCGTTTTCTCGTGCTCGGTCGGCTTGAGGAAGCCGGATCCCCGGATCTACCAGCTGGCGTGCGAGCAGCTCGGCGCCGAGCCTGGGGAGGCGATCTTCGTCGGCGACGGCGCCAACGACGAGCTCGCGGGCGCGGAGCGGGTCGGCATGCGAGCCGTCCTCATCCACCGCGCGGGAGAGGAGCCGCCCTGGGACGAGCTGCGCGACTGGCGGGGCCCGCGCATCACTGCGATCCCGCAGGTCTTGTCGCTTCTAGACGAGTAGCGCTCGCTGCCCTAAGCCGACCGTGGCCGGAACGGCCACGGTCGGAGGACTGTCCCCACGGCACGGCCCGGCAGGACGGGTGTGGAGGAAAAGTCACAGTTTCGTCACACGGAATCAGCCGCGATCGCCTCGGCGGCGGCATCATGGAGGGCGACGCGATAGCGCCAGAACGCGCGGCCGGTGGCCAGGAGCCGCTCCCTGAGCGGCCCCGACAGCTCCGGCAGCGTGCCCCAGCGGGCTGCCTGAATTTCCTCCGTGTCCTGCGGCGCAAGCTCGACGTCATCGGTCGTGGCGAGGAAGACGTGCGTCCGCCAAGCGACGTCATGCGGCTCGTACAGGAACCGAGCGGCCGCGGCGACGAGATACCGCTGCAGCTCGACCCGCAATCCGGTTTCTTCGAGCGCCTCCCGCTCTACTCCCGCGACGAAATCTTCGCCCGGCTTCACGCCGCCTCCGGGCGGCCGCCAGATCCCGGGCTCGAAGGCCGGCTTCCGGATCAGCACAAGCCGGTCGCCGTTGAAGATGAACAAGGTGACGTCGTGCATCCGTCGCGGGTCGTACGTCGCCAGCGAGTGCTCGCGCTCCGAGATCTCGCCTTCCCACTCGAGCAGCACAGGCGCGCCGTAGCGCTCGCGCAGCGGAGCCAGGACCGCCTCGTCGACATGCACGAAGCCGATGGTACGGTCCGAAAACCATGCCCCGCGTTCGCCGACTGCGCCGCGAGGCTCCCACGCTCGAGCTGCTCGCCGCGACCCTCCCCGAGCTGCGGCTCGGCCTCTCGGACGCCGGCGCGAGAACCGTCGCGTACGAGGTCTTCGAGAAGCTCGGCTATGGCGCAGTGGCGGTTACGGACACCGGCCGTGTTCTGGCTTTCGTCGGCGCCGGCGCAGACCATCACGCGCCGGGCGACGTGCCGATCCGGCCCGTCTTCGAGGCCCTCGCCGAGAACGAGACCCGGGTCGCGCCGCTTGCGCTACGCGTCGCTTGCGGTCACCCTGCCTGCCCGCTCGGGGCAGCGGCGATCGTCCCGCTCCGACTCAGCGACGGCCCCGTCGGCGCACTCGTCGCCTACGCGACCGACGGCGCGCCGCTCGCGGACGGCGACGTCGACCTGCTCGCATCGCTCGGCGACCAGCTCTCCGCGCAGCTGCAGCTCTCCGAGCTCGCGGGCTCGGCCCGGGCTGCCGCGTCTGCAGAGCTGAAAGCCCTGCAGGCGGAGATCGAGCCGCACTTCCTCTTCAATTGCCTGAACACGATCGCGAGCTTCATCCGCACCGATCCGGACCGCGCCCGAGAGCTCGTCCTCGCCTTCGCCGACTACTGCCGCTGGACACTCGCCCGCCCCGGGGAGTTCATCACGCTCGCCGAGGAGCTGAAGCACGTCGGTAGCTACCTCGCCCTCGAGCAGGCGCGTTTCGGCCCGCAGCTCGAAGTGGAGATCGACGCCACGCCCGACGCGCTCGAGGTGCGCCTGCCGCCCTTCCTCGTCCAGCCGCTGGTCGAGAACGCGGTCAAGCACGGCAAAACCGACCGGCCGCTCCGCCTGGTGATCAGGGCCAGGATCCGCCGCGGGCGCCTGCGCGTCACGGTGCGCGACAACGGCCGTGGGATCGCACGCGAGGCGCTCGAGCGCGTGCTCGAGCCGGGCGTCGCCGAAGGCGAGGGCGCAGGCCTCGGCCTCGTGAACGTGCATCGCCGGCTGACAGCCTTCTACGGCGAGGGCGTGCGCCTGAAATCGGGCGGCTTCGGCACGGTCGTTCGCCTCGAAGTCCCGGCCTCGTGAGCATACGCGCCTTGATCGTGGACGACGAGGAGCCGGCGCGAGGAGAGCTGCGCTACCTGCTGGCCGCGCATCCCGAGGTCGAAGTCGTCGGTGAGGCGGCAACCGCCGGAGAGGCGCTGGCACTCGCGGAGAGCGTCCGCTACGACGTCGTTTTCTTCGACATCGAGCTGCCGGGTATGACCGGGCTCCAGGCGGCGCGGCTCGTCCTCAACCGCCGCGAGCGGCCCGCGGTCGTCTTCGTGACCGCGCACGAGCGCTACGCGGTCGACGCCTTCGCGGTCGAGGCCTTCGACTACCTTGTCAAACCGGTCGAACCGGAGCGCCTCGCGCGGGTCGTGAAGCGGCTCGCCCAGGCTCGTAACCGCGCGGCTCCACCTGTCGAGAAGATCCCCGTCGTCAGCGCCGGTGGCGCGAAGACGCTGCTCGACTACGACGCCGTTCACTGGATCGAGGCAGACGGCGACTACAGCCGTGTCCACACCTACGACCGCGCGTATCTCTGCACGTCGTCGCTCGGCGAGCTCGAGGACAGGCTCGGCCCTCGTTTCGCGCGCATCCACCGTTCGTATCTCGTCAATCTCGCGAAGGTCAGTGGGGTTCGGCGCGCGTCCGACCGTTTCCGCCTTCAGCTCGCGGACGAGGCTCGCACCGAGCTCGACGTCTCGAGGCGCCAGTCGCGCGAGGTGCGCGAGCGCCTCGGCCTATAGATCTAGAGCCGCTTCAGGATCTCGAGGAACGCGTCGGGCGAGCCGACGATCAGGTCGGCGAGCTCGCCCAGCTCCGACGGGCCCTCGGTCGATGCGATCGCGACCCGGATCGCGACATCGAGTCCGTCGAGCGCGCGGAATCCGTCGAGGTCGGTGACGTCGTCGC
>JBJMKG010000005.1:0-144201 GCA_045805945.1 Gaiellaceae bacterium
CTCGAGCAGGCCTTCTTCGCCGCAACTGGGCGCGAGTTCGAGAACGAAGGCCAGGACGACGACGACGAGTACCGGGAGGTGTTCGCATGAGCGAGTACGCCGTAGAGATGCGCAACCAGCTCGTCGGCCTGTTCGGGATCGTCGAGCGGAACGTCTACCTCACGAAGCGCTACTTCCTCTGGGACGTCGCGTTCATGGTCTGGACGATCGCGAACACGCTCACGATCGTGTTCATCGCGCGCTCGGCGGGCCTGGCGCCGGCCGCCGAGAACACGCTGGCGACGAGGCTGCTCGTCGGCGCGACGATCTGGGCTTTCCTCGGGATCATCTTCGAGTTCATGACCGAGACGGTCGCGTGGGAGCGCTGGGAGGGAACGATCGAGTACACCTTCATGGCGCCGTTGTCGCGTCTCGTCCACCTCTTCGGGCAGGGCGCCTTCGCCGTGCTGTACGGCCTGGTCAGGGCGACGATCCTCTTCTTCGTCGTCGCGGCGTTCATCGGCATCCACGCGCCGCAGGCGAATTACGGCGCGGCGTTCGCGCTGCTCGCGCTCGCCTCGCTCTCGTTCATCGGGGTCGGAATCATGACCTCGGTGCTGCCGCTGATCTCGCCGGAGAAGGGCGCGCAGCTCGGCTTCGTGTGCCAGGGCGTGATGCTCGTCGTCTCGGGCGTCTACTACCCGGTCAGCGTCATGCCGGAGTGGATGCAGTGGATCGCCAAGGTCTCGCCGGCGACGTACGTGCTGCGCGGCGACCGCAACTCGATCATCCACGGAACGGGCCTCGTCTGGGCCGACGTCTGGCCGCTGCTGATCATCGCGGTGCTGGCGACCCCGATTGGGCTCGCGATCTTCCGCGTCGGCGAGCGGCACGCGAAGCGGCACGGGAAGCTGAAGCGGTCGGGGTGATGAAGGACTGGTTCGCGGGCGCCGTCGCAGCCCGTTACGACGAGTCGACGGCCGGCATGCCGGTCGAGCCGGTCGTCGACTTCCTCCTCCCGTTCGCGACGGGAGGTGCGCTCGAGCTCGGCGTCGGCACCGGCCGGATCGCGGTGCCGCTCGCGCAACGTGGCGTCCGCGTCGCCGGCATCGACCTCTCTCCCGACATGGTCGCCGAGCTGCGGCGGAAATCCGGCGAGATCCCCGTCGAGCTCGGCGACTACGCGACGACGCGTGTCGAGGGCACCTTCTCGCTCGTCTACATCGTCTTCAACTCGATCAACAACCAGACGACCCAGGAAGGGCAGGTCGCGACGTTCGCGAATGCGGCGTCGCACCTCGCCCTGGGCGGCTGCTTCGTCGTCGAGGTCGGGGTACCCGGTTTCGGGCCGCTGGAGGTCTTCGACCTCAGCGACACGCACGTCGGCATGGACGAGCGGTACCCGGCGACGCAACGGCTCGTCTCCCACCACTTCACGCTCGTCGGCGACCGCTGGGAGCGAATCTCGATGCCGTTCCGTTCGGTCTCGCCGGGCGAGCTCGATCTGATGGCGCGGCTCGCCGGCCTGGAGCTGCGCGAGCGGTGGGCGGACTGGGATCGCGCGCCGTTCACGGAGACGAGCATTAAGCACGTCTCCGTCTGGGAGAAGCCGTGATCGAGCTCCGCCCCTGCGAGAGCGACGCCGCCCTCGAGGCCTGGCGGCGCGTCCGCATTGCCGTCACCCCGTACGAGCGGACCGACTCGGTCGAGGAGCTGCGGCGGGCCGCCAAGCCCGAGCGGCTGATGCTGCTCGCCTACCGCAACGGCGAGCTCGCGGGAAGCGGGGTCGGAGGCCGCGGGGATACGGCGAGCGGCTTCGCGATGCCGCGAGTCCTGCCTGAACAACGGCGCCGCGGTGTCGGCACTGCGCTCCTGTACGCGCTCGCCGAGCATGTCGAGCGTCTCGGTCTCCCCGACCTCGGCGACCGCGCCGACGAGGAGGGCGCTCTTGCCTTCGCCCGGCGCTTCGGCTTCGAGGAGGTGGGGCGCGAGGTCGAGCAGGTGCGCGCGGTCGCCGCAGACGAGCCCTGGCCCGCCGTGCCGGCCGGCCTCGCGCTGGTCTGCGTGGCCGAGCGTCCCGGGTTGCTCGGCCGGCTCTACCAGGAGCTCGCGCTGCAGGCGTTCGAGGACATGCCGACGCCGCGCAAGGTCGAGATCACGCCCGAGCAGTGGGAGTCTGAGTGGGTGACGTGGCCGGAGGCGACATTCGCCGCGCTCGCCGGCGACGACATCGTCGGCATGGCCGGGCTCATTCGCGACGTCGACCGGCCGGACCGCGCCGAGAACGCGCTCACGGCCGTGCGCCGCGACTTCCGCGGTCGCGGCATTGCACGCACGTTGAAGGAGACGACGATCGCCTGGGCGTCCGACCGCGGGCTGCGCGAGATCTACACGTGGACGCAGACGGGAAACGAGAACATGCAGGCCGTCAACGAGCGACTCGGCTACGTCACGCGCAGCGTCTCGGTCAGCCTGCGGCGAAAGCTACCTCTCTGATGGGCGCGGTCCGGGCGAAGTCGTGAGACGTCCCTCCGCCGAGACGCTCTACTACGGCCTGACGTTCGGGCTGCGGATGCCGACGTGGGTCGTCATGGCGGTGTACCTCGTTCGCGAGCTGCACCTTTCGCCGCTGCAGCTCGTCCTGATGGGTACGGCGATGGAAGGCGCCATCTTCGTCTTCGAGGTGCCGACCGGCGTCGTCGCCGACACCTACAGCCGCCGGCTGTCACTGATCGTCGGCTACCTCGGCATGGGAACGGCGACCCTCGCGGTGGCATTCGTTTCGGCGCCGTGGGCCGTGATCGCGTTGTGGGCGCTGTGGGGAATCGCGTACACGTTCACGAGCGGCGCCGAGGAGGCGTGGGTCGCGGACGAGGTCGGAGCCGAGCGCGTGTCGCGCGTCTTCCTCCGCGCCGCGCGCTTCGGCCAGGCTGGCGCAGTCGTCGGCCTCGTGCTGCAGGTCGCGCTCGGCGCCGCTTCGCTCCGGGCGGGCGTCGCCCTCGGCGGAGCGTTCACGATCGCCTGCGGAGTCGCCTGCATCGTCCTCATGGAGGAGCACGGCTTCCGGCGCGTCCCCCGCAGCGAGCGGAGGTCCGCGTTCCACGAGATGCGCACGACCGCCGGCGCCGGCGCCCGCTACGCGCGCGCCGCGCCCGTGATCGTGCTGCTGGTCGCGGTCGCAGTCTTCACCGGAGCGTCCAGCGAGGGCTTCGACCGGCTCAAGGAAGCGCATTTCCTCCGCGACCTCGGGCTCCCCGCCGTCGGCCACCTGAGCGCGGTCGTCTGGTTCGGCATCTTCTGGCTCGTGGGCATGGTGAACGGCTTCATCGGTACCACGCTGCTGATCCGCCGCTTCGAGCGCAAGGGGCAGGAGACGATCTCAGGGGCGCTCCTCGGCTGCACGGCCCTCCAGCTCGCGGCCATGGTCGTCTTCGCGGTCGCGTGGTCGCCCTGGGCGGCGGTCGTGGCGCTCCTCGGCGTCTTTCTCGCACGCAACCTCGCGTCCCCGCTGTACACGATCTGGCTCAACGAGCAGATCACCGACTCCCGCGTCCGCGCCACCGTGTTCTCGATCAGCGGCCAGGCGGATGCGATCGGTCAGGCCGGGGGCGGGCCCGTCCTCGGCGCGATCGGAGACGTCTGGGGGATCCGCGCAGCGTTGCTCGCAGGAGCGACCGCACTCGCGCCGGCGGCCGCGCTCTACGCGCGCGCGAGCCGCACACACGATGTGATCGCCGCGCCGCTCGCGGGGACAGAGGCGGCGGGATGAGGGTCCCTTCCGGCCATGGCCGGTAGCAGCTACCGGACACGGCCGTTCGGGGCAGCCGCCAGGACGCCGTATGCGCTTCGTTGCGCCATGTCGCTCCAATCCGGACGGGTCTCGAAGGGACACGGCCGGTAGCAGCTACCGGACGTGTCTCGGCGGGACAGGCGCGCGATAGCGTTCGCGCCCGTGCCCGCGCGCGCCCGCCGCTCGTGCCTGACCGTGCCCGCCTCGCGCGAGCGCATGCTTGTGAAGGTGCCCTCCCTGCCCGCCGACGAGATCGTCGTCGATCTCGAGGACGCGGTCGCGGCCGAGGACAAGGAGCAGGCTCGGGAGCTCGCCGTCGCAGCATTGGGACGTGGGCCGCTCGGCCGGACGACGGCGCTTCGTGTCAACGGCCGCTCGACGCCGTGGTGGGAGGACGACCTGCGCGCGGCCGCAGAAGTCCGGCCGGACGTCGTCGTACTCCCGAAGGTCGAGTCACCAGAGGACGTGTCCGCCGCGGCCGAGCTGCTCCCGGACGGCATAGGTCTCGAGGCGCAGATCGAGACGGCCCGCGGCCTCCTCGAGGCCGAGCGGATCGCAGCCGCAGGCCATCGGCTCGAGGCGCTCGTCTTCGGCCCGGCCGACCTCGCTGCATCGCTCGGTGTGCCCGTGCTGACCATCGGCGCAGGCGCCTCCGAGCACGCGCTCGCGCGCGTGCTCTCGGCAGCGCGGGCGTTCGGGCTCCAGGCGGTAGACGGCCCCCACGCGCGGCTCGGCGACGACCTCGGCCTCGTCCTGTCCGCACGTCGGGCGCTCGAGCACGGCTACGACGGCAAGTGGGTGATCCACCCGAGCCAGATCGAGCCCGTCAACCGCGTGTTCACGCCCTCGCCGGCGGAGATCGAGCGCGCGAAACGGATCCTCGAGACGGGCGGAGGCGCGGCCCGCTTCGAAGGAGAGCTCGTGGACGAGGCCTCGAGGCGCCTCGCCGACGCCCTGCTCAGGCGTTCCGGCGAGCTCGCTTAGCGGCCTTCCGACGCCTGACCTCGGGCGCCAGGAGCACCGCGCGGTACCAGATCCTGAGCAGCGCGGCCAGCGCACCTGCGGCCAGTCCCACGACCCTGCCGATGCTTGCCACCTCGCCGCGGAGGGTACTTCCGGGCCATGACCGGGCGCCGGCGTCATCTCGGCGACCTCCAGGGCGAGATCCAGGACCTTTTCGCCGAGCTCTGGGAGGTGCCGCGCTTCGCAGGGCAGCGGCGCGGCTTCCAGCCGCAGTGCGACTGCTACCGCACCGACGACCCGCCGACGCTGCACCTCGTCCTGGAGCTGCCCGGTGTCGACCCGACCGAGGTCCACCTCGAGACGAGCGAGCGCACCCTCGTCGTCTCCGGGCGGCGCCCGCGACCGCACTCCGAGGGCGTGCGCTGGCACCAGGTCGAGATCGAGTACGGCCCGTTCGAGCGGCGAATCGAGCTCGCCGAGGAGGTCGAGCCCGACGCCGCGAGCGCAAGCTACGACGACGGGATGCTCCGGATCGAGCTGCCGCTCGCGGGACTGCACGGATGAACGAGATCGAGTTCACCGACACGCCTCCGGCGCAGGTCGAGGAGCTCCCGGCCGAACTGCCGGTGCTGCCGCTCAAGGAGACGGTCGTCTTTCCCGACTCGATGACGCCGCTCGCGATCGGCCAGGAGCGGTCGATCGCCCTCGTCGACGACGTGGTCGGGGGCGAGCGTCTGCTGGCGCTCGTCACGGTGCGCGACCCCGAGGTGGAGGTGCCCGGCTGGGACGACCTGTACGAGATCGGGACGGCGGCGGTCGTCCACAAGATGATCCGGGTCCCCGACGGAACGGTGCGGATCCTCGTCCAGGGGTTGCGCCGGATCCGCCTCGACGCGCCGGTCGCGGACGACCCGTACCTCGTCGCGCGCGTCTCCCCCGTGCCCGACGAGGAGGAGGAGAGCCGGGAGCTCGAGGCGCTGACGCGAAACGCGCAGGGCCTGTTCGGGCGCATCATCGGGCTCGCGCCGTACCTGCCGGAGGAGCTCCAGATCGCGGCCGCGAACGTCGACGAGCCGGGGGCGCTCTGCAACCTCGTGGCCTCGACCCTCCGCCTCAAGACCGAGGACAAACAGCGGATCCTCGAGCTCGCCGACGCCGAGGAGCGGCTGCGTGAGGTCTCCAAGATCCTCAACCGCGAGCTCGAGGTCTTCGAGCTCGGGACGAAGATCCAGTCGCAGGTGCAGTCGGAGCTCGAGAAGGGCCAGCGCGAATTCTTCCTGCGCCAACAGCTGAAGGCGATCCAGGAGGAGCTCGGCGAGAGCGATCCCGAGCACGCCGACGTCAACGAGCTGCGCGAGCGGCTCGCGGCGCTCGACCTGCCGGAGGAGGCGCAGAAGGCGGCCGACCGCGAGCTGGCGCGCCTCGAGCGGCTCCCGGCGGCCGCGGCCGAGTACGGCGTGATCCGCACGTACCTCGACTGGCTCGCAACCCTGCCGTGGGGCGTGACGACGAACGACGACCTCGACCTCGATCGTGCCCGCCAGATCCTCGACGAGGACCACTACGACCTCGACAAGGTGAAGGAACGGATCGTCGAGCACCTCGCCGTCTCGAAGCTCAAGCAGGATCCCGCCGGCCAGATCCTCTGCCTCGTCGGCCCGCCCGGGGTGGGCAAGACGTCGCTCGGACAGTCGATCGCGCGAACGCTCGGCCGGAAGTTCGCGCGGCTCTCGGTCGGGGGCGTCCGCGACGAGGCGGAGATCCGCGGCCACCGCCGCACGTACATCGGCGCGATGCCCGGCTCGATCCTCCGCGCCCTGCGCGACGCCGAGTCGATGAACCCCGTCCTGCTGATCGACGAGATCGACAAGATGGGCGCCGACGTGCGCGGCGACCCGGCGAGCGCGATGCTCGAGGTACTCGATCCGGCCCAGAACTGCACCTTCCGCGACCACTACCTCGACCTCCCGTTCGACCTCTCGAAGACGCTCTTCATCTGCACGGCGAACACGGTCGACACGATCCCACCGGCCCTCCTCGACCGGATGGACGCGATCCAGCTTTCTGGGTACACCGAGGAGGAGAAGCTCGGGATCGCGAAGCGCTATCTCGTGCCGCGCCAGGTCGCGGAGCACGGGCTCGAGCGCGACGGCATCACGATCGGCGAGCGCGTGCTGCGGCTCCTCATCCGCGAGTACACGCGCGAGGCGGGCGTGCGCGGGCTCGAGCGGCGGATCGGCGACCTCTGCCGGAAGGCGGCGGTGCTGGTCGCGCGCGGCAGCGAGGAGCGGATCCGCGTCACCGAGCGGCTCGCGCGGGAGTGGCTCGGCCCGCGTCGCTTCTCGGCCGAGTCCCGCCGCCGCACCGCGGATCCCGGCGTCGCGACCGGGCTCGCGTACACGCCGGTCGGCGGCGACATCCTCTTCATCGAGGCGCAGGCGTATCCCGGCCGGGGCAAGCTCACGGTGACGGGGCAGCTCGGCGAGGTGATGCAGGAGTCGGCGCAGGCGGCCCTGTCCTGGGTGCGCTCGCACACCGGAGAGCTCGAGCTCGACGAGCGGTGGTTCTCGCGGCACGACGTCCACCTGCACGTCCCGGCTGGCGCCGTGCCGAAGGACGGACCGTCAGCGGGGATCGCGATGGCCACGGCGATCGCGTCGCTCGTCCGCGAGACGCCGGTGGCCGACGACGTCGCGATGACGGGGGAGATCACGTTGACGGGCCAGGTGCTGCCGATCGGCGGCGTGCGCGACAAGGTGCTCGCCGCCCAGCGCGCGGGGCTCGGCCGCGTCATCCTGCCGCGCGAGAACGAGCACGACCTCGACGAGCTGCCGCCGGAGACCCGAGAGGCCGTGGGCTTCGTCCTCGTCGACTCGATCGCCGAGGTCTTCGCCGCCGCGTTCGACTCGAACGGCGCGCGCGTGAACGGTCGCGTGCAACCGGCGGCTTCGAGAAGATAGAAGAGCACTGTTCCACCCACGACCGAAAGGATCGCCTGCAATGACCAACACGAAGGAGAGGGCTGCCGCCGCAGCCGCCGGCGCCCGGCCCTACGTCGAGCGTGCGCTCCGCGACAAGGAGCTGCGCGACAACGTCCGCAATGCATACACCTCCGCCCGCTCCGTCTACGAGGAGCTCGCCTCCCGCCGCAAGGTCTCCGACGCCGCCTCGCGTCTCGCAGGCGACAAGGACATCCAGAACGAGCTGCGGAACGCGATCGACGAGCTCCGGAACGCGGCCGGCCGCGTCCAGGCCGTCAAGCGCCAGTCGACGGAGCCGGGCCGCGCGGCCCGGAACGGGCTGATCCTGCTGGTCGGGATCGCGCTCGGCATCCTCCTGAACCCGATCACCGGCCCGGCCGTGCGGCGACTACTCGCCCGCAAGCTGTTCGGTAGCGGGAACGGATTCCAGTACCAGGGGAACGGCTCGGCGACCTAAGCGCGCCTAGCCGCTGCGACCGAGGTGCTCCCGTGCGAACGCGCGGAAGCGGTCACGTGCGCCTTCGTCCGGCGCAAGCGGCTCGTCGTCGGCGTACCGTGGATCGGAGGTGATCTCCTCGGCCACCGCGCGCACTTCCTGCTCGATCGCGGCGCGGTGGGCGGGATCGCGGAGCAGCGCGTCGACCCAGCTCTCCGAGCCGTCCCAGTCGGGAAGGTCGTGATCGAAGAGGAGCTGGCCCAGCAGGAGACCGGTGCGGATGTAGGCGAAGGTCTTGAAGGCGAGGATCCGGTGCGGCGTCTCGACGCGCGCCGCGAGTGCCGGATCGTCCCGCACGACGCGGTCGACGATCTGGCCGATGGGCTCGTCGACCAGTGGGATCCACAGCTCTTCGAGGTTGGCCACGACCGGATTATGCCCGCCGCGGGACGGCGACTCCTATCCTTGCGCGGTGCCCGCGCCCGTCGACCTGCTCCTCGACCGCCTGGCGGCGGAGCCGGCCGAGGTGGGGCTCTTCCTCGACTTCGACGGCGTGCTCGCGCCGATCGTCGACCGGCCGGAGGATGCTGCGCCGTCGCCGGAGACGCGCGCCGAGCTCGAGCGGCTCGTCGGACGGTACGCCCTCGTCGCGGTGGTCAGCGGACGCGCCGGCGAGGACGTGGAGGCGCGCCTCGGCGTGGGCGGCGTCGTCTACGTCGGCTCGCACGGGCTCGAGCTGGAGCCGCAAGCGGGGCGCTGGCGTCGCGTGCTTGCGGCATTCGCGGCCGACGCGCCATGGCCGCGGGACGAGATCGAGCTGAAGGGGCTCGCGGTGGCGTTCCACTTCCGCGGCCGCGCCGACGAGCAGCAGGCGGTGCGCGAGCTCGACGCGATCGCGGAGTCGGCGCGCGAGGAGGGACTCGTCGCCCGCTACGGACGCAAGATCCTCGAGGTGCTCCCGCCGGTCGGCTCGCACAAGGGGACGGCCGTGCGGCGGCTGCTCGAGGAGCACGGTTTGCGGCGGGCGCTCGCGGCCGGCGACGACACCACCGACATCGACTCGTTCGCCGCTCTGGACGGGCTCGACCTGGCGGTGCGCGTGGCCGTCGCCTCGGCCGAGGCACCGCGCGCGCTGCTCGACGCCGCGGACGGCGTCGTCGCTTCGCCGCAGGAGTTCCTCGCGCTCCTCCGACGGCTGTAGCGCATGGCCGACTTTGTGACACCGCGCCGGCCGTTCGGACACGTCGACAAGAGCCACGTCCGGTAGCAGCTACCGGACATGTCCCCGCTGCAGCCCGAGCTGGGAGGCCAAGAGGCGAGTGTCGCGCTGGCCGTGTCTCAAGGCGGCATGACCGGTAGCAGCTACCGGCCGTGCCTCGGCAGGACAGGTGCGCGTCAGACTTTGTGCGTGCGCACCGCCGTTCCATAGGCGCAGATCTCGGTCCAGCCCGTGCCGAGCTCGGAGGTGTCGAAGCGCATCGCGATGATCGCGTTCGCGCCCTTCGCGTTCGCTTCCTCGATCATCCTTTCCATCACCTGCTGCCGACTGTCCGTGAGCGCCCTGGTCATGCCCTTGAGCTCACCGCCGACGATCGACTTGAGACCGGCTCCGATCTGCGAGCCGATGTTGCGCGAGCGCACCGTCAGCCCCATCACCTCGCCGAATACCTCGTCGACCTCGTAGCCGGGGATGTCGTTCATCGTCGTCACGATCATCGCGTTGCCTCCCTGTTGAGAACCCCCCAGGCCCGGCGTACGTCGTCCTCCGTGGTGCGCGCGTTGCCGACCGCGAGCCGCAGGACGTAGCGCTCGTCGAGCTTCGTGTGCGTGATGAAGATCTCACCGGATGCGTTGACGCGCTGGAGCAGCCGCTCGTTCTCCTCGTCCGTCCCGACGCGCCGGAAGACGACGAGCGAGAAGCGCTGCGGGGCGACGAGCTCCCAGCCTGGGCTTTCCTCGACCCAGCCGGCGAAGAGCTCCGCGAGCCGGACGTGCTCGCGGACGATCGCCCGCAGCCGCTCGGCGCCGTAGCAGCGCAACACCGCCCACAGCTTGAGCGAGCGGAAGCGGCGCCCCAGGGCCGGCCCGTACTCCGAGAGCGCGTACGCGTCGTCGGCCGTGCGCAGGTATTCGGGGACGAGCGAGAACGCCTCGCGCCACGCCGCCGGTCGCGACGTCCAGACGAGCGAGCAGTCCATCGGGACGAGCAGCCACTTGTGCGGATTGACCGTCAGCGAGTCGGCGAGCTCGATCCCGTCGGCCGACCAGCGCTCCTCCTCGCAGATCCACGACGTCCCGGCGTACGCGGCGTCGACGTGCAGCCACGCCCCGGCAGCGTGCGCCCGCTCGGCCAGCTTGCGCACCGGATCGACCGAGGCGAAGGACGTCGTGCCGACCGTCGCGACGACCGCGGCGACGTCGTCGAGCTCGTATCCGTCGACGTGCATCCGCAGCTCCTCGTCGACCGGCACCCTGCGCAGCTCCAGCCCGAGCATCCGCACGTCCTTCTCGACCGAGGAATGCGCATGCTCGGAACAGACGACGACATTGCGGCCGGTCACGTGGCGCGCAGCGATCAGCGCCGCGAGCGTCGAGGTCGAGGCCGTGTCCTCGATGTGCCCGTGCCAGCCCTCGGGAAGGCCGAGCAGCTGCCGCACCCAGTCGACGACGCGGAGCTCGAGCTCGGTCGACGCCGGCGATGCGCGCCACGTGATCGCGACCTGATTCAGCGCCGCCGAAAGGAGCTCGGCCAGGATCCCCGGCTCAGACGCCGTGACCGCGAAGTAGGCGAAGAAGCGCGGGTGCTGCCAGTTCGTGAGCGCAGGCAGGAGCAGCTCGTCGAGGTCGTGGAGCACGTCGGCGAACAGCTCTGGCTGTTCGGGTGCTGCCGCCGGCAGCCTGGCCGTCAGCTCTCCCGGCTGCACCTGGGCGAGCACGGGCAGCTCCGGCACGCGCTCGAGGTACCGCGCCGCCCAGTCGAGCGCAGCGGAGCCGTCCTCGCGGAACGAGCTCACGGCCGCTTCTTCCGCAGCTTCTCCACCTGCTTCCAGGTGCGCGTGTTGACGACGTCGGCCTTCGCCAGCCAGCCGCGCCGGGCCTGCGCCACGGCGAGCTCGACGTACGCCTGCGAGCGGACCTCGTGCCCGTCGGAGGAGACGACGAGCCGCAGCCCGGCCTCCTTCGCCGCCCGGGCGTGGACGTCCCGCAGGTCGAGCCGGTCCGGCTGGCCGTTGATCTCCAGGAACGTGCCCGTCTCCAGGGCAGCCTCGATCACGCGCTCGACCTCGACGTCGCGCGGCGGGCGCTTTCCGATCCGGCGGCCGGTGAGGTGGCCGATGCAGTCGACGTACGGATTCTGCATCGCCTCGAGCACCCGCTCGGTCGGGCGCGAGTCAGGCGCCTGGTGCACCGAGGCGACGACCCAGTCGAGCGACGCGAGATCCTCGTCCGCCACGTCCACCTCGCCACTGGCGCGGATGTTCGCCTCGATCCCGGCGAGGATCCTCAACTCGGGGAAGCGCAGCCGCAACCGCTCGATCTCCTCGAGCTGCTCCTGCAACCGCGCGCCGCGGAGGTAGTGCGAGTGGTCGGTGACCGCGTAGTACTCGTAGCCGCGTGCCACGGCGCCTTCCAGCATCTGCTCGAGGGTGCTCTTGCCGTCGGCCGACCAGTGCGAGTGCGTGTGCAGGTCGCCACGCACGTCCCGCCGCTCGACGAGCTTCGGCAGCTCGCCGCGTCGCGCAGCCTCCAGCTCGCCGGCGTTCTCGCGCAGTTCCGGGGGAATTGGCTGGTAGCCGAGGAACTCGTAGACGGCGTCCTCCTCGGCGCTGCGGAAGACGTCGCCGGTTTCGACGTTCGCGATCCCGTACTCCGAGATCGAGAGGCCCCTCCGCACCGCCTCCTCCCGCATCGCGACGTTGTGGTCCTTCGAGCCGGTGAAGTGCTGGAGGAGGTTGCCGAACGACTCGGGCGGAACGACGCGCAGGTCGAAGCGGAGACCGTCGCGCGAGACGACCGTCGCCTTCGTGTCGCCCTGCGCCGCCACGTCCACGACCCAGCGCAGCTTCGCGAAGTGCCCGGTCAGCTCGCCCGGGTCGGTGGCGCTCGCGATGATGTCGAGGTCTCGGAACGTCTCCTTCCGCCGCCGCACCGACCCCGCCTCGGAGACCGCGATCGCGGCCGGCAGCTCCCTCAGCGCGGCGACCGCCGCCTGCACCGCGGGCAGGCCGGCGCCGAGCAGGTAGCGCCCCGTCTCCGGGCTCTCGGCTTGGTAGGCGAGCGCGGCAAGGATCTTCTCCTCGCTCTTCGGCCCGAGCCCGGCGAGCGTCCGCAGCCGCTCCGCCTCGGCCGCGGTCTTGAGCTCGTCGAGCGTCTCGACGCCGAGCTCACGCCAGATCCGCGCCGCCGTCTTCGGTCCCAGGCCCGGCAGCTTCATGAAGAGGACGACCTCCGGCGGGACGCCAGCCTTCTTCTTCGTCAGCGTCTCGATCTCGCCGAGCTCGACGATCTGGACGATCTTCTCCTCGATCGTCTTGCCGATGCCCTGCAGCTCCTTCGCGCGGCCCTCGAGCGCGAGCTGGGCGACGGAGCCGGACGTCTCCCGGACGCGCGTCGCCGCGCGGCGGTAGGCGACGACACGGAAGGAGTCCTTCCCCTCGAGCTCGAGCAGGTCCGCGAGCAGGTCGATCTGGTCCGCGACCTCGGCGTTGCGTGGTAGCTCCGCCACGGCCGCGATGATAGGTGCGGCCATGCCGAACGCCGTCGTCTGCCTGCCCACCTACAACGAGCGCGAGAACGTCGAGCCGATGGTGCGCGCGCTCGGGGAGGTGCTGCCGCAGGGCGGGAGCGTGCTCGTGATCGACGACGACTCGCCCGACGGCACCGGCGAGATCGCCGACCGGCTCGCGGCCGAGCTCCCATGGGTGGACGTCCTCCACCGGCCCGCCAAAGAGGGGCTCGGCCGCGCCTACGTCGACGGGTTCCGGCACGCGCTCGCCCACGGCGCCGAGCTCGTGCTCGAGATCGACTGCGACTTCTCCCACGACCCGGCCGACGTGCCGAGGCTGATCGCCGCGGTCGAGGCGGGCGCCGACCTCGCGCTCGGCTCGCGCTACGTACCCGGCGGCGGAACCGAGAACTGGGGTCTCGTGCGGCGGCTGATCTCTCGCGGCGCCTCGATCTACACGCGCGTCCTCCTGATGCCGATCCACGACGCGACCGGCGGCTTCAAGTGCTTCCGGCGGCACGTGCTCGAGTCGATCGAGCTGGACGCGATCGACGCCGCCGGCTACGTCTTCCAGATCGAGACGACGTTTCGCGCGCTGCGCCGGGGCTTCCGCGTCGTGGAGGTGCCGATCCGCTTCGTCGACCGGACGGCGGGACAGTCGAAGATGAGCCGCGCAATCGTGCTCGAGGCGGTGTGGAAGGTGCCGCGGCTACGGTTGGCCGCGTTGGCGGGAAGGCTGTGACCGAGCTCGACGAGGCGACGTTCGACGCCGCGATCGCGGAGGGGCCGCTGCTCGTGGACTTCTGGGCGCCGTGGTGCCGCCCCTGCAAGGCGCTCGAGCCCATCCTCGAGGAGCTCGCCGTCGAGGTCGCGCGCGTGAACGTGGACGAGGAACCGGGCATCGCCTCCCGCTACGACGTGCTCTCGATCCCGACGGTGATCCTGTTCTCCCGCGGCGAGGCACGGGGAGCTGTCGTCGGTGTGCGCCCCCGCGCGCACTTCGAGCAGTGGCTAGCGGAAGTGCTCCCAGGCGGCCAGTGAGTACGGCTCGCCGCGTAGCGTCAGTTCGACACCCTCGCCCTCCTCGACAGCGCCGATGACCGGGAAGCCGAGCGGGTCCGGCGTCGTTGCGAGCAGCTCGTAGTCCTCGCCGAAGCCGAGATCGTCGAGCTCGGCGCCGGCGGCAAGTGGCACGCGCTCGAGCTCGATCACGAGCCGGATGCGGGAGCGCTGGGAAACGTGGCCGGCGTCGCGCGCGAGCCCGTCCGAGAGATCGAGCATCGCCGTCGCCACGCCAGCGAGGCGCTTGCCCTCCTCGACGCGGTCCGGCACGGGGGCGAGGCGGCCCGCGCGAAAGGCGGCGCCCGCCGCGCCCAGCGAACCTGTCACCACGACAACGTCCCCGGGGCGCGCGCCTCCGCGGCCCGGGACGCGGTCGGAACGGCCGAGCGCGGTGACGGAGAGGAAGACAGGGCCGGCGCGGTTCGTGTCGCCGCCCCGAACGGCCACGCCGCGCTCGTTGAGGCCGGCGTAGAGCTCGAGCACGTCCTCGAGCTCGATCTCCGCCGGCACGCCGAGCGAGACGAGCAGCGCCAGCGGCTCGGCCCCCGAGGCGGCGAGGTCGCTGAAGTTGACGGCGGCCGCGCGCGCGCCGAGCTC
The DNA here is from genome assembly GCA_045805945.1 of Gaiellaceae bacterium. Taxonomy (GTDB): domain Bacteria; phylum Actinomycetota; class Thermoleophilia; order Gaiellales; family Gaiellaceae; genus Palsa-739. The sequence goes on from JBJMKG010000005.1 coordinate 14,535, forward strand.
CCGCCAGCCGAGCAGGTCGAAGCGGAAGTGCACCCCCTCGACGAGCGCGTCCTGCGTGACGACGAGCCCTTCCACGACGGCGGCGTCATGCTCGATCCCATGCGCAAGCCCCCGCTGCTCGAGCTCCGCCAGGAGGCCGAACTCGCCGAGCTCTGCGAGCGTCGTCACGACTCGGTAATGCGAGCGCGCCCGTCGAGCCCGGCCGGGTCCAGCGCCGCGAGCGCGTCGTACAAGCGCGCGTGGAAGGTGCCGGGCCCCTCGGCTCCGGCCGCCGCGTCCTCGGCTGCGACGCCGAGCGCGGCGAGCGCCTCGGCCGCCGCCTCGAGCGGCTCCTCCGGCTTCGCAGCGAGGAAGCAGCCGGTGAGTGCCGACGAGATGCAGCCGGTACCGGTCACCTGCGCGAGCAGCGGATGGCCGTTCGCCACGTTGAGCACTCGCTCGCCGTCCGAGACATGGTCGATCGGGCCGGTGACCGAGACGACGAGCTCGAAATGCCGCGCTGCACCGCGTGCCAGCGCGCCCGGCTCGAGCCCGGTCGCCATCGACTCGACACCCCGCACCTCCGCATCCACGCCGGCGAGCGTCGCGACCTCGCCCTGGTTGCCGCGCAGAACCGTGACCTGAACCTCCTCGAGGATCCGGCGCGCCGTCTCGCTCCGGTAGCGGGTCGCGCCGGCGCCGACCGGGTCGAGCACGACCGGGACCCCGCGCTCGCTCGCGGCGCGTCCCGCGAGGAGCATCGCCTCGATCCAGTGCTCGGAGAGCGTGCCGATGTTGAGCACGAGCGCGGAGGCGAGCCCGACCATCTCCTCGACCTCCTCCCGGGCGTGGGCCATCACGGGCAGCGCCCCGAGCGCGAGGGTCGCGTTGGCGGTCTCGTTCATCACGACGTAGTTCGTGATCTGGTGGACGAGCGGCTTTCGCTCGCGGAGCGTGCGGAGGGTCGTGCCCGGCGAAACGGTCATCGCGCGGACACTCCCAGGACGTCGACGGGGCCTTCGCCGGCGCCGATCTCGGCGAGGCCCTGCGCGACGGCACGCGAAGCGGCGGCCGCCGCGCCGCCTGCCGCTTCGACCAGCGAGAGCCCGCGTGCGAGAAGCGCGGCCAGCGTCGCGGAGTGCGTGCAGCCGGCGCCGTGCGTTGCGGCGACGTCATGGCGCTCGAAGGCGATCTCGTGATGCTCGCCACCGGCGAACAGGTGGTCGACGGACGCTTTCCCGTGGCCCCCGGTGACCAGCGCCGCGGGCGCGCCGCGGCCCACGAGCGCCTCCGCGAGCTCCGCTTGTGACAAGTTGTCACCTCCGGTCAGCGCCTGCGCCTCGAGCAAGTTCGGGGTCACGACGGTCGCGAGCGGGAACAGCCGGTTCACGAGGGCGTCCACCGCATCATCCTCCAACAGTCTGGCACCGGAGCTGGCGACCATGACCGGGTCGACGACGAGCGGAAGCGGATGCTCCTCGAGCCAGTCCGCGACGACCTCGACGAGCGGTCGGGAGAAGAGCATCCCGGTCTTCGCAGCGTCGATCCCGATGTCGTCCCAGACGGCGTCGAGCTGGCCGCGGACGAAGGCCGCCGGCAGCTCGTGGATCGCTGTCACGCCGATCGTGTTCTGAGCCGTCAGCGCGACGAGGACGGACGTACCGTGCACGCCGGCCGCCGCGAACGCCTTCAGGTCGGCCTGGATACCTGCGCCGCCGCCCGAATCCGACGTCGCGATCGTCAATGCCCTCGGAATCAACGCTCTCCCTTCGCCGGCATGACCCGGATCAGGTTCGACGGGTGTGATCTCAGCCCCGGTGGGGGCACCCCGGTACGGCGAGGCTAGCATCGCTCCATGGGCCGGCCGCGCTACGACGGCATCGCCGACTGGTACGACACCGAGTTCCAGCCGTCGCCCCTCGAGAGCGAGACGTGGGCGACGCTCGTGCGGCTGCTCGGAGACGGAAACGGCTCTCTGGTCGACGTGGGCTGCGGCACGGGCGGCTACGCGGCCGGGCTCGCGGAGCGCGGCTGGCAGGTGACCGGGGTGGATGCCTCCGAGGACATGCTTCGTCGCGCACGCGAACGCGGCGTCGAGGCGGTTCAAGCCGATGCGGCCGCGTTGCCGTTCGACGATGCGACGTTCGACGCCGCGATCTCGGTCTTCACGCACACGGACGTCGACGATTTCGCCGGGCTCGTGCGAGAGGTCGTACGCGTGCTCCGCCCCGGCGCGCCGTTCGTCTACGTCGGAGTCCACCCCTGTTTCGTCGGCCCGCACTCGGTCTACGACCCGGACCGACAAGCCCCGGAGCTCCACCCCGGCTGGTACCGCCTCGCCGGCCGTTACGACGAGGCGCCGGGCATCTGGCGCGGGTCCGGGGTGCGGATCAGGGTCGGAGCGAGCCACCTGCCCCTCGGGCTCTTCCTGCAGACCTTCCTCGACGCGGGCCTGCGCCTCGAGTGCGTCGAGGAGCCCCCCGAGCGCGAGTACTCGTTCGGCCTCGCGCTCCGCTGGCGCCGGTGAGCACGACCGCGACGTGGCAGGAGCTCCTCGTCGGAGACGAGCTCGCGCACCTCGCCACCGAGGCGGCGCGCCAGGCGCGGACAGAGCCGCTGCCCGACTCTCTCCTGCCGGGGGTGCGCGAGGCGCTCGAGCGACGCGGGATCCACGAGCTCTACACGCACCAGGCCGATGCGTACGCGGCTGCTCGCGGCGGGGGAAACGTGATCGTCACCACCGGTACCGCCTCGGGCAAGACGCTCGCCTTCAACCTGCCGGTGCTCGATGCGCTCGCTGCCGACCGGCACGCGCGGGCCCTCTACCTCTACCCGACGAAGGCGCTCGCGCAGGACCAGGCTCGCTCGCTCGCAAGGCTCGCAGTGGCCGCCGTCCGCGCGGCCATCTACGACGGCGACACGCCGCCCGAGCGGCGGCGGCAGATCCGCGGCTGGGCGAACCTTGTACTCACGAACCCGGACATGCTCCACGTGGGGATCCTGCCCCGCCACGACCTGTGGGGCGATTTCCTCCACAACCTCCGTTTCGTCGTCATCGACGAGGCGCACGTCTACCGCGGCGTCTTCGGCTCGCACGTCGCGAACGTCGTGCGCCGGTTGAGGCGGCTCGCGCGGATCTACGGCGCCGAGCCGCAGCTCCTCCTCGCGTCGGCGACGATCGCGAACGCCGCCGAGCTCGCGCACGCGCTCACCGGTGAGGAGGCGACGGTCGTGGAGGACGACGCGGCGCCGCGGGCCGAGCGGACGGTCGCGCTCTGGAACCCACCGCTCCTCGACGCCGAGCTCGGCCTGCGGGCGAGTGCGCTCGGCGAGGCGTCACGGCTGCTGGCCGGTCTCGTCGACCACGGCCTGCGCACGATCTGCTTCGCGAAGAGCCGCAAGTCGGCCGAGCTGATCCACCGCTTCGCAAGTGATCGGCTCGATGCGAAGACCGCCCAGCGGCTCGCGCCGTACCGGGCCGGGTACACGCCGCAGCAGCGGCGCGAGCTCGAGCGGCGCCTGGTCGAGGGCGAGCTGCTGGGCGTCACGTCCACCGACGCGCTCGAGCTCGGGATCGACATCGGCGACCTGGACTGCGCGATCTCGGTCGGCTTCCCGGGCACGGTCGCGAGCCTCCGCCAGCAATGGGGGCGCGCCGGCCGGCGCAGCCACGGCCTCGCGATCCTCGTCGCCTCCGAGGACGCGCTCGACCAGTACTTCATGCGCGAGCCGCCGGCGCTGCTGGAGCGGCGGGTGGAGGCGGCGATCCTCGACCACGCGAACCCGCGCGTCCTCGACGGCCACGTGGCGGCGGCCGCGTTCGAGGCGCCGCTCGACGAGGGCGACGCCGCGATGCTCGGCGCGGAGGCGCTCGAGCGGGCGCCCCACGTGCCGGAGCTGCGGCAGACGGCGGCCGGCTGGGTCTGGGCCGGCAAGGACTCACCGGCCGCCCGCATCCCGCTCCGCTCCACCTCGCCCGACGCGTTCCTCGTCGTCGACGCGTCGAGCGGCGACGTGCTCGGCCTGGCCGAGCGCGAGCGCGCCTACTCGACGGTGCACGAAGGCGCCGTGTACCTCCACCTGGGCCGCCAGTACCTCGTGCGCGAGCTCGACCTGCTGGCGCGGCGCGCGGTCGTCGAGCCGTTCGAGGGCGACTGGTACACGCAGGCGAAGAAGGAGACTCAGACCGCGATCGAGGAGCCGCTGCGGGTCGAGCGGCGGCTCGGGCTCGAGCTCTCCTTCGGCCGCGTCTCCGTGACGGAGCAGGTCGTGGCGTACCAGAAGAAGGCGGCGGCGGACGGCACCACGCTCGACACGGTCCCGCTCGACCTGCCGCCGACGACGTTCGACACCGAGGCGGTCTGGTTCGTGCCGCGGCCGCACCAGCTCGAGAGCCTCGAGGCGATGCCGCTCCTCCTCTCCTCGCTGCATGCCGCGGAGCACTCGCTCATCGCGCTCCTGCCTCTGTGGGCGATGTGCGACCGGTGGGACATCGGCGGCCTCTCGACCAACCTCCACCTCGACACGGGCGCCCCGACCGTCTTCGTCTACGACGGCCACGCAGGCGGCGTCGGCATCGCGGCCCGCGGCTTCGAGCAGTTCGAAGGCTGGGTCGCCGACACGGTCGAGCTGATCGCAGGCTGTCCGTGCGAGCGCGGCTGTCCCTCGTGCGTCCAGAGCCCGAAATGCGGCAACCTCAACGAGTTCCTCGACAAGAGAGGCGCGTTGACGCTCTTGACGAGGATGTCGAATTCGGGCTAGGCCGTTCGTCGTACAGTCGTCAACGACTCCCGAAGGAGGGACCCATGCAGTACGTGCTCCTGATCAACGACGACGAGGCGCAGTGGGGCGAGATGCCCGAGGACGAGCGCAACGCGATCTACGGCGAGTACACGCGGTACACCGAGGAGCTGCAGAGCCGCGGCATCCTCGTCGGCGCGAACCAGCTCCAACCCGCGTCGACGGCGACCGTCGTCCACGTGGAGGACGGCAAGACGATCACCACCGACGGGCCGTTCGCGGAGACGAAGGAGGTGCTCGGCGGCTACTACCTGATCGGCGTCGACACGCTCGACGAAGCGCTCGAGTGGGCCGCGAAGATCCCCTCCGCCCGCTACGGCCACATCGAGGTTCGCCCGATCGTGATGCGCGAGGCAGAGGTGGCCTCGTAGAGGAGCTCAGCCGCGCCTACCGCGACGAGCGCGCCCGCTCGATCGCGATCCTCGGCCGCGTCCTCGGCGATCTCGACCTCGCCGAGGACGCGGTACAGGACGCGTTCGTCAAGGCGGCGGAGCGATGGCCGCGCGACGGAGCTCCGGCGAATCCGGGTGCCTGGATCGTCGCCACGGCGCGCAACGCGGCCATCGACCGGATCCGCCGCGAGCGCACGCTCGCCCGGAAGACGGAGCTCCTCGCACGGGCCGCGGAGCTGCCGGAGGACGAGGGGGCGACGATCCCCGACGAGCGCCTTGAGCTCATATTCGCCTGCTGCCACCCGGCGCTCGCGCCGGAGGCTCAGGTGGCGCTGACGCTGAGCCTCGTCGGCGGCCTCTCGACGCCCGAGATCGCGCGCGCCTTCATCGTCCCCGAGCCGACGCTGGCCCAGCGTCTCGTCCGGGCGAAGCGGAAGATCCGCGACGCCGGAATCCCGCTGCGCGTGCCGCCCGAGCACCTGCTGCCCGACCGGCTCCGGCTCGTGCTCGCGAGCATCTACCTCGTCTTCAACGCGGGCTACGGACCACCGGTGCGCCGCGACCTGTGCGGTGAGGCGATCCGGCTCGCCGCCATCCTCGCGACCCTGATGCCGGACGAGCCCGAGGTGCACGGCCTGCACGCGCTGCTGCTGCTGCAGGATGCGCGACGCGAGGCGCGCGTCTCGCCGGGCGGCGCGCTCGTGCTGCTCGCCGATCAGGACCGAAGCCTCTGGGACGCCGACGAGGTCGAGCAGGGACGGCGGGCGCTCGAGCGCGGGCTCTCTCTCCGCCGCGCCGGCCCGTATCAGCTGCAGGCGGCGATCGCCTCGCTCCATTACGAGGAGCCGGCGGACTGGACCGAGATCGCCCTTCTCTACGGCCGGCTCGGAGAGCTGAGCCCGTCGCCGGTGGTGGAGCTCAACCGTGCGGTCGCCGTCGCGATGGCCGAGGGGGCCGAGCCCGGGCTCGAGATCGTAGACGCGCTGAGCGGGCTCGATGGTTACCACCTCTGGCACTCGACCCGGGCCGAGCTTCTCCACCGGCTCGGCCGGAATGAGGAGGCGGCGGGCGCGTACGCCCGTGCGCTCGAGCTCGCTCCGAGCGAGGCAGAGCGCAGGTTCCTGCAAGCCCGCCTCGCCGCGTCGCGCCGCTAGGCCGAGGAGGTCATGTGCCCGGTGCGTCCCGTGCTGCGTCAACCGCAAGCTCGACCGCCTCGGCCGGTGTCCGTGCCCGTTGCATGCCCTCGACCTCCCAGCCTGGCTCGAGCACCACGACCGGTCGTCCGAGAGTGAGCGCGAAGCCGATCTCCGCGAGCGTGCCGTAGCGCCCTCCGACCGCGATCACGGCGTTGCCCGAGGCGACGACCGCGAGGTTGCGCGCGTGCCCGATGCCCGTCACGACGACGTGGTCGAGCCACGGGTTCGCCTCCGCCCGCGTCTCGCCGGGGAGGATTCCGATCGTCGTCCCGCCGGCGCTCTTCGCACCGCGCGCAGCGGCGGCCATCACCTCGCCGCGGCCGCCCGTCACCACCGTCGCACCGCGCTCGGCGAGCAGCCGCCCGACCTCCTCGGCGCGCTCCTCGCGATCCGTTCCGCTGCCGACCACCGAGACCTGAAGCGCCGTCACGGAAAGCGATGCTAAGACACGCCCGTGGTCAGGCTGATCGACGTCTCGCCGCTGTTCGGTCTCCGTCTGCGGGCGCCGCGGCTCGAGCTGCGCCTGCCGACCCGACAGGAGCTCGAGGCGCTGCGCGAGGTCGCGCTCGGCGGCGTCCACCCACCGGAGTTCATGCCGTTCTCGGTCGCGTGGACGGACGACCCCGAGCTGGCCGACTTCGTCGACTACCACGAGATGCGGCGGCGGGAGTGGAGCCCTGAGGAGTGGCACCTCGAGCTCGGCGTCTGGTTACGCGGAGAACCCGTCGGCACGCAGGCCGTGATGGGCGAGAACTTTGCCGAGACACGCATCGTGGGGACCGGCTCGTGGCTCGGACAGCGCTTCCAGCGGCGCGGCATCGGAACCGAGATGCGGACCGCGGTGCTCGAGCTCGCGTTCCGGGGCCTCGGCGCCAAGGCCGCGCGCTCCGGCGCGATCGACGGGAACGCCGCCTCGCTACGCGTCTCCGAAAAGCTCGGCTACCGGCAGGTCGGCCGCTCGACGGTCGCCCCGCGCGGCGAGCTCGTCGGCCACACCGATCTCGAACTGCGCAAGGAGGAGTGGCGGCCGCCGTTCGAGGTCGAGATCAACGGGCTCGACGCGTGCCGGTCCCTCTTCGGCCTATCTGACGGCTGAGAACGCCCAGCGGAGCCGCAGCGCCCACGATCTCCGGGGCGACTTCGAGGCCGGCCCGAGCAGCCCGGCATCCCGCAGGCGGTTTTGCAGCTCCTGTCTCTGCAGCGCCACCGAGACACGCTCGGCGTGGTCGAGCGCTCAGGTACGCGAGGTGACCGGAGAAGGGATCATCGCTGGAAGCGTACGCGCACCCGGAGCCGCCGCGCCAGTGCACGAACTCCAACGCCGATACGCTGGGCCGTTCCGGGCGTCACCGACAGGGGATCAGGGGCGATCGTGGACGCGGACAGCCGATGAAGCGACTCCTCCTCACCGGGACCATCGGGCTGCTCGGCATCGCCCTGCCGTCAGCGAGCGGCTCCCTCTACGTGCCTCCCCCGGACGGGTCGCCCGCCGGGATTCACAAGATCCGGCACGTAATCATCGTCATGCAGGAGAACCGAAGCTTCGACTCCTATTTCGGGACGTTTCCCGGCGCCGACGGCATCGAGATGACGAACGGCGTCCCCACCGCCTGCTCGCCCGACCAGAAGACAGGCACCTGCGTCAAGCCGTATCACGACCGGGAGGACAAGAACTTCGGCGGGCCGCATACCCACGCCTTCGCGAAGCTCGACATGCACGACGGCGCGATGGACCAGTTCATCCTGGCTGCGCGGCTCGGAGCGAGACTCGCGTGCAAGCGCAGCGTCGACGATCCCAACTGCTCGCTCGCGCAGGCCGATCCCGACGTCATGGGGTACCACGACCGGCACGAGATTCCGAACTACTGGACCTACGCTCGGCAATTCGTGCTGCAGGACCACATGTTCCAGTCGGATCTGTCCTGGAGCCTCCCTCAGCATCTCCGGCTCGTTTCCGGTTGGTCGGCGCGCTGCACGAACCCGAGGAATGCGATGACGTGCAGGACGTCGGAGCGCTTCCCCTGGACTCGAAAGCGGTCGCACTATCCGTGGACCGATCTGACCTACCTCCTCCACCGCTACCACGTCAGCTGGCGCTACTACGTCGCGAAGGGCGACCAGCCCGACTGTGGTGACGATCAGATGTTCTGTCCGCCGGTGCCGCAGGATTCGAAGACGCCCGGGATCTGGAATCCGCTGCCGGCTTTCCAGACCGTCAAGGAGGACGGACAGCTCGCGAATGTCGCGCCGCTGCAGCGGTTCTATCGCGACGTCCGGCGCGGGAGCCTTCCCGCGGTCTCGTGGCTCGCGCCTGCCCAGGCGGTCAGCGAGCACCCGCCTGCCCTCGTCAGCGCCGGCCAGGCCTACGTGACGAGCCTGATCGACACCGTGATGCAGAGCAGCGCATGGGACTCGACGGCGATCTTTCTCTGCTGGGACGACTGGGGCGGCTTCTACGACCACGTTCAGCCGCCGCAGGTCGACGGCCAGGGTTACGGACTACGCGTACCGGCGCTCGTGATCAGCCCCTACGCAAAGCAGGGCTACGTGGATCATCAGATCCTGAGCCAGGACGCGTATCTGAAGTTCATCGAGGACGACTTCCTCGACGGCGCACGGATCGACCCCGAGACGGACGGCAGACCCGACCCGCGGAAGAGCGTCCGCGAGGACTCGCCGCTGCTGGGCAACCTCGCAGATGACTTCAACTTCGCCCGGAAGCCACGTCCGCCCGTCCTGCTTCCGCTTCACCCTGCGTTCTCGTAGCGCAGCGTCACGAGACGAGCTCGAGCCGTGGATTGTCGCGCATGCGCCGCCCGAACTTGCCCGAGGAGCTCCCGTCCGTCCGCACCACGTCGGCAGTGAAGTCGTTGGCGCCCCGGATGAGCGAGGAGCCGACTCCGTATGCGTCCACGGGCACGCTGCGCTCCTCGAACGCGCGGATCTTCTCCACCGTGAAGCCCCCGGAGACGACGATCCGCACCCGGCCGAAGCTCGCCGCGTCGAGGGCGTCGCGCACCTTCCGGACGAGCCGCTCGTTGACGCCGGTCGGCTGGAAGTCGCCGAGCTCCTCCCAAAGCGACCGGTCGACGAGGGTCTCCGAAGTGTCGAGCCGAACGCCCCAGAGGCGATCGCCGAGGGCCTCCGCGACCTCGAGCGCGGTCCGCAGGGAGTCGTTCTCGAAGTCCACGAGCACGGTCACGGACATGTCCGGCGGAGCCCACTCGGCGAATTTCCGCGCTGCGAGGATGGTGTCGCCGCCGTAGGCGGCAATGAGCGAGTGCGGCACCGTGCCGATCCCTCGCCCGCCCCACCACGACGCCTGCTCGTCGCTCGTGACACCGATCTCGAATCCGGTCACCTGCCCGGCGACGTAGGCGGCGTAGCCGTCGCCGGCCTGCACGCGGTGGTGGTCGTGTCGGGCCGGCATGAAGATGATCGGCTTGCCGCCCGCCGCCTCGAGCACGCGCACCACGTTCGTCGTGATCAACGTCCGGCGGGCGAGCGTGCCGAGGTACACCGTCTCGAGGTGGGCGAACGTCGTGTAGTTGCCTTCGATCGTCAGCACCGGCTCCCACGGCTCGAGCTGATCGCCGTCGTACAGCGCGTGGATCGTCAGGCCGTCCGGGTCGTGCGAGCAGAGCCTGAGGATCGCGATCGCCTCGTCCATCCCCCCGAGCCAGGCGTGCTGCTTCTGGAAGACCTGGACGACGACCTGTGGGTGGCGCCCGTCCTCGAGGAGCGTCGCGCGCGCGTGGTTGAAGTAGGCGTCGGTGTACCAGCCCGCGCGCATCTTCTCGACGGGGAGATCGAAGACCTCCGGAGAGAGGCGCTGCCTACGCGGCTGCCGGATCTGCGTCATGCTCGAGCTCGAGGCATGCGGCCAGCGCAGCCTCGGCGACCTCGAGCTGCTCCGGGCTCGGCTCCGCGGTCGAGAAGCGGTGCTGGAGCTCGTGTCCCGGCCTCGCGAGCGCCTGCGCGAGGGGGTGCGACGGGTTCCTCGTCATCCAGCCGAAGAGCTCGGTGGCCGCCGCGATCGCGCCGAGCTGCGCCACGGCGTGAGCCTGGCGCCGCAGGCGCTCGGGAGCGCGGGCGGCGAGCGCGTTGCCGACCGCAGAGGTGGCAACGAGCGGACCGACGAGGTGCCCCCCGCAGCGCTCGTGCTCGCGCGTCGCACGCTTCCCGTGCTCGTAGCTGCCGATCGAGATGTGCTCGGCGCCGTGGTAGGCGGCGAGCTCGCCCGAGCGAAGCGCGAGCACGGCCGGCGTCACCGAGGCAACGGCGGACAAGAGCTCTCGCGCGGCAGGGCGCAGCCCCGACTCGCGAAGACCGCGGATGAACACGGCGGCGCCGAGCATCGTGGTGAGCGTCCGCGGGCTCTCCAGCGGCAGCCGCGCGGCCGGCAGCTTCGCCTTCACCTGCGGCAGTAGGGCGATCGCCTCCGCGAGCCGCGCAGGGCCACGCAGGAGCGGATTGCGCACGCGCGACGCCTGGAATCGCTTGCGTGCCGACGCGACCTCGATCCGCCCGTCCTCGTGCCGGATGGCGCAGGCCCAGGCGTGCGGCCCGTGCACGAGCACGCCGTTCGGCAATGCCATGCCGCCGAGCCGGATCTTCTCCTTCTTCGCCATCGCCCCAAGCGTAGTCGCGCTCAGCGGAGGACGGAATGGGCCGCGTGGCGCAGCCAGTCGACTCCGAGCTCGAGGTCGGACACCGGGATACGCTCGTCCGCCGAGTGGACGAGCGACACGGCGATCTCCGGCGGAAGCTCGCCGCTCGTCGGGAAGAACCCGTACGCGACCGTGCCGAACGCCTCGCGCAGCCAGTGACTGTCGGTGAAGCCGGCGCAGGCGAGCGGCGCTGGGCGCGCGCCCGGCTCCGCCACGGCGACCCAGCTCTCGAGGGCGTCCCAGAGCGGCGTGTCGAGCGGCGAGCGCGTGCCGCCGTTCCCTTCGATCCACTGGAGCTCGTATTCGATGTCTCCCCCGAGCACGGCGCGGATCACGGGCTCGACGTGCTCCGGATGCTGGCCGGGCAGCAGCCGGCAGTCGACCTCGACCTCGCAGAGCGCCGGGATGACGTTCCGCTTCAGCGAGGCGGACACCATCGTGGGCGAGAAGGTCGGTGCGAGGAGAGCTTCGACGACGTCCGCCGCCGCCCCGGAGACCTCCCGCGTCCGTTCCACTGCTTCCGGCGCCGGCGGCACCTCGCCGAGCACGACCGCGAGGAACGCATCGATCTCCGGCCCGAGCTGCGGCTCCGGCCGGAACGCCGCAAGCCGCTCGATCAGCCGCGCCGCCTTGACGAGCGCGTTGTCGGCGATCCCCGGCATCGACGCGTGCCCCGAGCGGCCCCGCACCAGCAAGCGGAACGGCGCGCTCATCTTCTCGGCCACGGTCGCCTCGTAGATCGGCCGGCCGTCGGCTAGCACGATCCGCTCGCCGCCGCCCTCGTTGATCGCGTAGTCGCACCGAACTGCGTCGGGATGCTCACGGCAGAGCCACTCGAGCCCGAAGCCGTCGCCGACCTCCTCGTCGGCGGTCGCCGCGAAGATCAGGTCGCCGCTCGGCCGGAACCCTTCGCGCGCGAGCGAGGCGATGGCGACGGCGTTCGCCGCGACCTGGCTCTTCATGTCGAGCGCGCCCCGTCCCCACACCTGTCCGTCCCGGACCTCGCCCGCGAACGGCGGCACCGACCACTCCGCCGGGTCGGCGAGAACGACGTCGGTGTGCGAGAGGAAGAGGAGGGAGACGCCGTCGCCGCCGGGGATCCGCGCCACGAGGTTGGCGCGCTCCGGCACCTTCGCGATCAGCTCGCAGGCGACGCCGTTCGCCTCGAGGTAGTCGCGCAGCAGCTCGGCCGCAGCGGTCTCGTTCCCGGGCGGGTTCGTGGTGTCCACCCGAATCAGGCGCTGGAGAAGGTCCGCGACCTCCTCGCGAAGGGTCACCGGCGCACCCCGGTGACGAGCCGGTACTCGCGCTCGAGCGCGCCGTTCGCGAAGAAGTCGAGGTAGACGCGCTCCGCGTGGGCGCGCGCGGCCTCGTCCACGGAGGCGAGCCACGCGCGCAAAGGCGGCGCGGACGTGGAGACGAGCTCCCACAGCTCGGCGGCGGAATCCGCCTCGATGGCCCACGTACCCGCGTCGAACCGCAGTTCGAAGGCGTCGCCGAGCAACCCGCGCACATGCTCGGGCTCGAACCACTCGTGGGCATCCGCGTCCTCGACGAACGTCCGCCCCGCACGCACGTGGGTCTCCGTCCAGGCATCCGTGGGCCAGGCCGTGAGGGCGAGGCGGCCGCCGCGTCGGCAGACGCGGGCGAGCTCCGCGGCGGTCCGCTCGTGGTCGGGTGCGAAGATCGCGCCGAAGGCGGACGCAACGGCGTCGAACTCGCTGTTCGCATACGGAAGCTCCTGGCAGTCTCCCTCGTCGAACTGGATAACGAGAGCGTCGGCGGCCGCGGCGCTGCGAGCCTTGGCGAGCTGGTCGGCGGAGATGTCGATCCCGACAACCTCCGCGCCGGAGCGCGCAGCCCGCAACGCCACACCACCGGTTCCGCAGGCGACGTCGAGCACGCGCGCGCCCGGCTCGATCGCGAGCGCCTCGACCACGCGGTCGTGAATCGGCGCGAAGGTCTCGGCGATGCGCTCGTAGGTCGCGCCGCTCCAGACCTCTGCGGCGGAACCGCTCACTGATTCCCCGCTACGGCGCCGGCCAAGCCGGCACCTTCGCTCCTGGGCGTGCTCCGTCGAGCCTACGCACGGGGCGGAGCATACTGCCGTCGTGGGAGACCTCTTCTCGGACGCCGCGGACGCGCGGGCAGGCGATGTCGCGCCGCTCGCGCAACGTTTGCGGCCGACGGCGCTCGACGAGTTCGTCGGCCAGGAGCACATGCTCGGCGAAGGCTCCGCGCTGCGGCGCGCGATCGAGGAGGATCGGGTTCACTCCTCGATCCTGTACGGGCCTCCCGGCAGCGGCAAGACAACGCTCGCGCGCATCGTGGCCGCCTCGACGGGCGCCGCCTTCGAGGAGCTGTCGGCGGTGTCCGCGACGGTGAAGGACGTGCGGGAGGTGCTCGCGCGGGCGCGCGAGCGGCTCGGCACGACGGGCCGCCGCACGATCCTCTTCCTCGACGAGATCCACCGCTTCAACAAGGCACAGCAGGACGCGCTGCTGCCGGGCGTCGAGTCAGGGCTCGTGACGCTGATCGGCGCGACGACCGAGAACCCGTACTACGAGGTGAACTCCGCGCTGATCTCCCGCACACAGGTCTACGAGCTCGAGCCGCTCGGCGACGAGGCGCTCGCCGAGATCGTCCGGCGCGGTGCGGCCGAGCTCGACGTCGAGCTGGGGCAGGAACTCGTCGCGCTCGTGGCGCGCCGCGCCGGCGGGGACGCCCGCACGGCGCTGAACGTCCTCGAGCTGGCCGCCGAGACCGCGAAGGCGGAGGACTCGGACGTGACGGAGGCGCACGTCGAGGACGCCGCCCGCAAGCCGCCGCTCGTCTACGACAAGGCCGGCGACGCGCACTACGACTTCACCTCGGCCTTCATCAAGTCGATCCGCGGGAGCGATGCCGACGCGGCCGTCTATTACCTCGCCGCGATGCTCGAGGGTGGCGAGGATGCACGGTTCATCGCGCGGCGGATGATCGTGCTCGCCTCCGAGGACATCGGCAACGCCGACCCGCGGGCGCTCCTCGTCGCGGTGGCGGCGGCGCAGGCGGTGGAGCACGTCGGCCTGCCGGAGGCGCGGCTCAACCTCGCGCACGCGGCGATCTACCTCGCCCGCGCCCCGAAGTCGAACGCGAGCTACCTGGCGCTGAACCGGGCGGCGGCCGATGTCCGGGAACGCGGCGCGGCGCGACCGCCGAAGGCCATGCGCGACGGCTCCTGGTACGGCCGGCGGCTCGGACACGGAGAGGGCTACGTCTACCCGCACGACGACGCGGCCGGCTTCAAGACGAGCTACCTCCCGGAGGAGCTCGAGGGCCGCCGCTACTACGAGCCGTCCGGATCCGGCGAGGAGAGAACCGACGAGAACGCGTCGTAGGCGTCGCTTCCGAAGACGGCGAAGGTCACGCGCTCGAGCGACCGCGGGTCGAAGGCCCGAGTCTCCCCGACCATGATCCGCGCGCATTCGGCGAGCGGGAAGCCGCCCACCCCGGTGCCGAACGCCGGCAGCGCGAGCGAGCGGCAGCCGAGCTCGTCGGAGAGCTCGAGACACGACCGTGTCGTGCGGCGAATGAGATCGGCATTTGTCCGGAGGTCTTGACCCATGACGGCGCCATGCACGACGTACCGCGCTCTGAGGTTTCCGGCGCTTGTCGCAATCGCTGTTCCCAGCTCGATCGGGCCCTGCGCCATCGCCTCTTGCTCGATGACCTCTCCGCCGGCGGCCTCGAGGGCGCCAGCGACGCCAGCCCCCATCCACAGGTGATCATTCGCAGCGTTCGCGATCGCGTCCGCCTCGACGGTCGCGATGTCGCCCTCGCGGACCTCGATATCCACTATCAGAGGATGCGCGCGCCGAGCGCGGAGGCCACGAGCTCGACGGCGAGCTGCCCCGTCGCGTTCTCGCGGTCGAGGATTGGATTCACCTCGACGACGTCCATCGAGTCGAGAAGGCCGGAGTCGGCCACCGTCTCCATGGCGAGGTGCGCCTCGCGGTAGGAGAGGCCCCCGCGCACCGGGGTGCCGACGCCGGGCGCGTAGTCGGGATCGACCACGTCCATGTCGAGCGAGACGTGGAGGAACGCGGCGCCCGAGGCGTGGGCGAGTGCCTCGCGCAGGCA
Source organism: Gaiellaceae bacterium (assembly GCA_045805945.1). GTDB lineage: Bacteria > Actinomycetota > Thermoleophilia > Gaiellales > Gaiellaceae > Palsa-739. Next base: position 29,694 of record JBJMKG010000005.1, read on the forward strand.
CGGTTCGATGCCGATCCGGTCGACCTCGCTCATCGTGAACACCTTCGCGTCGAGCCTGCCGAGCAGCTCCCGTTCTCCGTCGTCGAGCGAGCGGATGCCGACGAGCGCCAGCTTCCCCGGCTCGAGCGCCGGCAGCACCCAGCCGTCGCGCCGAAAGGAATCGCCCGCGTAGCCGAGCGCCGCCGCGAGCACCATCCCGTGGACGTTGCCGCTGGGCGAGGTGTCCGGCGTGTTGAGGTCGCCGTGGGCGTCGATCCAGACGACGCCGCCCGGGCCGCGCGCCTGCGCCATCCCCACGAGCGACCCGAGCGCGACGGAGTGGTCGCCGCCGAGGACGAGCGGCAGCGCACCGCGCCGGGCCGCCTCCGCCACGAGCCCGGCCAGGCGCGCGCAGAGATCGAGGATCTGGTCGAGGTAGCGGGCGCTCTCGTCGCCCATCACCGTCGTCTCCGCCACCGGCGAGATGACGTTGCCGGCATCCGAGACTCGCACGCCGAGCTTGTCGACGAGTTGCTGCTCGAGGCCGGCGTAACGGATCGCGGACGGCCCCATATCGACCCCGCGGCGGCCGGCTCCGAGGTCGAGCGTCGCGCCGATCACGGCGACCTCGCGTGCGACGGCGTCGGCGCTCACAGCGCGGAGGCTAACGCTCCCGGTGGAGGAGGCCCGGCTACACTGACCGCCGCCCAACGGCGGCGAGGTAGCTCAGCTGGTAGAGCACTCGGCTGAAAACCGGGGTGTCGCCGGTTCGAGTCCGGCCCTCGCCATATTCGCCTCGCACCCGGTTTCCGCCGGTGCGCGGCTACCCTGGAGTTGCGATTTGGTCGCAAAGAGCGGGCTTCCGCCCGCGGGGGTCTTGATCCGTCCGAGGCAGTCTTCGTAGCTTCCCGGCACGGGTCGTCAACACATCGCAGGGGAGGCAACACAGCCATGAGCACGGCCGCCTCGACGCTCCAGGGCGACGGACCTCTGGAGCGCTACTTCGGCTTCGCCGCGCGAGGAACGACGCTTGCGCGGGACACGATGGCCGGCGCCACGACGTTCGTCGTGATGTCGTACATCATCTTCGTCAACCCACTGATCCTCACGAGCGTCGCGCACCCGCCGCTCGGCGAGGCGCTCGCATTCTCGGCGGTTCTCACGAGCACGTGCCTCGTCGCGGGCGCGATGTCGATCCTCATGGGGGTCGCCACGAACTACGCCTACGCGATCGCGCCGGGACTGGGCCTGAACGCGGTCGTCGCCTTCGGTCTCGTCGCAAGCGGCAAGGCGAGCTTCCCGGAAGCGATGGGCCTCGTCGTGCTCGAGGGCGTCGCGATGGTCGTGCTCGCCGTGAGCGGCCTGCGCGAGCTGATCTTCAAGGCGATCCCGCTCGAACTGAAGAAGGCGATCGCGATCGGCATCGGCCTCTTCATCGCGTTCATCGGGCTCTACAACTCGGGGATCATCGCGTCGCAGCCGAGCAGCGGCACGCCTGTCGAGCTCGGCAGCTTCACCACCTGGCCGATCCTCGTCGCCATCTTCGGCCTCGTGTTCACGTTCGCGCTGCGGGCGATCCGCTTCCGCGGCGACCTGATCGTCGGCATCATCGCGACGACGGTCTTCGCGACGATCGTCAACAAGGCGACGGACTACGCCGCGTTCGGTCACGGCGCTGGCAGCCCGGCCGTCTGGCCCGGCTGGCATCACCTCTACGCCGCGCCGAACTTCCATCTGCTCGGCAAGATCAGCCTGCACTCGTTCTCCGCCGGACAGCTCGGGATCGTCGCGTCGCTCGTCTGGGTCTTCTCCCTGTTCCTGAGCGACTTCTTCGACTTCTCGGGAACGGCGATCGGCGTCGGCAAGCAGGCGGGCTACGTCGACAAGCGCGGCAACATCCCGCAGTTCAAGAAGGCGCTGGTCGTGGACGGGCTCGCCGCCGTGGCGGGCGGCGCCGCGTCGTCCTCGTCGGCGACGACCTTCATCGAGTCGGGCTCGGGCGTCGCGGCCGGCGGCCGCACCGGCTGGGTGGCCGTCGTGGTCGGGATCCTCTTCTTCCCGTTCATGCTCATCTCGCCGCTGATCGGGATGGTGCCGCCGCAGGCGACCGCCGCTGCGCTCGTCGTCGTCGGCTGGCTGATGATCTCGACCCTGACCGAGATGGAAGGCGAGGCGGAAGGCGGCTCCGAGCGCACGAAGCTCGCGGGCATCGACTTCCACGATCTTGCGATCGGGCTGTCGGCGGCGCTCACGATCATGGTGATGCCGTTCACGTACTCGATCACGAACGGGATCGGGTTCGGCTTCATCACGTACACGGTGATCTGCGCGTCCCGCCGCGAGTGGAAGCGGGTGCACCCGTTCATGTGGATCGTGACCGGCGCTTTCGTCCTCTACTTCCTCGTGCCGGTCCTGCAGCAGCACATCAGCTGGTTCTGACGCTTCGAAACGAAGAGGCCCCCGTGGACGCTCTCGCGTACTCGGGGGCCTCAAGGCCGTTCGGACCGGTGCGACCGTGTCGCGGACGGCCGTTACCGGGAGCCTACCGCCTCGTCGCGCGCAGCGCCGTCGCCGGCGGCGCCGAAAAATCCGCAAATTCCGCGAAGCCGCGGCCCCCGAGCTCGCGGCGCAGCCGCTCGGGCGGAACGTAGATCGGCGTCTCGCCGCCCCGCGAGAAGGAGAGCACGAGCGTCCCTCCCGGCGCCAGCACGCGGGCAAGCTCGTCGAAGAACGGGATCATGTTCGAGAGGACGACGAGCTCGAACGCGCCGTCTGCACAGGCGAGCGACGCGGCGTCGCGGACCTCGAAGGAGACCCGGCCGGCGAGCTCGGGCGGCAGCTTGCGGCGAGCCTCGTCGACCATGCCCCGGCTGAGGTCGACGCCGACGACCTCGGCCTCGGGGTAGCGCTCGGCGAGCGTCAGCGCGACGACACCCGTGCCGGTGCCGAGATCGAGGACGCGCGCGGGCGGAGGCACATCCTCGAGCGCGAGATCGAGGGCCCAGAGGTGATGCGGCCCGATGCGCTTTTCCCACGTCGGCGCGAGCCCGTCGAACATCGTGCGCAGCGGCCGGCGGAACACCCGCCAGAGCAAGGGCTGACGCACCACCGCGTCGGTCACCAGACGGGCGAACCGGCGGCCGTCGATCATCGCGGCCCGAGGTCGAGCACGATCTCGCCTCCCTCCTCGACCCGGAGCAGCTGGGCGGCGCTCCCCCTCGAGACGGCGAGGGCGAGGCTGCCGTAGCTGTCCTCGTAGAGGATGAGCGATCCGCGCGGCGCATCCGCGAACGTCCGGGCCGAGACCGCGTAGAACCGCTCTCCCCGGGACGTGAGCTCGATCCGCGTCCCGGCGGCGAGCTCCGCGTGCTCGAGATGCTCGCGGCGGAGGTTGAGCGAGATGTTGCCGAACCGGTCGACGACGAGGGCCACCGCCCGAATCCGGTTCTGTCCCACTTCGGGCTCCGGGATCTCGACGCCCACGAGCTCGGCCGGGTCGACCGGCGGCCCAAGCTCTTCGAGCGGCACACCGGCCGCGAGGTGCGCGGCGGCCGGCGAGAAGAGGTCGCGACCGTGAAAGGTCCGCGACACCGGCTGCAGCGAGTACTCGGCGTTCGCGAGCTCGTGCACCGCGGCGACGCCGCCGAACCGCTCGGCGGCCGGCAGCAACAAGCCGTTGTCCGGCCCCACGTGGAACCGGCCTTCCCGGTCGCGGAGCGCGAGGGCGCGGCGGCCGCTGCCCACACCGGGATCGACGACGGCCAGATGGACGCCCGCGGGCATGAAGGGAAGCGTGTTCGCCAGCACGAGCGCCCCCTGGAGCACGTGTCCCGGGCGGATCCCGTGCGTGATGTCGATCACGCGAGCCTCCGGTGCGATCGACGCGATCACACCGTGGCAGGTGCCGACGAAGTCGTCCTGCAGCCCGAAGTCGGTCAGGAACGTGATCAGCGGCGGCATCGCGGCGGGAGGCTACCGCCTGCTCCGGCCCAGGACACGTTCCAGCGCCGCGCCGAGTCCGTCGAGATCGTGTGTCTCGGCTTCGGCGGCGAGCTCGAGACCGAGCTCGCGCGCCGCGGCGGCCGTCTGCGGCCCGATCGCGACGACGGGCACGGCACGGGACTCGGTGCGGGCGAGCGAGCGCGCTGCCGAGGGCGACGCGAGGAGGACGAGGTCTACTTCAGGGGTTGTCTCCGGAGCAAGCTCGACAGTGCGATAGAGCGGCAGGAAGTCGGCGCCGAGCTCCTCGACGAGCAGCGGACGCGCTCCCGCGGCGGCCGCGAGGAGGACGCGCCCGGCCGGCCTCGGAAGGTCGGCCAGGAGCCCCTCCTGCGTCGAGACCCGCGGGATGAGGTCCGGCTCCAGTCCCTGCCCACGCAGTGCCGCTGCGGTACCGGGACCGATGGCCGCGAGGCGCTGCGGCGGCGAAGCGAGCCGGCGCGCCAGCGCCGAGGCCCCGTTCGGGCTCGTGACGACGACCCAGTCGTAGCCGCTCGCGTCGACAGGATCGCCGTCGATCGCCTCGATCGCGAGCAGCGGCCAGAGCACGGCCTCGCAGCCGAGCGCCTCGACCCGATCCGCCAGCTCCCCCGCCTGGCCCGCCGGGCGAGTGACGGCCACGCGAGCCCGACGGCTCGGGCTCCCCGCGGTCACGCTCCGTGGGCGGACGCGATGACCGCGAGCTCCTCGCCGAGCCGCCTCGGATCCACCCCGGTCCGGCGCTCGTGCCACGACCCGTCCTCGGCTGCGACGAATCCCGTCAACGTCGAGCCGTCGTGGTGGGCGGCGACGGGAGCAAGGCAGCCGCCGCCGACCGCCGCCACGACGGCCCGTTCCGCCTCAACGCGCTCCCGCGTGTCGGGGTGGTCGGCGGCCGCGACGAGATGCTCCTCACCTATCCGCACCTGCAGCGCGAGCGCGCCCTGCCCCGCCTCCGGCAGCATCGCCTCCGGCTCGAAGCGATGTCCGATCTCGCGACCGAGACCGAGCCGGTCGAGCCCGCACGCGGCGAGCACGATCGCGTCGAGTCCCCGCTCCCGGCGCTTCCGGAGGCGCGTGTCGACGTTGCCTCGCAGGGGCTCGATCGAGAGCGTCGCGTCGAGCGCGAGCAGCTGCGCTCGCCGCCGCACCGAGGCTGTCCCGATCCGCATCCCCGGCCGCAGCTCGGCCGCACCGCACAGCGCGTCGCGCGGATCGTCGCGCGGGAGATAGGCGCCGATCGTCAAGCCCTGCGGATCCGCCGCGGTCAGGTCCTTCGCGGAGTGGACGGCCACGTCGATCCGCCGCTCGAGCAGCGCTTCCTCGAGCTCCTTCACGAAGACGCCGCGCGAGCCGATCTCGCCGAACGGACGCGAACGGTCGCGATCGCCCGCCGTCGTGATCGGGACGAGCACGAGCTCCACGCCGGGCGCCCGCAGCGACGAGGCGGCGCGCTCGGCCTGGGTGAGCGCGAGCCTACTGCCGCGGCTGCCGACGCGGACGAGCACAGGCGAGACGCCTCCGCACGGGCGGGGCGCACCCGACGCCGCGCGCCCGGACTCGAATGAACGCCGTCGGCGCCTGGAGCGGCAGAGGACGGCCCGTCGCAGGCTTGACCTTCAGCGCTCGTCCTCGCCGAGACCGAAGAGGTGCCGCACCGTTTCAGCATAAAGGACCCCGTCGGCTGCCGCGGCCGCCTGCTTCATCCGCACGGTCGGCAGATGGAGGAGCTTGTTCACGATCTGTGCCGTGACCGCCTCGACCGCCTTCCGCTGGCTCTCGTCGAGGCGCCCCAGGAGCGAGTCCGCCTTCCGCAGCTCTGCTTCCCGGATCTCCTCGGCGCGGGCGCGCAGCGACGCGATCGCCGGCACGACGTCGAGCGAGGCGTGCCACTCGTGGAACTTCTCCGCCTCGCCCGCGACGATCGCCTCGGCCCGCTCCGCCTCCCGCCGGCGCAGGGACAACGTCTCGGCGACGATCTGCTCGAGATCGTCGATGTCGTAGAGGTAGCAGCCGTCGAGCTCTCCGATCGCCGGATCGAGGTCGCGCGGTACGGCGAGGTCGACGAGCAGAAGCCTCCGCCCCCGCCGGCGTCGCAGTGCCTCCGCCACCGTCGCGGCATCGAGCACGAGCCCGCGTGCACTCGTCGAGGCGATGACGACGTCGACCGAGCCGAGCTGCTCGTCGATCCGCGCCCGGTCCGTTTTGCTGTCCGTGACGAGCGCGATCCCGGCGCCACGCCCGCGGAGGTTCCGGGCCGCCTGCTCGCTCACCTTGCCCGCGCCCAGGAGGAGGATCGAGCGGCCCTCGAGGCTCCCGAACACCTGCTCCGCCAGCGCGGCGGCGGCTGCGGACACCGAGGCGGGGCTCTCGCCGATTGCGGTCTGTGCCCGTACCTTCCGACCGGCGTGGAGCGCCTGCCGGAAGACGCGGTCGAGCAGCGCCCCCGTCGCGCCGAGCTCGTGCGCGAGGCGCACCTGGCCGAGGATCTCGCCCTCTCCCGGCACGAGCGAGTCGAGGCTCGCGGCGACGCGGAACAGGTGGTGGGCGGCGGCGCGATCGTGGAGCCGGTAAAGGGCAGGCTCGACCTCCGGCCCGAGCGCGGCGAGCGCCGCTGCGGCGTCCCGCTCGGCCTCCTCCGCGTCGCCGGCGGCGACGTACAGCTCCGTGCGATTGCACGTCGAGAGACACACGGCCTCCCGTCCGCCGTCCGCCAGCCGCGCTGCCAGCGCCTGTGCCCGCTCCGGGTCGAGCGCGAGCCGCTCGCGCAGCTCGACGGGCGCGCGGTGATGGGAGGTGCCGACGAGGACGAGGCGCATCACGCGAAGTGGGTGACGGGGAGAGCCACCCGGACGACGGCGACGAGGACGAAGCCGGCAATGGCGAGATAGGCGGCCCGACGCCCGGTCCAGCCGCCGAGCAGGCGCAGGCCGAGATACAGGCACCAGACGAGCCAGGTCACGGCGGTCGCTGCGATGAGCGCGTCGAAGCGGTCTCCGCGGACGACGAGCCGCGCGAGGCCGACGGCCGCGCCGAGGGTCAACAGCGGCACCGACCATGCCACGGTCCGGAGGGCGAGCCCGTCCAAGGTCGCGAGCGCCGGCATCTGCCGGCGGAGGATCGTCGCCGGGCGCGTCCGCAGCCGCCGCTCCTCCCACACGAACAGCCCCGACAGGGCGGCAGCCAGCGTGAAGCCGGCGAAGGCGGCGAGCACGAGCCCGACGTGAACGACGAGGAAGAGGTTGGAGTAATGGCTGCCGCCCCCGATCCCGGTTCCGCCGCCCGCGCGCGCGACCACGAGGAGCGCCACCGCGAGCGGCATCACGACGAGACCGAGCAGCCTGTACGGCCGGCGGCAGCCCCAGATCAGGTAGGCCGAGACGACGAGCCACACGAAGAGGTCGAGCGACGAGGCCCACGTCCCCCACGGGAAGCCGTCGTCGCGGACCGCCTGCAGCCCGAGCAATGCGGTCTGGGCGAGCCAGCCGAGCCGCACTCCCCAGGTCGCTGCGCGCCCGGCCTGACCCGGCCGCCTCGCGTCGCCGAGGTAGCCGACCGCGGCCTCTCCGTAGAGGAGAAGCGCCGGCCAGAAGAGGAACTCAGCCAACGCGGGCCGGCTCCCGCGGCGCCTCTTCCTCGTCCTCCGCAGACCCGCGGCCGGCGAGCTCGTCCACCTCGCGCTCGAGCCGCTGCAGCTTCAGCGCCATGATCAGGACGTACGCGAGCACGACGGCAAAGATGACGCAGTACGCGGCCGTGACGTATTTCTCCGACGTGGTCAGGCGAGCACCTCCTTCAGCTCGCGGACGCGCGAGTCGAGCCGCTTGCCACCGAGCTCGAGCCGGTAGAGCGTGTACGCGAGGACGAGCATCGCGGCCTGCGCGAGGCAATACGTGACGAGGATCCAGCCGCCGAAGTTCGGGCCGTGGAGCGTGAACACCTCCGGATGGGTGAAGGTCTTCGCGAGCCGGATCGCGGCGATGCTGACGGGGATCAGGACGACGCCGAAGAGCGCGTAGACAGCGCTCAGATTCGCGCGCTGCGGCCCGGGGTCCACCGAGTAGCGGAGCATGAAGTAGGCGCAGTAGAAGAGGTAGAGGACGAGGAAGAGCACGAGCTCGTCCTCGCTCCACAGCCACCATCTGCCCCACGAGATCTTCGCCCAGATCGAACCGGTGAGCAGGACGAGCGTCCCGAAGATCAAGCCCTGGTGGATGCACACGTAGCTCCTGAGATCCGAGCGCGGATCCCGCTTCCAGAGGTGCAGCAGCGCGTTCCAGGCACCGCCGGCGAAGCACGCGTACGCGGCGAACGCAATCGAGACGTGGAAGTAGAAGATCCGCTGCGAGAAGCCCTGGTCCGCATCGTTCGGCGCGACGAAGAAGACGAACGCGAGCGCCGTCGTGACGAGCACGAGCGAGCCGGCTGCGAGTGCCGGCAGAGGGATGCGACGGGTGCGACCCACCGCCGGGATTGTCGCAGCAGCCGCGCTACTCGGCGACGACATACTCGAACGACGCCCAGCAGATCACCGCGAAGAGCAGGTCGTAGAGCGCGAGGAATCCGAGGTAGCGGCCGGGCGAGGCGACGGCGGGCGCTCCGACGCTCGCGCCGACGGCGCCGACGACGATCGGCAGGGCGAGCGGCAGGAAGAGGAGCGGCAGGATCAGGTCCCGGGCGCGCGTCGCCACGGCCATGGCCCCGAGGAACGTGCCGACCCCGCAAATGCCGAGGTCGGCGAGCACGACCGCGGCCACCGTCGCGCCGCCGACGTGGTGGAAGAAGAGGGCGTAGAGCGGCAGCGCGACGACCTCGGCCGCGGCGAGGAAGGCGAGCGTCGCAAGGGACTTCGCAAGCCAGATCGCGCTCCGGTCGCAGGGAGCGAGGACGAGCCCGTCGAACGTGCGCTGCTCGCGCTCCGGCACGAAGGCCCGGCCGAGACCGAGGAGCGCCGTGAAGAGGATCGCGACCCAGAGCAGGCCGCTCGTCTCGAGCCGCGACGGGTTCCCGGGCAGCGCGAAGTGGAAAATGACGAAGACGGCCGCGACGAACAGGAGCATCGCCGGCAGCGTGTCCCGCGCCCGCAGCTCTAGCAGCAGGTCCTTGCGCGCCAGGGCTCCGACGTCCCGGGCGTAGCTCATCCGGCGAGCGCGAGCCCCCCGCTCGCGAACGTCTCGACGCGCGCGGGCTCGTGCGTGGCGAGGATGAACGTGCGCTCGCCGCTGAGCTCGGCGAGCTGCGCGTCGAGGAGCTCGGCTCCGGCCTCGTCGAGAGCGCTGTACGGCTCGTCGAGGACGAGCAGCTCCGGCTCGTGGAGGAGAGCGCGGCAAAGGGCGAGGCGCTGGGTCATGCCGCGGGAATACGAGGCGACGCGCTCGTGCCGGACCTCCCAGAGCCCGAAGCGCTCGAGCAGCATTCCGATCCGCTCGCGCCGCTCCGCAACGCGGTACAGGCGTCCGTAGAGGTCGAGGTTCTCGAGCGCCGTCAGCTCGCGGTACACGAGCGCCTCGTGGCCGAGGTAGCCGACTTTCCCACGCGCCACGCCGCGCTCGATCGTGCCTTCGGTCGGTCGCGCGAGGCCGGCACAGATCCGCAGCAGCGTCGTCTTCCCGGAGCCGTTGGGCCCGGTGACGACGAGGAAGCCTCCGTGCGGAAGCGCGAGATCGATGCCCCGCAGGACGCGCTTGTCGCCGTACCGCCTGCCGAGCTTCCGCGCCGTCAGCACCCGCCCAGGATAGGTGGTTCCTCGCGATTTACCGCGCTTTTACGGCGCCATTGCCCGCCGGCGTGCACGGATCGGGCTTCCTATCGCCTGAGGCTCGATCAACGTCAAGCAAGGAGGGCAGGGTCATGTCGAGGAAGCGAGTTGCAATCGTCGCGCTGCTCGTCGTCACAGCGCTCGCCGCAGCAGGCATTGCGGCGGCCGGCATCAGCAGGCACCTCTCCGTCCAGGCGGCTAGCGCTACCTTCGACGCGACGACCGTCTCGCAGAAGTACCAGGTCACGTGCTCGGTCAACGGCGGCGACACGTTCCAGGCGACGAGGGCGATCTACACGGGCACGGCGGCGAGCACCGACCCGAGGCTCGCCGGAGCGATCACGATCCGCGCCTGGAGCCTCGTGGACACCGCGAACGGTGTCGGTCACGTGTTCGGCATCTTCCGGATCAGGGGCGCCGGGACGCACACGCACGGCACGCTCAACGCCGCGCTGTCGGACGGAAAGGCCTCGGGGCTGGCACGCGGCTTCGTGAGAGGCCCCTGGGGCCGGCTGGTCGTATCGCTCGGCTCTACGTTCGACCCGAGCGCCGGCTTCGCAGGCGGCTCGCTCGGCGGGAGCACGTCCGGCGCGGGGTTCATCCGCTCCGGTCGCTGGTGCCATCCCCCGCACTGGCCGCAGAGCTAGGAGGGCAAACGGTCCGGGGCGCCGCGAGATCGGCGCCCCGGCCGGTCAAATCGTGGCGTCCGCGATCACGAACACGGCGAAGGCGACGCTGATCACGCCGTTCATCGTGAAGAACGCGGTATTGAGCCTCCGCAGGTCGGTGGGACGCACGAGGGAGTGCTCGTAGCCCAGCAGGAGCGCGACGGTGGCTACGCCTAGCCAGTAGAGGGTGCCTACCTCGAGGCCGAGCCCTGCACCAACGAGGCACGCGACCGTCGCCGCGTGGGCGATCCGCGCTCCGAGGAAGGCGCCTGGCACGCCGAACCGCGTGACGATCGAATGCAGGCCCTCCCGCCGGTCGACGTCGGCGTCGAAGAGCGCGTAGAAGAGGTCGAAGCCCGCCACCCAGAGCGCGACCGCGGCCCCGAGCGTCCAGGCCTGCCATGGCAGCTTGCCCGTGATCGCCACCCAGGCGCCCACCGGCGCGAGCCCGTCCACCGCGCCGAGCCAGAGGTGGCACAGCCAGGTGACGCGCTTCAGGTACGGATAGACGACGAAGCCGGCGACCGGGATCGGCCAGAGCCAGTGGACGAGGGGATCCAGTTCCCAGACGGCCGCGAGGAAGAGGGCGAGCGCGCCGACGCAGAAGGCGACCACCTGGGCGACCGAGAGCTGGCCGCTCGGGAGCTCCCGGCCGGCGGTGCGCGGATTCCGCGCGTCGATGCTCGCGTCGATCAGCCGGTTGAGCGCCATTGCGAGCGAGCGGGCGCCGACCATGGCGAGCGTGATCCAGAGCAGATCGTGTCCGCTCGGCGTGCCGCCCACCGCGAGGAAAGCGCCGACGTAGGCGAACGGCAACGCGAAGATCGTGTGCTCGATCTTGACGAGCCGCGCGAACCGCGCAGGAAGGACCGCCGGCGAGGTTCCGGCCGTCACGTCTGCTCGTGTGCCGTCGGGGCGTCGGCAAGCAGCTCGAGCGCGTGCGCGAGGGCGGGACGCAGAACGGCGAAGCCGTCGCGACAGCCTCCGGTCGAGCCGGGCAGGTTGACGACGAGAGTCGAGCCGAGCACTCCGGCCGCGCCGCGCGAGAGGAGGCCGTGCGGCGTCTTGGCGATCGAGTCGGCGCGCAGCGCCTGCGCGATGCCGGCCGCCTCCCGCTCGAGCACGTCGCGGGTGGCCTCCGGCGTCACGTCGCGTGGGGCGAGACCGGTGCCTCCGGTCGTGAGGACGAGCCGGCTCGACGCCGCGAGCCCCCGGATCGCTGCCGCGATCTCGTCTCGCTCGTCCGGCACGACGCGCCGCTCGACCGCGTACCCCTCGCCGCGCAGCAGCTCGTCGAGGACGTCGCCGCTCCGATCCTCGCGCGTGCCGCTCGAGACGCCGTCCGAAACCGTCAGCACCGCCGCCCTCAGCATCGTCGCTTTCAGACTGTGCGCTCCTTCGTCTTCTCGACGAGCACGACCTCGGCGATCCGCATCTGCTTGTCCACCGCCTTGGCCATGTCGTAGACGGTGAGCGCCGCGACGGAGGCCGCCGTCAGCGCCTCCATCTCGACTCCCGTCTGCGCGGTCGTCTCGGCGGTGGCGACGATCTCGATCGACTCGTCACCCACCTCGAGGGTCACCTCGACGTGCGTCAGCGGGAGCGGGTGACAGAGCGGGATGAGCTCGCTCGTCCGCTTGGCGGCCATGATGCCGGCCAGCTGCGCGGTCGCGAGCGCATCCCCCTTCGGAAGCTCGCGCAGGATCCGCGCGGTCTCGGCCGCCATCCGCACCTCCGCGCGCGCGACCGCCCGGCGGCGCATCGGCTCCTTGCCCCCGACGTCGACCATCCGGACGGCACCCGACTCGTCGACGTGCGACAGGTCGTCCATCAGCCGGATCGTACGGCGTCGAGGTCTGCGAGCTGCGCGTCGATCCACTCTCGGATGTCGTGGGCGCGGACGTGCGTTCGGATCGCGTCCGCCCGCCGTCGCCGCTCGGCAGGCTCGAGGCTCAGCGCGGCGTACAGCGCGTCGGCCTGTCCGGAGACGTCCAGCGGGTTCACGGTCAGCGCCCACTCGCCGAGCTCCTCGTGCACGCCCGCGTTCTCGGACAGGACGAGGACACCGTCGCGCTCGTTCACCAGGAAGGCTTCCTTCGCGACAAGGTTCAGCCCGTCGAAGACGGGGTTTGCGAGCAGCACGTCGAACTGCTTGTAGCCGGCCACCGAGCGCAGGAAGTCGTCGGCGACGTCGAGCTCGACGGGCTCCCACCCCTCTCGCCCGAAGCGGGCGTTCACCTCCCGCGCCGCCGCCTCGACCTGCGCGGCGTACTCGGCGTACTCCGGGATGTTCTGCCTGGAGGGCGCGAGCAGTGCCACCATCCCCACCCTCCCGTGCAGCTCGGGATGACGCTCGAGAAGCAGCGCAAAGGCGTGGAACCCGCGCACGACGTTCTTCGACGGGTCGCTCCGGTCGACACGCAGGACGAGCTGCTCCGGCCGCCGGCCCGCCAGGGCGGCCTCGCGCTCGAGCACGGCGGGATCCTCGCGCAGGCGGTCGAACTCGGCCGGATCGACGCCGATCGGCCGCGCCACGACGCGCGTCCTGTGGCCCCGGTGCTCGACCGTCCCGGTCCGCGCGTCGACCTGTGCGCCGAGCAGCTGCTCGGCCGCCAGCAGGAAGGCTCGCCGCCAGCGGTCGGTGTGGAATCCGACGACGTCGTTCGCCAGCAATCCCTCGTGCACCGCGACGCGGAGGTCTCCCGGCAGCGCGTGCCAGTAGTCCGGCTCCGGCCACGGGATGTGGACGAAGTGCGACGTCACCACGTCCGGTCGCGCCTCGCGCAGCAGCCGCGGCGCCAGGTACAGGTGGTAGTCGTGGAACAGCACGGCCGCGTCCGGCTCCCGCTCGAGCTCCTCGGCCGCGGCGGCGGCCAGCGCCTCGTTCACGGGCACGTACCCGTCCCGCCACGCCTCGTGGAGCGCCGGCCCGAAGTCGGGCGCCGAGCCGAGCCCCCAGAGGTAGTGCTGCAGGAACCAGAGGGTCGGGTTGGCGAGCAGGTTGTAGAAGCGGTCGTAGGCGGCCGGCTCGTGCGGTACGAGGCGCAGGCGATACGCGGCCCCGTCGGCCGTCTCCTCCACGAAAGCCCCACCGCGCTCCGCCGCGACCGCCCGGTCCTCGTCGGTCATCGCACTCGCCACCCACGTCACGTCGTGGTGCGCGAGCAGACCGCCGAGCGCCGTCACGACACCGCCGCCGCCTCGCGTGGCCGCGCGGGCCCCATACTCAGTACGGACGTACGAGACCGGGGCGCGATTGAAGACGACGAGGAGCTTCCGTCGGGACGTTGTCGCTCTTGACAACGATCAGGCCGACGGCCGCAGCCGCTTCGCGAACCGGAGCCGCGAGCCGCGGACGCCCGGCCGGGAGTGCAGCTCGAACTCGTCGGCGATGGTGCGGATGATCGCGATGCCGAGCCCTCCCTCGGTGAGCTCCTCGCCCTCGAGCAGCGGCGGCCGTTCCGGATCGAAGCCCTTCCCGTCGTCGACGACCTCGACGGTGAGCGTGTCCCGGCCGAGCTCGTACGCGATCGAGACGAAGCCGCTTCCGTCCGCGTAGGCGTGCCGCACCGAGTTGGACACCGCCTCGGTGAGCGCGAGCTTGAGGTCCGCGAGCAGCTCCTCCGGCAGCTCGACGATGTTGGCCAGGCCGCTGAGAGCGAGCCGCGCCAGGGCGACGTACTCCGCGCGGGCGGGAACGCGAAGACGGACCGTCCGCATGCCCTCGGCCTCTTCCCGCGCCATCCCGACCAGTGTCGCCTCGTCCATGCCAGCCTCTCGCCGACGTTCCCGCAGATTCCGGGCTCTAAACCCGCCGATTTCTACCAGTAGCGGCCAAACGGAGCACGCGTCCGCAGCTTCGGTTGTCGATCCTCCCCGCCTTCCCATCCGAGCGCGACACCTAACTAGCGATGTGGCCGGTGACGTTGCCCGGCGAACGTTGCCGGTTACATCACTAGCCCGTTTCCACGGGAAAACGCACGCGCCCGATCCCGTCCTAGACTGACTGGTCGTGACGGTCGCCTCGCCCGCACCCGAGCGCCGGCGGTCGCGGCCGGGTTCGCTCGAGCGTCCCGTCAACGCCCGCCTCTACCGGGGCACCTGGCTCCTCGTCGGGCTGCCGCTGCTCTTGCTCGCGTTCAGCGTCGCGCGCCCCTCGGCGCTCCAGGCCCCGGACCTGCCGCCGGCGTTCGACGGGCAGGCGGCGGCGACTCTCGCCGCCGATCTCGCCACCCGTTACCCCGACCGGAGGCCCGGCACGCCCGGCGCGAGGGGTGCCGCGGCGTGGCTACGGCGCCAGCTCAGGCCCTATGGATTCGCCGTCCGCTCCGAGCGGTTCACGGCGACCATTCACGGCCGCCGCACCACGCTCGTCGACCTCGTCGCCGAGAAAGCCGGGATCTCCCCGCGCGAGGAGATCCTGGTGACGGCACACCGCGACGACTCCGGCGTGGGCACGGGACTGAACGACAACGCATCCGGCACCGCGGCGCTCGTCGAGCTCGCGCGCTCGTATGCGCCGACGGCCGCCGCACAGAGGATCTCGCTTCCCTACTCGATCGTCTTCGTCTCGACGGACGGCGCGGCCGAGGGGGCGCGCGGGGCCGTGCACCTCGCGGCCGAGCAGTCGCGCCGCGACGTCCTGGCCGTCATCAATCTCGACTCGATCGGCGGTTCCGGTCACCCGCGGCTCGTCTTCGGGGGCAGCACCGCACGGTCGCCGGCGCCCGGGCTCGTTGAGACGGTGCGCGCCGCCCTCGCCGAGGAAGGAGGCAGCGATCCATCGCGGCCGAGCGGGCTGCAGCAGCTCTTCGGGCTTGCATTCCCCTTCAATCCGTACGAGCAGGCGCCGTTCGTCAGCCGCGGGATGCCCGCCGTCACGCTGACGACAGGGGGTGCGCGACCACCCGCGGCCGGGGACGGCGCGACGCTCGACGTCCGGCACCTCTCGCTGATCGGCCTCGCCGCGCAGGACACACTTGATGCGATGGAACAGGGTGTCTCGCTCGCGCAGGGCCCGACGAGCTACGTCTTCCTCGGCCAGCGCCTCATCCGCGGCTGGGCGATCGAGATCGTGCTCGTCTTCATGCTGCTGCCGTTCCTCGCCGCCGCCGTCGACCTGTTCGCCCGTTGCCGCAGGCGGCGAATCAGCATCGCACCAGCGCTGCGCAGCTACCGGAGCCGGGTCGCCTTCTGGGCGTGGGTCGGCGCGCTCTTCCTCGTCTTCGGCGCGCTCGGCTTCTGGGGAAGCGGCGGCGGACAACCACCGTCGCTCGAGAACGTCGCCTGGCCGGCGGGCGCGCTGCTCGGGCTGGTCATCCTCGCCGGAGCCGGTTGGATCGTCGCGCGCAGCAGGTTGCTGCCGCGCGGGCCGATCCGGCCGGAGGAGCGGCTCGCGGGTCACAGCGGCGCGCTGCTGGCCCTCGGCGTCATCGGGCTCCTGGTCGCGGCAACGAACCCGTTCGCCCTCGTCTTCCTCCTCCCGTCGCTCCACGCCTGGCTCTGGCTGCCGCAGGGGCAGACGCGGCACCCGATGCTGCGCACGAGCGTGTACCTCGCCGGTTTCGCAGGCCCGGGCTACCTCGTGTGGACGTTCGCCCACCACTACGGGCTCGGCTGGGACGCGCCGTGGTATCTCGCCAAGCTCTTCGCGGTCGGCTACGCACCGCTGCCACTGCTCGTGATCGGGCTCGGCTGGCTCGCGGTCGCAGGCCAGCTCGCAGCGCTCGCGGCCGGCCGCTACGCCCCGTATCCGGCCACGCACGAACGGCCGCGGCGCGGACCCCTGCGCGAGCTGATCCGCACGCTCGTCTTGGCGCAACGGCGACGCGCCGCGGCCGCAGAGGCGCGCCGGGCGGTCAACGAGTAACGCCGTCAGCCGCCGAGTCGGAGCCAGCGGACGGTCGAGCCCGCCGCAAGCTCGCCGTTTCCACGTGGAACGTGGACGAGGCCGTCCGCCGCGGCCGAACGGGCGATCATGTGCGATTCCTGCCCGACGACAGGCTCGAGCACGAGGTCGCCCCCCTCGAGCCGCGACCGCGCCCGGACGAACTCGTCCCGATCCGCGTTTCGCCTCAGCCCGACCGCGAGCCGTGCGGGCTCGAACCGGGGCAGCGGGTCGGCGGCGCCCTGCAGAGCGAGCACCGCCGGCTCGACGAAGAGCGCGCAGCCGACGAGCGCCGAGACGGGATTGCCGGGCAACCCGAAGACGAGGGTGTCGCCGCGCGTCCCGAACGAGACGGGCTTGCCCGGCTTGACCGCGACGCGCCAGAAGACCTCCTCGACGCCGAGCTCGCGCTCGACGCTGCGGACGAGATCGTGCTCCCCGACTGAGACCCCGCCCGAGGTCACGAGGACGTCGGCCGCGAGCCCTCGCTCGAGCGCCCTCCGCAATGCCGCCTCGTCGTCGGCCACGGTCGGCTCTGCAACGACCTCTGCGCCGGCGACAGCCAACGCCCCGGCGAGCATCACCGCGTTCGCCTCGTAGATCTGGCCGGGGCCGAGCGGCTCTCCGGGAGCGACAAGCTCGCTGCCGGTGGCGAGCACCGCGACGCGCGGACGGCGCAGGCACGGCAAGGTCGCGATGCCGGAGGCCGCCGCCGCAGCGATTCGCGCCGGCGTCAGCCTCTCGCCCGCGGACACGACGAGGTCGCCCGCCGCCACGTCGCCCGCGCGAGGCCGGACATGCGCGCCCGGCTGGACACCGTCCGCGATCTCCACCTTGTTGTCTGTTCTGCTAACGAGCTCGACCGGGACGACGGCATCCGCGCCATCCGGCACGACGGCGCCGGTCGAGATCGACGTCGCGCAACCGGGCTCGAGCAGAGCCTCGTACGGCCGTCCCGCGGCGGACTCGCCGACGAGCCGCAAGGTGCCCGGCAGGTCGGCCGCGCGCACCGCGAAGCCGTCCATCGCGGAGCTCGCAAAGGGCGGCAGGTCGACACGGGCCTGCACGTCCTCCGCGGCGACGCGGCCGGCCGCCTCGGTAAGCGGCACGGGCTCGGCCGGAAGCGGGCGCGTGCGGCCGAGCACCTGCTCCTGCGCTTCCTCGAGCGTGAGTAGAGACGCCACGGTGGGTGCATACCGTAGTCGTGAGACCCGGAGACGAGGTCGCCGGGCGCTACCGGCTCGAGGAGCTGCAGGGCCGCGGACCGATGTCGGAGGTCTGGCGCGCCCACGATCGCACGCTGGACCGGACGGTCGCTCTGAAGATCCTCTCGCCGACGGCCGACCTCGAGCGCTTCCGCCGGGAGGCCCGCACCCTCGCTGGGCTCGCCCACGAGAACGTCATGAGGGTGTACGACTACGGCGAGGACGAGGCGGGCCCGTTCATGGCCCTCGAATGGCTGCCGGGCGGGACCCTCGAGGACCGCCTGGCGCGGGGCCGGCCGTCGGCCGAGGAAGCGAGCAGCGTCGCGACGGGGATCGCGGCGGGGCTCGCACATCTCCACGCGCGCCGCCTCGTCCACCGCGACCTCAAGCCCGCGAACGTCCTCTTCGACGAGGAGGGGCGGCCGAAGGTCGCCGACTTCGGCCTCGCTCGCCGCGCTACGGGTTCCGGCACCCTGACCGAGCCGGGAACCGTGCTCGGCACGGCGGCTTACATCTCCCCCGAGCAGGCCGCGGGGGAGCCGGCCGGGCCCGCAAGCGACGTCTATTCGTTCGGGGTCATCCTCTTCCAGATGCTGACGGGCGAGCTGCCGTTCGTGGCCGAGGACGCCTTTGGCCTCGCGAACATGCACCGGCACACGCCGCCGCCCGCCGTCGAGGCGCTGCAGCCCTCCGCACCGGCCGGCCTCGCCGCCCTGGTGGCGGCGGCGCTGCGCAAGGACCCGGCGCGGCGGCCGCCCGACGGCGAAACGCTGCTGACCGCCCTCGGCGCGGCAGCGGAGACCTACCCCTCGCAGCCGGACACCGAGGCCACGCGGGTCATTCCCCCTGCGGCCGCCCCGCCGCCGCCGCGGCGCCGTCCCAGGTGGGCGGCGATCGCCTTCGCGCTCGCGTTCCTCGCGGCCGCCGGAGGCGTCCTTGCCTGGGCTGTCACGCGGCCGCCGGGGCCTTCCCCGGCCGGCGTTCGGTCGACCGCCGGTGGCAGCGGTGCGCACCGGAGCGTCCGGGGCCATACGACCCAGACTGCGGTCTCGGAGATCACAGGCGGCAGCAGCAGCCAGGCACAGCAGACGACGCGAACCCGCCGGCAGACGACGACCGCTGCGACGACGCGAACGACTCAGTCCACGACCGCGCCGACGACGGCGCAGGCCACGACGACGGTCGGGACGACTACGACGACCGGCTCGACCACCACGTCGGCGACGACGACGAGCGCCGCGACGACGACTGCTGCTACGGGGACGTAACCGGCGGCGACGCTGCGCGGTAGGCGTACCTCCCGTCCCACGGCGCGAACTCTGCGGCCGAGACCGCCGAAGCGAAGGCGAGACTCGGGGTGCCTTCGAGCGCGCTCCCCATGAACAGCCGCCACGCCGTCGCCGGCAGCGTCGGGCCGGAGACGGCAGCCCCGTGGACGTCGAGCATCGGGATCTCCGCCTGCGGATAGCCGATCCAGACGGTCGCCTCGAGCGAGGGCGTGTAGCCGCAGAACCACGCGTCGGCGTAGTCGTCGGTCGTTCCGGTCTTGCCGGCGTCGGCGCGCCCCGGAACGTGCGCGCCAACGCCCGTCCCGTGAAGCATGTTCTCCTCCAGCACGTGGGTCACCGTGGCCGCGACCCAGTCCGGCACGACGCGCTCCCGCTCCGGGCCGGCCCAGCTCGAGTCGACCTTGCCGCCGGGAAAGGCGACCCTGCGGATCGCGAGCGGCCGCGCGTACACGCCACCCGCGGCCAGCGTGGCGTAGGCGGAGGCCATGTCGAGCGGGGTCACCGCATCGGCACCGAGAGCGAGCGCCGGCGTCGCCTGTAGCCCGGTGCGCACGCCGAGCTTCTCGGCCATCCCGGCGATCGCCTCCGGGCCGACGTCGAGCGCGAGCCGCGCGTACACCGTGTTGTCCGAGTGGAGCGTCGCGGCGGCCACCGATTCCGGCCCGGCGTACGTGCCGTCGTACGTGCGGACGTGCCAGTCGAGCGGCGCGTAGTAGAACGGCGCGGAGAGATAGCGAGTGGCCCAGGGGTTCATGCCTTCGGCGACCGCGGCTGCGAGCACGATCGGCTTGAACGTCGAGCCCGGCTGGCGCTCGGCAGCCGTGACGAGGCCGAGCCCGGACGCGCCGGGCGTGACGGCCGCCATCGCGCGCACCGCTCCGGTTGCGGGATCGATCGAGACGATCGCACCGGCGGGGTCGCGCGGCGCGTAGACGACCTTCGACAGCGCCCGCACCGCGGCCCGCTGCAGGCGCGGCTGGATCGTGGTGTAGATCCGCAGGCCGCCGGCTCGAACGGTCGCCGCGCCGTACGCCTGATCCAGAAGGCTCTCGACGTAGCCGACGAAGTAGGGCTCGCGGCTCGCGTACGCCGGGCTGGGGCGCAGATGGAGGCTGCGATCCCGCACGGCCGCCGCATACCGCGCCGCCGTGATCTCCCCGCTCCGCCGCAGGGCGCGCAGGACCTCGTCGCGACGCGCAAGCGCCGCGGACGGATTGTGCAGCGGGTCGTAGTAGGACGGCGCCTGTGGCAGGCCGGCGAGGAGCGCTGCCTGCTCGAGCGTCAGGCTCGCGGCCGGGACGGAGAAGTACGTCTCGGCCGCGGCCTGGATCCCGTAGGCGTGATTGCCGTAGTAGACGTCGTTGAGATAGGCGGTGAGGATCCTGTCCTTCGGCCAGGTACGGGCGAGCTTGACGGCGAGACACGCCTCCACCACCTTTCGCCGCAGGGTCTGCTCACGCGTGAGATAGAGGTTGCGGACGAGCTCCTGCGTGATCGTCGAGCCGCCCTGGACGATGCGGCCTGCGCTCACGTCGGCCACGAGGGCGCGGAGGATCCCGACCGGATCGACGCCGCCGTGCTCGTAGAACCGCCGGTCCTCGATCGCGACGGTCGCCCTCGGCATCCACGGGCCGATCGCGTCGTGCGCGACCGCCGTCCGGTTCTCGACGGCCGGCAGGACTCCGACGAGACTTCCGTTCGCCCCGTAGACGAGCGAGCTGTCGGCCTGGCGTACCGGTCGCAGCGAGCCGAGATCGCAGCTCGCGCCGAAGTAGACGGCGCCGCCGGCCGCGGTGAGCGCGAGCAGCGCGAGCGGCATCACGACGGCGAGGACGGCGAGGACGCGCCGGCGGCGTCTCGGCTTCGGCCTCGGCTTAGGCTTCGGCTCGGACCGCCGCTTCGGGCTCACGTCCAGACGCCGAGCGCCCGAAGGCGCCGGTGCAGGCGCAGCCGCAGCTCGTGCTCGAGAAGTTCTGCCGCGATCTCGTCGGCGGCTGCAGCGCGGACGGTGACGGTCGCGCGGTCGGCGAGGGCGCTGACGTAGACGGTCGCGTCCCGCTCTTCCTCGACGTCCTCCCGGAGGCCGTCGAGGGCGGCGTCGAGGTCGGCTGCGAGCGGCACGGTGAGCGACACCTCGGCGAACGTCTCGTGGCTGCGAATCGACGCATTGATGATCGTGTCGGAGGCGAGCTTCTCGTTGGGCACGACCATTCGCCGCCGATCCACGCCCCGGATGAACGTGTACGTGAGGCCGATCTCCTCGACCACTCCAGCCGCACCTGCGTACTCCACACGGTCACCGATGCGGACGGGCTGCGCGAGCGCGATCAGGATGCCCGCGACGAAGTTGCCGAGTGTCCGCTGCGCCGCGAAGCCGAGGACGACGCCGAGCAGCGCCGACGAGGCGAGCAGGCCGCCGGCGACGGCCCGTACCTCGGGAATCGCGAGCAGCGCCGAGAAGAGGCCGACCGTGAGGATGATCACGGACAGCGTCCGGCGGAAGATCCGGTAGCGAGTCACGGCCTCCGGCGGCAGGGGCCGGCGCCGCAGCGACCAGTCGATCGCGCGGGCGAACAACGAGACCACGACGAAGATCACAGCCGCGACGACGATGTGGCGCCAGAACGGATCCATCACGGCTCCGGTTCGCCGCCAGGCGGCGCTTTCCTCAGTCGTCGAGCGGGAGCGGCCGGCGGCCGGCAAAGCCGTCCTCGACGCGATGCCACCAGGCGATCTCGTCCTCGCCGAGCTGCCAGCAGAGGAGCACCGTCTCGTCGCCGCGGAGCGCCGGGAAGTCGATGAGCCCGCTGTCGAGATCCTTCACCTGGGCCCCGTGGCTCGCGATCTCGTCGACGAGCCGCGCCAGCTGCCGGGCGAGGCGGTCGACCTCAGCCGTCGCCTCGGCTAGCTCGGCGGGCGGGATGCCGCCGCCGTTGCCGCGGATCCGGCGCTCGTGCTCCTCCTGCCGCTCCACCGCGAGCGCATGCTCCTGCCGAGTCGCGACGAGCTGCTCGACGAGAGGCCGCACGTGCTCGAGCTCCGTGTTCGCCTCCTCGGGCGTGAAGTGGCGCATCGCTCGAAGCCTATGCTGAGCCGCCGTGCAGGCCGACGTCGCCCAGCCCCGTCCGCGCAGCGGCCACCTGCGTCTCGTCTTCTGGGCCCTCTTCGTCGCCCTGATCGGGGGCATCAACTACTACGGACGCTTCTCCGGCGGCAGCAGCGTCAACCGCGGCAGCTCGCAGCCGGAGGTCTACTCGTACGCGACCTTCGCAGGCGGAACGATCCTCTACGCCGTCTGGCTCGGGATCATCCTGCTGATCGCGATCGACCGCTTCGACCTCCTCGCGCTGCGGATGCCGCCGCGCTGGGGAAGAGCGCTCGGGCTCGGACTCGCCGCCGTGGCCGGCATCTACCTTTGGGAGGGAATCGTCTCCTACCTGCCGCTGCCCGAGAGCCCGGGCAAGGAGCAGGGGATCACGAACGTGCACTGGGAGCCGGCACACGCGGGCGCCTTCGCCGCCAACTTCGTCCTCTTCGCCGTGATCGCCCCGTTCGTCGAGGAGCTGACCTTCCGTGGAGTCGGACAGTCGCTGCTCCGCTTCCTCGGCCGGGCGCCGTCCATCGCGCTCGTCGGACTCGCGTTCGGGGTCGCCCACGGTCTCGTCGAGGCGCTGCTCGTGCTCGTCCCGTTCGGCATCGCGCTCGCGTGGCTGCGCGACCGCACCGGCAGCGTCCTGCCGGGGATGCTCGTGCACGGGCTGTTCAACGGCGCGGCGCTCGCCTTTATCGTCGCCCGCTAGTGATGCGGCCGGTGACGTTGCCCGGCGACGTTGCCGGTTACATCACTAGTCCTCTTCGTCGCCGTTCTCGACGACGAACTGGTCGGGCGTGACGTCCTCGAGGAAGTTGCGGAAGCGCAGCACCTCCGCCTCGAGCTGCTCCTCGTCGACCTCCTCGCCCTCGAACTCGATCGCGGATTCCGCGATCACGTCGTCGGCCGCGAAGATCGGAGCCTCGGCGCGGATGGCGAGGGCGATCGCGTCGGACGGCCTCGAGTCGACCTCGATCTCCTGGCCGTCCTGCAGGACCGTGATCTGGGCGTAGAACGTGTTCTCGCGCAGCTCCGTGACCGTGATCCGGCTGATCGAGGCGCCGAGCTGTTCGAGCATCTCATTGAAGAGGTCGTGCGTCATCGGCCGCACGGACGTCTGGCTCTGGAGCTTCATGAGGATCGCCGCCGCCTCGGGATGCCCGATCCAGATCGGCAGGAACTTGTTGCCGTCGGCCGTCTTGAGGAGAACGATCGGCTGCTTGCCGACCAGATCGAAGCTGACTCCGTAGATGAGCATCTCCTGCATCGGCCCGACCTCGTCTCGAATATAGCTCAGGCCCGTCCGCCGAAAACCGGCGTATCCCCCGCGCGACGGGTGCCGTTGGAGACTCATGCGTCAGTTGTGGCTCGACGACCTCGAGTCGTTCGAGGCGATCTCGCAGAACGAGGAGGCCCGCCGGATCTTCCTGCGGATGGCGGCGCTCTCCCAGACGGGCCGGACGCCGAGCTTCGTCGTGGAGGTCGCGCTAGACCGGGACCTCGACGCGGCGACGAAGGGCCGGCTCGTCGAGCTCGCCCAAGACGAGTCGTTCCTGCTCGCGGTCGAGGAGTACCTCGTTCGCACGCACCGGCTGCACTAATGGGCGATCCTGGATTCGAACCAGGGACCTCCGCCTTATCAGAGCGGCGCTCTAACCAGCTGAGCTAATCGCCCGCGCGGTGGGGCATTGTAGCCGCGGCGTTCTCGAGCGCCTCGGCCAGCTCGGCGAGATCGTGGTCGTCGCCGAACGGCAGCTCGACCCGTCCCGGAACGACGCGCGCATGCCAACCCGTCAGCTGCTCGAGCGCAGCGCGAGCACGGTCGGCGAGCGCCGGATCGACCGTCGCCGCGCGTGCGCGAGGCCGCTGGCGCGCGCCGGCCCACTTCGCGCGCTGCTCGGCCGCCCGCACCGAGAGACCCCGCCGCACGATCTCGCGCGCGAGCCGGCGGCGACCCTCGTGGTCGGGGACGGCGAGGACGGCGCGGGCGTGGCCCTCGCTGAGCTGCCCGCGCTCGACCATTCCGAGCACGTCGTCGGGCAGCTCGAGGAGGCGGATCCGATTCGAGACCGACGGCTTCGAGCGACCGACGCGTTCGGCCACCTCGCCGAGCGTCAGCGAGAACTCGTCGATCAGCACCGCGTAGGCGCGCGCCTCCTCGATCGGCGTCAGCTGCTCGCGGGCGACGTTCTCGACGAGTCCGAGCAGGAGGGTCTCGCGGTCGTCCGCCGTGCGCACGACGGCAGGCACCGTCTGACGACCCGCTTCCCGCGCAGCCCGCCAGCGGCGCTCGCCGGCGACGATCTCGTAACCGCCCACGCCGCGCGGCCGCACGAGCAGCGGCTGGATGACGCCCTGCTGACGTACCGACTCGGCCAGCCCCGAGGCCGCCTCGGGCTCGAAGCGGCGGCGAGGCTGGCGCGGGTTCGGGTGGATCGCGTCGACGGGGATCTCGAGCAGCTCGGACGGGACCGGATGGCCGCCGATCAGGACTTCGAGGCCGCGGCCCAACCCGCGACGCTGGGGAGAGGACTCAGGCGCGCTCGACAAGCTCCATCGCCACCTTCCAGTAGGCGTCGGCTCCGGCGGAGCGACGGTCGTAGGCGATCGCGGGCAATCCGTGGCTCGGAGCCTCGGCGAGACGCACCGAGCGAGGGACCGACGTGCGGAAGACGAGCTCGCCGAGGTGGCGCCGTACTTCCTCCTCGACCTGCTGCGCGAGCCGCGTCCGGCCGTCGACCATCGTGAGAAGGACGCCGCCGATGCCGAGGCGCGGATTGAGCCGCCGCCGGATCAGCTCGACCGAGTGGAGGAGCTGCGTCAGCCCCTCGAGCGCGTAGTACTCCGCCTGCACCGGTACGAGCACCCGGTCGGCGGCGGCGAGGGCGTTGACCGTAAGCGGCCCGAGTGACGGGGGGCAGTCGAGGAAGACGAAGTCGTAGCGCTCGCTGCCGGAGGCGAGGGCCTCGGCCAGGTAGCGCTCGCCGTCGGGCCGGCCGGAGAGCTCCACCACCGCGCCCGCGAGATCCGGCTTGGCCGGAACGAGGTCGAGATTCGGGAAGGCAGTCGGGTGGACGAGCTCGTCGAGTGGCGCCCCGTCGAGGAGGTCGTAGCTCGAGCTGCCGTTCGCGCGCATCCCGAGCCCGGACGTCGCGTTCGCCTGCGGGTCGAGGTCGATCACGAGCGCCCGCTCGCCGGCCTCGGCGAGGCAGGCGGCGACGTTGACGGCCGTCGTGGTCTTGCCGACGCCGCCCTTCTGGTTCGCGA
Source organism: Gaiellaceae bacterium (assembly GCA_045805945.1). Classification (GTDB taxonomy): domain Bacteria; phylum Actinomycetota; class Thermoleophilia; order Gaiellales; family Gaiellaceae; genus Palsa-739. The sequence goes on from JBJMKG010000005.1 coordinate 54,816, forward strand.
GGGCGTAGATCCGACTCATTGGCCACAACCATTGTCGCTAGGCCAGCGGACGCTTCTTCGCGACGCCGGCGCGGCGCGGGAAGCCAGGCGGGGTCGCGGCCACCTTCGGCAGGACGCACAAACCGTCGAGCAGCTCCGGCGCACCGCCGCCGAGCCGCTCGGACGCAGCCGCGAGGCGGTCGAACCGGGCGCTCTCGCCGAGCCAGAGGATCGCGGCGCCGCCGCGGCGCACGAGCGGCAGGCAGAGCTCCGCGGCGACCGGAGGCTGCGCGAGCGCCTTCGCCACGGCGACGCCCCAGCGCTCCGGCGTCTGCTCCTCTGCCCGACCCCAGAGGACCTGCGCGTTCGGCGGCGCCCAGCGACGCAGGAAGTCGCACTTGCGCCGCTCGGCGTCGAGCAGCGTCACCTCACGTTCGGGCCGAGCCGCAGCGAGAGGGATGCCCGGCGAGCCGCCGCCGGAGCCGACGTCGATCAGCGGCCCCTCGAAGCGGTCGAGCACGGGCAGCGCGCGGAGCGCGTCGTCGAGCAGCATCTCCCGCGCCTGGACGGGATCGCGGAGCGCCGTCAGCCCGGGCGTCGCGAGGACAGCGGCGAGCCAGTCACTCAGGAAGGACGACGACGTAGCGGTTCGGCTCCAGGCCCTCGGAGGTCGTGGCCACGCCGTCCACGTCCTTGAGGCGCAGGTGGACGACCTTTCGCTCGACGGCCGTCATCGGCTCGAGCTCCTCACGCTCGCCGGAGTCGCGCACGCGGTCGGCCACCCGCAAGGCGAGCGCCTCCAGCGTCGCCTTCCGGCGGGCGCGATACCCGGCAGCGTCGACGAGGACCTCTCTGCGCTCCTCGCCGTGGGCGCGCCAGCCGATCGCGTTGAGGAGATACTGGATCGCGTCGATCGTCTGTCCGTGGCGCCCGATCAGAAGTCCGACCTCCGGCCCCGAGCACGTGACGACGACGGTTTCGGCCTCCTCGCGGGCGTCGACCGTTGCGTCGACGCCGAGCGCCGCCACGATCCGCGCCACGAGGCTACGCGTGTCAGCGACCTGGTCCGTCTCCTCGCCGGTGCTCGCCGCCGCGGCCTCCGCGGCGTCGGCCGGCAGATGTGCGACGACGCGGGCCGGCTCGTAACCCACGCCGAGGATGCCGCGCTCGCCTTCGGCGACGACCTCGAAGCGCACCGCGGCCTTGTCGAGGCCCGGATGCCGGCGCTCGAGCTCGCGCAACGCCGACCACTTCGCCTCGCCGACCGTCTCCCCGGTCGCCTCGGTGGTCAGTTCGGAGACCTCGTTCACCGCCGGCTCGTGCGCTTCTTCTTCCGCCGCACCTGGCGCGGCCGCTGCGAGGCCGAGGGAGCGGGCTCCGGCGACGGCGACTCGCGGCGGGCGCCGTTGCCGCTCGTCCCGTCGTCCTTCGGCGGCGTCCGCGAGCTGCGCTTCTCCGCGGTCGGCGCCGGCGTGCGCGAGATCAGGCGGCGGGTGATCAGTCCCTGGCCAACGGTCCAGAGGTTCGTCGTCACCCAGTAGAGAACGAGACCGGCGGGGAAGCGGGCGATGATGAAGACGAAGACGACCGGCATGATCATGAACAGCACGCGCTGCGTCTTGTCGGTGGTCGTCATCATGAAATACGACGACGCCATCTGGCTCACGACGTAGATGAACAGGAGCACGTACCCGCCCCAGTGCGCGGTCGTCCCGTCCGAGATCGACGGGATGAAGTGCAGGAACGAGAGGTTCGCGTGCGCTCCGGGATGGAAGTTCGACTGGAAGTGCTTCAGCGTGTAATAGAGCGCGATGAAGACCGGCAGCTGCAGGAGCATCGGCAGACACGAGGCAGCCGGGTTGATGCTGTTCTCCCGGTAGAACTTCATCAGCTCCTCGTTCTGCTTCTGCCGGTCGTGCTTGTACTTCTTCTGGATCTCCTTCATCTGCGGCGCGAAGCGCTGCAGGTTCTGCATCGAGTGGATCTGCCGGATGGTGAGCGGCACGAGCAGGATCCGGACGACGATCGTCGTCGCCACGATCGACCACGACCAGGTGAAGCCAAGGCTCGAGTGGAACCAGTCGAGCACGTGCCGCATCACGGTCTCGAGCTGGCTGATGATGGGGATGGTGTAGAGGATCATCGGACCGGGTCGAAGCCGCCGTGGCTCCACGGGTTGCACCGCAGCAGTCGCCAGCCGGCGAGGACGCTGCCCCGCACGAGGCCGTGGCGGCGAAGCGCCTGCACCGCATACTCGGAGCACGACGGGTGGTACTTGCAGGTGGTCGGGAAGAGGGTGCCGAGCGTCAGCCGGTAGAGCCAGACGAGGCCGATCCCGAGCAGCCCGGACAGGCGGAGGACACCGGCGTAGGCTCGACGGAGCCGGCCGGGAACGGAGGCGCCAGCTCCGCCGGCGCCGGAGTGGGAAACGGTCATGCGGCGAGGGCTCCGGTCTGCTCGAGCAGCTCGTCTATGCGCTCACCGAGCCAGGCGAAGCCGTTCGCCTCGGCGGCCTCCACGAGACCCGGGCGCACGATCAGCACGTAGTCGTGCCCCTCCGGCACGTGCTCGAGCCGCTCGCGCCACGCCTCGCGCAGGCGCCGCTTGATCCGGTTCCGCTCGACGGCGCCGCCTGCGGCCCGCGGCACCGCAAACCCGATGCGCGGCTCCGCCGGCTCGTCCTGCGGCAACCAATAAAGGACGAGAAAACGGGACGAGACCGAGCGGCCGCGGCGATGCACCGCGTCGAAGTCCCGGGAGCGGGACAGGCGGTTGGCGCGCTTCACGGATGCAGCTTAGTGGCTCGGTCCCGGCGAACCCGGCTACGCGGAAAGGCGTGTCCGGCCCTTGCCGCGACGCCGCTTCAGAATCGCCCTGCCTGCCTTCGTGGCCATTCGCGCGCGGAAGCCGTGCTTGCGCTTGCGACGGCGGACATTGGGCTGGTAGGTGCGCTTCACGGCGGCGGAAAAGGTTCGTCTTTGCCAGAAAAATCCCCGCGGGTGCGGGGCGCGAGCGCCAGTATAGACAAGCTTCGTCCACCGTCTTGTCCACAGGCGCAGACCGCGCAGCAGTGCGGCCGAGGCAACTTTCCCCACCTATGTCCACAGCTGTGGAGGGATCGGGACGATCGGGAAAGCGCCTGCAAAACCGCCCATTTTGCCCTGCTCCTGGCCACTGTTATGCTGGCCGCCGGGCCGGAGACTGGGAGGATCAAGGGCGTCGGTGGAGCACCAACTCGAGCTGTCTGCAGATGACCTCTGGGAGGAGATCTCCGGACGGCTGAGAGGGGCGCTCAACCACGGGACGTACAGCAAGTGGTTCGGCGATGTCCACCACCTCGAGATCGACGGCGAGACGCTCGTGCTCACCGTCCCGAGCGAGTTCGCGCGTGACTGGATCGAGGGGAACTTCCTCGGTCTGATCGGTGCCGCGGTCCGCGACATCGTCGGCATCGAGCGCGCGGTCGAGCTCCGGGTGGCGGGTGACGGCGAGCAGCCGACGGAGGACGGTGGGCGGTCGGAAGGCGTCGTTCCCGTGGTCCAGACCATGCGTTCCCGTCCCGAGAGCGGCGGCTTCAACGCGAAGTACACCTTCGACTCCTTCGTGATCGGCTCGTCGAACCGCTTCGCCCACGCAGCCGCGCTCGCGGTAGCCGAGGCCCCCGCGCAGGCGTACAACCCACTCTTCATCTACGGAGGCACCGGGCTCGGCAAGACGCACCTCCTCCAAGCGGTCGCCCAGTACGTCGCGGAGCACTCCTCCGAGCTCTCGGTTCGCTACATGACGAGCGAGGCGTTCGTGAACGACTTCATCAACTCGCTGCGCGACAAGCGGATCGAGGGCTTCAAGCACCGCTACCGCGCCTACGACGTCCTCCTCATCGACGACGTGCAGTTCTTCGAGGGCAAGGAGCGGTTCCAGGAGGAGTTCTTCCATACGTTCAACTCGCTCTATGAGGCGGGCTCCCAGATCGTGCTGTCGTCCGACCGTCCACCGCGGGACATCGCGACGCTCGAGGAGCGGCTGCGCAGCCGGTTCGAATGGGGCCTGATCACCGACATCCAGCCGCCGGACCTCGAGACGCGGATCGCGATCCTTCGCAAGAAGGTCAAGGTCGACGGGATCTACGTGCACGACGAGCAGGTGCTCACGTTCATCGCCGGCCGCGTCTCGACGAACATCCGCGAGCTCGAAGGCGCGTTGACCCGCGTTGTGGCCTTCTCGTCGCTCACCGGACGGCCGATGACGGTCGAGCTCGCCCAGGACGTGCTGCGCGACGTGTTCCCGCAAGGGGAGGCCGCCGAGGTCTCGATCAAACGGATCCAGGATCTCGTCGCGGAGCGGTTTCAGCTCACCCACGACGAGCTCTGCGGGGAGAAGCGCTCACAGAACATCGTCTATCCGCGCCAGGTCGCGATGTACCTCTCCCGCGAGCTGACCGACTCGTCCCTGCCGAAAATCGGCAAGGAGTTCGGCGGTCGCGACCACACGACGGTGATCCACGCGACCTCAAAGATCTCGCGCCTGATCCGTGAGGACAGGTCTGTGTACAACCTGGTGCAGGAGCTAACCGCTCGTGTGAAGCAGGTGCGGTGACGCTTGCCTGCCTGTGGGACCCTCCGAATCGTCCACAATGAAGCTCCACATGCCGCAAGCAGGAGGCAAGCCGCCTCAGGCACGTCTTCCCCGTCATCCACACTCCCTATGACTTCTATGAGGACCACAAGATGATCGAGAGTGACATCGCAGTCGGTGCGGGGTTGACCGTCACGTGCACGAAGGACGAGCTCGTCCAGGGCCTGTCGCTCGTCGGCCGTGCCGTCTCGAGCCGCACGGCGATCCAGATCCTGTCGGGGGTCCTGCTCGAGGCCCACGAGGGCGAGCTGCGACTGGCCGCGACCGACATGGAGCTCTCGTTGCGGGCCACGGTGCCGGCACGGGTGGAGGGAGACGGCGCGATGGTGCTCCCGGGTCGGACGCTCGTAGACATCGCGCGGCTTCTGCCGGCGGACGAGGTGACGATCGAGCAGCGAGCATCGGAGTCGGTCGTCCGCGTCGGATCGGGCAGCGCGAGCTACACGCTGCACACGTACAACGCGGAGGACTTCCCGCGCCTCCCCGAGTTCACCGAGACGCAGACATTCGCGGTCGATCGGGAGGCGTTGCTCGAGACGATCGCCCGGGTCGCCCGCGCCGCGTCGCGCGACGAGGCCCGGCCGGTGCTCACAGGGGTCCTCGTCCAGTTCGCCGGCGACAAGCTTGTGATGGCGGCCACCGACTCGTACCGGCTGGCGGTGAAAGAGACGACGCTGGCCTCGGCGGCGCCGGAGCTGGAGGCGATCGTCCCGAGTCGCGCGCTGCAGGAACTGTCGCGTGTCGCCGGCGACGCGGACGAGATCTCTGTCGGCGTCCAGGAGAACCAGGTTCTCTTCTCGGTCGGCGGCGTCTGGCTGACGACGCGGCGGATCGACGGTCAGTTCCCGAACTACCGGCAGCTCCTGCCCGAGGCCTTCGAGCACGAGCTGACGGTGCCGCGGGCCGAGCTGCTCGACGTGGTGCGGCGTGCCGCCGTGATGATCCAGCGCGCGACGCCGCTGCAGCTGCGCTTCGCGGACGGGGAGGTCACGGTCGTGGCGCGCACGCACGAGGTCGGCGAGTCGCAGGAGTCTATGCCGGTCGCCTACAGCGGCGAGCCGCTCGAGATCGGCTTCAACGCGGAGTTCCTGCGGGAAGGTCTCGAGTCGATCGCAGGCGACGACGTGCAGATGAAGCTCATCAGCCCGCTCCGGCCAGCCATCCTCACGGACGAAGGCGACGACTTCACGTACCTCGTCATGCCGATCCGCTTGCCGGGCTGACCGGCGCTGGTCGTCGAGAGGGTCTCGCTCCGCAGCTTTCGCTCCTACGAGCGGCTCGATCTGTCCCTGCGGCCGGGGCTCGTGCTCGTCGTAGGGCCGAACGGCGTCGGCAAGACGAACCTCCTCGAAGCGGTTCACCTCGCGACCCAGGGGTTCTCGCCGCGAACCCGGACGGATTCGCAGGTCGTCCGCTTCGGCGCGGAGGGCGCGCGGACGGCAGTCACCGGGTCGCGCGGCGAGGTGCGGATGGAGCTCGAAGTGACCGTGCGCCGCGGCGAGGGCAAGCGCGCCCGGCTGAACGGTGCCCCGCTCCGCGCGGCCGAGCAGCTGCGGACGCTCGTCTCGACGCTCGTCTTCACCCCCGACCGGCTTGGCGTCGTCAAGGGTCCGCCCGCCGCCCGCCGTGCGTACTTCGACCGTGTGCTCGGGCGCCTTGCGCCGGCCCGCGCCACGCTGCCGGCCGAGTACGGGGCGGCCGTGGCGCAGCGAAACGCCGCGCTCCGCCGCGCGGCCGTGGGCCTCGCGGGACGTGAGGCGATCGAGCCCTGGAGCGAGCGTGTCGCGACCCTCGGGGCGGAGCTCATCGCGTCCCGGCTCGAGGTGCTCGCACAGGTCGAGCCGTCCTTCGCCGCCCGCGCCGCAGAGCTCGGTCTCGGCGATGTCTCGCTCCGGTACGAGGGCGAGCCGCCGACGCCGGAAGGGCTCGCGGCTGCGCTCGACCGCGACGTCGAGCGCGGCAGCACCTCGCTCGGACCGCACCTCGACGACGTCGTCCTCGCGGCGGAGCACCGGGACCTCCGCAGCTTCGGCTCGCAGGGCGAGCAGCGGCTGGCCCTGCTCGCCCTGCTCCTCGCCGAGGCCGAGACGATCGCGGATCGCACCGGCGTGCCACCGCTTCTCCTCCTCGACGACGTCCTCTCGGAGCTCGATCCCGGACGCCGCCGGATCCTCGCCGCGCGCGTGCGCACGGCCGGTCAGGCGCTCGTCACGGCGACGGACGCGGCGATGCTGACGGCGGCTCCCGACCAGCTGCTCGAGGTGACGCCCGGCGAAGTGCTGGAGGCGGCGGCCTGATGGATTCGATCAGCGGCGAGATCCGCTCGGAGCTCGCCCGGCTCGGAGCGGACAGCGGCGCCGGGGACGTCGTCACGGCGTGGCCGAGCGCAGTCGGTGAGGAGATCGCCCGCAACGCCTGGCCGGCCCGGACGCAGCCCGACGGGACCCTCGTTGTGCACGTGCGCGACGCGATCTGGGGCTTCGAGCTGACCCAGCGGGGGAACGAGATCGCCGGCCGGCTGCCGGGATCGCCGCGACTCCGGTTCGTACCCGGACCCCTGCCGGAGCCGACGCCCGACGAATCGCCGCGCTCCCCGATTGCGGCGACCGCGGAGCAGGCGCGAGAGGCCGCGGAGCTCGCCGCCGGCATCGATGATCCGAACCTGCGCGAAACTGTCGCAAAAGCGATCCAAATCGCACTCGCTCGCGCGTCGGACGACCGCTCCGTCTGATACACTTCCTTATGCCCGCAAATGCGGAATTTGCAGGGCTTTTTTCATGACTGAAACGCACTACACAGCGAAGGACATCACGGTCCTCGAAGGGCTCGAGCCGGTCCGGCTCAGGCCGGGCATGTACATCGGCTCGACCGGGATCCGCGGGCTCCACCAGCTCATCTACGAGGTCGTCGACAACTCGGTCGACGAGGCGCTCGCCGGCCGGAACGACCGGATCGAGGTGACTCTCCACCCCGACCACTCCGTCACCGTCCAGGACTGGGGATCGGGCATCCCCGTCGACGTGATGCCCGAGCAGGGGCTCCCGGCGATGACGGTCGTGCTAACGAAGCTCCATGCGGGCGGGAAGTTCGGCGGCGAGGGCTACAAGGTGTCCGGCGGGCTCCACGGTGTCGGCGTGTCGGTCGTGAACGCGCTTTCGGAGCGGTTTGTGGCCGAGGTGCGCCGGGACGGCAAGGTGTACCGGCAGGAGTTCGAGCGCGGCCTCCCCCTGGCCGACATGGAGGTCGTTGGGAAGACGGCCGAGGGCGAGGCGACCGGGACGACGATCAGCTTCCTCCCGGACTCCCAGGTCTTCGAGGAGCTCAACGCCGACGTTGCGACGATTACGCAGCGGCTGCGCGAGACGGCCTTCCTCACCAAGGGGCTGCACATCAAGCTCGTCGATGAGCGCGCCGGCGGCAAGACGGTCGAGTTCCAGTACGAGGGCGGGATCCGCGACTTCGTCTCGCACATCAACGAGGCGAAGGACGCGATCCACAAGCACATCGTCTACTTCGAGGGCGAGACCGAGCAGGGCGCCGTCGAGGTCGCGATGCAGTGGAACTCGTCGTACCAGGAATCGGTCTACACCTTCGCCAACAACATCAACACGGTCGAGGGCGGTTCCCATCTGTCGGGCTTCCGCAGCGCGCTGACCCGCACCCTCAACGCGAAAACGGCCGAGCTGAAGCTGCTCAAGAAGGAGGAGAGCCTCGACGGCGAGGACGTGCGCGAGGGGCTCGCCGCCGTCCTCTCGGTCAAGCTCCGCAACCCGCAGTTCGAGGGGCAGACGAAGACGAAGCTCGGCAACCCCGGCATCGAAGGTCTCGTGCAGACGACGGTCAACGCGTCCTTCGCGCGGTTCCTCGAGGAGAACCCGCAGGACGCGAAGGCGATCTGCAACAAGGCGATCGCGGCCATGCGCGCACGACTCGCGGCGCGCAAGGCGCGCGAGCTGACGCGGCGCAAGTCGGCGCTCGACAGCTCCTCGCTGCCGGGCAAGCTCGCCGACTGCTCGAGCCGCGACCCGAAGTCGACGGAGCTGTTCATCGTCGAGGGCGACTCGGCCGGCGGGCCTGCGAAGCAGGGCCGCGACCGCACCTACCAGGCGATCCTCCCGCTCAGAGGCAAGATCATCAACAGCGAGAAGAACCGGATCAACAAGGTCCTCTCGAACGCGGAGATCCAGGCGATGGTCACCGCGATCGGCACCGGCATCGGCGACGAGTTCGACATCTCCGCCCTCCGCTACCACCGGATCATCGTGATGACCGACGCCGACGTCGACGGCGCCCACATCCGCACCCTCGTCCTCACGTTCCTCTACCGGCACATGCACGAGCTGTTCGAGTACGGCCACGTCCACATCGCCGTGCCGCCCTTGTACAAGGTCAAGCTCGGCAACCAGGAGTTCTACTTCGAGAAGGATTCGCAGCTCGAGGACCTGCTCGTGCGCGAACGCTTCGGCGAGCTCGAGGTGAGCGACCGCTCGGGCGAGCCGGTGAAGCTCACCGAAGCACGCTGGAAGCGCTTCACGTCGGCGCTCGCCGAGTTCGAGGGCTGGTCGGCCCGGCTGCGTGCCGACTTCGGCCATCACGCCGCTGATCTCGTCGTCGCGCACCGTCTCGTCGAGATCGACGTCACGACGCCCGCCGAGGCGGAGCGGGCCATCGCGGCGCTCCCGCCGAACGGCTTCAAGCTCTCGGTGCTCGAGCGCGACGAGCAGGGCCTGCAGGTCAGGGTGATCGAGGAGGAGACCTCGGCGGCGCAGATCGTAGGGCTCTCGGCGGATCTCCTCTCCTCGCCGATCTACGCCCATCTCCGCGGCGCGTACGCCAAGCTCGTGGAGGTCGTCGGCCAGCCGCCGTTCTCGCTTTCGATCGGCCGGCATCGGATGGACGCGCAGACGTTCTCGGAGCTGCGCCAGGGTGCGCTCGACCTGGCCAAGGAGGTCGGCATCCAGCTCTCCCGCTTCAAGGGCCTGGGCGAGATGAACCACGACCAGCTCTGGGAGACGACGATGGATCCCGCCAAGAGGCTGCTCGTCCGGGTCGACGTCGACGACGCCAGCGCGGCGGACCAGCTCTTCTCGATGCTGATGGGCGACCAGGTCGAGCCGCGCCGTCTGTTCATCGAAGAGAACGCGAAGGACGTGAAGTTCCTGGATGTCTGAGGTCGAGACGGGCGCACTCGGCCCGGGGCGAATCGAGCCCCGCGAGCTCGAGCACGAGATGCGCTCGAGCTATCTCGACTACGCGATGTCCGTCATCGTCGGGCGCGCGCTGCCCAGGGTGGAGGACGGGCTCAAGCCGGTGCACCGGCGCGTCCTGTATGGGATGCACGAGGCCGGCTTGCAGCCGAACCGGCCCTACAAGAAGTCGGCCACCACCGTAGGCGACGTGATGGGGAAGTACCACCCGCACGGCGACTCGGCGATCTACGACACGCTCGTGCGGATGGCGCAGCCGTTCTCGCTGCGCTACCCGCTTGTCGACGGCCAGGGGAACTTCGGCTCGCTCGACGACGACCCGCCGGCGGCCATGCGCTACACGGAGGCGCGCCTCGCACGCATCGCGACCGAGCTGCTACGCGACATCGACGCGAACACCGTCGACTTCGAGCCGAACTACGACGAGTCGCGCCGCCAGCCGTCGGTCCTTCCGTCCCGCTTTCCGAACCTGCTCGTCAACGGCTCGACCGGGATCGCGGTCGGGATGGCGACGAACATGCCGCCGCATCATCTCGGCGAGACGATCGACGCGGTCATGGCGATGATCGACGACCCGGACATCTCGGTCGAAGGCTTGATGAAGCACATCAAGGGTCCGGACTTCCCGACCGGCGGGTTCGTCGTCGGCCGCAGCGGCATCCGTGACGCCTATCGCACCGGCCGCGGCAGGATCATCATGCGCGCCCGCGCGCACATCGAGGAGCTGCGCGGCGGCCGCTCGGCCATCATCGTCACGGAGCTTCCGTACGGCGTGAAGAAGGGCGGCGACGCCGGCGTGATCGTCAAGATCGCCGACCTCGTGCGGGACAAGGTGCTGACCGAGATCGCCGATCTCGCCGACCACTCCGACCGCACCGGCATGCGGATCCAGGTCGAGCTCAAGCGCGACGCCGTGCCGCAGGTGGCGCTGAACAAGCTCTTCAAGCACACGCCGCTGCAGACGACCTTCGGCTACAACGCCGTCGCCCTCGTCGAAGGCGTGCCGCGGACGCTCTCGCTGCTCGAGCTCGTCCGCCACTACCTCGAGTTCCAGCGCGAGGTCGTCACCCGCCGCTCGAAGGACGAGCTGCGCAAGGCCGAGGCCCGCGCACACGTGCTCGAGGGCTACCTGATCGCGCTCGACAACATCGACGCGGTCGTCGCCCTGATCCGGGCTGCCGCGGACACCGACGAGGCGCGTACCGGCCTCATGGAGCAGTTCTCGCTCAGCGAGATCCAGGCGCAGGCGATCCTCGACATGCGGCTCGCCCGCTTGACGGGCCTCGCCCGCAAAGAGGTCGAGGCTGAGCACAAGGACCTGCAGGAGAAGATCGCCGAGCTGCGCGAGATCCTCGGCGACCCGGCCAAGATCGACGGCGTCATCCGCGACGAGCTGCTCGAGATCAAGCAGATCTACGGCCGCAACGACGACCGCCGCACCGAGATCGTCGCCGCCGAGGAGGAGCTCGAGCTCGAGGACCTGATTGCCGAGGAGGACATGGTCATCGCGATCACGCGCTCCGGCTACATCAAGCGGCTACCCGTGACGACGTACCGGGAGCAGCGGCGCGGCGGCATCGGCGTGATGGGGATGGAGCTGAAGGAGGACGACTACATCGAACATCTCTTCGTCGCCTCCACGCACGACTACATCCTCTTCTTCACCAATGTCGGCAAGGTCTACCGGCTCAAGGTGCACGAGCTGCCGCTCGGGTCGCGCCAGTCGAAAGGGCGCGCGATGGTGAATCTCCTCCCGTTTCGCCAGGAGGAGCAGGTGCGTGCCGTGATCCAGACGCGCGATTTCGAGGAGGCGAAGTACCTCGTCTTCGCGACGAAGAACGGCGTGGTCAAGAAGACCGAGCTCGGGGCGTACAACACGCCGCTCAAGGCCGACGGGATCATCGCGATCAAGATGCGCGACGGCGACGAGCTCATCGGCGTCCGCCACTCCTCTGGGGCGGACGACATCCTGATGGTCTCGCGCAAGGGCCAGGCGATCCGCTTCCACGAGACCGACGCCCGGCCGATGGGCCGCGACACCTCCGGCGTCGCCGGCATGAAGCTGCGCAAGGGCGACGAGGTGATCTCGATCAACATCGCCGAGGACGACGCGGATCTGCTCGTCGTGACCGAGAACGGCTTCGGCAAGCGGACCCGCGTCTCCGAGTATCCCGTCAAGGGGCGCGGCGGCATGGGCGTCAAGACGGTGCAGCTCAACGAGGCCCGCGGCGGTCATCTCGTCGGCTCGCGCGTCGTGCGCGACGGCTACCAGGTGATGCTCATCTCGACCGGCGGCACCGTGATCCGGATCCCGGTCGAGGAGGTCAAGCGGCTCGGCCGCTCGACCCAGGGCGTGATCGTGATGCGCCTCCGCGGAGACGACGAGCGCGTGTCGGCGCTCGCGCCCGTCGTCGAGTCGGACGAGACCGACGGCGACGTCGAGCCGGTCGAGGCCTAAGGGCGCGGCTACCGCTGCGCACCCTTCCAAAAGCCGCGTCGCCCCTCTATAACTCTCGCAAGGGGTCAATTCCCGAGGCGGCGAGGGCACATGGCGGTCAGCCGGCAGGTCGATCTTCTCGAACCCATCAATCTGGCCGAGCATCTCGGCAAGGTCGAGCTCTATCTCGGGCAGGTCTGCCGGATCGCCGGGATCTCGAAGATGCAGCTCGACTACTGGACGAACAAGGCGCAGATCCCGACGAAGGGCAAGAAGCAGCGGATCTACGACATCGACGCTCTCGAGACCGTGATGCTGATCAAGCAGGCCAAGGACAAGGGCCTGAACCTCGGCGCAGCGATCGAGGCTGCCCGGAACTTTCGCGCCGAGGGTCTCGACGGGCGTTAGTCGCGCGGCGCGCTAGCGGTTCGTATGTAGCCTTTGCCACGTGTCGTAGCTGCGCTCGAGCTCGAGCACGATCGCAGCGAGCAGCGGCGCCCGCGGCCACTCACGGCCGGTCTCGACCCGCAGTGACGTCGGCGGCCTGGCGGTCTCGGCGGGCAGCTCCTCGGCAGTCTGGTTGACGTTCACGCCGATGCCGAGCACGACCCGCCCGACGCTCGCTTCGGGCAGGATGCCCGCGATCTTGCGGCCGCGGACGAGTACGTCGTTGGGATGGCTGAGCTCGGCGGCGACGCCCGCCTCTGCGCGAAGCGCCGCCGCGACGGCCTCGCCGGCGACGAGCGAGAGCTCCGGCCACAGCGCCATCGGCGGCTTCGGGCGGAGCAGCACCGAGCAGAGCAGCGCCCGCCCCGCCGGCGCCTCCCAGGTGCGGCCGAGCCGGCCCCGCCCGTGCGTCTGAAGGTCGGTCGCGACCATTGCCCCCTCGGTCTCGTCGCCCGCGAGCAGTCGCTGGGTCGAGGCGCACTCCTCGACGAAGCGGTACGGCCGTCCGAGACGCCCTCGCAGCAGCGGCTCGACGGGGCCGGGAGAGAGATCCGACACTCGCATCTAGACTACTGCGGCCGTGAAGGCGATCCGTCAGCCCCTGCGCGCGCAACGTCCGCTCGAATACGGGGAGCTCGGCGACCCGGTCCTCGTCACCCGCGCGAAGGCCGGCGACGGCTCGGCGCTCGATGCGCTCTGCATCCGCCATGCACCGCGCGTCGAGCGGCTCGCGAGGCACCTCCTGCGCGATCCCGAGGATGCGCGCGACGCGGCGCAGGAGGCGCTGGCGAAGCTCTGCGTCCGCCTGAAGCAGTTCCGCGGCGAGTCACAGTTCTCGACGTGGCTGCACCGGCTCGTCGTCAACACCTGCCGCGACGTGGCGGAGCGACAGCGGACGCGTTCGCACGAGCCCCTGCCGGAGGAGCTCGGCGCCGACCTGGAGCACGACGACCCGGCCCGCGGCGTCCGGCTCACCGAGCTGCGCCGGGAGCTGTGCGACTCGCTCGCGGGCATCTCGCCCGAGCAGGCGCAGGTGATCGTGCTCAAGGACGCACTCGGCTACACGTTCGAGGAGATCGCAGCGGCGGCCGGCATGCCGGTTGGAACCGCGAAGTGCCACGCACACCGCGGCCGGAATCGCCTGCGCGAGCGGCTGGAAGACCGCGACGTCGCGTGACGTGAGTACTCCGGCTGCGCCCTTCGGCCGGGAGACGATCGAGTCGATCATCCCGCACCGGCCCCCCTTTCTGCTCGTCGACGAAGTCCTCGAGCTCGACCCCGGTCGCCGCGTGCGCGGCCAGTTCCTGGTGCCCGCGGACGGGTGGTGGTTCCGGGGCCACTTCCCCGACCGTCCTGTCATGCCGGGCGTGCTGACCGTCGAGGCGATCGCGCAGTGCGGCGCGGTCGCGGTCCTCGCCGACGAGGCGAACCGGGGCAAGATCCCCTTCTTCGCCGGGATCGACGACTGCCGCTTCAAGCGGGTCGTCGCGCCGGGCGACACGCTCGAGCTCGAGTGCGAGTTCGTGCGCGTGCGCGGGCCGATCGCGAAGGGACAGGGCCGCGCCACCGTCGACGGCGAGGTCGCGGTCGAGGCGACGCTGACGGTCTTCGTCGGGAGCGAGGCGGGATGATCGGCAGCGGCCGCAGTGACGTTCCGGTCACGATCACCGGCCTCGGGGCGTACGTGCCCGAACGGGTGATCACGAACGACGAGCTCGCGCAGCTCGTCGAGACATCGGACGAGTGGATCGTCGAGCGCACCGGCATCCGCGAACGGCGCATCGCCGCCGAGACCGAGGCGCTCTCGGATCTCGCGCTCCCGGCGATCCGGCAGGCGCTCGAGCAGTCCGGGAGCGACGGCGCGGACCTAGACCTCGTGATCGTCGCCACCGTCACGCCCGACATGATGTTCCCCTCGACGGCGGCGATCCTGGCGGATCGGCTCGGGGCCGCGGACGCAGCTGCCTACGATCTCTCGGCCGGTTGCACGGGCTTCATGTACGCGCTCGCCCAGGCGTACGGGATGGTGGCGGCCGGCCTGGTGCGGCGAGCGCTCGTGGTCGGCGGCGACGTGCTGTCCCGGATCCTCGACTGGAGCGACCGCTCGACGGTCGTCCTGTTCGGCGACGGTGCCGGCGCGGTAGTACTCGAGCCGTCCGACGAGACGGGATTCCTCGCCTTCGAGCTTGGTGCCGACGGCGCCGGCGGCGAGCACCTCTGGCTGCCGGGCAGCGGCTCCCGCCTCTCCGATGACCCGGACCGGTTCGTGAAGATGAACGGCCGCGAAGTGTTCAAGTTCGCGACGCGGGTCCTCGTACAGTCCGGCAACGCCGTGCTCGACCGTTGCGGGACGCGTGTCGAAGACGTCGACGTCTACGTTCCCCATCAGGCGAACGTGCGCATCATCGAGCACGCAACCAAGAAACTCGGGATCCCGTCGGAACGGGTGGTGATCAATGTCGACCGTTACGGCAACACGTCGTCCGGCTCCATCCCGCTCGCGCTCGCGGATGCGCAGGCGGACGGAAGGCTTCGGGCCGGGAGCCTCGTGCTCATGACCGGAATGGGCGCGGGTCTGACCTGGGGGAGCGCGCTCATGCGCTGGACGATCGGGGCCGCGGCATGAGCAAGGTGGCGTTCTGCTTCCCCGGCCAGGGCTCGTTCGAGGCGGGCATGGGGCGAGACTTTGCAGAGGCGGTGCCCGCGGCGAGGGAGGTCTTCGAGCGCGGCAGCGAGGCGAGCGGCCTCGACCTCGAGCACCTCTGCTTCCATTCCGACGCTGCGGAGCTGGTCGATACCGCCGTGCAGCAGCCGGCGCTCGTCGCGACCTCGCTCGCGGTGCTCGCCGCGCTGCGCGAGCGAGGCGTCAAGGCGGACTTCGTCATCGGCCACTCGGTCGGGGAGTTCGCCGCGCTCGCCGCCGCCGAGGCGATGACGCTCGAGGAGGCGATCACGCTCGTCCGCGAGCGCGGCCTGGCCATGGCCGAGGCCGCTGCGCGCAATCCCGGCTCGATGGCGGCCATCCTCGGTCTGGCGGACGAGGTCGTCGAGGCCCTCTGCCGGAAGATTCTGGGCGTCTGGCCGGCGAACTACAACTGCCCCGGGCAGATCGTCGTCTCCGGGGAGCATCTCGCCGTCGACGAATGCATCGAGCAGGCGCAAACGCAGGGTGCCCGTCGCGTGGTCAAGCTCAAAGTCTCGGGCGCCTTCCACTCGCCGCTCGTCGCACGCGCCGCCGACCGGCTGCGACCCGCGATCGACAAGGTGCGCTTCCAGGAGCCCGTCGCGCCGTTCATGTCCACGGTGACGGCCCGCGTCGAGTCGGCGCAGCGGATCGGGCCGCTCCTCGTGGACCAGCTGACGGCGCCGGTCCGCTTCACCCAATCGGCGACCGAGCTCATGCGCGACGGCGTGCGCACCTTCGTGGAGGTCGGGCCGGGCAACGTGCTCTCCGGGCTGGTGAAGCGGATCGACCGCAGCGTCAAGGCGGTCTCGGTGAACAGCCTCGAGGCGCTCGAGCGACTGCCCGAGCTCCTCTCCGAAGCGTGAGCTTCGCCGACCTGCAGGGGAAGCGCGCCCTCGTCACCGGCGCCTCGAAGGGCATCGGCCGCGCAATCGCGGAGGAACTGGCCCGCGCCGGCGCCGAGGTCGTGGTCGGCTACCGCACCGGAGCCGAGGAGGCAGAGGCTCTTGCGCGCGAGATCGAGGGTCGGGCGCTCCAGGCCGACGTCTCGAGCCCCGAGGAGGCGGTGCGTCTGGTCGAGGAGGCGGGCGAGCTGGACATCCTCGTCAACAACGCTGGCCTCACGCGTGACGGCCTGCTCGCCCGGATGCCAGACGACGACTGGCGCACGGTGATCGAGACGAACCTCTCCTCCGTCTTCTACACCTGTCGCGCGGTGAGCCGGCCGATGATGAAGAAGCGCTCCGGCTCGATCGTCAACGTCTCCTCGATCGTCGGACTGCACGGCAATCCCGGCCAGACGAACTACGCCGCGTCGAAGGCCGGGATCATCGGCTTCACGAAGTCGCTCGCCCGCGAGCTCGGGAGCCGCGGCGTCCGCGCGAACGTCGTCGCTCCGGGCTACGTGCGATCCCGGCTCACCGACGTGCTGCCGGACGAGGCAACCGCCGCGATGCTCGCCAACACGCCGCTCGGACGGCTCGGGGAGCCGGTGGACGTGGCGGGCGCGGTACGCTTCCTCTGCTCGGACGAGGCATCGTTCATCACAGGTGACGTGCTGCTCGTCGACGGTGGACTAGGGATGTGAGGAAGTGAACGTGAGCGAGAAGGAGGGGGCTCACGGGGGAACCATGGGTTCCCCCGTGTCGAACGGACGCAGGCGTGTCGTGGTCACCGGGCTGGGCGCAGTGACGCCGCTCGGGCTCGACGTCGAGACCACGTGGTCCAGCCTGCTCGCAGGCGACTCCGGCGCCGCCGAGATCACGCAGTTCGAGCACGAGGACTATCCCGTCCACTTCGCGTGCGAGGTGAAGGGCTTCGACCCGACGGACTGGATCGACCGCAAGCGGGCGCGCCGGATGGACCGCTTCACGCATCTCATCCTCGCCGCGGCCCGGCAGGCGTGTGCCGATGCCGGGCTCGAGATCGAGAAGGAGGCCGAGAGGATCGGTGCGGCGATCGCAACGGGGATCGGCGGCCTGCAGTCGTTCCAGGACTGCTACGACGTGCTCTTGGACCGCGGGCCGGACCGCGTCAACCCGTTCTCGATTCCGGCGATCATCCCGAACCTCGGCGCCGGTTGGGTCTCGATCGAGCTCGGCACGCGCGGGCCGCTCCTCTCCGAATGCACGGCGTGCGCCGCCTCGAACATGGCGATCGGTGACGGCGCGGACGCGATCCGCCTGGGCCGCGCCGACGTGATGCTCTGCGGCGGCACGGAGGCCGCCGTGACGCAGGTCGGGATCGCCGGCTTCGGAGCGATGCGCGCGCTGTCGCGGCGGAACGACGATCCCGCCCGGGCTTCGCGACCCTTCGACGCCGAGCGGGACGGCTTCGTGATGGGCGAGGCGGGAGCGCTGCTCGTGCTCGAGGAGCTCGAGCACGCGAAGGCGCGCGGCACGAAGATCTACGCCGAGGTGGCGGGCTACGGGCTCTCCTCCGATGCGAAGCACATCACCGATCCGGATCCGACCGGCCCCGTGGCGGCGTTCAAGATGGCCCTCGGCGACGCCGGCGTGGCGACGAGCGAGATCGACTACATCAACGCGCACGCGACCTCGACTCCGGTCGGCGACTCCTCCGAGACGCAGATGCTCAAGTACGCGCTCGGCGAGGAGGACGCGTACAGGACGCCTGTCTCCGGGACGAAGGGTGCGACCGGCCACTGCCTCGGAGCAGCCGGGGCGGTCGAGGCGACGTTCACGGTGCTCGCGATCCGTGACGGCAAGCTGCCGCCCACCATCAACTACGAGGTCGAGGACCCGACCTGCGATCTCGACTACGTGCCGAACGAGTCGCGTGACGCCGACGTGAAGGTGGCCGTGTCGAATAGCTTCGGCTTCGGCGGGCACAACGCGTGCGTCGTCTTCACGCGCTTCGAGGAGTAGCCCAGGCCTCGATAGGCTCGCGGACGTGGATCGCTGGGCGACCTTCGACTGCTACGGCACGCTGATCGACTGGAACGGCGGCATCGGGCGCGAGCTCGAGCGGCTGTTCGGCGCGGCCCGTGCCGGTGACCTGCTTCGCACGTATCACGAGCTCGAGCCGCAGATCCAGCGGGAGGATCCCAGTCGCAGATACCGCGAGGTGATGGCCGTCGCGCTGGCGCGCCTCGGCGCACCCGCGGAGGAGGAGGATGCGCTCGGGCGCTCGCTGCCCGACTGGGAGCCGTTCCCGGAAGCACCGGCGGCGCTCGCGGACGCGCGCGCCCACGGCTGGCGGCTCGGGATCCTCTCGAACACCGACCGCGATCTTCTCGACGCGTCGCTCGCACGGCTTGGGGTCGAGTTCGAGCTCTCGATCGCAGCGTCCGAGGTCGGCTCGTACAAGCCCTCGCCCGCCCACTGGGAGGAGTTCTTCGCACGAAGCGGCGCCGCTCGCGAGCGTTGCGTCCACGTCGGCGCGAGCCTCTTCCACGACATCGCTCCCGCCGTCGCGCTCGGACTGCGGACGGTCTGGATCAACCGGCTCGGCGAGGCGCCCGAGCCGCAGCCGGACGTCGAGCTGCGCAGCCTCGCCGGTCTCGCCGAGAGCCTCGACTCGCTCGTTGCGTGAACGTCCGGTCGGCAACCACCGCAGACTTTCCCTCCCTCGCGGCGTTCCTCGCGGAGGACGAGACGCGCCTCTTCGGTCGCCCCTCCCGAGTCGGGGTCGCCGATGTCACCGCTTGGCTCGCGCGGGTCGACCTCGAAGGCGACACGTGGCTGTTCGAGGAGGACGGCGACATCGTCGCGTTCGGCTGGGTGGAGGCTCATGAGGACCCCGGCCTCGCGGTCGGCGTCGTCCACCGCAACCACGTGCTGTGCGGACTGGGCTCGCGGTTGCTCGATCTGACCGAGGGACGACTGCGGGAGCACGGAGTCGGACGCATCCACAACGTCACGCTCGCTCCGGACACCGTGGCGCCGCAGCTCCTCACCACCCGGGGCTACCGCGAGGTGCGCCGCTTCTGGGAGATGACGATCGAGCTTCCCGCGGAACCGCCGCCGGAGCCGGCCCTCTCGGAGGGTTTGCGGATGGAGCAGTTCTCGGAGGAGTCCGCGCGTCCGTTCCACGCCGCACTCGAGGAGTCGTTCGCGGAGCACTGGAACCACCGGCCGGAGGCGTTCGAGGAGTGGTGGGAACGACAGGAGGCGAAGCCGGACCACGACCCGTCGCTCTGGTTCCTCGTGCGCGAGGGCGACGAGGTGGTCGCCGTGACACGGAACGACCCCGAGCGTTCCGGGGGCGGCTGGATCGGCGCGCTCGGCGTCCGGCCCGCCTGGCGTGGCCGTGGTCTCGCGAAGGCGCTGCTCCTCCGGAGCTTTCGCGAGTTCCACGGGCGCGGGCAGCGTCGCGTCGGTCTCGGCGTCGACTCGCAGAACGCGACGGGAGCGACGAAGCTCTACGAAAGCGTCGGCATGCACGTCGATCAGGAGCAGATCGTCTGGGAGAAGGTGCTGGAGTGAGCCTTCTGCGCGCCCGCTGTCCGAGGTGCCGCACCCTGACGGCGGTCGCTGTTGACGAAGGCTACGAGTGCCACGCCTGCGGTCGGTCCTTCGCGGCCGGGCTCGTTCGCGTCCCGAGGGCCTGGGGCGACGGAGGGGAGCCGATGGTGGAGGCCGCATCGCTCCCGCTCGACTATCCGGAGGTGGCCGTCGTCGAGGAGGAGACGCTGGCCATGCAGACGCTCGCGGTGGCCTCCGACCTGCCTGCCCGCCCGCTCGTGCTCGGCGGCTGCTGCTGCTCGCACATCGGCGCCGTGGAAGGTCTTGCCGCCCGCCACGGTCGGGTCGCCGTGCTCTGGCTCGACGCACACGGCGACCTGAACACGCCCGAGACCTCCCCCTCCGGCAACGAATGGGGCATGCCGCTGCGGATGCTGCTCGACCGCGGCACGGTCGCGGCGTCCGACGTCGTCCTCTGGGGAGCGCGCAACCTCGATCCGCCCGAGGAGGAGTTCATCGCGTCTGCCGGCATCGGCGACGATGCCCGCGCCCTGCTCGGCCGCTCCGAGGCGGTCTACGTCGCGCTCGACTGCGACGTCCTCGAGCCGGACGAGCTCGCGGTCTTCATGCCCGAGCCCGGCGGCCCCTCGCTCGGCGAGCTCGAGCAGCTTCTCGCCGGTGTGAGGGAGAGCGGCCGCCTCGTCGGCGCAGGCTTCACGGGCCTCGCACCCGACCCGGCGAACGTCGAGAAGCTCGAGCGACTCGCCGCAGCCCTCGGCTACTGAGTCGCTTCGCAACCTCCCTCCCGGGCTTGAGGTCTAAGCTGCCGACGTGGCCAAGATCGACGTCTCGGTCGAGACCAACGACCAGCCAAGCCCTCCGCCCAGCCACCCGAACACCTGCCCGAGCTGTCACTCGCACTACCGCGACGACGAGCTCGAGCGGAGCCTCTGGGTCTGCGAGCAGTGCGGCCACCACTTCCCGATGCGGGCGCGGGCGCGTATCGACTCGCTCGCGGATCACGGCTCTTTCTCCGAGGAGGCGACGGAGCTTCACTCCGAGGATCCGCTCGGCTTCTTCGACCTCCGTCCCTACACCGAGCGGCTCGCGGAGGCCGAGATGAAGACGGGCCTCGCCGACGCGATGGTGATCGGGCGGGCCGCGATCGAGGGACGCCAGTGCGAGCTCGCCGTCATGGACTTCGCCTTCATGGGCGGCTCGATGGGGAGCGTCGTCGGCGAGAAGCTCTCGCGTGCCTGCGACTCGGCGGCGGAGGCGGGGACGCCGCTCGTCGCGGTCACGAGCTCGGGCGGTGCGCGCATGCAGGAGGGGATCCTCGCCCTCATGCAGCTGCCGAAGACGGTGGCCGCCGTCGAGGATCTCCGTGACGCGGGGCAGGCGCTCCTCTGCGTGATGGCCCACCCGACGACCGGAGGCGTGCTCGCGAGCTTCGCGACGCTGGGGGACGTCCTCCTCGCGGAGCCGAACGCGCTCATGTCCTTCGCCGGGCCACGGGTCGTGCAGGAGATCACGCGCGAGAAGCTGCCGGACGACTTCGGCCGCTCCGAGCAGAACCTCCGCTACGGGCACATCGACGCGATCGTGCCGCGCAAGGAGCTGCGTCCGGCCCTGGCCCGCCTCCTGAGGCTGTTCGATGCCCCCGAGTGAGCACGAGTTACGGCTGCGAGAGCGGCTCGGGCGGCTGCGGAACCTGCCGCTCCTCGGCGGCGCGAAGCTCTCCGGCGAGCTCGAGCGGCTTCAGCGGCAGATCGCTCGGATCGGCGAGGAGGCGACCGACGAGGAAATCTGGCGCAAGGTCGAGCTCGCCCGCCACGACGACCGGCCGTACACGCTCGACTACGTGGAGCGCCTGCTCGAGGACTGGTTCGAGCTGCACGGTGACCGCGCGCTCGGCGACGACGGCGCGATGATCGCCGGCCTCGGCAAGCTCGACGGCCGCACCGTCGTCCTGATCGGACAGCAGAAGGGGCGGGACATCCACGAGCGTGCCGGCCGGCGCTTCGGGATGCCGAACCCGGAGGGCTACCGCAAGGCGATGCACGCGATGGAGCTCGCCGACCGCCACGGCTTCCCCGTCGTCACGCTCGTCGATACGCCGGGCGCGTACCCGGGCGTCGTCGCCGAGCAGCACGGACAGGGTGCCGCGATCGCGCAGTCGCAGGCGACGATGGCCCGGCTTGGCGTCCCGACGGTCGCCTGCGTGATCGGCGAGGGAGGGTCGGGCGGCGCGATCGCGATCGCGCTCGCCGATCGCGTGCTCATGCAGGAGAACGCGATCTACTCGGTCATCTCGCCGGAGGGCTGCGCGGCGATCCTCTGGCGCGACGCGGGCCAGGCGAAGAAGGCCGCGGCCGCCTTCCGCCCCGACGCCGTCCACTGCCTCGAGCTCGGCGTCGTCGACGAGATCGTGCCGGAGCCGGTGGGCGGTGCACACATCGATCCCGACCTCGCCGCGCGAATGCTGGGCCAGGTGCTGCGGGAATCCCTCGCGGAGCTCGACGGGATTCCGGGCGACGACCTCCGTCGCCGGCGTCGCGCTCGCTTCCGCTCCCTCGGTGTCTACGCCTAGGGCAGGATACTGGAGGTTTTTGTAGGTTCGCGCGTAGCTTATCGACGCGCTGTCCACACCGTCCACAGGCTTATCCCCGCTATGTATGCGTTGTGTGAACCGTAGGAAGACGAGTCGTGAGCGGTAAAACCGCCGCCGAACGCCGTGCCGACGACCGTTTTCGCGCCCTCGGCGGCGGGGACGACGAGCGCATGGCCCCGCGTCCGATCTGGAGCGGAACGATCTCCTTCGGGCTCGTCAGCATCCCCGTCCGGCTGCTGACCGCCACCAGCTCCCGCGAGCTCCGGTTCCACTTCGTCGACCGTCGCGACCTCGAGCCGATCGGCTACGACAAGGTGCGGAAGGACACGGGTGAGCACGTCGACCCGGAGAACGTCGTGCGCGCCTTCGAGCTCGAGAAGGGGCGCTTCGTCCCGATCGAGCCGGAGGATCTCGACCGCCTCGACGTGGAGCTGACGCATTCGGTCGACATCTGCGACTTCGTCTCTCTCGACGAGATCGACCCGATCTACTTCCGGCAGGCGTACTACCTCGTGCCGCAGGAGGGCGGCGAGAAGCCGTACCGGCTGCTCGTGCAGGCGCTCGACGATACCGCTCGCGTCGGCATCGCCAAGGTCGTGATCCGGAACAAGCAGCACCTCGCCTGCCTCCGGCCCTGGGAGGGCCTGCTCGTGCTCGAGACGATGTACTACGCCGACGAGGTGCGGAAGCCCGCGGAGGTCGCGGGCGACGCGGTCGCCGAGGACGGCGCGCTGCGCAAGGCCGAGCTCGAGATGGCCAGGTCGCTCGTCGAGAACCTCAGTGCCGAGTTCGATCCGAAGCGCTACGACGACACCTACCGCTCGGAGCTCCTCGAGCTCATCCGCTCGAAGGCGGAGGGGACGCCTCTGCCGGAGCCGCGTGAGGAGGAGGCGCCGGTCGTCGACCTGATGCAGGCGCTGCGCGAGTCGGTCGAGCGCACGCAACGTTCGGGCGCTAGAAAGGCTTCGTGAGCAAGAAGCTCTCGGAGTACGAGCGCAAGCGAGACGCGAAGAAGACACCAGAGCCGTTTGGCGCCAAGCGCCGGAAGGCGAGCGGGCCGGTCTTCGTCGTGCAGCGCCACGACGCGCGTCGGCTGCACTACGACTTCCGGCTCGAGCGCGACGGCGTCCTCGCCTCCTGGGCGGTGCCCAAGGGCGTTCCGCTCGAGCCCGGCGAGCAGCACCTGGCCGTCCACGTCGAGGACCACCCGCTCGAATACGGCAGTTTCGAGGGCGAGATCCCGCAAGGGAACTACGGGGCCGGCACCGTCGAGATCTGGGATCGCGGCACCTACGACCTGCTCGAGGAGAAACGTGACGGAGGTCTCACGGTGCGGCTGCACGGCGAGCGGCTCGAAGGGACGTGGGCGCTCGTGCCGGCGAGGTTGTCGGGCGACGAGAAGAACTGGCTCATCCTCCGCAAGCGTGAGGACGGCGCCGCGCCGCGGGATTCGCGGCGGTACGAGCCCATGCTCGCGTCGTCCGTCGAGAGCCTGCCGCCCGGCAAGGACTGGCTCTTCGAGCCGAAGTGGGACGGCTACCGGGCGCTCGGCTACGTCCACGGCGGCGAGGCGAAGCTCCTCTCGCGCAAGGGCAACGACCTGAGCGGGCGATTCGCGGCGATCGCGAAGGAGCTGCCGAAGGCACTGCGGTCGCCGGACGCGATCGTCGACGGAGAGGTCTGTGCGCTCGACGAGGACGGCCGGCCGAGTTTCTCGGCGATGCAGCAGGGGAAGCCCGGGACGCCGCTCGTCTACGAGGTGTTCGACCTGCTCGAGCTCGACGGCGAGTCGTGCGTCGACCTGCCGCTCACGGAGCGCCGAGAGCGGCTCGAGGCGCTGCTCGCTCCGTCGCGTTCCGTCCAGCTCTCCGCCGTCTTCGAGGACGGCGAGGCGCTGCTCGAGGCGGCGCGCGAGCAGAGGCTCGAGGGCGTGATGGCCAAGCGGCCCGCCTCGCGCTACCAGGAAGGGAGGCGTGGCCGCGACTGGCTGAAGATCAAGACTCACGGGCGTGAGGAGTTCGTGATCTGCGGCTGGACGAAGGGCCAGGGGCGCCGCGAGGGGCGGTTCGGCTCCCTCGTGCTCGGCGTCCGGCGCGGCAGGGAGCTCGCGTGGGTCGGCAACTGCGGCACGGGCTTCAGCGAGCGGGACATCGACGAGCTCCTCGCGAAGCTCGAGCCGCTGCGCCGGGACGCGACGCCGTTTCCCGCCGAGCCGAAGATGGCGAAGGTGCGGAAGGGCGACGTCGTCTGGGTCGAGCCGGAGCTCGTGTGCGAGGTCGAGTTCGCCGAGTGGACGCACGACGGGCACCTCCGCGCTCCGTCCTTCCAGGGGCTACGCGACGACAAGCCGGCACGCTCGATACGGCGCGAGGGCCCAGTCGAGGCAGTGGAGGACGGGGTCAAGCTCTCGAACCTCGACAAGCCGTTCTGGCCGGAGGACGACCCGAGCGGCGGGATCACCAAGGGCGAGCTCATCGACTACTACCGCGCGGTTGCACCGGTCGTCGTCCCGCATCTGCGCGAGCGGCCGTTCACGATGCGCCGCTATCCCGACGGCGCGTACGGCAAGGCGTTCTTCCAGAAGGACGCGCCGAAGGGGATGCCGGAGTGGATCCCGCGTTTCCACGTGCAGGTCTCGACCCGGGAGCGGCCGCCGCGGCGCAGGTGGATCGACGCGCCCCTCGTGAACGAGGAGCGGGCGCTGCTGTGGATGGTGAACATGGGGTGCATCGACCTCAACGCGTGGTACTCGCGCGTCGACCGGCCGGATCGGCCCGACTTCGCCCTCTTCGACCTCGATCCGTCCCCGAACGTCGGCTTCGGCGAGGTCGTGCAGGTCGCGCTGCTCGTCAAGCAGGCGCTCGATGCGCTCGGGCTCGTCTCCTTCCCGAAGACCAGCAGCGCGGAAGGGATGCATGTGCTCGTGCCCGTGGAGCGGCGCTACACGTACGCGCAGACGCGCGAGCTCTGCGAGATCGTGGCGGGAGCGATCGCGCGTACCCACCGCGGGCTCGCGACGACGGAGTGGTCGAAGGCGAAGCGCCGCGGGGTCCTGATCGACGCGAACCAGAACGGCGAAGGAAAGACGATCGCCTCGGCGTACTCGGTGCGGCCGCGGCCGGGTGCTCCGGTCTCGACGCCGCTGCGCTGGGAGGAAGTGAACGAGTCGCTCGATGCGGCGGCCTTCACGATGGAGGTCGTGCTGGAGCGGATCCGCCGGCACGGCGACCTGTTCGCAGGCGTCCTCACGACGCGTCAGCGGCTCGAGCCGGCGTTGCGCGCGCTCCGCTGAATGTGTCTCGAACCGCCACGTCCGGTAGCAGCTACCGGACGTGCCTCGTCCGGACAGGTATCGCGGCCCGCGCGTCCACGAGAGCGCGGAGCTGATCGACCTGACCACCCACCTCTTCGAGCACCAGCGAAGCGTCCACGAACGGAAAGTCGTCGGTCAGTCCGATCGTCGTCGCGTAGCTGCTCCATCGCCAGTCCTCCGGCCGATTACAGGCGCCGGCCCCGACAGGATTGAGGACGACGTAGGCGTACGTTCCGAGTAGATCGCGGTTGCCTTCGACACGTCGGCTTCCGTAGCGCTTGCGGACGAGATGGCCCTGGCGTCCGTGTCGCGCGTTGAAGTCCTTGCTGTACTCGCGGTTCAGATGCTCCATCCCTGTCGACAGCGAGTCGTTCTCCACATCGAGAAGCGCGTGCACATGCGTCGTCATCTGGCAGAAGGCCAGCGCCCGCCAGCCGTGACGCTCGCAAACACGGACCAGCAGACGAATCCACGCCAGCCGATCGACCGTGTCGACGAAGTACTGCCAATGGCTCGTCGCGTTCACCCAAACGTGGTGAATGCCCGCTGCGCTGTCTCGCGGTCTGGCCGGCACGAATCCGAGCTTCGCGTCTCGCCACCGTCTCGGCAAGGCGTTCTTGTGGGCACGGCTAGATCGGACGTGTCCGGTAGCAGCTACCGGACGTGTCCGCTTCGGCCGTGGCTGCCGGAGAGTGCTAGAACGCGTTCGTGGGCGGGGCGATCCTCTGGGACGTCGACACGCAGTTCGACTTCGTCGAGCCCGGCGGCAAGCTCTACTTCGCCGGTGCGGAGAGGGCGAAGCCGGCGATGGCGAGGCTCGTCGAAGCCGCACGCGCCGCCGGCGTCGTCCACGTTGCCTCGTGCGATCAGCACGAGCTCAGCGATCCGGAGATCTCCGAGGAACCGGACTTCGACACGACGTGGCCGCCGCACTGCCTCCTCGGCACGCCCGGCGCGGAGAAGATCGCCGAGACGAAGCAGCTCGACCCGCTCCCGCTCCCGCTCGTGCCCGTGCCGCCCCCCATCCTCCGCAGCCTGCTCGAGGGACGCCGGGAGATCCTCGTCCCGAAGAAGCACTACGACCCGTTCACGAACCCGAACACCGAAACTCTCCTGGACGTGCTCGATCCCGACGAGATCCTCCTCTTCGGCGTCGCGACCGACGTCTGCGACGACGCGGCTGTTCGCGCGCTGCTCCGCCGCGGCCGCCGCATCGCGTTCGTGGAGGACGCGGCGCGCGGCGTCGACGAGTCGCGGGCCGCCGCCTGCGTCGCCGCCTGGCGCGAACGGGGAGTGCGAACGACGACCGCCGAGGAGGCGGTCGCCTCGCTCGGCTAAGGGATGTCGCCCCCGTTGCCGATGAGACGCTGACATGGGGCACTGGTTCCACGCTGCGGCGGACACCGCCACGACGTATCTCCCGCTGGCGTTCTTCGCCATCCTCGTCCTGACGGCCTGGCTGCTCTGGAAGACCGTGGGGATGATGCCGCGCATCAAGCCGGCCAACCTCACGCACGGCGCGAGGTCGCAGACGACGTGGGCGGACGTCGCGGGGGTCGAGGAGGTGCGGGGCGAGCTGATGGAGGTCGTCGAGTTCATGAGCGACCCGAAGCGCTTCGAGCGGCTCGGCGCCAAGGTGCCGAAGGGGATCCTCCTCTACGGCCCGCCGGGCACGGGCAAGACGCTCCTCGCGAAGGCCGTGGCGCACGAGTCCGGCGCGAACTTCTACAGCGCTTCCGCCTCGTCGTTCGTCGAGATGTTCGCCGGCCTCGGCGCTGCGCGCATCCGCAAGCTCTTTCTCCAGGCGCGGAAGAACGCGCCGGCCATCGTCTTCATCGACGAGCTCGACGCCGTGGGCGCGCAGCGCAGCGGGCACGGCTTCAACCGCGAGCAGGACCAGACGCTCAACCAGCTCCTCGTCGAGCTCGACGGCTTCGAAGGCGCCGAGCAGGTCGTCGTGATGGGCGCCTCCAACCGGATCCAGGATCTCGATCCGGCGCTGCTGCGTCCAGGCCGCTTCGACCGCCAGAGGCTCGTGCCGCCCCCCGACCACGCGGGCCGGGAAGCGCTCCTCCGCGTCACACGCGCGGCAAGCCGCTCAACCTCGACGACGTCGACCTCGCGGTCGTGGCGCGGCAGACGTCCGGTCTCACCGGTGCGGAGCTCGCGAACATCTGCAACGAGGCGGCGATCAAGGCGGGCCGCCGCGGCGACTCGGCGCTCGCGCAGGCCGATTTCGACTGGGCCCTCGAGCGCGTCGTCGCCGGTCTGCAGCAGCGCAAGGTGCTGACCGAGAAGGAGCGCCGCATTCTTGCCTACCACGAGGGAGGTCACGCCCTCATGGCGCACCTCATGGGCTCCGTGATGGAGCTGCAGAAAGTCACGATCGTCTCCCGTGGCAATGCGCTCGGCTACGCGTTCTACCTGCCCGAGGAGGACCGCTACCTCCACACGAAGGAGGAGCTCGTCGACCGCATGGTCGTCGCCCTCGCCGGCCGGGCCGCGGAGGAGGTCGTCTTCGGGCGCGTCACCAACGGCGCCGCCAACGACCTCGAGAAGGTGACGGACATCGCGCGCTCGATGGTGTTCGAATGGGGCATGTCCGACACGGTCACCTCCCGCACGATGCGGGCCGACAACTACGCGCTCTCGGAGGCGACGAAGCGGGTGCGCGACGAGGAGCAGGCGCACCTGACCGACGGAGCCTACGAGGAGGCGGTGCGGTTGCTGCGCAAGCACCGCGTCACCCTCGACCGGATCGCGGCGGCGCTGCTAGAGAAGGAGACCCTCGTCCGCGACGAGCTGCTCGCCCTCGTCGCCGACGTCGAGCCCGAGTCATGGGCGTCCGAGAACGTGGGCGTGCCGCGGGTGGTCGCGAGCGACCCCGGCGGCTCCGTCTCGCCGTAGCGCGCTTCTAGCCCGCGCCGAGCCGGGAGATGTCGATCGCGTTCTTCGGCGCAGACAGCGAGACCTGCGCGTTCCAGTCGTCGAAGGTGATGGTCCCGGACCGGCCCTTCTTGCTGCCGACGATCGCCACCGGGTACGGCTTCCCCGTCGCCGCGACGTAGAGCTTGCTGTTGTCGGACTCGTCGCGGATCGCGACCACCTGCTGGCCCTTGTAGGTCGTCTTGCCGGCGTTGGCGAGCTTGCCGTGGCTCGAGCTGACCTTGCCGAAGAGCAGGTCGATGCTCGTCAGCGGCGCGAGCGACTTGAAGCGGCCCTGGACGATGGAGGCCTTCAGCCACTTGTCGTGGAGGAGCTGCGCGATCCCGGCTCCGGCGAAGTGCTTGTAGAACGCGTCACTGCCGCGGACGTACGCGGTGTCGCCGACGCGAACGAGGTCGAAGGAGAGGCCGTTCGTCGACATGGAGCCCTTCGCGCCCTTGCCGCGCGCCATGGACAGGTCGAGTTCGATCGGCGTCCCGTCCGAGCGGATGTTCCCCGAGACATGCACCGAGCTGGCGCCGGTCGCGGCGGACCTCGCGTCGGCGAGCACGCGGGCGGCCGGCTTCGACGCCTCTCCGTTCGGCTTCGTCGAGGAGCCGTGGCCGCCGCCGCAGCCCCCGAGGAACGCTGCCGCCAAGACGAGGGCGAAGGCCGAGACGCGCATCGTCGGCGCGAGTCTTTCACATACGATCGGCAGGTGGCGACGGCCAGGTCGGTTCACCACGTCGGTCTCGCGGTCGATGATCTCGACGGCGCGCTCGACACGTACGGGCGCCTCTTCGGGGCGAGGCTCGAGCATCGATCGCGTGTCGAGGAGCAGGGAATCGAGGCCGCGTCGATCCGCGTCGGGGAGAGCCGGCTCGAGCTGCTGGGCGCCCTGGCCGACGACACGCCCGTCGGCCGCTTCCTCGCGAAGCGGGGTCCGGGGATGCACCACGTCGCCTATGAGGTCGACGACATCGGGGCGGCGCTCGCGCACCTGTCGGAGGAGGGTGCCGAGCTGATCGACGAGCGGCCGCGGCGCGGCATGTTCGGCCTCGAGGTCGCGTTCGTGCATCCCGACTCGGTCCACGGCGTCCTCTCGGAGGTGGTCTGCGCAAGTGGCTGAGGAGCGGGTCCGCATCGAGCTCGGCTTCGTCGGCGGCCAGATCGTCGGCAGCTTCGTCGAGGCGCGCTCGGCGGACGAGCTCGAGTCGGCTCTCGGCTCGACCGGCGCCGGCAAGCCCGTCGTTGCGCTCGAGACCGAGGACGGCCCCCTCCACGTGGTCGTCGCACAGGTCGCGTACTACAAGCGGATCGTCCGCGCCGGCCGGGTCGGGTTCGCCTCGGGCTAGCCCACGGCGGCCCGCGGCGAGTTAGCTCAGATGGCGTCGCGGGGAACGAACCCGGGATGAGCTCTCCCCCCGAGCGTCCGCCCGCCCGCGACTCGACGGAGCATGTGCGCGAGCTCGTCGAGCGCGGCCAGCAGGGCGACCGCGACGCGCTCGAGGAGCTCTACCTCATCCACTTCGACCGGATCTACAGCTACCTCCACGTCAGCGTCGGCAACCGGCACGACGCCGAGGACCTCACGACGCAGACTTTCCTGAAGATGCTGGAGAAGATCGGCAGCTTCAGGTGGCGCTCGGCGCCCTTCTCGGCCTGGCTCTTCCGGATCGCCCACAACCTCGCGATGGATCACTTTCGCGCGCGCCGTCGCTGGCAGCCGGAGGAGGAGGTTCCTGAGCCCCCCGGCGAGGAGGAGCCTTCCGCCGAGATGCTGGCGATGCGGACGATCGGCCGCGAGTCGATGCTGAAGCTCATCGAGCGCCTGTCGCCCGAGCAGCAGCAAGTGCTGACGCTGAAGTTCGTCTTCAACCTGCCGAACGCCGAGGTGGCGGCGATCCTCGACAAGACCGAGGGCGCGATCAAGTCGCTCCAGCACCGGGCTCTCGTCTCGCTGCAGAAGCAGATCCAGCAGCAAGAGGTCTCCTAGCGCGTAGTCGCTAGCCTCCGCGCGTGGCGCTGGAGGTCGGGATCGTCGGGCTGCGGAGCTCGGGCAAGACCACGCTCTTCCGGACGCTCACGCGCGCGGAGGCTCAGGGGTCGGGCAAGGAGCACGTCGGGATGGCGCAGATCCCGGACGAGCGGCTCGACCGGCTGGCCGCGACGGTCGGCGCCCGCAAGGTCACGCCGGCGGCCGTCCGCGTCGTCGACGTCCCCGGAACCGGTTCCGAGCTCGTCGGCAACCTGCGGCAGGTCGATGCGCTGCTCGTCGTCCTCGACGGCTTCTCCGGCACGCGCGTTCCCGCGGACGATCTGGAGACGCTGAAGCTCGAGCTTCTCGTGGCCGACCGCGACCACGTCGAGCGCCGCCTCGAGCGCGTCGCGAAGCAGGCGAAGTCGGGGGACGCCCGTATGAAGGCCGAAGCTGCCGAGCTCGAGCGGCTTCTCGCGCACCTCGACGCAGGCCGGACGGTGGCCGAGTGGGAGGGCGAGCTGCCACAGGAGCTCGAGCCGCTCACGACGAAGCCGCTGCTCGAGCTCGTCAACGGCGCGGACGGGGTCGATCTCCAGCTCGAGGCGGAGCTCGTGGACATCGCGCCCGAGGAGGCAGCGGAGTTCCGCGGCGGCAGCGAGTCGGCGCTCGGCGAGGTCGTGCGCAGGCTCGCGGAGACGCTCGACCTGATCACGTTCTTCACCGCCGGAGAGAAGGAGACGCGGGCGTGGACGCTGCGGCGCGGCGAGACCGCGCTCAACGCTGCGGCGACGATCCACTCCGATCTCGCGCGCGGGTTCATCCGGTGCGAGGTCGTGCGCTGGGACGATCTCGTCGCGGCCGGAGGTCACGCGGAAGCGGCGCGCGCCGGGAAGCAGCGTCTCGAGGGGAAGATGTACGTCATCGAGGACGGCGACGTCCTCAACGTCCGCTTCAACGTCTGACCTGTCTTAAGCGGACACGTCCGGTAGCTGCTACCGGACGTGTCCGTACGGGACAGTCGCCCGGGTGCCTCCTAGCCCGCCGAGATCAGCGCGACGCCGGCGAGGGCGACCGCAACGCCGGCGAGCTGCGGACGCGCGATCCGCTCCGCGAGCACGAAGCGCGCGAGCGCGACGAGCACGACCGGGTACAGCGATCCGAGCACCGACACGACGCTGATCAGGCCGTGGCGCGCCGACGCCCCGTAGAGCAGGTTCGCGCCCGTGTCGAAGAGCCCCGCGGCGAGGAGAATCGGCAGCATCCGGCGGAGCTGCAGGCTCGAGGGCCTGACGAGGAGCGCCGCGAGGCACACGATCGGAACCACCGTCAACCGCAAGGTCAGCGTTCCCCACAAGACCCCTGCCTGTGACACCCGGTTGAGGCCGAGGATCGACGACCCGAAGCCGAGCGCGGCGAGGAGCGCGAGGCCGACGCCTGTGGCGATCTTGCGGCCCGCTCCCTCGGGCAGCGGCTCGAGCGACGCCGCCACCACGCCGCCGACGGCGACGACGATGCCGACTCCCTGGAGGACGGACGGCCGCTCCCCGCGGGCAAGCCCGTAGGCGACCGGGACGACGGCGCCGGTGGCGGAGATCGGTCCGACGATCCCCATCGTCCCGATCGCGAGCGCCCGGTAGAACGCGCCGAGGCCGACGGCGCCCATCAAACCCCCGAACGCGCCCCACGCGAGCTCGCGGCCCGTCGGCGCCTGCGGGTGCGTCGCGAGTGCCGCCACCCCGACGAGGGCCAGCCCCGCGAGCTGCGAGACGGCGAGCACCCACAGGACGTGCACCCGGCGGGTGCCGATTCCGCCGCCGAAGTCGGCAATGCCCCAGAAGAGGCTCGCGGCGAGCGCGAGCGCGACGCCGATCAAGCCGGAACTGGGCGAGTTGCGGCGACTGCGTCGAGCTGGTTCGCGTGGTAGAGGACGGCCGCCTCGGCGGTGCGCGCGGCGCGGGCGTCGTGGTGGCACGCGACCGCGTGCAGCAGCTCGGCGGGGGCGCCGAGCCCGTCGAGCGCGCGCAGGCCGAGGTGGACGTGACCGAGTAGCCGGCCCTCCTCGGTCGGCGCGAAGACCGGCGCACGCCCGAGCTCCAGCGTCCGGCCGACGTCGTGGACGAGCGCGGCGGCAAGCAGCAGGTCGCCGCGCAGGCGCGGGTGGATCTGGGACAGCTCGCGGCAGAGCGTCGCGACTCCGACCGTGTGCTCGAGCAGGCCGCCGGCGTACGAGTGGTGGCCGTCGGGTGTCGCGGGGTACGTGCGCAGCGGGGCGCCCGCGAGCGCGCGCGAGACGAGGCTCCGGAGCGCTTCGTCGTGCACCTCGCCCACGAGAAACTCGAGGAAACCCTCCAGCTCGTCGGCGTCGCGGCGGAGTCCCGGCGTCAGGCCTGCGGGATCGACTCCCTCGGCAGGCTCGAGCGTCCGCACCTCGACCTGGAGCTGGTTGCGGAACCGCTCGACGCGGCCGAGCACACGAACCGCGTCGCCGGCCTCGAAGCGCCCGTCCAGTAGGTCGACGTCGTTCCAGACGCGCGCGGCGACCCGCCCGCTCGCGTCGACGAGCTCAAGGGCGAGATATGTCGAGCCGCTCCGGGTTCGCAGCCGCTCCTTCCGGGCAACCGCGTAGATGCCCTCGATCGTGCGATTCTCCTCGAGCTCGGCGATCGCCGTCACGAGGGGGAGTTTCGCACGGCCGGGTAGCGGGGACCGGTGCGTGGATGGCGGTTGCATTGCGCCAGAGCAGGCGGTTCGCCGCTTCCAGCCCCGTCACCCGCTACTGGCTCGCCAACTGCGTTGGCTTCTCGCTCACGGGCGGCGGTCGGGGCACGGTCGAGCGGATTCTGGCGGACGACGACCCGTACGACCCGTCCGTGCTCGAGGTGCGCGTCGGGCGGCGACGGGTGCGACGTGTGTCCACGTCGGCGGTCACGGCCGTCATCCCCGCGGAACAGACGCTCGTCATCGACCGGAGGCGCCGACTCAGGCCCGACTGGAGGCGAGATGTGAGCCTGCGACTCCGCTGGACCGCCCGCGTCCTGCGGCGCGGCCTCGTCCTCGGGACGGGGCTTGTGATGGCCATCGCGGCCGAGACGTTCTCGCTGAGCCGTCGCGCCTGGACACAGGGTTCGCCCGTGGTCGCGCGCACGAGCCGTCGCGGCGGTAGCGAGGCGGTGCGGTTGGTACGGTCAGTGCCGTGGCAGTCGTACGGCCGTTCCGCGCGCTCCGCTACGACGAGGATGTCGCGGGCCCGCTCGAGTCGCTCGTCGCGCCGCCGTACGACGTCATCGGGCCGGAGCAGCGGGTCGAGCTCCGCGGACGAAGCGCCTTCAACGTCGTCCACCTGACCCTGCCGGACTCCGAGGACGAGGCCGCCGCGAGCCTCGTGGAGTGGCGCGCCCAGGGAGCTCTCGCGCTCGACTCTGACTCGGCGTGCTGGTGGCTCGCGCAGGAGTACGTCGGTCCGGACGGCGTCGCCCGGCGGCGTGATGGATTCGTCGCGGCGCTGAGGCTCGAGCCATACGAGCGCCGCGTCGTCTTGCCGCACGAACGCACGCACGCGGGGCCGAAGGAGGAGCGGCTACGCCTGCTTCGCGCCACCCGCACGCAGCTCGAGCCGTTGTTCTTCCTCTGGGACGGCATGATCGAGCTCGACGGCCTCGGCGAGCCGGACGTCGCCGCGGACGAGGGCGGCGTCGCCTCGCAACTCTGGCGGCTCGATGCGGAGTTCTCCGAGGCGCTGGTCACCGAGCTCGCCGACGCGCAGCTCCTGATCGCGGACGGCCACCACCGCTACGAGACGGCGCTCGCGTTCCACGAGGAGGACGCGAGCGAGGCGTCGGCCTGGGTGCTCGCGGTGATCGTGCCGACCGGCCAGGAGGGGCTGACGATCTTCCCGACGCACCGGGTCGCCGAGAGCGCCGGCTCTGCGTCGGGGACGCCGCTCGACTCGCCCGGCGACGAGCTGCCCGGACCGGTTCTCTACCGCGAGGGACGCTACGAGCTGCTCGCCGGCGACGGCCTCGATCCCGAGGTCGTCGAGCGGGCCGCCCCCCGCGGCGTCACGTACACGCCGCTGCGCGAGGAGGCGGTCGCCGCCGTCGATCGCGGCGAGGCGGAGGCGGCCTTTCTCCTCCGCCCGACCCGGATCGAGGACGTTTGGGAGGTCGCGCGCCGCGGCGACGTGATGCCGCAGAAGAGCACGTTCTTCTATCCCAAGCTCACGTCCGGCCTCCTGTTCCTTCCGCTTGACTGAGTGGCTGGAGCTCTGCCGGGCCGCGGTCGCGGACGTCGGCGAGGTTCTCGCACGGCTGCCGACGCGAGCCGAGCGCGAGCCGGTCGTCGGCGAGGGACTCGGCGGGGACGAGACGACGGCGATCGACCGGGCGGCGGAGGACGCGATCCTCGCGCGCATCCGGGAGTCCGCCGGCGCCGTCGTCTCGGAGGAGGTCGGCCGGCTCGGCGACGCTGGGCTGCCGCTTGTCGTCGTCGACCCGATCGACGGCTCGCTCAACGCGAAGCGCGGCATCCCTTTCTTCTCGCTTTCGATCGCGGTCGCGGAAGGCGAGACGATGGACGACGTCGTGTTCGGCTTCGTCCACGACTTCGGCTCGCGCGAGGAGTGGACGGCGCGACGGGGAGACGGCGCATGGCTGAACGGCGAGCGCCTTGGCGTCGAGCGGCCGAAGGACGAGATCGAGATCCTCTCCTTCGAGGCGACCCGGACCGCGCTCGTGGCGCGGGACGCGCCGAAGGTCGAGGGGCTCGCCCACCGGCTGCGGATCATGGGCTCGCTCGCGCTCTCGCTCTGCCACCTCGCGGCGGGTCGCGTCGACGCCGTCTGCTCGCTCAAGCCCGCGCGCTCGGTCGACATCGCCGCGGCTCAGCTCCTCTGCCGCGAAGTCGGGCTCGCGATCGACCTGTTCGACGTCGAGGACTCCTTCGGCGCCGCGCCGCTCGACCTCGAGCAGCGTTCGCGGGTGGTCGCGGCGGGAACGACGGCGGTGTGCACCCAGATCGCCCGCGCCCTGTCCGCGTAGGGCTCTCCGGCTGGAACTACGCCCACTGGCGGAACGGCGTCTTCTACCCCCCTCGGCTGCCGGCGTCCGGCTGGCTCGAGTTCTACGCCGAGCGCTTCGACACGGTGGAGGTGAACTCGACCTTCTACCGGCTGCCGCGCCGGGACGCGGTCGCGCACTGGCTCGAGCAGACCCCCGACCGCTTCCTCTTCGCGATCAAGACGTCGCGCTACCTCACGCACGTCAAGCGGCTGCGCGACCTCGGCCCCGGGCTGGAGCGGTTCCTCGAGCGGATCGAGCCGCTGCTGGGCTCCCCGCAGCTCGGGCCGCTTCTGTGGCAGCTGCCGCCGACGTTCCGGCGCGACCACGACCGGCTTGCCGATGCCCTCGCGCGGCTGCCGCGCGAGTTACGCCACTGCGTCGAGTTCCGCGACCCGTCCTGGTTCGTCGAGGAGACGTACGCGCTCCTGCGCGAGCACGGCCTCGCGCTGGCGATCGGCGACCGGCCGGAGGTGCATTCCTTCCAGGCGCACGAGCTGACGGCGGACTGGACGTACGTCCGCTTCCACGCCGGGGCGCGCGGCCGCCGGGGCAACTACAGCGACTCGGAGCTGCGCGAGTGGGCGGAGCGGCTCCGCGCCTGGAGCCGGACGCACGAGGTGTTCGCGTACTTCAACAACGACTGGGAGGGGTTCGCTCCGCGGAACGCCGCACGCCTGCGGAATCTGCTCGGAGCGTAGTTTCGGGCGCGGCTGGGAAAGTGAAAGCCGTGCGTAAGAATCTCCGGGTCTGGCTGGTGGCCGCCGCGACCGCGCTCATGGTCGCGCCAGCGGCCATCTCGTCGCCGGGCCCGCTCACCCACACGCTCACAGTCTCGAAGTCGGGGAGCGGGTCAGGCACGGTGGAGAGCTCGCCGGCCGGGATCGACTGCGGAACCACCTGTTCGCGCGCCTACGCGGGCGCGACGATCGTGACCCTGACCGCGACTCCGGCGGCCGGCTCCACCTTCACCGGCTGGTCGGGTGAGTGCACAGGGACCGGCAGCTGCACCGTCACGATCGATTCCGACAAGACGGTCACCGCCAGCTTCGGCCTCGCTCCGAAGATGTGCGTGGTGCCGAAGGTGAAGGGCAAGACCTTGAAGCGGGCCAAGCGGGTCATCAAGGGCCACGCCTGCAAGGTTGGCACCATCAAGCGCACCACCTCGAGGACGGTCGAGAAGGGTCACGTGATCTCGCAGAAGCCGAAGCCGGGGCGCACGCTGAAGCACGGCGCGAGGGTGAATCTCGTCGTCAGCAAGGGGCGCGGGTAAGGCGAACGGCCGTCCGGCGGCCTTGAACTCGCCGGTCGCACCCTGTATGTCTTGAGTTTCTGACCGGTCGTCTCAGAGAGGGGTAACAACCAGTGCCGAGCAACCGCCGCGTAGCGCGGCTCGTGTCGTTGGCGGCACGCATCGCGCTCGGAGCGTCCGTCGTGCTCGCAGTGCTCCTGATCGGAGGTGCGCTGCCGGCGTTCTCGTCGCCCACGGCTCCGGGTCGTCATGTCGTCCCGCTGCGCGTGCGGGATGCGGCGGCGTTCGGGCAGGCAAAGGTGGCCGCCGAGCACGCTTACGAGTTGTGGCGGCAACGCCGCGGTCTCGCGCCGCTGACGCTCGCTCCCACTCCCTGGACGGCCGTTTCCGGAAACCTGAACCAGCCCGGCATAACGGATGCGGCGACGACCGGCACTCCTTCCGACTCGACGGGGGCCATCGGGCCTAGCAACTACGTCGAGTTCATCAACTCGGAGATCGGCGTCTACAGCAACACGGATCTCAGCACGCCGACGGAATTGCTTGACGAGAGCGTCTTCGTCGGCTCCTCGGACTTCACGTGCGACCCTCAGATCCAGTGGGACGAGGAAGGACAGCGGTGGCTATACGCGGCCCTGGACTGCGGTGCGGCGGCTGGAAGCCAGGCTCTCTACTTCGGCTGGTCGAAGACGCCCAGCCCCGGGCCGCTGGATTCCAACTGGTGCCAGTACACGGTGCCGACCACACACTCGATCGAGGACTATCCCAAGCTGGGACACGACGGCGACCAGATCATCATCGGGACGAACGCGTTCGACGACCGGGGTAGCGAGCCGTACCTCGAATCGCATATCTGGGTCTTCGATAAGCCCGGGAGCGGCGACGCGAGCTGCCCGGCCAGCGGCACCGAGCTGGGCGACTCGCTCGAGGCGGTCGCGAACAGCGGTAACGACTTCACCCCGGTCCCGGCCGACATTGCCGATTCCTCGGTGGCCGGCTACGTCGTCGCCGAGACTGACCTGTCGCACCTCGACCTCTACACGATCGGACACGACGGAGGCGGCAACAACGCTGTCCTTGGTAGGACCCCAGTGACCGTTGCGACCTTCGACTTCCCAGCGAACGTGCCACAACCAGGCACGAGCGACGTAGTCGACTCGTCGGACACCCGGCTGACGCAAGCGGTCGCCGTCACCGATCCCGCGACCGGCCAGGAGGGGGTCTGGACGCAGCACACCGTCGCTGGCCCGGGAGGCGGGCCGTCGGTCGTGCGTTGGTACGAGCTCACGCCCGGAGCCTCCGCGCCGCGCCAGACCGGCACGGTCAGCGGCCCGAGCGGCAGCTTCGCCTTCAACGGTGCGATCTCTCCGACGAAGGACGGGACGAGCGCTGCGATCTTCTACAACAGCGGCTCGAGCTCAAGGCTAGTGGACCTGCGCGTGCAGGATCGGCGCCCCGACACGGCGCTCGGCACGTCCGTCGAGGACCTCCAGCTCGCGAGCAGCGCAGCGGCCGACGAGGACTTCAGCTGCCCGAGCGGTCCGTTGGATCCCCCTTGCCGCTGGGGCGACTACGCAGCCGCGTCGCCCGACCCGAGCAACGCGTGCCTCGTCTGGGGCACGAGCATGCTCACCGCCGACGCTCCCGACGGGTTCGGCACGCCTCAGTGGGGCACCCAGAATGCGGCGATCAACGTTTGCGGCTTCACCCTGAGCCTGGCGAAGTCGGGCACCGGCTCCGGCACGGTGTCCTCGAACGATGGTGGGATCAGCTGCGGCGCCGCCTGCTCGCACTCCTACGGCATCGGGACGAGCGTCACTCTGACGGCGACGCCGGCCGCCGGTTCCGCCTTCTCCGGCTGGTCGGGCGCGTGCTCGGGAACCGGAACCTGCACGGTCGGCATGACCCAGGCCCAGGCCGTGACGGCCACGTTCTCGCTCCTGCCGGAGACCTTGACCGTGACCACGTCCGGCTCCGGCACGGTCACCTCCAGCCCCGCCGGGGTCAGCTGCGGTGCCGCGTGCTCACACGCCTTCGACTACGGAACGAGCGTGACGCTCACGTCGACGCCCGCGAGCGGCTCGGTCTTCCAGGGCTGGTCGGGCGCCTGTTCCGGCGCGGGCACCTGCAGCGTGACGATGAGCGGCGCGCAGTCGGTCCACGCAACCTTCGCTCGCAAGATCGTCTGCGTGGTGCCGAAGGTTAAGGGCAAGAAGCTCAAGGCCGCGAAAGCCGCGCTCGCCAGGGCGCATTGTCGGCCCGGCACGATCACCAGGAAGTACTCGAAGGTCGGAAAGGGACGGGTGATCTCGCAGAAGCCGCGGCCCGGGAGGCACCTGGCCCGGGGGGCGAAGGTCAACCTCGCCGTCAGCAAGGGCAAGAAGCCCTAGCCGACGACTGCCTAGCGCC
Organism: Gaiellaceae bacterium; assembly: GCA_045805945.1. Classification (GTDB taxonomy): domain Bacteria; phylum Actinomycetota; class Thermoleophilia; order Gaiellales; family Gaiellaceae; genus Palsa-739. The sequence goes on from JBJMKG010000005.1 coordinate 94,176, forward strand.
CGGCCGGCACGAGCCCGGTCGGGCGCGAGGTCGCCATACGGCTTCCCGCGGCGTTCGTGGCCGTGACGCGCACCCGCAACCGGTGCCCCGCGTCGTGGTGTGTGACGCGATACGTGGGATGCGTGGCTCGGCGGACGGGGACGCAGGATCCGCCGTTCATGTTGCAGCGGAGCCAGCGGTAGCGGTAGCTCTTCGGTGGCCCGCTCCACAGTCCCTGTTCCGCTGACAGCCGCCGTCCGAGCCGGGCGGGTCCGGAGATGCGCGGGCCCTTCCTTACGCGTGGAACGGCGACCACGACGCCGCTCGTCTTCGAGAGCGTCTGCGCGGTGCCCGAGAGGTTCGTGGCCGTGACGACGGCCTCGAGCCTGTGTCCGGCGTCGGCGGCGATCGCGACGTGAGCCGGAGCCGTGGCGCCCGGGATGCTCGTGCAGCGGGTGCCGTCGGCGGCGCAGCGCCGCCACCGGTAGGTGAAGGCCGCCTGCGTGTTCCACGTCCCGTTGCTCGTTCGGAGCTGCTTTCCGACCGCGGCGCGGCCGGAGAGGAGTGGCACGCCGCTCGCCGCCGGCAGCGGGATCACGAGCTGACCGTCGGATGCCGCGTACGCCGACGCCCCGTTCAGGTTCGCGGCGCTGACGGTCGCGCGGACGTACTGGGCGCCGTCGGCGCTCGTCAGCGCGTACGTCGAACCGGTCGCGCCCGGGATGTCGACGCAGCCGGCTCCCGAGGATGAGCAGCGCTGCCACTGGTACGAGTAACCCGTCGGCGATCCATTCCACGACCCGTTCGACGACGCGAGCGTGTGGTTCACGGCCGCGGTTCCCGTCACCACCGGATGCACGCTGTTCCCCGGCGTCGGCAGCCAGTAGATCGCGAACGTCGTGTTGGTGTGCATCACCTCGCCGCCGTGATAGGCGAGCACGTTCCCCGTCGGCGGACCGCTCGTGGACATCTGGAAGCAGCCCTTGCCCTCGTTGCTGTACTCCTCCTGGAGCCAGTAGTCGTGGCCGTTGATCGCCTGGTTGTGGGGCTGGTCGCCGACTGTGCCGAGGGGCGTACCGAAGGTCCAGGCGCAAAGGTCCCCGTTCTCGGCCCCGTCTGCCGCGTACCACGCGTCCCCGAAGGGATCCGTGATCGCCTCGTTGTGCTCGTGGCTGATCGTGTTCAGCTCCGTGTCGGCGTCGTCGGAGTTCGGCGAGGAGCCGGACTCGCAACCGGCGATCGTCGCGTCGTACGGCTCGTTCGCATAGATCACCGGTTCGCCGTTCGAGTCCACGAACGAGTTGTGGTAGGCGCAGTAGACGTTGGTCGTGCATTCCGCAGCCGAGCTGTCGAAGCACGACCCGACGCCGTTCGGCGTCAGGAGGACGAACAGCGCGCTCGTGCCGCCCGACCAGCCTTTCGCGCTCAGGACGTTCTGGATCTCGGTCTGAAGCTGCACGTCCGTGAGGCAGACGAGATCTGCTCCGTCGTCGCAGCCGTTCGCCGGCAACGGGGCAGTGTCGACGTAGGCACCGCCGAACGTCGCCTGGTACTGGATCGGCCCGGAGCCGTCGTAGTACTGCGTGGCGATCGAGTAGACGTTCGTGTCGCTGCCGCTCGCCGCGGCGACGTCCGTGAAGTACTGGTCGATCAGGCTCTCGTAGTTCGCGTCGAACGTGAGGAGGCCGGCGGTCGAGAACGCGCGGGACTCCGACCGGGCGTGCGCTGCTCCCGCGTGCGGCACGACGCCGAGAGGACGATGCGGGCTCGCTGCGCTGCCGCTCGACGCGCCGGCTGCCAGGGCCAGGCCCACGAGCACGAGAAGCTTCGTCGACCGCCCGGCCATCGCCCTCATCCCTCCGGCAGAGTGCCCGAAAGCGGCGGCTCCTGCGGCGCGATTACGGGTGCTTGAGCGCCGCTGCGTCGTGGCCGAGCCTTCGGACGGCCGTCTCGAACGACGCGACGGAGTGGCCGAGGTTGCCCGCGTCCATCTGCAGCCTCGCCAGCTGTTGCGCGAGATAGGCGGTCTGGCTCGCGACGTAGCCGGGATCGAGATCTCCCGCGGGCGTCGTCGTGAGATAGGTGTCGAGTGTCTTCAGCTCGCTGCCGATTCGCGTCGCGGCAGCGGTAAGCGAGCCGGCGCCGGAGGAGATCGAGGCTGCGTCACCACTCGCGGCGGTCGCCTCCCCGGCGACCTTCGCGCCGACGCCGACGAGCGCGCGCTTCGAGGCCGCCGCCGCGGCGGCAGCAGCCTGCTGGCGTGCCTCCGCCTCTCGGGCGGCGTCGAGCGAGGCCTGGAGGGCGTTCGTCCGCTGCTCCAGCGCGTGAACCCGCGCCGTCGCGGCGGCGAGAGCGGTCCGGGCCGCCGTGTCGCGCTGCGCCTGGTGGCGCCAGCCGATCGAGAAGCCGGCAGCGCTGACGAGACCACCGCACAGGAACGCGAGCGCGATCAGCAGCCAGGTCGAGCGGGAGAGGCGCCGCGTCTTCGTCGGGCTCGTCACGGGGGCGAACGGCGTCCGCTCCTCGAGGAGGGGCCAGCGCGTCGTGGACTCCGACGTCATCGGCGAGCGCTTCGCCGCCGGAAGACTGCCTCCTGCTCCTGAGCCAGGTGCTCAGGAGCTACGCTCGCCACGTGGCTCTTGTCCGCGACGAGGTCCTGAAGGCGCTCGAGCAGGTGATCGACCCGGAGCTCGGTCGCCCGGTCACCGAGCTGAACATGGTGCGCGACCTCGAGTTCCACGACGGAGTGGTCGCGCTCACCATCGTCCTCACCGTCGCCGGCTGCCCGCTCCGGCACTCGTTCGAGGAGCAGGTCGAAGGAGCTCTCGCCGGGGTGGTCGGGGTGACGGGCGTCGAGCTCTCCTTCGACGTCATGACGCCCGAGGAGCGGCAGGCGCTGACGCAGAAGCTGCGCGGCGGCGCGCCCGAGCGGGACGGCGTCGTCCGCCTGCCGGCCGAGTGCCGGGTGCTCGCCGTTGCAAGCGGCAAGGGCGGCGTCGGCAAGTCGTCGCTTGCGGCGAACCTCGCCGTCGCGTTCTCGGGTGCCGGCCACCGCGTCGGCGTGCTCGACGCGGACATCTACGGGCACTCGATCCCGCACATCCTCGGCATCCGGCAGCGGCCGGTCGCCGTGGACGACCTGATCGTGCCGCCCGTGAAGGACGGCCTGAAGCTCATGTCGATCGGCTTCTTCCTCGACGGCAACGAGCCCGTGATGTGGCGCGGGCCCATGCTCCACCGCGCGCTCGAGCAGTTCCTCACCGACGTCCACTGGGGCGAGATCGACGTGCTCGTCGTGGACATGCCGCCGGGAACCGGGGACGTCTCGATCTCGCTCGGCCAGCTCCTGCCGCGCGCCGAGGTCGTCGTGGTGACGACGCCGCAGAAGCTGGCGCAGGACGTGGCGGCGCGCGCCGCCGCGATGGCGCAGAAGACGAACATGCGCCTCCTCGGTGTCGTCGAGAACATGTCCGGTGACGTCTTCGGCAGCGGCGGCGGCGACGAGCTCGCCCGCGAGCTCGGCGTGCCGCTGCTCGGCACGATCCCGCTCGATCCCGCGCTGCGCGAGCAGGGCGACGCCGGTGCGCCGGTCGTCTCCGCGCAGCCGGAGGCGGGGTCGGCGCAGGCGATCGTGGCGATCGCACAGGAGATCGAGGCGCTCCGGCGGGAGCGCGGGGGCATCGTCAAGTCACTGCCGCTCGTCGGCTGAGCCGCCCGTGGACGCCGAGGAGGGCCTGAGCCGACTGCGCGCGCTCGGCTTCGGCGACGCCGACGCCCAGGAGCTGTGGGCGCATTTCGACTCGGCCGAGCGGCGCGGGAAGCAGGGTCACGGACACGCGCGGATCCCCTGGCTCGAGGGCCTCGAGGGGTACGACCCGACAGCGGCGCCGCGGTTGCTTGAGGACGAAGAGGGGTTCCAGCGCTGGCACGGCAGCGGCGCGATCGGCTACCTCGTGCTCGGGCGAGTGGTGCGCGCGCAGCTCGAGCGCCCGCCCGCCCACGCGAGGCTGGTCGTCTGCGAGCGGACGTTCCCGACGGGGATGCTCGGCCACCATGTGCGCCGGCTCGCCGAGGGCGGTCTCGTCGGAATGCTCACCGCGACCTCGCCGCGACGGCTGGGCCATCCGTCGGGCGGCCCGAAGCTTGCCGGCACGAATCCGCTCGCGATCGGGATCCCGAGTAGCACCGGCGATCCGGTCGTCACGGACGTCTCGATGGGAGCGGTGACGTGGGGCGACGTCGTGGCCGGGCTCGCGGAGGAGGAAGCGCTCGTCCCGTTCGGCGGGGAGCACGCGCACAAGGCGTTCGCGCTGGCGCTGGGGCTGCAGCTGCTCGTCGACGCGCTCGTCCGGGAGGAGGGCCACGCCGCCGTCCTGCTGGTCGCGCGGCCGGAGGCCGATCCGGTGCCGGCCCTACGAAGCCTCGCCGCGGGTATCCGGCTGCCCGGCGATCGCTAAGAATCGCGGTTCGTCCTGCAACGGCGCGAGATCGTCGTCCTTGCGCACCCACCGTGCGACGGCGTCCCGATCGAGCTCGGCGGCACGCTCGATTGCGTCCAGCGCGAGATCGTGGTTCCCGATCCGCGCTTCGATGCAGGCGAGGTTGAAGTAGCCCTGCCAGGCCGACGGGTAGAGGTCGACGCCTTCCCGCATCACGCGCCGCGCTTCGTCGGGGTTGCCCTGGGCGAGTTGCGACAAGGCCACGAACGTCCACTCCCAGCCCGAAGGCTGGAAGACTTCCCCGGGCTTCGCCCCGATCCCGACGACCGTCGTCCGCGGCTCGGCCGCGAACGCGCCGCGAAGGGTCCCGGGCGGGCAGTGGACGAGCGTCCCTGCAGGCGCATCGTGCTCCTGGCCCTCGACCACGAACGTGGCCCGGCCGGAGACCACGATGTAGAGCTCCTCGTGACCGTCCTGCTCGCGGTGCTCCTCGACGACGCGCTGGCCTGCCTCCTCGGCGGTGTAGGCGTTGACGCCGAAGGCGCGGATGTCGAAGTGTCGCCGGATCGGGCGCCAGACCAGGCCGTCCTGGCCCTCGACTGGGAACGACTCGAGTCGATCGATGTGCGTCACACCCGGGGCCACGTCCGCTATGCCGATTCCTCGTCGGGTCGGGGGAAGCGGGGATCGTCCCGGATAGAGGCGAAGTCCTCGTCGGTCTGGGCGTAGCCGCGGAAGCGCTCGTCCTTGCCGACCGCTTCGTTCAGGAGCTCGAGCGCCTTGTCGCGCTCGCCCGTGAGCGCTTCCACGCACGCGAGGTCGTAGAGGATCGACGCGCTCCCGGGCTTCGCCTCGAGCCCTTCGAGCAGCACGCGTCGCGCCTCCTCGTGGCGCCCTTCGCGGAGGTGGGGCGCGGCGGCGAAGCTGAACTCCCACGCCGAGACCTCGTGCGCCTCGCCGGGCTTGCCCCCCACCGCGAGGACGGTTGCGTCGTCGCTGACCGCGACGGCCGCTCGGCGCAGCGACGGGTCGCTGACGCACACGAGCTGGCCGGGGCCGAGCTCGTGCTCGTCCTCGCCGACCGTGAAGCGAACGCGTCCGCGCAGGACGAGATACAGCTCCTCGTGCTGGTTGGTTCCCTCGGTGTGCTCCTCGACCACCTGGCCGGTCGCGCCCGGCGTGTACGCGTTGACGCCGAACGCCTTGATGCCGAAATGTCGGCGGACGGGACGCCAGGCGAACCCGTCCGGGAGCTCGATCCGGGCCAGCTCGTCGATGTGTGCCAGGTTCATGCGAGCAGCTCCTGGAAGCGCGGGTCGTCGCGAAGCGGGTCGAGGTCGCTGTCCTCGCGGAGGTACTGCGCGGACTCGCCCTCGGAGTCGAGCTCCTTTGCGCGGCGCAGGTGCGCGAAGGCGGCGTCGGCGTTGCCGGCGAGCGCCTCGAAGCAGCCCGCGTTGTACACGGTCGCCCAGTAGTCGGGCTTCTCCGCGATCAGCTGCTCCATGATCGCCCGCCCCTCGGCGAGCCGCCCCGCCTGCCGGTGAGCGTCCGCGATCGCGAAGGAGTCCCAGCCACCGGCGTTGAACGCCTCGCCGACGGTGCCGCCCACCACGAAGACGATCGTGCCGTCCTCCGCCGCGACTGCGGTGCGGTGCACCTCCGGCGGCACGAACACGAGCGTCCCCGCCGCAGCGTCGTCCGTCTCCTCCCCCACCGTGAACCTGGCGCGCCCGCGCACGACCACGTACAGCTCCTCGTTGCCGCTGTCCTCAGTGTGCGGCGGGATCAACTGCCCGCCGGTGTCCGCGGCCCACGCGTTGACGCCTGCAGGGCGGAACCCGAGCATGTGCCGCACCGGGATGAGGTTGCTGCCGCGATGCGGCGCCGCCGCGACCTCGTCGAGCGTGAGGATCCGGTAGCCCTCGCTCATCCGCTTGCCTCCCGCAGGGCCTCGAGGACGACCGGGTCGATCGCGCCCTCGCCGTCCACCCGCTCCTCGAGGTTCTCGACGCCGGCCCAGGCGTCGAGCGAGCCGTAGCCGAGTCGGCCGAGCCGTTCGTCGACCTCGGTCCGCAGCTCACCCTCCAGCGGCAGCCAGTCCTCGCGCGGGGTGACATCGAACAGGCGCCGGTGGAGCCCGTACACGCGGCGCAGCTCCTGGATCGGCCGCTCGTGGTCGTCGACGCGAAGGTCGACGAGAGCATCGGACAGGCCCGCGTAGCCCGCGTTCCGCTCGACGACGAGTAGCGCGGCCGCTTGCTGCCCGCGCCGGTCGCCGCCCGCCGTCTGCGCCGCCACGAGGCATTCGAGCAGCCGCTGCGCGAGCGGCAGCCGGGCGTTCGCCTCGAACGTCCGGGCGAGTGCCGCCACCGTCTCCTCGCCGACGAGGATGTTCCCCTGCGCGGCATAACCGGAGCCGGTGCGATGGCCTGCCCACTCGTTGCATTCCGGGCCGGTCCAGCTCGCGCTGCCGCCGCTCGCGTCGACGACTCCGAGCTGACGATGGTCGCGCTCCTCGTCCTCCGCAGTGAGCCGCTCCACGACCTCGGCGGCGCTCAGTCCCTGGCGCAGGAGGGAGAGCCCGTTCAGGCCGTAGCTCGGGTTCGCGTAGGCCTGCGTCGCGACCGCCCCGACCTGGGGCTCCGCCCAGGGGACGACCGAGCCCACGGCGAGGAACTTCGATTGCACCGCGACGCCCCACTGGCGCGCTTCGAGGTCGCACGCGACGATCGAGTACGTCGCGACGACCGGCGCGCGCTCAGCCATACGTCAGCTCCGTCAGGTCCAGCTCGAGCAGGTCGCGCCGCTCCCCGGGCACGAGCACAGCCGCCACCTCGGGCCGGGCGAGCGCCGCGCGCACCTCCTCCGGCGACGACGCGCGGACGACGACGGGGCGGCCTGCCTCGAACGCCTCCGTGATCGGCGCGAGGTCGTCGACGCGCTCGAGGACGAGTGCTTCCTCCGCCGGCACGGCGGGATCGCCCTCGACGGCGAGCTCCGGCACCTGCCGGCCGGTCCGGCCCCACCAGCGCTGCCTCATAACGTCAGCGACCCGCCCGGCTCGAGCTCCTCCACCTGCACGTCCGGTGCGAGCTCGCGGAGCTGCGCCGGCGTGCCGACGAGCGGCGGAAAGGTGCCGTAGTGGCAAGGAACGCAGCGCTTCGTGCCGAGCAGCTCGAGCGCCACGGCCGCCTCGCGCGGGCCCATGGTGTAGTGGTCGCCGATCGGGAGGATCGCGACGTCCGGCGAGTAGATGCGACCGATCAGCTGCATGTCCCCGAAGACGCACGTGTCACCGGCGAAGTAGAGCTTCGTCCCGTTCTCGACCTCGGCCACGATCCCGCACGGCTCGCCCATGTACTCGAGGTCGTTGTTCGAGCTCGAGTGGTGCGCGTTCGTCAGCGTGAACCTGACGCCCGCGGCCTCGACGGTGCCCCCCTTGTTCGGGTCGAGCACGTTCTCGAGCTTGTGCTTGATCTGGAGCCAGTCGGCGAGCTCGACCGCCGCGATCACGGTGCAGCCGTGCTTCTGTGCGAGGTCGACCGTGTCGCCGAGATGGTCGCCGTGGGCGTGCGTGAGCGCGATCACGTCGATCCGCTCGGGCTCCAGCTCCGACTCGGGGCACTTCGGGTTCCCGTTGAGGAAGGGGTCGATGTAGACGCGCTTCCCGCCAGGGGTGTCGAAGCGGAAGGTTGCGTGGCCGAGCCAGGTCAGGGTCGTTTCGGGCATGCGTGCGCTCCTTCGACTGGGACGCCGCGAGCCTACTGAGGAAGGACCATCCGATGCGACCGTGAACCTTCAGGCGATGGGTTCGCGGCTCCTGCCCCTGGTGCTCGCGATGGCTGCGCTCGCGGCCGGGACGGCGGGGCTCGGGGGGTTGGCGCTCTGGCTCGGCCTGCTGGCGGTACCGGCCGCCGCCGCGGCGGCGTTCGTCGCCGTGAGCGACGCTCTCGAGCGCCGGGCCGCGCCGCTGGGCGCCGTGACGAGCTGCTGCTCGCTCGCGCTGCTCGTCCTCGCGTCGGCGGCGAGGGAGAACGCCCCTACTGGACGAGCGGCCGTCTCGCCGGTCGCGACCTGGGCGCTCCTGCTCGCGCTGCTCGTCTACACGGTTCCGCTCGTCGCCTGGGTGCTCGAGCCGGTGCGCGTCCCGCGCCGGACGCGTCCGCAGCGCCGTCTGCGCCCGGCCGAGGTCGACGAGCTCCTCTCCCGCGCGGCGTAGACGAGGTCGGGCGTTTACGGGAGCTGGACCCGGAACGCGACCGTGCGCCGCGTCGAGACTCCACCGAGCAGCGGGTCACCGGGCTTCCTCGCGCGGACGAACACCGCCAGGAGATGCTGCCGGCGTCCCCTGGCGGGGAAGCCACTCTGCCGCGTCTCCGTGATCGTGACCGTGCCGTCGGCCCCGGTCGGCCTCTCGTTCCCGGCGAACTGGTTGTACGGGATCGGGACGGCGAAGACCGTCGCGCCCTCGACGGGACGACCGTGGCAGGCGGTCACTCGGATACCCAGCTGGATCGTGTGCGTCCCGAGCGTCACGAGCCGCGGCCTGATCACCGCCTTGTCGACCATCAGGCGTGCCGGCGCTTGCAGATCGCCGACGTGGACCGTGCCGGTGCCCGCGGGACAGCCGTTCGAGGCCGGAACGCTCGCGGTCGCCGCGGTGATCACCGTCGTCGAGCCCGCGGCGTTCGTCGCCACGACCGAGAGCCGGAATGTCCTCCCCGCGGCTGCCGCGGTCACGGTGTACGTGTCTCCCTTGGCACCGTCGATCGCGGCGCAACTGTCGCCGTTCGGATCGCAGCGGAGCCACGTGAGGGCGTACGACGTCGGAGCGCCGCTCCAGGTTCCCTTGCTCGCCGTCAGCGTCGAGCCGACCTGGAGCGAGCCGGAGATCGTGGGTGTGGCGGTGTTCGTCGGCGCCGCGGCGCCCGAGATGACGGCGGAAGGGGCCGAGGTCGCCTGAGTGGATCCCGCGTCGTTCTTCGCTGTCACCGTCACGCGAACGGTCTTGCCGACGTCGGCTGTGACGGGCTTGTAGGTCGCGCCCGTCGCGCCCGAGATCGGAGCGCACGAGCCTCCGCCCGCGACGCAGAGGCTCCAGGCGTAGGCGTACGCGGTCGGCCCGCCGCTCCAGCCGCCCTTGCTCGCGTTCAGCGTCTGCCCCTCTTGCGCCGCGCCCCAGATCGTCGGCGGTGCCGTATTGACCGGTCCGGCGCCCGCAGCTCGCCCGCTGCCGGGCTGCCCGAAGACGGCGCCGAGAACCGCTGCCGAGATCGCGATCGCGGCTTCCACGTTCAGACGTCGCATGTAGTCCTCCTTCGTAATCCGATACTTCTCCGAAGGAGAGTGGTAACCGAAGGAGGCCGGTGCGAAGCCGCCCTTTGCAGAACCTTTCAGATGGGGCGGCACCCCGCCGGATCGGCAGGGTGCCGCCTGTGTGCTTCGCCCCCTACTTGTGGTGCGCGAAGGGGAAAGCGACCACCCGGCGGGCCGACACACCGCCGAGAGGCGGGTCGCCCGGCTTCGACGCGCGGACGAACACCGCCAGCAACCGCTGATGCCGGCTGGCGGGGAAACCGCTTCGCCGCGCTTCCGTGAGCGTGACCGAGCCGTCCGCGCCCGTCGTCCCCTGCGTCCCCGAAAACTGGTTGTACGGGATCGGGACCGCGAACACGATTGCGCCCTGCACCGGCCGCGTGTCGCAAGCCTGAATCACCAGGTGGATCCGGATCGTGTTCGTCGAGCGCGTCAGGTTGGGCGTGATCGACGCGCTGGCGATCTGGAGACGCTCCGGCGGGGCAAGCGCGGTGACGGGGATCGGGCCGGTGGCGGACGGGCATCCGCTCGAGGGCACCACGGCCGTCGGAGCGGAGGTTGCCGACGTGCTGCCGTCCGCGTTCTTCGCCGTCACCGTTACGCGGAGCGTGTGGCCGACGTCGGTGACCGTGACCGTGTAGATCTTCGCGGTCGCGCCTCCGATCGGGAGGCACGCGGCTCCGGTCGCGTCGCACCGGCTCCACGCGTAATGGAACGAGGTCGGGTTTCCGCTCCACGTGCCCCGCACTGCCGTCAATGTCTCGCCCACCAGAGCCGACCCGGAGATCGAGGGCGGCTTCTTGTTGTGTGGTGCGGCGGTGGTGGCCGCTCCGCCGTTGCCCGGCTGTCCGAAAACGGCGCCGAGTACTACGCCTGCGGCGACCGCCAGCACGAGTCCCATCCTTGTCCGTGTCAGCTGCCTTCGTAGCATGGCCGGCTCCTTGAGTCGTTCGGGTGTGTGAACGCTCTTTCCTGGCCAAACCTCGCCCCTAACGCCAGGCGGTGAAAGCTTGCGCCTTCTTTGCAAACCTCGTCAGAGCGGGAGAGCGCCGGCGGCGTGCCGCGCGAGCTCGATCAGCGGCTGGACCGCGAAGAGCGAGCCGACCGAGACGGCGAAGGCGCCCCCGACCGCGACGTGGAGCAGCGTCTCGCGGGCCGGCGCGCCGCCGGTCACCGCGACGCCGCCTTCCGCCCGCAGTCGCAGCTCCTCGGACGGGCGCATGTACATCGCTCGCACGACGCCGAGGTAGTAGTAGAGGCTGACGAGTGTCGCGAGCACGCCGACGATCACGAGCCAGACCCAGCCGTGCCGGTACGCGGCGGCGAAGACGTAGAACTTGCCGACGAAACCGCCGCCGAGGGGCAGGCCGGCGAAGCCGAACATGAAGAACCACATGGCGACCCCGAGGAAGGGCCGCTCCCAGCCGAAGCCCGCGAGGTTCTCGAGCGTCACCGGCACCCCCAGCTCCCGTTCCCGCGCTGCGACGACGGCGAACGAGCCGAAGGCCATCGCCGAGTATGGGACGAGGTAGTACATGAGCGCCCGGCCGCCGAGCGCGCTCCCGGCGCTGACGGCGATCAGCATGAAGCCCGCGTGCGAGATCGAGGAGTAGGCGAGGATCCGCTTCACGTTCCGCTGCACGAGCGCGGCGAGGTTGCCGATCGCGAGCGAGGCGGTCGCGACGATCGCGAAGGCCCAGCTCCACAGGTGCTCGTCCCGCGGGAACGCGGTCGTCATCAGCCGGAACGCGAGGAGCAGCGCCGCGACCTTGGTCGCCGACGACATCCACGCGGTCACCGTCGTCGGCGCGCCCTCGTACACGTCCGGCGTCCACATGTGGAACGGCGCGGCGGACATCTTGAAGCCGAGGCCGGCGACGATGAGGGCGAGGCCGAGCACGAGGAAGGTGTCGCCGGTGAGGCCCTTCGCAGGGACCGCGGCGGCGATGCCGTGGAACGAGATCGTCCCCGTCGCCCCGTAGACGAGCGCGGACCCGAAGAGGAGCGCGCCAGCGCCGAACGAGCCGATGACGAGGTACTTGAGCCCCGCCTCCAGCGCGCCTTCGAGGTCGTAGTCGATGGCGCACATGACGTAGAGCGCGATCGAGAACCACTCGAGCGAGAGGAACAGCACCATGAGGTTCGCCGCGCCGACGAAGAAGGCCATTCCGGCGCCCGAGGCGAGCAGGAGTGCGAAGAACTCCGCCACGTGGTCGTCCCGCTTCCCGAGGTCGGCGCCGCGGCCCCAGCCGGGTACGTGCTCGAGGCCGACGAGCGTCGTGGCGAGGCCGATCGCGCACAGGATGACCTGCCCGAGCGCGGTCCAGCGGTCGCGGTAGAAGGCGCCGGAGACGATCGTGTGTCCGTGCGCGCTGTCCACGTACAGCCAGATCGAGAGTACGAGCCCCGCGGTGAAGCCCGCGATGGAGAAGGTCGCGGCCGCGAGGCGGCGCAGCGGACGCGGCACGAGCACCGCGCAGAGGAGCGCGAAGAAGGAGGCGCCGATGAGCGCGAAGATCGTCCCGAGTCCGAACCAGTCGACATGCGTCGTATGCAGCGTCACTTGAACTGGCTCCTCACCGTCGCCGCCGGGCTCTGGCCGAAGAAGGAGTGGTGGCTGATCCCGGCCGGCCAGGCCGAGAGCGCGAGCAACACGCCCAGGAGCGGGACGACGAGCGCGAGCTCGCCCGGCCGCAAGTCGAGCGCCTCGTCGGCGACCGTCGAGCCGCGCGCCTCGTGCAGGACGGCCGAGATCAGGCGCAGCATGTACATCGCGGCGAGAACGATCGCGCCGGCGCCGATGGCCGACCACCACCAGGCGCGCTGGAAGACGCCGGCGAGGATGAGGAACTCACCTGCGAACGAGGCCGAGCCGGGAACCGCGAGCGAGATCACGCCCACGGTCATGAGCAGCGTCGCGAGCGCCGGTCGCCCTCGCGCCATCCCGCCGAGTAGCCGGAACTCGCCGGTCGTCGTCCGCCGCTCCACGGCGCCCGCGATGAGGAAGAGCGAGGCGGAGATGAGCCCGTGCGCGACCATCTGCAGCACCGCGCCGTCGAAGCCGAGGTCGGTGCCGGCGAAGAGGCCCAGCGCGATCAGCCCCGACTGCGCGAGTGACGAGTACGCGACGACGCCGCGGAAATCGGCCGAGCGGAAGGCGAGCAGCGAGCCGTAGACGAGGGCCGCGGCGGCGAGCGCGAGCACCGCCGTCCGGTAGAAGGACGTCGGATCCGGGAACTTGGCGATCGCGATCCGCAGCATCCCGTACAGCCCGGCCTTCGCGATCACACCGGACAGGACGGCGCTCACCTCCGGCGGCGCCTCTCGGTAGGCGTCGGGCAGCCAGCCGTGGAACGGGAACAGCGGCGCCTTGATCACGAAGGCGAGCATGAAGCCGAGGAAGAGCCAGCGGCTCGCGCTCGTCGGGCCGTCCACGAGGTCGAACGTCCCAGACTTCAGCCCGTAGACGACGATCGCGGCGAGCATGATCAGCGAGCCGGCCATCGTGAAGATCACGAACTTGATCGTCGCCTCCATCCGGCGGGCGCCGCCCCAGACGCCGATCAGGACGTAGAGCGGGATCAGCATCGCCTCGAAGAAGGCGTAGAAGACGAGCAGGTCCTGCGCTTCGAAGACACCGACCGTCGCGCCCGTGAGCAGGAGCATCAGCCCGAAGTAGGCGCGCGAGCGGTCCCGGCCGACCCAGAACCCGTAGCCCGTGCAGGCCGCCAGCGCCACGACGGTGAGGCCGACGAGCCAGAGCGAGAAGCCGTAGACGCCGACGTGGTACGAGACGTGGAGGTCGCCGAACCAGCTCGCATGCTCCTCGAATTGCAGGCCCGAGCGCGAGAAGTCGAAGCGCGCCGCCTGCTCGATCCAGAAGCCGACCTCGGCGAGCGAGAAGAGCAGTGCGAGGCTCCCCGTCGCGTAGCGCGACAGCGGCACCAGCCAGACGAGGATCGCCCCCGCGATCGGCAGCCAGATCAGGATCGAGGTCAGCGAAGAAGCGCTCATTTAGCGATCAGGAAGGCGAGGACGACGGCGGCCGCGCCTGCTGCGAGGAAGAGGACGTACGTGCGCAGGAGCCCGGTCTGGACCCGGCGCACGAGGCCGCCGGTCTCGAGCGTCGTCTGGCCGAGATCGGGGCCGGTCTGGAGCACGACGGGCTCCTCGAACTCGCGCCGCAGGGCGGCCGCGAACCAGGCGGCGGGCGCGTAGAAGATCCGGTCGTAGAGCGCGTCGAACCAGAACTTCTCCTCGAGCGTCCGGCGCCAGAACGGCGCGGCCGGGATCGCGATCCTCCGCTCGGAGTACACGGCCCAGGCGACGGCGATGCCCGCAAGGCCCGCGAGCACGGTGGCGGCGGACGTGTAGTACTCCTGGGTGTTGGTGGGCGTCGCGACTGCGAGCGTGCGGGCCGCAGGGGCGAGCCAGTCGGTGAACGGCGTCCAGCGCGGCGACCATTGCAGCCAGCCGCCGGCCGTCGCGAGCACGGCGAGGATCCCGACCGGCACGAGCATCGTCAGCGAGCCCTCGAGGCGCCCGTGCCGGTGGTGGTGCTCGCGCACGAAGGGGCTCGGCTCTCCCGGGAAGACGAGGAACCAGAGCCGGAACGTGTAGAGGCCCGTGAGGAAAGCGCCCGCGATACCGCAGACCCAGAAGATCCAGCCGTACCAGCCGAGGCCGATCGTCGAGGCGACGATCGAGTCCTTCGAGAAGAAGCCGCTGAATGGCGGGATCCCGACGAGGGCGAGCGCGCCCGCGAGGAAGCACCACTTCGTGAAGGGCATGAGGCGCCCGAGCCCGCGCATCCGCCGGATGTCCTGCTCGCCGGCGAGCGCGTGGATCGCGAGCCCGGCGGTCATGAAGAGCAGCGCCTTGAAGAAGGCGTGCGTGAGCAGGTGGAACATCCCGTTCGCGTAGGCGCCCACGCCGGCGCCGAGGAACATGTAGCCGATCTGCGACATCGTCGAGTAGGCGATGACCCGCTTGATGTCGGTCTGGACGAGCGCGATCAGCCCTGCCACGAGGAGCGTGAGCGCACCGGTTCCGGCGGCGATCAGCTCGACGGTTCGCGCCTGCTCGAAGATGAGGTGAGTGCGCGCGATCAGGTAGACGCCCGCCGTGACCATCGTCGCCGCATGGATGAGGGCGCTGACGGGGGTCGGACCCTCCATCGCGTCGGGCAGCCACGTCTGGAGTGGGATCTGCGCCGACTTGGCCGCCGCGCCGCCGAGCAGGCCGAGCGCGACGAGATTGGTCGCGGTCGAGGAGAGGTGGACGCTGAAGGCGGTGGTGAAAGAGAGCGAGTGCGTGTGCGCGATCAGGATGAAGAAGGCGAGGGCCATCGTCGCGTCGCCGAACGCGTTCATGACGAACGCCTTCTTCGCCGCCTGCACCGCGCTCGGCCGCTGGTGCCAGAACCCGATCAGGAGGTAGGACGAGAGGCCGACGAGCCCCCAGCCGGCGAGGAGCAGCAGCAGGTTGCCGCCCTCGACGAGCAGGAGCATCGAGAAGACGAAGAACGCGATGTAGGCGAAGTAGCGGCGCTCCTCGTCGTCGCCGTGCATGTAGCCGATCGAGTAGAGGACGATCAGCCCGCCGACGCCGCTGACGATCAGCATCATCACGGTGCTCAGCGGGTCGACGAGGAGCTGCAGGCCGGCGTGGAAGTTGCCCGACTGGAGCCATGTGAACGCCGTCGTGATCTCGCCGCGGCTGCACTCGCCATTGAACCCGTTGCACAGGGATTGCTGCCCGTGCACACCCAGGAAAGCCCAGACCGCGCCCCCGAAGGCGACGAAGCAGCTCGTCGTCGCGATCCAGCCGGCAGCGACGCGCGGGATCCGCGTCCCGAGCAGCGTGATCAGGATCGTGCCGCCGAGGGGCGCGAGCAGGCAGAGCCAGGAGCCCCCGGTCATGGCCGTACTGCTCATCCGCGCAGCTCCGACAGCTTGTCCACGTCGAGGGCGAGATTGCGGCGGTTGATGGCCACGACCAGGCCGAGCCCGACGCAGACCTCCGACGCGGCGACGGCCATCACGGCGAGCGCGAAGATCTGGCCGGCGCCGTTGTGCCAGTGACGCGAGAGCGCGATTAGCGCGAGGTTGCCCGCGTTCAGCATCAGCTCGAGCGAGAGCAGCACGATGAGCGGGTTGCGCCGGATGAGCACCCCGAGCGCGCCGGTCCCGAACAGGAAGGCGGCGACGGCGAGGTACCAGGCGACGTCGGGCCCGAGCATCAGTGCACGGCCTCCGGCTCCGGCTCGCGCTCCTGCGCCGTGCCGTGCGAGATCATCCCCAGGTCGAGGCGACGGGTGTGCGAGCCGAGGATCACGCCGCCGACCGCGGCGACGAGCAGCACGATCGAGGTGATCTCGAAGGCGAGCAGGTGGTCGACGAGGAAGACGCGGCCGACCCAGGCCGGCGTGCCGAACGCGGTTCCGACCTTGCCGGACTGCGAGAGGCTTCCGCTCGCCTGCATGCCGACGGCGACCACGATCTCCACGAGCAGCGCTCCCGCGGCGCCGACGGCGGCGACGGTCTGCCAGCCAGGCCCGCCCGACCACGGCGTCTCGCGCCGCGGCCCGACGTACGCGATCACGAACAGGAACATCACGACCACCGCGCCCGCGTAGACGAGCACCTGCGCGGCGGCGACGAACTCCGCCGAGAGCAGGAGGTACATGACGGCGAGCGACGCGAGGTTCCCGATCAGCGCGAGCGCCGAGTAGAAGGCGTTCGAGAACGAGATCACCGCGACGGCCGAGCCGAGGCACGAGAACGCGGCCACGACCCAGACGATCCAGACGAGCGCATTCCCGGCCGAGGCGGCGATCACGAGTCGCTCTTGTAGAAGGGGATCGGCGTGTCGTAGAGCTCCCGGTCCGCGACGGGCCACTCCTTCACCGGCGGGGCGAGGAGCATGTCCTTCGTGTAGATCTGGTCGTCGCGGTTGTGCTCCGAGATCTCGAACTCGTTGCCGAGCGTGATCGCGTCGAAGGGGCACGCGAGCTCGCAGTAGCCGCAGAAGATGCAGCGGCTGAGGTTGATCTCGTAGATCCGCGCGTAGCGCTCGCCGGCCGAGACGCGGTTGTCGGGTGTGTTCTCGGCGGCGACCACGCGGATGCAGTCGGCCGGGCAGGCGGCCGCGCAGAGCGAGCAGCCAATGCACTTCTCGAGCCCGTTCTCGTGCCGCCACAGCCGGTGCCGGCCGCGAAAGCGCGGATAGACCGGCCGCTGGTACTCCGGGTACTGCTGCGTGATCGGCTTCTTGAAGATCTGCTTGAAGGTGACCCCGAAGCCCTTCAGCGATTCCAGAGGCTGAGGACTCACTGGAAGGCCACCACCAGGGCCGCCGTGATGACCGCGTTGACCGTCGCGACCGGCAGCAGGATCTTCCAGCCGAAGCGCATCAGCTGGTCGTAGCGGAGCCGCGGCAGCGTCGTCCGCAGCCAGATGAAGACGAAGAGCACGGCCATCGTCTTGAGCAGGAACCAGATCGGCCCGATGTGCCACGGCCCGTGCCAGCCCGCGAAGAACAGCGTCACCATCAGGCCGGAGAGCGTGATCATGTTGATGTACTCGGCCATCTGGAACAGGCCCCAGCGCATCCCCGAGTACTCGGTGTGATAGCCGGCGACGAGCTCTTGTTCGGCCTCGGGCAGGTCGAACGGCGCGCGGCTTGTCTCGGCGATCCCGCCGAAGAAGAAGACGAGCAGGCCGAAGAACTCCGGGGCCGCGTACGGCAGGAACGAGCCCTGGCGGGCGACGATCTCGGGCAGGTTGAGCGAGCGGCCGAGGATCACGACGCCGAGCACGCTGAGCGCGAGCGACACCTCGTACGAGACGAGCTGCGCACAGGTGCGCATCGAGCCGAGGATCGAGAACTTCGACTCGGAGGCCCAGCCGCCGACGATGAAACCGTAGATCCCGATCGAGCCGAGCGCGAAGATCGCGATCAGGCCGATCGAGACGTTGGCGATCTCGCCGTTGATCCGCCAGCCGTTCACCGTCCAGCCGGGGCCCCACGGGATGAAGGCGAAGGCGGCGATCGCCGTGAAGGCGGAGACGACCGGGGCGAGGATGTACGGGAGGTCGATCGCCGCCGAGGGCGAGAATGCCTCCTTGCGCACGAGCTTCACGAGGTCGGCGATCGGCTGCAGGAGCCCGAACGGCCCGGCGCGGTTCGGGCCGTAGCGGAGCTGCATCCGTCCCATCAGCTTGCGCTCGATCAGCGTCAGGTAGGCGAAGAGGCCCAGGACGATGTTGACGATGACGAGCGCCTCGATGATCGCGATCCACCACGGCTCTTGCGGCGTCACGCGGTGACCTCCTCGGTGGCCTTCGCGAGCTCGACGACGCCGTGCAGGCCGTTCGCGTGCTCGAGCGCGACGCGAGCGATCCCGGAGCGCAGGTGGCGGTTCACGCGGGCCGGCAGCGTGATCGCACTGCCGTTCGAGCCGACGGTGACGAGGTCGCCCGTCGCGATTCTGCGCCGCCGCGCGTCGTCGGCCGAGACCTCGAGCTCGGGCCTCGGTCGCTGGAACTGGAGCTCCGTGACCCGCTCGACGGCGGCGCCGGAGAAGAGCGGCTTGTAGGCCACGAGGCGGATCTGGCCCCGCCGCAGCCTCCCGCGCGGCTCCGGCAGCGGCTCGCGCGCGACGTGCGCCGGAGCCTCGGGATAGCCGCGCAACGGCGCGCGCTCGCCGACCTCCCCGAAGGCGAGCCCGCCGTAGACGCGCGCCGAGACCTCGGCGAAGACGGCGGGGGCGTACGGCGCCACGTCGACGCCGAACCGCGCCGCGAGCTCCGAGATCCATTCGAGCTCGTCGGGACACGGCGGGGTGACCGTCCGGCGCAGCCGCTGCAGCCTCCCCTCGAGGTTGACGAACGTCCCCTCCCGCTCGAGGTAGCTCGTCCCGGGCAGGACGAGGTCTGCCCAGCCGGCGGCGAGGCCGCCGTACATCGAGATCACGATTGTCGCCTCGGCCTGCTCGGCCAGCGCGCGGACGTTCTCGTCGGCGGCCGCCTCGTCGCCCGAGACGACGAGCAGCCCGACCGACTCCAGCGCCTCGCTCTCCTCGTCGCAGCAGGCGGCCCAGGCATCGGCGACGCCGCGACCGTTCGGCGTCTCGGGAAGGTAGAACGCGCCGCAGCCCTCGCGGCCGGCGAGGCCGAGCTTCTCCGCGAGCTTCGCGACCGTCGCACCGCCGCGCCCGCCGGGACCCGACCAGACGAGCACGACCCGCTCCGCCTCGGCGACGGCCGGGTCGTTCGCGTCGTCGAGGACGCGGGCACCGTTGCGGCGCGCCGACCTGATCCAGAGGTCGACGACCGGCGCGCGCTCGACGACCGGCACGTCGCCGAGCACGACGACGACGTCGGCGTCGCGAATCGATGAGAGGGGGAGCCGGTACGCGTCGAGCGCACCGGAGACCTCCTCCGGCAGCGTCGCCTGGTGCGAGGCGAGCCCGACCCGCAGCAGCTTGCCGAGCGCGTAGGCCTGCTCGACCGTCTCCGAACCCGAGAGCACCGTGACGATCCGGCCGCGGGCGTGGCGCAGCAGCCGCTCCGCCTCGTCGAGCGCGTGCTCCCACGACACCTGCTCGAGGCCGTGCCTGCGCACCCGCTGCAGCGGCCGGGCGAGCCGGTCCTCGGCGCGCAGGTGCGTGTACGCGAAGCGGCCCTTGTCGCAGATCCAGCCCTCGTCGATCTCGGGGTGGTTGCGGGAGAGGATCCGCTTGACCTTTCCCTCGCGCACCGTCGCGTGGACGTTGCAGCCGACCGGGCAGAGGCCGCACACCGTCGGCACGTCGACGATCTCCCACGGCCGACCCTCGAATCGGTACTGCGTCGGCAGCAGCGCGCCCACCGGGCAGAGCTCGGTCACGTTGCCGGTGAAGGCTCCGGTGTACGGAACGTCCTCGAAGGTCGTGATCACCGACATCGCGCCGCGGTTCGCGGCGACGAGCTGCCCGTCCTCCGAGACGCTCTCGCTGAAGCGCGTGCAGCGGTAGCAGAGGATGCAGCGCTCGCGGTCGAGCGCGATGGTGGGAGAGATCGGGATCGGCTTCTCGAAGGTCAGCTTCTCGAAGCTCATCCGGGTGTTGCCGGGGCCGTAGCGGAAGGTGAGGTCCTGCAGCGGGCACTCGCCGCCCTTGTCGCAGACGGGGCAGTCGAGCGGGTGGCTGACGAGGATGAACTCGAGCGTCGCGTTCTGGCCGGATGCGGCCTTCGCGGAGGTGCGCGCCGTCTTCACGACCATGCCGTCCTGCGCGGTCAGGGTGCAGCCGGTCTGGAGCTTCGGCATTCCTTCCACCTCGACGAGGCACATGCGGCAGGCGCCGATCGGCGCGCCGAGCCGCGGCTCGTAGCAGAAGACGGGGATCTCGACGCCCGCGGCGAGCGCCGTCTCGACGATGCCCGTCCCCTTGGGGACGTGGACGTCGCGCTCGTCGATCGTGACGCGGACGAGCTCGACGCTCACACCAGCGCCTCCTGCCCCACGGGCGAGTACGCGTGCTGGTCGGAGGGCGCGAGGATCCCCTCGAGCGAGGACGAGCCGGCGAACGGGCACGCTCCCTGCTCGACGTGCGCGAGGAACTCGTCGCGCCACTTGTGGAGGTAGCTCGCGACCGGGTAGACGGCGAACTCGCCGAGCGCGCAGAGCACCTTGCCGAGGATGTTGTCGCCGACCGAGTCGAGCAGCTCGAGGTCGGCGTGGGTCGCGGTGCCGTTCTCGATCGACTCGAGGATCTGCACCATCCAGCGCGTCCCGACGCGGCACGGGGTGCACTTGCCGCACGACTCGTGCATGTAGAACTTCGTCGAGCGGATGGCGAGCTGCACCACGCAGCAGCGGTCGTCGACGACGATCAGCGACGCCGCCCCGAAGAACGTTCCGATCGCGCCGAGCGAGTCGTAGTCGAGCGGCACGTCGATCTGGTCGGGCGTGAGCGCCGGCACCGACGAGCCGCCGGGGATGACGGCCTTCAGCTCGCGGCCGTCGGCGATCCCGCCGGCGTGGTCGTAGATCAGCTCGCGCATCGGCGTCCCCAGGTCGAGCTCGTAGTTGCCGGGCCGCGCGACGTTGCCCGAGATGGAGAAGATCGCGGTGCCGGGCGAGCTCGGCACGCCGGTCTTCGCGAACTCCTCCGCGCCGACCTCGAGGATTGCCGGCACCGTCGCGATCGTGCAGACGTTGTTGATCTGCGTCGGCGCCATGTAGAGGCCCTGGATCGGCGGGAACGGTGGCCGCGGCCGCGGTTGGCCGCGCTTCCCCTCGAGCGACTCGAGCAGAGCGGTCTCCTCGCCGCAGATGTAGGCGCCGGCGCCGCGGTGCACCGTGATCCGGACGTCGCCGCAGATCCCGGCTTCGCGCGCCTCCTCGACCGCGGCGGCGAGGATCTCGTACTCGGCGAGGTACTCGCCGCGGATGTAGATGAAGACGTCCGTCGACTCGATCGCGTGCGCCGCGATCAGGCAGCCCTCGATCAGGCGGTGCGGCACGCGGGCCATCACCTCGCGGTCCTTGAAGGCGCCGGGCTCGGACTCGTCGGCGTTGACGACGAGGTACTTCGGCTTCGGGCTCTTGCGGTCGATGAGCGAGGCCTTGCGTCCCATGGGGAACCCGGCACCGCCGCGGCCGCGCAGGGTCGCCTTCTGGAGCTCGTCGATCAGTGCGTCCGGCGTCATCGCGCGTGCCTTCTCGACGCCGCGGTAGCCGCCGATCGCGCGGTACTCCTCGAGCTGCGTCAGGTCGCGCTCGTCGGCGCCCGCGAGGAGGACCTTACGTTCCGCCATCGAGCTCCCCCAGGATCTGCGGCACCGTCTCCGCCCGGACGTGCTGCCGGTAGCGGTCGTCCACCGCGACGACGGTCGCGTAGCCGCAGCCGCCGAGACACTCGACGGCGCGCAGCGTGATCTCGCCGTTCGGGGTCGTCTCGCCCGCGCCGATTCCGAGCTCCGACTCGAACGCCTCGAGGACCTGCTGCGCGCCGCAGAGCGCACACGGGAGGTTCGTGCACACGTCGATCGTGTGCCGCCCGACGGGCTCGAGGTGGAGCATGTCGTAGAAGGTGGCGATCGAGTAGCAGAAGGCCGGCGTGACCTCGAGCGCGTCGGCGGTCTCCTCGATCGCCTCGCGGGAGAGCCATCCGTGCCGCTCCTGCGCGAGCCGCAACGCCGGCAACACCGCCGACCGCGACCCTTCCGGGTAGCGCGCGCGCAGCTCCTGCACCTCCTCGTGGAACGTGCTCACCTATCCGTATCCCCCATGACCGCGTCGAGCGAGCCGACGACGGCGATCAGGTCGGCGACGAGCGCGCGGTGGAGGCAGGTCGCCGTCGCCTCGAGCGCGGCGAAGGACGGGGCGCGGAAATGGATGCGCCACGGCTTCGGGCCGCCGTCCGAGACGAGGTAACAGCCCGACTCGCCGCGCGGCGACTCGACCGCGACGTAGATCTCGCCCTCCGGCACGCGGAACCCCTCGGTCACGAGCTTGAAGTGGTGGATGAGGGACTCCATCGACGTGTGGAGCTCCTCGCGCGGCGGGAGCACGACCTTGCGGTCGTCCGTGATCCACGGCATCCCCTCCATGCGCTCGAGCCGGTCGAGGCACTGGCGGACGATCTTCGTCGACTCAGCCATCTCCTCCAGCCGGACGCGATAGCGGTCGTAGACGTCGCCGTTCGGATAGACCGGGACACGGAAGTCGACCTGCTCGTAGTGGAGGTAGGGCTCGTCGCGGCGCAGGTCCCAGTCGACGCCCGAGGCGCGCAGGTTCGGACCCGTCTGCCCGAGCGCGATCGCGTCCTGCGCGGAGAGGACGCCGATGCCCTTCGTCCGCTCGAGCCAGATCTGGTTCCGGTCGAGGATCCCGCGGTAGTCGTCGAGCGCACGCGGCATCCACTCGACGAACTTGCGGCACTCGGGGAAGAAGCCCCGCGGGATGTCCTCGGCGAGCCCGCCGACCTGGAAGTAGCGGGTGTGCATCCGCTGCCCCGTGACGAGCTCGAACAGGTCGAGGATCGTCTCCCGCTCGCGGAAGCAGTACCAGAACATCGAGATCGCCCCGAGCTCGAGCGCCGCGGTGCCGAGGTAGACGAGGTGCGATTGGATGCGGTTGAGCTCGCAGAGGAGCATGCGCATCCAGTTGGCCTTGGTCGGCACCTCGAGCTCGAGCAGCTGCTCGACCGCGAGCACGAACACGAGCTCGTTGTTCTGGTAGCCGACGTAGTCGATCCGCTCGGGGAAGGTGACGCCCTTCCAGTAGGTCTTCGACTCCATCGACTTCTCGAAGCCGGTGTGGAGGTAGCCGACCACCGCGGAGACGCCGACAACCTCCTCGCCGTACAGGTCGACGATCAGGCGCAGCACGCCGTGCGTCGAGGGATGGTTCGGCCCGAAGTTGACCTGGAGCACGTCCTCGTCGTCGCGCAGGTGCTCGGGGACGTCGAGCACGGTCGGCACCCGCGTGGGAATTCGCGAGCCGTCGTACTGGGCGTCGAAGACGACGGGGCCTCGGCGGCGGGTGGCGGGCGGCGCGACGCTCAGGTCGTCACACCTCGTCGCTGAAGCGGACGGGCTCGCCGCCGATCGGGTAGTCCTTGCGCAGCGGATGGCCCTCCCAGTCCTCGGGCATCAGGAGCCGGACGAGGTTCGGGTGGCCGTCGAAGACGATCCCCATCAGGTCGTAGACCTCGCGCTCGTGCCAGTCGCAGGTCGGCCAGACGGAGACGACGCTCGGCACGTGCTCGCCCTCGTCGACCCAGCACTGAAGCCGCGAGCGCGGAGCGCCCTGGCGCAGCGCGAGCAGGTGGTAGCTGATCGAGAACCGCTTCGGCTTGAGCTCGGGCAGCGCCTGCAGCCCTTGCGTCATCGGGTGCATGAGGTCGCGCCCGCTCGCGGTGCCGATGTAGCCGGAAACGCCCTTGCCCCCCCAGCCGAGGTAGTCGGTCGCGACGAGATCGACGCACATGTCGAAGCCGAGCTCGTCGCGGGCGTGCTCGCACGCCTCGCGGACCCCCTCCGCCTCGACGGTCACGGTGGGCATCTCAGGCCCGTCGCGATGCGAGACGTAGCCGGGCAACCGTTCCCACTCGCTCATGTAGCCACCCCGACGCGCTCGTACGCGGGCGGCACGCCGGCGAGGTGCGCCTCGTGCAGGCGGATGATCCCCTCCATCAGCGCCTCGGGCCGCGGCGGGCAGAACGGGATGTAGATGTCGACGGGGATGATCCGGTCGACGCCCTGGAGGATCGTGTAGTTGTTGAACATTCCGCCGGAGCTCGCGCACACGCCCATGGCGATCACCCACTTCGGCTCGACCATCTGGTCGTAGATCTGGCGGATCGGCTCCGCCATCTTGTGGGCGACGCGGCCCGAGACGATGAGCAGGTCGGCCTGGCGCGGCGAGGAGCGGAACGCCTCCATCCCGAAACGCGCGATGTCGTAGCGCGCGGAGACGATCGACATCATCTCGATCGCGCAGCAGGCAAGCCCGAACGTGTCCGGCCACATCGACTTCGTCTGCGCCCAGCGCACGGCCTTCTCGAGCGTCGTCAGCCCGAGCGCGCGCTCGATCTCCTCGACGCCGAGCTCCTCCTCGAACCGGGACGGTCCCTTCGTCGGCCAGAGGAGCCGCTCCGACTGGAGGCCGTAGTCGCGCAGGCGCGTAGGCTCGTCAGCCACCGGGCCTCACCAGTTGAGCGCTCCCTTGCGCCAGATGTAGACGTAGGCGACGAGGAGGATGACGATGAAGAACGCGAGCTCGGCGAAGCCGAACCAGCCGAGCGCGTGGAGCTGCACGGCGAGCGGGTAGAGGAAGACGATCTCGATGTCGAAGACGATGAAGAGCATCGCCGTCAGGTAGAAGCTGACGCTGAAGCGCTGGCGCGGCAGCGGCCCCGTCGAAACGCCCGACTCGAACGGCACGGTGCGGGCGCGGGTTCGGCCCGCGGGACGCTGCGCGAACTTGAACGACATCCACATCATCGAGCCGGGGATGACGAGCGCGAGGATCCCGTAGATCAGGAATGGCAGCCAGCTGTGCAGCATCTACGCGGGCCTCCCCTTACCCATTCGCGCACTCGGAAGCACTCACCGAATCGGTGACGTTATCAACCTCGCCAGGGCTGCACTTGCGGGTAGCGAATCCCCGTAGCGATGCGTGCAGCGGCTGTTACAAAGTCCGGCCCCTCAGGGTCGCGCGTGACCGGGCGCAGAGGAGGCGCGTTGCTAGGATGCGACGCGATGGAGATCCGGGAGCGCACCGAGAGCATCGTCTCGCTGACGCCTGCGGCGGCGGCGAAGATCCGCGACCTGATGGCCTCGGAGGAGGACGTCTCGGTGCTGCGCGTCGCGATCGAGGGTGGCGGCTGCTCGGGCTTCCAGTACGGCCTCGGCTTCGACCGCGGCGCCCAGGAGGGCGACCACGAGTTCGAGTGCGAGGGCGTCGCCGTCGTCGTCGATCCGTTCAGCGCGCCGTACCTGATGGGCGCGCAGGTCGACTATCTCGAGACGATCCAGGAGTCGGGGTTCAAGATCGAGAACCCGAACGCGGTCTCCTCGTGCGGCTGCGGCCACTCGTTCCAGGTGGCCGAGGGGGAGTCGCCCGACGACGCCGCCGGCTGCGGATCCGGCTGCGCCCACTGATGCGCTGGGCCGGCGCGGCGCACCGCTGGCTTCTGACCGTCTTCATCGTCGGCGTCGCCGTCCAGTTCTTCCTCGCCGGGCTCGGCGTCTTCCGGGTCGATCATGTCGCCACGAAGACGGGGACGGCGCTGACCGAGGATCGGTTCGACAACTTCTTCGATCCGCACGTGGCGCTCGGCAACATCCTGTTCCTCGTCGCGATCCTCGTCTTTCTCGCCGCGCTGCTCGCCCGTGTCGGCCGGCCGCGCATCTTCGCGATGCTCGCCTTGCCGGTGCTCGTGTTCCTCCAGTCCATCTTCGCCAACACCGGGCCGTCGTGGTTCCGTGCGCTCCACGTGCTCAATGCCTTCGTGATCGCCGGCCTCGCCGGCGCGCAGACCGGGCTCGCCTGGCAGGAGAAGCGCGCAGCCTCCGCCGGCGGTGCAGGGGTGCCGGCGGACGCAGCCGGCTGACGTAGCCGGCCGCGTCCAACCAGCTGCTGGTGTCACCCCACTAGCTCGACGAAGCGCGCGTCCTCGCGGAGCGACGCGAAGTCATCGTCCTTCTGCGCGTTCTCCTTGAACTTCGGCCATCGCTCGACCGCGGTGCCGAGCGTCCCGAGTGCCTGATCGGGCCGGCCGAGCAGGCTCTCCATGCAGGCGACGTTGTAGAGGATCAGCGCGTTGCCCGGGAACTTCTCCAGCGCCTCGTGGCAGGCGGCGAGCGCGCCCTGGTAGTCCTGCGCGTTGTAGTGCTCGAAGAAGTCGTGCAGCTCCGCGCCCGGCGGCGGGCGGTACGCCTCGCCGCGCCGGCCGCCGACGGCCAGGACGATCGTCTCATCGCTCGTCGCGACCGCCTTCCGCGTAGCCCCCGGGCGGACGAAGACGACCGTGCCCTGCGGCGCGTCGATCTCGTCGCCGTCGAGGCTGAAGCGCGCGCTGCCCTGCACGACGACGTACAGCTCCTCGTGCGCGTCGGCGCCGGGCCCGAGCTCGTCGTGCTCGTGGATCAATTCCTCGCCTGACGTGGCCTGGTACACCGCGCTGGCGCCGAAGGCGCCTATGTCGAGCGTGCGACGGAGGCGGATGAAGACCCGGTCGCCGTCCCCGTCTCGCCCCTCCTGCGGAAGGGAAAGAACGCGGTAAGAGGTCTCTGTGGTTGCCAAGGCTGCCTCCTCGAGGGTCGAGTCTGGAATGCGGCCTGCAGCCGCGCGGTGCGCTCGTCGTGGACGAGCCGTGCGTAGTGCGGGTCTGGCAGGAACGTGATGGCATCCTCCTTGACGTCGAGTATCTTGATAGCGAGATACTAACAAGTGAGGTATCTTGACGTCAAGAGGAATTTGATGGACACTGCGCACGTGGCCAGGGCAAGGAGCGGCGGGAGCCGCGATCACGTCGATCGCTTTCTCGAGGAGATCAGCGCCGACCTGCCGGCCGACCTCGACCTCACGGTCGAGGGCATCGTCGACCGCATCGGAGGCATTCACCGGCGCATCAAGTGGATGCACGAGGAGACGCTCGACCAGCTCGGCCTCAATCTCAGCGACTGGCACGTGCTCACGGCGCTTCGCTGGGCGGGTGAGCCGTACCGCCGCAGCGCCGGCGAGCTCGCCCGTCGCGCGGACCTGACGACCGGCGCGATGACGAGCCGGCTCGACGCGCTCGAGAAGGAGGGCCTCGTCCGCCGGCTGCGCGATCCGGAAGACCGCCGGAGCGTGATCGTCGAGCTCACGGAGGAGGGCCGGACGAAGCACGAGCGGGCGATGGGCATCCAGGCCCAGAAGGAGGCCCTGCTCGCGGAGGCGTTGACCGGCCGCGAGAAGGAGCAGCTCAACGGGCTCCTGCGCCGCGTGATGCTCACGCTCGAAGACCGGTATCCGGGCAAGGGCAAGGGCGACTAGTGATGTAACCGGCAACGTTCGCCGGGCTCCCGGCCCGCGATCACGTGGCGCGCTGCGGCGTCCTCGGTCGCGCCCATAGCTTTGGCTATGAGCGCTCCCTGCGTCCTGGCATCGCTTGGTGCTCGCGACCCGGGAACCGGGCCACGTCACCGGCCACATCACTAGCATCGGCGCGGCCATGCGCGTTGCCGTCGTCGGATCCGGCCCGGCGGGCTTCTACGCCGCCGGCGCGCTGCTGGTGGCCGATCCGCCCGCCGAGGTCGACATGATCGAGCGGTTGCCCACGCCCTGGGGGCTCGTCCGGCTCGGCGTGGCGCCCGACCACCCCAAGCTGAAGACGGTGTCGCGCGCCTTCGAGCGGATCGCCGAGCGGCCGGGCTTCCGCTTCCTCGGCAACGTCGAGGTCGGCCGCGACCTCCACCACGCCGACCTCGTGCGCCTCTACGACGCCGTCATCTACGCCGTCGGCGCGCAGACGGACCGGCGGCTCGGCATTCCCGGCGAGGATCTGCCCGGTTCGTGGGCGGCCACGGAGCTCGTCGCCTGGTACAACGGCCATCCCGACTACCAGCAGCTCGAGTTCGACCTCTCGGCCGAGCGCGCGGTCGTGATCGGGAACGGGAACGTCGCGCTCGACGTCGCACGGATGCTGGCCCTCACCCACGAGGAGCTCGCGCCGACCGATGCCACGGACGCGTCGATCACCGCCATCGCGAGTTCGCCGATCCGCGAGATCGTGCTCGTCGGGCGGCGCGGCCCGGCCCAGGCCTCGTTCACGACGCCCGAGCTGCAGGAGATGGGAGAGCTCGCCGGGGCGGACGTTGTCGTCGACCCCGCCGACCTCGAGGGCGCCGAGCCGAAGGGCACGAACGCCGAGCGCAACGTCGCGGTGCTGCGGGAGTTCGCGGCTCGGGAGCCCGAGAACAAGCCGCGGCGGGTCGTCTTCCGCTTCTTCCGGTCGCCGGTGGCGATCCTCGGCGAGGAGCGGGTCGAGGGCGTCGAGCTCGTCCGCAACGAGCTCGACCCGAACGAGCGCGCCGTGGCGACGGACGACAGGGAGACGCTGCCGTGCGGGCTCGTCTTCCGCAGCGTGGGCTACCACGGCGTCGAGCTGCCGGGCGTGCTCTTCGACGCGAAGAGCGGGACGATTCCGAACGAGGGCGGGCGCGTGGAGCCCGGCGTCTACTGCGCCGGCTGGATCAAGCGCGGCCCGACGGGGGTGATCGGCACCAACAAGAAGGACGCGACCGAGACCGTGGAGCTCCTGCTCGAGGACGCCGCCGCCGGCCGGCTGCCGCCGAAGCCCGACGCGGGTGCCGGGGCGGTCGACGAGCTCCTCGCCGAACGCGGCGTTCGCGTGGTCGAGTACGCCGGCTGGACGGCGATCGACGAGGTCGAGCGTGCCGCCGGCCAGCCGGCCGGCAGGCCACGGGTCAAGCTGTGCTCCTGGGACGAGCTGCTGGCCGCCGCCGAGCGCGTCGCAGGCCGATCCGTCTAGCCCTCGATCGGGGGACGTCGCCTCCCCCGCGCGGGCCGATGGACCGGGTGATGGACTCCCTCGTCGTCGAATGCCTCCACTGCCGCACGACCCGCGTCGCGAGCCGCGATCGCTTCAAGCATCTCGAGTCGCCCGAGTGCCCGGAATGCGGCTACCTCGGCTGGGCGCCCGTGCTCGAGGTGACCGAGGCCCAGACGCCTGCTCCGCGTGAGCGGGAGCCCGCCGCGCGGCAGCTCCCCTCGGTCGCGTAGCCGCGTAGTTCTCCGCAGCGGCGCCGGGCCGGCCTTCCCTACACTCGCCTCGATGGCGAAGGCCGAGGAGCGGCAGGAGCTCTGGGGAGGCGAGACCGCGAAGGCTGTCGCGAACTTCCCGGTCTCGGGCGAGCCGATCCCGGCGCCCGTGGCACGCTGGCTCGGCCGCATCAAGGGCGCCGCTGCACGCGTCAACGCCGAGCTCGGCCTGCTAGACGGGGACAAGGCGGAACGGATCGCGGCCGCCGCCGCACGGATCGCCGCCGGCGAGCTCGACGACCAGTTCCCGATCGACGTCTTCCAGACCGGCTCCGGCACCTCCTCGAACATGAACGCGAACGAGGTGATCGCGACGCTCGCGGGCGAGGACGTCCACCCGAACGACGACGTCAACATGGGCCAGTCGTCCAACGACGTCTTCCCGTCGGCCGTCCACCTCGCCGCCCTCGACGAGATCGTGAACGACCTGCTGCCCTCGCTCGAGCGGCTCGCCGCGGCGCTGGAGGCGAAGGCGCGCGAGTTCGATGACGTCGTCAAGTCCGGGCGGACGCACTGGATGGACGCCGTGCCGGTTACGCTCGGCCAGGAGTTCGGGGGCTACGCCGCCCAGGCGCGGCAGGGCGTCGAGCGCGTCCGCGACGCGTTGCCGCGGCTCGGGCAGATCCCCCTCGGCGGCACCGCGACCGGGACCGGGCTCAACACCCATCCCGAGTTCGCCGCGCGCGTGCGCGAGCTGCTCGAGCAAGAGACCGGCTTGACGATCAGCGCGCCGGCCGATCCGTTCGAGGCGCAGGCCGCGCGCGACGGGATCGTCGAGGTGTCGGGCGCGCTGAAGACGGTCGCGGTCTCGCTCACGAAGATCGCGAACGACATCCGCTTCCTCGGCTCGGGCCCGCGCGCCGGCCTCGCCGAGATCGCGCTGCCCGAGCTCCAGAAGGGGAGCTCGATCATGCCCGGCAAGGTGAACCCCGTCATCCCGGAGGTCGTGACCCAGGTCGCCGCGCAGGTGATCGGCAACGACGCGGCGATCGCGATCGGCGGCATGCAGGGTCACTTCGAGCTCAACGTCTTCGTGCCGCTCCTCGCCCGCAACATCCTCGATTCCGTGAAGCTGCTCGCCGCCGCCTGTCGTCTCTTCGCCGAGAAGTGCGTGGACGGGATCGAGGCCAACCGCGAGAACTGCGAGCGGTACGCGGAGCTGACCCTCTCGGCCGCGACCGCGCTCAATCCGTACATCGGCTACGACCGCGCGACCGAGATCGTGAAGGAGGCCGCCGCCTCCGGCCGCTCGCTCCGCGAGGTCGCGCGCGAGAACGGCGTGGACGAGTCAGTGCTCGACAATGCCCTGGACTACCGCGCGATGGCCCGGCCGCACGACTGAGGTTCGCGACCTCGAACCCAGCGTCTCGCCGGCTTTGCGTGCGCCGCTTACGCCGCCGAGCAGGCAGGCGCCGGCAGGCTCTTCAAGACGACGAGCGCGCCGGACCGTCTGACCGCGACGACCCGAAGCAGGTCGCAGCGGGTTGCCGCGAGCCGGAGGAAAGTCACCTTGAACCGTCCGGCGGTGCCCGCGTGGACGGCGACGGTCCTCGTCCGGCTCGCAACCGTAGCCGTGACCCGGAGACGCTCGCGCGGGCGGAAGTTCCGCCCCGCGACGGTGAGCGGACTCCTCGCGGCGAGACGCAGCGAAGGCGCCGGGCGGACGTGCACCCGCGGCTGAGCGACAGCCGGAACGATGCCCGCCGCCGCGCTGCAGACGGCCAGCACGGCAACCGTCTTACGCATGCACGCAGTATGCCCGGCATCCGCGAACTTACGCATGCGTGCCCGGGGTCCGTCATCATCCGCGCTGCTCGAGTGGCGGGCTCGGAGGGCCTCGCCAGATAAACGTTCAGCAGCGAGGAGCGCGATCTCTCTTCCCGCTGCCACCTGCACAGAGGGGGGACTATGAAGAGAACGATTCGCCTCACCGTCGTGGGCCTCGTGGCCTTGGCGGGAGTACTGGCAGTTGTGCTCGTCGCCTCCGGCGGGACACGCGGCACCGGCACGCAGAACAACGTGCTCGCGAACGCGATCTCCGTGGACCTGGGCGCCGCCAAGCCGACGGCTCACCGGGCGCAGGTATCCGGTGGGGTCGTGACTGCCGCACTCGACTTCACCGGGGCGCTCGACGCCAGGGCCAGCGGGACGAGGGGATCGGCTACACCAGCGACGCCGTCTGCCCTCTCGCAGGCGCGGACGCAAGGTTGTCAGAACGTGTTCCACGGTGACAGCACGGCCAACGTCCGCGTCAATCAGGACTGCTCGTTGAGAAGGCAGGCCGAAGAGGTCATCGTCGCCGACCCGAACAATCCGAACCATTTGATCGCCGGGCAGAACGACTCCCGACTCGGCTTCAACAAGTGCGGCTACGACTGGTCGCTCGACGGCGGCAGGACCTGGGGTGACCAGGTGCCGCCCTTCTACCAGTTCTTGATGGGAGACGGACATACGGCCGATGCCTGCAGCGACCCGACCGCGACCTTCGACTCGCAGGGCAACGTGTACGTCGCAGGTGTCCTCTTCGACATCGCATCGCCTGCCAGCGCGTTCGTCGTCGCCAAGTCGAATGCGGACGCCGGCGGAACCTTCTACCACACGCCGGTGAGCGGGCCGTTCCAGGAGTACAGCGACAGTCCGCTCGGCATCGTGGCCAGCGACAATGATCCGAACGTCTTCAACGACAAGGAGTTCATCGTTGCCGACGCGACCGCGTCGAGCCCCAAGGCGGACAACGTCTACGCGACGTGGACGCGCTTCAACGGAGCCACCGGCGCCGGTGTCGGCGGTGACAGCCCGATCTATTTCAGCCAGTCGACCGACGGCGGCGCGACCTGGTCGCCGGGAATCGAGATCAGCGGCTCGAACCCCGCCTACTGCACGGACTTCAGCGGGGAGACCGACCCGAACGCCTGTGACCAGGACCAGGGTTCGCATCCGGTCGTCGGCACCGACGGGACGATCTACGTCGCCTTCGGGAACGGCAACACGCCCGAACCCGGAGTGAACCAGCATCTGATGGTGAAGTGCCCGGCGACGGCCGACTGCACGGATCCGGCCAGCTGGACCGCGCCGAGCAAGATCGGCGACGACTTCGGCTTCCAGCCGTTCGGGCCGGATGCGTCCACCGGCTGCCCGGCGGGACGGCAGTGTCTGCCGCCCAACGGCTACCGCCTGGAAGACTTCGTGCAGGGCTCGATCGCCGTCGACGCCAATGGCACGCTGTACTCGGCCTGGGCAGACGGCCGCAACATCGAGCCGAATTGCAACCCGCTCGGTCCCGCCGCCACTGCGACGCCCCCGTGCGACAACGACGTCTTCTACGCGTACTCCACGGACGGCGGTGCGACGTGGAGCGACACGGTGGACGTGACCCCGAAGGCCACGGTGGGTGACAGCGCCCAGTGGCAGCCATGGAGCGCGGTCTCACCGGACGGCAAGCACTACTTCATCGCCTACTACGACCGTTCGTACGGCGACTGTGAGACGTCTGGTTGCAACGACATCACCCTCGCGACGATCTCGCGCGCGGCCACCGGCTCGCCGACGATCGCGTACCACCGGATCACCACGTCGTCGATGCCGAACCTCGTGCCCGCCAACAACCCGGTCCAGGCGGGCTTCCTCGGCGACTACATGTGGGTCTCCACGGACGTTCGCGGTAAGCCGCTGATTGTGTGGGCCGACACGCGCGGGCTCCGCGGCACCGTCGAGGAGAACATCTACGCAGCGACTCCGTAATCGCTGTCCCCGACCCGAATCGACACTCGAGCGAGAGCCGCCTGCGGGCGGCTCTCGCTATAGGGGTTGCACGCTCGCGCCGCTCGGACCACCATTCGAGGCGCGTGCGGCGTTCGGTTGCCCGGCGGTGTCTCTGCGGTTCTGGCAATCTGGCGCTTCACGCGATGACGTGAACCACAAAGCGAAGGGGGAGAAGCACCTATGAGGTATCGCAAGCTCGGCTTGCTGATCGGTCTCGCGCTGATCGCTTTCGCCGCGTTCGGGACGGCGTTGGCGACTGCCGGCGACGACCCGCAGCCCGTCGATTTCTCGCACAACGTCTTCAATGCACCCGCGCCTGTCGCCGGTGCCGTCTTCGGCACCGGGCCGGCGGTCAAGACAGGGACGCCGATCTGCACGACCGCTACGTCGGCCGATCCGAATGTCAGCACTGACTGCGAGACGACGACGGTCGGCCCGCACAACGAGACGTCGATCGCCGTCAACCCGACCGATGCGGACAACATGATCGGCGGGGCGAACGACTACCAGCTCGCAATCAACCCAGGCGGTCACGTGTCCGAGACGGTGCTCTCGCGGGCGCACGTCACCTTCGACGGCGGCCAGACCTGGTCCGAGTATCCGCTCTACTCGAACTCGGCCTACCAGGGCACCGGCGACCCGTCGGTCGCGTTCGACGCCTCCGGGCACGCGTACTACGCGACGCTCGGCTTCCGCTTCGTGGGGCCGGCGAACGCGCAGAACCCGGACGTGCTCGTGGCGAACTCCGGTGACGGCGGCAAGACCTGGTCGGTCTCCCGTGTCGCGCAGGGCAGCGGCAACGAGGGCAGCGTCGGAGACCTGCTCGACAAGGAGTACGTCGCTGCGTGGGGTGACGGCAACGCGATCGTCACCTTCGGCGACTTCCGGCTCGGGCAGAAGGGCTCGTTCGTGAGCGCCCGCATCTACGCGTCGGTGACTCATGACGGCGGCAATCATTGGACGACGCCGCAGGTGATCTCGGGCTCGCTCGACGAGGCGTTCGTCTCGGTGCCCACGGTGACCGCGGACGGACGGATCTTCGTCGCGTTCATGAACACCGACGACCTGAACACGGGCCGGGACGACTACAAGGTCGTAGAGGTCGACCCGGACACCGGCACGGCCACGGGAGACCCGGTCGACGTGGCAACCGTGATCGACGGCGCGACCGACTACCCGGTCGCGTTCGGACGGCAGACGTACCAGGACAGCGTCTTCCGCTCCTGGGCGGCCGGCAACATCACCGCGGATCCGACGAACGCCGACCACCTCGCGGTGGTCTGGTCGGACATGCGGAACAGCCCGGCACCGTCGTCCGACCTCAATCCGTACACGTCGGTGACGAACTCCGACGTCGTCGTCAGCGAGTCGGTCGACGGCGGGCAGACCTGGTCGGATCCGGCTGCGTACGAGATCGCGGGCGACCAGTTCATGCCGTGGGGCGCGTTCGATGCGAGCGGCACTCTGCGCGTGGGCACCTTCGACCGCAGCTACGACGCGGCGAACCACGAGTACGGCTACTCCGTGTTGAACGGGACTCCGGGCTCGTACACCTCGACGGAGGCGACGTCCGTGCTCTCCGATCCGACGACCGGCGATCGCTGGTTCGCGAGGACGCTGGACGCGGACTTCCCGTTCGCGACCGCGTTCCTCGGTGACTACAGCAACATCGCCGTCGTGCCGGGGACGACCTCGGTCGTGGCGTACTGGACGGACATGCGGAACGACGTGACCTTCGCGGGCCGGACCGGCCACGGCGAGGACGCGTACTTCGCAAGCATCCCGTAGCAGACGGGCAACTGACGGACGATCGGGGCCGCTTCGTGCGGCCCCGACTCGTTCCGGAGTCGGGTCAGTAGGCGACGGCGTCGCGAGCGGATGACGCCGCGTGCTTCTGCTCGTCGGCGCGGTAGCTCGAGCGAACGAGCGGCCCCGAAAAGACCGAGCCGAAGCCCATCGCCTCCCCCTGCTCGCGGAACCAGCGGAACTCGTCGGGATGGACCCAGCGGTCGATCGGCGCGTGCTTCGCGCTCGGCTGGAGGTACTGGCCGATCGTGACGACGTCGACGCCGCTCGCCCGCAGGTCGCGCATCGTCTCGACGACCTCGTCGTTGGTCTCGCCTAGGCCGACGATGATCCCGGACTTCGTCAGCACGGGATAATCCGCCACCTCCTTCGCCCGACGCAGCAGCCAGAGCGCGCCGTCGTAGCTCGCCTTGGCGCCGCGCATCCGCGCGTGCAGGCGCCGGACGGTCTCGATGTTGTGGTTGAAGACCTCGGGGCGCGCGGCGAGCACCGTCTGCAGCGCGTCCTCCTCGACGCCGAGGAAGTCGGGGGTCAGCACCTCGACGGAGGCTTCGGGCAGCTTCGCCTTGAGGGCCCGGATCGTCGCCGCATAGTGGCCGGCGCCGCGGTCTGGCACATCGTCGCGATCGACCGAGGTGACGACGACGTGCTTGAGCCGCATCTGCGCGGCCGCTTGCGCGAGGCGCAGCGGCTCGAGCGGATCGGGCGGCGCGTCCGGCTTGCCGGAATGGACGTAGCAGTAGCGGCATGCTCGCGTGCACGTGTCGCCGAGAATCTGGAAGGTCGCCGTCCCCCGGCCCCAGCACTCCGCGATGTTCGGGCAGCGAGCCTCCTCGCAGATCGTGTGCAGCGAGAGGCCGTGGACGAGCTTCTGCACGTCGAAGTACGAGCCGTCCTTGGACGGTGCACGCACCTTCATCCACTCTGGGCGGCGCGGTCGTTCGGCGACGGGAAGCGATGAGTTCATGGCCGCGTTCCAGTCTAGGTGGCGGAGGAAGACCGACCGCTGCTAGCGTGAAACGGACTGCTGAGTCCGCTTAAGAGTTCGCTTACAAGTCGAGGAGGAGAATGAGCCGCCATTCCACGAATCCCTGGGTCGTACTGGTCATCATCTGCCTCGCGCAGTTCATGGTCGTGCTCGACGCGACGATCGTGAACGTCGCCCTCCCGCACATCCAGACCTCGCTCGGCTTCAACGAGGCGAGCCTGCAGTGGGTGATCAACGCGTACACGCTCGTCTTCGCAGGCTTCCTGCTGCTGGGCGGGCGCGCCGGCGACCTTCTGGGACGGAAGCGGCTCTTCCTCATCGGCCTCGTGATCTTCACGGTGGCCTCGCTGCTCGACGGGATCTCGTCGACGTCCGGCGAGCTGATCGGTTTCCGGGCGCTGCAGGGGCTCGGTGCCGCGCTCATCTCCCCGGCTGCGCTTTCGATCATCTCGACGACCTTCGCCGAGGGGAAGGAGCGGGCGCGGGCACTCGGCGTCTGGGCGGCGATCGCCATCGGAGGCTCGGCGGTCGGCCTCGTGCTCGGCGGCGCGCTCACACAGTCGTTCTCGTGGCGCTGGATCTTCTTCGTCAACGTCCCGGTCGGCATCCTCACCTTCCTCGCGGCCATGCGGCTGGTGCCGGAGTCGAAGGACGAGCACGCCCACAAGGGCTACGACGTCGCGGGTGCCGTCACGGTGACGGGCGGATTGATGGCGCTCGTCTACGGGCTCGTCCGGTCTGCCTCACACGGTTGGGGATCGGCACAGACGATCGGCTCGTTCGTCGTTGCGCTCGTGCTCCTCACGGCGTTCGTCATGATCGAGCAGCGCTCGGCGGAGCCGCTCGTCCGGCTCTCGATCTTCCGCGTGCGCTCGCTCCTGACGGCGAACGTGTCCATGTTCCTCGCCTTCTCCGGGATGTTCGCGATGTTCTTCTTCAACTCGCTCTACATCCAGCAGGTGCTGGGCTTCGGCCCGCTCAAGGCCGGCTTGTCCTTCCTGCCGTTCACGGCCGGGATCATGCTCTCGGCCGGTCTCGCCTCGAGCTTCGCACCCCGCATCGGCGTCCGGCCGATTGCCGCCGCCGGCATGGTGCTGACCGTCCTCGGGATGATCCTGTTCGCCCGGATGCCGGTCGACGGCTCGTATGCGGTTGACGTACTGCCCGGCATGATCGTCGGCTCGCTCGGCATGGGTGCGATCTTCATGCCGCTGACCCTCGTGGCGACGACCGGCCTCGAGGACGAGGATCAGGGCCTCGCCTCGGGCCTGTTCAACACCTCGCAGCAGGTCGGAGGCGCGCTCGGGCTTGCGATCCTCACCACGATCGCAGCCGGGCAGACGAACGGCGGCTCGGCGGCTGCGCAGGTGCACGGCTTCCACTACGCCTTCGCCGGGGCCGGCGTCCTCGTGGCGCTGAGCCTCGTCGTGATGGTCGCGCTTCTGCGCAAGCACCACGTCGCGACGATCGAGGCCGCGGCCGAGGCGGAGCCTGCTCTGGCCGCCTGATGACCGAGCTGCGCTCCGACGCGCGACGAAATCTCGAGCGGGTGCTCGACGCGGCGACGCAAGCGTTCGCCGCGTCGGGCCCCGACGCCAGCATCGACGAGATCGCGCATGCTGCCGGCGTCGGCCACGGGACGGTGTTCCGCCGCTTCCCGACGAAAGACGACCTCATGTACGCCGTCATCGAGCGGCACGTCGCGCAGATGTGCACGGTGGCCGAGGAGGCCCTGGCCGCCGACGATCCCGGAGAGGCGTTCTTCGATTTCGCACGGCGCGCGGCGGCGTTGAACATGCGGACGCCGGGGCTGCACAAGTGCGTCGTCCATTGCGGCCAGAAGCCGGGTGCCGCCGAGCTCGACCGGCTCGTCGCGAAGATCGTCTCGCGCGCGCAGCGCGCGGGTGCGGTGCGGGCAGACATCAAGCCTCTCGACGTGCAACTCCTCGTCCGCTCGGCGCTCACGAGCGCGCCGCCAGGCCAGTGGCGGCGCTACCTCGAAGTCGTGCTCGACGGTCTCCGGGCGTAGCTCTTTCCTATAGTCCCGCCGTGAGCTGGTTCGTCCGCAACCTGCGGGAGATGAGATGGTGGGATCGCGGCCCGCGCGGCTTCGTGACCGACCTCGTCGGCGACGACGACGCGCAGGTCGGCGTCAATCTCTTCGTGCTCGGGCCGGGCCAGCCGATGTCGATGTACCACTGGGAGGCCGACCAGGAGGGATTCCTCGTCCTCTCCGGGGAGGCGGTGCTCATCGTCGAGGAGCAGGAACAGCCACTGCGGCAGTGGGATTACGTCCACTGCCCGCGAGACGTGCCCCACACAATCGTCGGCGCGGGCTCTGGGCCTTCGGCGATCCTCGCGATCGGCGCGCGGGAACACCAGGACGGCGACGGCTGGGGCGGCTACCCGTACTCGGAGCTCGCGATGAAGCACGATGCGTCGGCGGAGGAGGAGACGATGGACCCCAGCGTCGCCTACGCGCGCTTCCCGTCGCGGACGGACGGCGCGTTCCGCGACGGTTGGCTGCCGGGCTAGCGGCTCGTCGCGAGCTGCGCGTGGAGCGGTTGCGGCCAGAGGCCGGCGCCGTCCTCGGCGGGCAGCTCCTCCAGCTCGAGCCCGAAGACCGTCTCGATCGCCGCGACGGCATGCGGCCGCACCTCGTCGACGCTCACCGGCCGGCCGGCCTCGCGCGCGACCGTCGTGAACATCGCGTCCTCGAGCCCGCAGGCGGTGATCCAGTCGGTGAAAGGCGCCGGATCGAGGTCGACGTTGAGCGCGTAGCCGTGCGTCGTGATCCACCGCGAGACGTGGACGCCGATCGACGCGACCTTTCTCGGCGGCCGGGTGAACCAGACGCCGGTGAGGCCTTCGATCGTCTCGGCGTGCAGCTCGAAGGGTTGCAGGGTGGCGATCAGCGCCTCCTCGAGGTTGCGGACGTATTGCTTGACGTCCCGCTCGTGTCGCTTCAGATCGAGGATCGGGTAGCAGACGAGCTGCCCCGGCCCGTGGTAGGTGGACTTGCCCCCGCGATCGGTCTCGACCACCTCGACCTCCGCGCCCTCCGGCACGTGCAGCTCCGCGCTCTCGTCGGTGCGCCGGCCGAGCGTGACGACGGGCGGGTGCTCGAGAAGGACGATCGTGTCCGGGATCGCGCCCTGCGAGACGGCGCCGGCGAGCGAGCGCTGCAGCTCCCATGCCTCGAGGTACGGCACCTCGCCGAGCTGGAACACGTAACCGCCTGCCACGACGCCAGGCTAGCGTGAGGGCTCATGCCCGTGATCCTCGTGGAAGGAGTCACCGACCGCATCGCCCTCGAGGCGGCCGTGCGCCGGCTCGGCCGCGATCTCGGGACCGGCGTCGAGATCGTCCCCATCGGCGGTGCGCAGGCGATCCGGCGTGCCTTCGCCCAGTACGGGGGCGAGCGTGTGGTCGGTCTCTGCGACGCCGGCGAGGAACGCTGGTTCCGGCGGGTGCTCGGTGACGCCACGTACGTCTGCGACAAGGACCTCGAGGACGAGCTGATCCGGGCGCTCGGCTCCGCCCGCGTGCAGGAGGTCGTGGCCGCGCAGGGCGAGCTCGAGACATTCCGCCACTTCCAGAACCAGCTCTTCTGGCGCGGCCGGCCCGTGGAGAGCCAGCTACGGCGCTGGCTGCAGAACGGCGGCCGGCAACACCGCTACCCGCCGCTCCTCGTCGAGGCGATGGACCCTCAGGAGATCCCGCTCCCGCTCGCGGGCGTCCTCGCGGCCGTCGCCTAGCCCTCGTCGCCCTCCCAGCCCTCGAGCCGTTCGCGGAGGTCGCGGAGGAAGCGCCCCGCGAGAGCGCCGTCCACGAGCCGGTGGTCGTACGTGAGCGTGATGTTCATCAGCGGCCGGATCGCGATCACGTCCTGGCCGAGCTCGTCCTCGACGACCCACGGCCGCTTGACGAGCGCGTACGTGCCGAGGATCGCGGACTGCGGCTGGCTGATCACCGGCGTGCCGTGGAAGGTGCCGTAGCCGCCGGGGTTCGTGATCGTGAACGTCCCGCCCTGGACGTCGTCGGGCACGAGCTGCTTGTTGCGCGCCTTCGCCGCGATCTCGGCGATGCCTCTCGCCAGCCCGAGGAGGTTCAGACCCTCGGCGTTGCGGATCACGGGGACGATCAGCCCCTTGCCCTCGGCGAGCTCGACGGCGATGCCGAGGTTGACGAAGCTGCGCGTGACGATCGACTCGCCGCGCATCTCGGCGTTCACGTACGGATAGTCGCGCAACGTCTCGACCGACGCCTTCGCGACGAATGCGAGGTAGGTCGGGTTGACGCCGTACGCGGCCTGGTAGTCCTTCTTCAGCCGCTCGCGGACGGACACGATGCGGGAAAAGTCGACCTCGATCGCGCTCGTGACGTGCGCGGCCGTGTCGAGCGAGCGCCGCATGTGCTCGGCGATGCCGCGCCGCATCGCGGTGATCGGCTCCAGCGTCTCGCCGGGCAGCGTCTCGCCGGCGGCGACGGGCGCCGGAGCGGCAGGCTTCGGCGGCGGAGGCGGCGCCTGGGCCGGCGGCGCGGGTGCAGGCGTCTCGGTGGGAGGAGGAGCAGGCGCCTGGGCAGCGGGTGCGGGTTCCGCCTCCTTCGCCTCTGGCGCGCCACCCGACTCGACGAAGGCCAGGATATCCTTCTTCGTCACACGACCGCCGCTGCCGGTTCCCGGCACCTGCGACGGATCGACGCCGTGCTCCGATGCGATGCGCGCGACGACCGGGGATACGAACGCCTTGCCGTTTCCAGCGTGCGGCTCCGCCGCCGGCGGAGCCGCAGAGGATTGAGGCGCCGTAGGCGCGGGGGTCTCGGCAGGGGAAGCCGCATCCGCTTCGGCCGCCGCTTCCGCGGTGGCCGGCTCGGCGGCCTCCTCGGCTGCGGGCGCCGGCGGCTCGGGCTCCGCTGTTTCCGCGGGAGCCTCGGCTGCAGCTCCTCCGATCTGGCCGAGCTTCGTCCCGACGTCGACGGTCGCGCCCTCCTCGACGAGGATCTGCGTCAGCGTTCCGGAGGCCGGGCTCGGCACCTCGGTGTCGACCTTGTCCGTCGAGATCTCGAGCAGCGGCTCATCGGCCTCGACGTGCTCTCCCTCCTGTTTCAGCCAGCGCGTGATTGTCCCCTCGGAGACGGACACGCCCATCTGCGGCATCACGACGTCGATTGCGGTCTCGGTGGCCATCCCTCTCCTTCCTAGTACTCCGCGAGCTCGCGCAAACCGGCCACGACGTCCTCGACCTGCGGGATATAGGCCTTCTCGAGCGGGGGCGAGAACGGGACCGGCGTGTCGGGAGCGGCGAGCCGCTTGACGGGAGCATCGAGGTCCTCGAACGCCTCCTCGGCGATCGTGGCGGCGATCTCGCCGCCGAAGCCGCCGCTGCGCGTGTCCTCGTGCAGGACGAGCACCTTCGACGTCTTCCGCACCGAGTCGAGCACCGCCGCCTTGTCCCACGGCATCACCGTGCGCAGGTCGAGGACCTCGACCGAGACGCCGTCGGAGGAGAGCTGCTGCGCGGCCTCATCCGCGGTGTAGACCATGGCTCCCCACGTGATCACCGAGACGTCGTCGCCTTCCCGGTGGATGCGCGCCTTGCCGAGAGGCGTCGTGTAGCGCTCCTCGGGCACCTCGCCCTTGATGCGCCGGTAGAGGTGCTTGTGCTCGAAATAGAGGACGGGGCTCGGATCCTCGATCGCGCTGATCAGGAGACCCTTCGCGTCCTCCGGCGTCGCCGGGCAGACGCACTTCAGGCCCGGGATGTGCGCGAACGACGACTCCGGGTTCTGGGAGTGGAACGGCCCGCCCGAGAAGCCGCCCCCCGACGGCAGGCGAACGACCATCGGCACCGGCGTGCCGGCGCGCCAGCGCTGCTTCGCCGCGACGGTCACGAGCTGGTCCCACGCGCACGAAATGAAGTCCGCAAACTGCATCTCGGCGACGGGGCGCATTCCCATGATCGCGGCGCCGGTGCAGCCGCCGACGATCGCGGCCTCGGCGAGCGGCGCGTCGATCACGCGCCAGGGGCCGAACTCCTCCTGGAGGCCGAGCGAGACCTTGAAGGCACCCCCGTAGACGCCGACGTCCTCGCCGATCAGGAAGACGCGCTTGTCGCGCCGCATCTCGGTGCGCAGCCCGTCCGAGATCGCCTGCAGGTACGTGAGCTCGGCCATTACTTGTGGTGGGGCGTGTCGAGGTCCTCGGGGGAGGCGAAGACGCCGTGGGTGAGGCTGGACGGATCGGGCTGCGGCGACTCCTCGGCGCGCTCGAGCGCGGCGGCCAGCAGCCGCTTGACGCCGCTCGCGATCTCGTCCTCCTCCTCGTCCGTCATCTCGGCGTTGTCGCGCAGCCACGTGCGGAAGCGCTCGATCGGGTCGGAGGCCGCCCACTGCTCGAACAGCGGCTTCGGAACGTAGAAGGCGTCGTCGTGGACGGCATGGCCCTCCATCCGCAGCGTGAGGCATTCGAGGAGGGTCGGGCCGCCGCCGGCGCGCGCCTTGTCGATCGCGCGCTTCGCCTCGCGGTAGACGGCGAGGACGTCAGTGCCGTCGACCACGACTCCCTCGAAGCCGTAGGCGTCGGCGCGGTCGGCGACGTGCTCGGTCGCGAACTCGAGATGGGTCGGCGTGGAGTAGGCCCACTGGTTGTTGTCGCAGACGAAGACGACCGGGAGCTTGCGCGTGCCGGCGAAGGTCATCGACTCGTGCGCGTCCCCGCGCGCCGAGGCGCCCTCGCCGAACCAGCCGACGGCGACGCGCGGCTCCTCCCGGATACGGAACGCCAGCGCGCATCCGGTGGCGACGGGGAGCATCGCTGGCAGGTGGCTGACCATCGCGATCAGCCCGAGCTGCGAGTCGGCCATGTGGACGTTGCCGTCGCGGCCGTGGGTCGGCCCGTCCTGGCGTCCCATGTACTGGGCGAAGATCCGCCAGGGGTCGACGCCGCGCACGATATGCACGCCCATGTCGCGGTGGAGCGGGGTGCCGACGTCGTCCGGCCCCATCGCCGTCGCCACGCCGACAGCGGCGGCCTCGTTGCCGCGGCCGGTGTAGAACGAGCCGGGGATCTTGCCCTGGCGGTAGAGGATGTGGCCACGCTCCTCGACCCCGCGCGTGACGAGCATGTTGCGGTAGACGCCGAGCAGGTCGTCGCGATCCAGACCCGCCTCGCGAACCTCGTGGAGGGACTCCACCGGCCCCGCCTCTCTTGCGATCGCCATCGGCCCGAACCCTAGCGATCGGCCCAGTCGTGGGACTCGCCGATCCGACGCAACCGTCCGCGCGTGTCCTCGTCGCAGAGTGCGCCGGCGAGGCCCGCCTCGTAGGCAGCGTGAGGGGAGACCCCGAGGGCGCCGGCCGCTTCATAGTCGCGCGTCAGGTCGGTGTCGAACATCGCCGGGTCGTCGGTCGAGATCGAGCAGCGCACGCCGGCGGCGACGAGATGCGGCAGCGGGTGCTGCTCGAGCGAGCCGACGACGCCGGTGCGGAGGTTCGAGATCGGGCAGACGTCGAGGACGGTGCCGCGGCCCGCGAGCTCGGCAACGAGGCCCGAGTCCTCGACTGCCCGGATGCCGTGGCGGATCCGGTGGGCGTGCAGCTCCTCGAGGGCTCCGCGGACCGATTCGGCGCCGTCGCCCTCTCCGGCATGGGGCACCGAGGCGAGGCCTCCGTCTCGTGCGAGCGCGAACGCTTCCGCGAACGGCTCGGGCGGGTACCCGGCCTCCGCGCCGCCGAGCCCGAGCCCGACGACCCCGCGATCCGCGTACTCGACCGCGAACCGCGCCGTGGTCAAGGCGGCGTCGAGCGTGTAGTCGTCCCGGGGGATGTCGGGAGTGAGCCGCACCTCGACTCCGTGCAGCTCGCGGGCCTCCTGCGCCCCATCGCAGTAGCCGGAGAAGACCTCGTCGGTGTCGAGCCCGTGCGCGATCCGCGGCGCGAAGATTCCCTCGAGGTAGACGGCGCCGTGCGCCTTCGCCTCGGCGGCGTAGTCGACGACGATCTGGCGGAAGTCGTCGTACCGCTGGAGCGCGCCGAGCGTGAGCACGAAGACTTCGATGAAGTGGGGGAAGTCGCGGTAGCGGTAAAGCGCCTCGAGGTCGTCCGGCAGCGCGTAGTCGTTCCGTCTCGCGATGGCGCGCAGCGCGTCCGGCCGCACTGTTCCTTCCAGATGGACGTGGAGCTCGATCTTCGGGTCAGGAGCAGGCACGCGCGAAGAAGCGTAGGAACTGCGGCGTGTGCGCGTCCCAGAAGCCCGAGTCGTGTCCGCCCGGCCAGACGTGCGCCCGGAGGCCTGCCCGCCGCGCGTACGCGAGGGTGGCGCCGCGGAAGGGGTCGCTCGCGCCGAGGTCGATCCAGAGCGGATGGGGCGCGGGCAGCTCGAAGACGTCGTTCCGCTCGAAGTCCGCAGCGTCGTCGAAGGCGCCGGGTGCAGCCTGGCCGGCGCTGAGCCATAGCGCCGGCG
Source organism: Gaiellaceae bacterium (assembly GCA_045805945.1). GTDB lineage: Bacteria > Actinomycetota > Thermoleophilia > Gaiellales > Gaiellaceae > Palsa-739. Next base: position 138,253 of record JBJMKG010000005.1, read on the forward strand.
ACTGGACCCCGACTGCGCAGAACCCGCGCTGGCGCGAACCGAGCAGGAGCGCGCCGTACCCGCCCATCGAGATGCCGCCGAGTGCCACGTACAGCGGGAGCGTGCGCTCCACGCCCGCCCGGATGCCTTCCTGCAGGATCATCGATCCCCAGCGGCCGTCCGCCCGGTCGTGCCAGTAGCTGTGGTCGCCGCCGTCGAGCAGCAGGACGTCCGGCGCGCGCGGGCCGAGCGCCGCCAGCGTGTCGAAGAGCGGCTGGCCGAGAAACTGGGAGGGGCCGGCGCCCTTTCCATGCAGCAGGACGAGGAGCCAGTGCCCGTGTCGGCGCGGCACGACGAGGATCTCGTGCAGATCCCGGTGCGTCAGCCGGCTGTGCAGCGTGAAGCGCACCACTCGGGCGCCGCGTGTCGACTGGTAGCGCGCGCTGCCGCAGCCGGCTGCCAGCGCGACGACGGCGGCTAAGGTCAGCGCGTGAGCAAGGCGGCGGACTGGCTGCGGGAGGAGCGTCGGAAGGTCCTCGGCGATTGGGTTGCGTTCTGTCTCGGCTGCGGCGCCGCGCGCCGCTGGTTCGAGGAGTTCGAGGCGGAGCTGCCGGAGACCTGCCCGCAATGCGGCGGCGAGCTCCTTCGCCGCTGCAAGGCGTGCGGCGCGCCGTTCTCCTCGCTCGCCGCCGTCGACTGCGAGGAGTGCGGCGCGCCGGTCCGGGCGAACGAGCTCTTCGGCTCGAAGATCAGGCGGGCACGGCGACGTTGAGGCCGTGGCGTTGCGCGAGTGCCGCGATCGTGGAGAAGTCGATCTCGAGCGCGTAGCGGGCAGCGACCTCCTGCACCCCGGCCTCGTCCCCCGCCTCGAGCAGTGGCGCGATCTCGCGGAAGTACCCGGCGAAGCCACCCGGCGAGATGATCTCGAGGAAGCGCAGTGGCTCGTCGCCGGCGTTCCAGAACGTGTGCGCCTGGCCGCGCGGCTTGCGCACCAGCTCGCCGGGCCCGGCCTCGACGACATCGGCACCGAGCTGCGCGCCCAGCCGTCCTTCGAGCACGAAGGAGTACTCGTCCTCGTTCGTATGCCGGTGCAGCGGGGCTCCGAGCGCGCGCGGCGGCAGTGTGTGCTCGACGAGGGCGAAGCCTGCGCCCGTGGCCTCGTTCTCGACGAGGAACCGAACGCCCAGATCGAAGAGATGCACGGTGTCGGTGGTCACGGCGGTGCTCATGTCGATGCTCATGTCGCTCCTTTCGCTGTACATGACGTATAATCGAATCTTTAGCACATCGATGCACGCGATGTAAAGCGAAATGGCACGCAAGTACGAACTGAAGCAACGGGCGGAGCAGGTCGAGGAGACGCGTCGGCGGATCGTCGATGCGACCGTCGCGCTCCATCTGACGCGCGGTCCGGCGGCGACCCCGATCGCCGAGATCGCGCGCCGTGCGGGCGTTCAGCGGCGTACCGTCTACAACCACTTCCCCGACGACGCGGCTCTCTTCGCCGCGTGCTCGGCGCACTGGCGCGCGCTGCATCCAGCCCCCGATCCCGCCGGCTGGACGGATCTGCGCCAGGGGCTCCGGGAGCTCTACGCGTGGTACCGGCAGACGGAGCCGATGACCGCGAACGTGCTACGCGACGCCCAGATCCTCCCGTCTCTCCGCCGCGTGATCGAGCCGGGGCTCGGCGCCTACGCCGAGGCTGTGCGGAAGGCGCTCGCCCGGGGCTACGGGCGTAGCCGCCGTGTCGAGGCCGCGATCAGCCTCGTGACCGACTTCCATGGCTGGCGCGCGCTCGCGCCGCTCGGCGACGAGGACGCGATCGAGCTGGCGGCTCGGCTCGTCGAGCTCGCGGCGGAACCTAAAAGATCTCGTCCTCGCGGAACCCGGGCACGACCGGCCCGGTCATGATCTGCGAGAAGCGGATCACCGTCACGAGGTCTTCCGGCTCGACCTCGCGGTTGTAGAGCTGGCCGAGGAAGTTCGCCATCTCGTCCGTGCGCCGGATCTCGGGATTGTCGTGCTCGATCTCCCGCGGCGACAGCTCGCCGAGCCTCTTCACCTCGACCTTGTCGATCACGGCGTCGAAGACGTGCTCGCGCGGGCTGTAGCGGACGCCGCAGAGGACGCGCACCACCATGCCCTTCTTGTACTTACCGGACTTGTCGCCGAGCCGGATCGTGGCCGATTTCCGGCCCGATCGGAGCTGGTCGGCGACCAGCGGCGAGTAGAAGTTGAGGGCGTACATCGTGGCCGGGAGTCTGCCAGCTACGCAGCCGAGCGTTGGACGTGCGCGCGCCCGAGCTGCTCCGGTGAAGTGCAGCCGAGCAGGCACAGCGTCAGCGCCAGCTCCTCGCGCAGGAGGTCGAGCACGTGCCTGACGCCGTCCTCCCCGGTTGCGGCAAGACCGAAGATCGCTGCGCGACCCACGAGCACCGCCTTCGCCCCCAGAGCGAGCGCCTTGGCCACGTCCGTGCCGCGTCGGATGCCGCCGTCGAGGTAGACGTCGATCCGCCCCGAGACCGCCTCGACCACCTCCGGCAACGCGTCGAGCGTCGCCGGGACGCCGTCGAGCTGGCGGCCGCCGTGGTTCGAGACGACGATCGCCGCGGCGCCGTGCTCGAGCGCGAGCTCCGCGTCCTCGGCGGTCGTGATTCCCTTGAGGACGACGGGCAGCCGCCCCTCGTGCGCGATCCACTCGAGGTCGCGCCACGAGACCGAGGCATCGAGGAGCGCGAACTGCTCGGCGGGATTCTGCGCCGCCGTCCCGATCGCCGTGCGGGCGTACGGCAGCGGCAGCTCCGCGGGCACCGCGAAGCCGATGCGTAGATCTCGCTCCCGCTGGGCGAGGCGCGGCGTGTCGACAGTCAGCAGCACGGCGCTGCAGCCCGCGGCCGCTGCTCCTGCGAGGTGCTCCTTCGTGACGCCGCGGTCCCGGAAGACGTAGAGCTGGCACCACTGCGCGAGGCCGGGCGCGGCGGCGGCGATCTCCTCGTGCGTCCGGGTCGTGAACGTCGAGACGCACATCCCGGCACCGGCGGCGGCGACCGCCCGCGCGGTCGCGCACTCGCCCTCTCGGTGGTAGAGCTCCTGGTACGCGACCGGAGCCACGAGGACCGGCAGCTCGAGTCGCGTACCGAGCACGGTCGTCGCCGTCGAGACTTCGGACACGTCGCAGAGGACGCGGGGCCGGAACGTCCAGCGCTCGAAGGCGGCGCGGTTCTCGCGCAGCGTCCACTCGTCCCCGGAGCCGCCGGCGAGATACGCCCACGGGCCGGGATCGAGCCTCTCCTCGGCGAGCCGCTCGTAGTCCGCGACGGACCGGGGCTCGTCCATCCGGCTATGACTCCTCGGAGGTGCGGCGAAAGACCTCGGCCGCCGCCTCGTGGAAGCCTGCTGGCAGCCTTCTCGAGCTCAGGCAGCGCGCAATCTCCAGCATCTCCCCGACCCACCGCCAGCCCTTGCGTTGCGCCGACCGGGCGGCGGCGCGGGACTGCTCCTCGAGCTCCGGCAGCGAGAGCCGCCATTCCGCGAGCAACGCGTCCTCGACGCCCTCGGCCCGTGCCACCTCGCGCATCGTCAAGAGGAGTGCGGCGCTCCCCTTCGTCCAGCCGGCGTACGCGGCCTTGAGCGCCGAGGCGGCGCCGGGCTCGTCCGAGATCACACGGGCGTCGACGTTTGTCCCGGCGAAGAGCTCGCCGACCCGCTCCGCCTCGCCGCCGGCGAGGTAGAGCCGCGTCGTGCCGGCTCGTCGCGGCGGCGGACCGACGATGCCTCCGTCGACGAAGCGCCTCTGCGCGCTCCCGATCGCGCGGGTCGTCTGCGGGGAGACGGCGTTCGCGTCGACGTAGATTCCCGTGAATCCGGACACCTGGCCCGCGACGTCGAGCGCCGCGTGGGGCGGGCAGACGGAGATCAGGATCTCGCACCGCCGGCAGAGCTCGGCGACCTCGCCGACGTCGTCGAGACCGGCTTGCCGTGCCCGCTCGGCGGTTGCCGCGCTGCGTCCGGCAGATGCCCAGACGACCGTCTCGCCGCGCTCGCACAGGGTGCCGGCGACCGCTGCTCCCATCTCGCCGGGATGCAGGAGGCCGACGACGGTCACCCGGTCCGCTCCAGCGCCTTCGCGGCCATCTCGCGCTCGCCGCCGTACGACAGCAGCCTGGGCGCTTCGTCGAGCGGCAGCCAGCGCGCCTCGTCCACCTCGATCCGCATCGCGTCGTCGATGTCGCCGATCCTGCCTCGCCCCGCCCGCAGGAGGAAGAAGCTGACGACCTTGAAGATCCGCTCGCCCTGCGCCCCTTCCCAGGACGCGGTGTAGACGTAGCGGACGTCGCCGAGCTTCTCGACGAGCCGTCCCTCGACGCCCGTCTCCTCCCGCACCTCGCGCACCGCCGTCTCGGCCGCCGACTCGCCGGCGTCGATCCGCCCCTTCGGCAGCGCCCAGACGCGTTCCCGGCCGCGCGGTCGGATCGCCGCGAGCATCGTCCGGCCGCGGATCCTCCGCACGAGCACGCCTCCCGCCGAGAACTCGCGCTGCATTGACCCGGTTCTACCAGTTGGCACTTGCACGGCTAGAGTGCCGTCCGTAGAATGCCTTCGGCACTCTGGAGGTTAGAGTGCCGAAGGAACTGTCACCGAGAGCAGTCAAGGAGGCTCTGCATGAACCTGAAGCCGCTTGGTGACCGCCTCATCGTCGAGGTCCTCGAAGAGGAGGAGACGACGACGAGCGGCATCGTGCTTCCGGACACCGCGAAGGAGAAGCCGCAGCGCGGTCGCGTCCTCGCCGTCGGCCCGGGCTCCCGGGACGACGACGGCAAGTTCGTCCCGATGGACCTGGAGGAGGGCGACGAGATCGTCTTCTCCAAGTACGGCGGGACCGAGATCAAGGTCGGCACCGAGGATTACCTGATCCTGCGCGAGTCGGACGTGCTCGCGAAGGTCGCGGGCGACCGCGAGCCCGTCGGCGCCACCGCATAGAGAGACAAACGGAGGTCATAAGAAGACATGGCTCACAAAGAGCTGAAGTTCAACGAGGATGCGCGGCGCTCACTCGAGCGCGGCGTGAACATCCTCGCCGACGCGGTCAAGGTCACCCTTGGCCCGAAGGGGCGCTACGTCGTGCTCGACAAGAAGTTCGGCGCTCCGACCATCACGAACGACGGCGTCACGATCGCGCGCGAGATCGAGGTCGAGGACGTCTTCGAGAACCAGGGCGCACAGCTCGTGCGCGAGGTCGCGACGGCGACGAACGACGTCGCGGGCGACGGTACGACCACTGCCACGCTCCTCGCCCAGGCGATCGTCCGCGAGGGGCTGAAGAACGTCGCGGCCGGCGCGAACCCCATGGGGCTGAAGCGCGGCGTCGAGACGGCCGTCGACGCCGTCGTCGAGAACCTCAAGGAGCAGTCGAAGGACGTCTCGGGCCGCGAGGACATCGCGCGCATCGCGACCGTCTCCTCGCGCGAGCGGGAGATCGGCGACGTCATCGCCGACGCGATCGAGAAGGTCGGCAAGGACGGCGTCGTCAACGTCGAGGAGGGCCAGACGCTCGGGCTCGAGCTCGAGTTCACCGAGGGCATGCAGTTCGACAAGGGCTACCTCTCGCCGTACATGATCACCGACCCCGAGCGGATGGAGGCGGTGCTCGAGGATCCGTACATCCTGATCGCCAACCAGAAGATCGGCGCGGTAAAGGACCTCCTGCCGGTGCTCGAGCAGGTCATCCAGTCCGGCAAGCCGTTGCTGATCGTCGCGGAGGACGTCGAGGGCGAGTCGCTCGCCACGATCGTCGTCAACAAGCTCCGCGGCACCTTCCAGGCCGTCGCCGTCAAGGCGCCCGGCTTCGGCGATCGCCGCAAGCGGATGCTCGAGGACATCGCGATCCTCGCCGGCGGCGAGGTGATCACCGAGGAGATGGGCCTCAAGCTCGAGAACACGAAGCTCTCGCAGCTCGGCCGCGCCCGCCGC
>JBJMKG010000006.1:0-2735 GCA_045805945.1 Gaiellaceae bacterium
CACCAGCTCGAGGTGAGCGTCGGAGAGCTCGTTTCGTTCAAGCGCGAGCACGATCTGGCGCCGCCGGAGGCCGGTGAAGGGGATGCCGATCACCCGTTTGGGGACCAGGACCTACGTGCCCAGGACGACGCCCTCGTGGCCGCGGCGCTCGACGCCGAGCCCGACGAGGAGCCCGAGACGGGCGACGACGACGATGGCGACGACGCCTCCGCCGGCGACTCAGGCGACAACGGGGACGGCGACGGCGACGGCGCCCCGCGGCGCAGGCGCGGCCGGCGCGGCGGATCACGATCCGGTCGCGCTCGATCGCGACGGTGACCGGGCGGTGTCCGGCCCAGTGCTCGGCGTACGTGGCGTCGTCCTGGATGGCGGGGTCGAGCCAGAGCCCATAGCCCTCCTCGCCGTGGTCGAAGGTGCCCTCGAGCGGCCGTCCGCCGCGGCCGCCACCGCGCCGTCCACGGCCGCCGCGCCGGCCCCGCCTGCGCCGCGGCGGGGTGTCGCCGTCGCCGTCGCCGTCGCCGCTGCCCGACTCGCCCTCATCCTCCTCGGCCTCCGGCTCCTCGTCCGGCTCCGCGTCGAGGGCCGCGGCCACAAGCGCGTCGTCCTGCGCGCGGAGGTCCTGCTCCCCAAACGGGTGATCCGCCTCACTGTCCCCAGCCTCCGGCGGAGCCAGATCGTGCTCCCGCTTGAACGCCACCAGCTCTCCAACGCTCACCTCGAGCTGGTGCGCGATCCACGCGTCGGTCCGCCCCTGCCCGACCCATGTCCGGATCTGGTTGAGCTGGGGCTTGAGCGACCTGCGGGCCACGGCGGCGGAAGGCTACCAACGCGCTTGCATATATCCGTAGAATGGTCCCCGGAAAGGATTCCGTTACTAGCGATGCCTCGCTCTCTTTACGACCGGCCGGGGCGCAAGGTAGGGTTGCCTCGAGGCGCCATGCTCGTCCTTACGAGAAAGTCCAACCAGAGCATCATGATCGGTGACGACATCGAGGTGTCCGTCCTCGCGATCATGGGCGAGAAGGTCCGAATCGGGATCGAAGCTCCCCGATCCGTGCCTGTGTTCCGCAAAGAGGTGTACCTGGAGATCCAGCAGGACTCGTCGCAGCCCGAAGCGGAGCGCAAGGCCGTGGACCAGGCCCTGGACAAGCTGAAGGGCTCGTAGGGCCGCAGGCGCTCCGAGGGCTCCCAACCGGGCGAGCCCCCGTACACTGCAAGATCTCATGCGAATGCGGCAGTCGCTGGCTCAGTTCGAGGCGGCGTTCCATCACCAGACCGCGGAAGAGCGCGCACGGCGGGAGCGCCTGCGTCGCGAGGCCGCGGTTCGCTCGCGCGTCAGGCGCCGCGAGCGCGTGCGCAAGAGCGGCACGGTCCGCTACGCGATGCTCGTGGTCGCGATGCTGGGCACGACGGTCCTGGTGACCGTCGCGATGTTCCGCGCCCTCTCCCTCTGGTTCGGCTAGGCCGGCTGCAAACCGGCACCTGCGGGCGTCCTCGGTCGCTCGCGTGCGGAGCACGCGTCGCTCCCTGCGTCCTTCGCAGGCTTGGTTTTCGCCGGCCTGTGGGCCGCTACGCGGAGACGGCCGACTCGGCGTCCTGATAGACGCGGACGAAGCGCGCGTAGTTCTTGCCGATCTGCTCCGCGGCGGCCTCGCGCTCGAGTGAGCCGTCGAGGAACTGCTTCAGCGGGCCGCCCCAGATGCTGCGGCCGATGGCGAAGCCGACGAAGCCGTCGACCGGCGCGGCCTGGGTGAGCCAGTGGTCGACCTTGTCGTCGTCCGCGCCGCGGCCGAGCAGGACGCACACCACGCCGTCGCGCCCGCCGCTGCGGGACTGCTCGGCGAGCGTCTCGCAGTCGGAGCGGTCGTCCACGCCCTCGATCTTCCAGACGTCGACCTCGATGCCGAAGTCCTGGATCTCGGCGATCGCCCGGCGCATCAGCTCCGGCCGCAGCTCGGCGTCGTAGCGGTCGGTGTCGCCGCCCACCGACTCGAGCTGGTCGGGCTCGGCGGGCACGAGCAGCTCGAAGAGGAACTTGCGGTCGTGCTCGTGCAGCCAGTCCGCGAGCCGCTTCAGCCGCTCGAGCTGGCGCCCGTTCATCTCGGCGTCGCCGTCCGGGTTGTAGCGGACGAGCACCTTGGAGAAGTTCGGGTCGTACTGCTCGATGTGCTCGCCGAAGGCGTCCCCGTACTGGAAGTCGAACTCGTTCTGACCGCTCTTCTCGACGGGCATCGCGAGCTTGAAGCCGCGCTGCTTGGCCTCTTCGGGCACCGAGCCGCCGAACTGCTCGTCCACGAGCGCGCCGACCTCCTCGGGGTTGTCGCCCTCCTCCTCGATGGCCTTCAGCAGGCCCTCGAAGACCAGATGCTTGGCGTCGGTGATCTTCTCGGTGTCCTCGGGCGAGGGGTCTCCCTCGAGTCCGAACCACTTCTTCTGGAATGACCCGCGATGGTCGAACGCGAGGATGAACAGCCGCCCGTCGTAACCGAGACCCATCTGTTTCCGTACACCTGCCTTCTGCCGTGAGCTGTGGTCGCGCCCGAGGATACCCCCGAGCCGCCTGCCCGGCCCCTACCATCCCGCCGGATGGAGCACCGTTTCACGGGCCCCAGCTACACGCTCGGGGTGGAGGAGGAGCTCATGATCGTCGACGCGGAGACGCTCGATCTGAGCAACTCGATCGAGGCCCTCCTGAGCGGTATTCCCCAGGATCTCGAAGGAGAAGTCAAACCCGA
>JBJMKG010000007.1:0-1820 GCA_045805945.1 Gaiellaceae bacterium
GGCCGGCACCTCCGCCAGCAGATCGAGCACCTCCTCGAGCCCGCCGGCGAGGACGAACAGCTCGGGCTCGAGCTCCTCGAGCGCCTGCTCGAGCTCCTCCTCGTCGCGAACCTCGACCGCGACGTCGAGCCCGAGCTCGACCGCACGCTGGTGCAGCTGCTCGAGCCGACCGTCGTCGTCGTCGAGCCCGTCGAAGACGATCATCACCGCGTCGACGGCGGCCGACGCCAGCTCGAACGGGATCTCTCCACGCCAGAGGATGGGAAGCGACGTCGCATCGCGTACCGCCGCCGGGTCGCCGGTGACGACGAGCGCCTCGGCTCGCTGCGCCTCGGCTGATCGCGCCGAGTCGGCGTCCTCGACCGCGGCGACGACGGAGATTCCGTCTCCCTCGGCGATCGCGTGGCTGAAGCTCCCTGTCGCCATGCCCGAGGCTCGTACCCTAGCCGCCGCAGAAGTTCACTGGCCGACGGGATGCCAGACGGTCTTCAGCTCGAGAAAGCTCGCGATCTCCCACGGGCTCTGCGCGTCGGCGCGGCCGCGGACGACACGCTTCACGTTCTCCGCCGCAAGCTTTTCGAGCTCGGGAGCTGAGCCGTCGGCGCCGCCGACGTCGATCGCGTTCACGTCCATGTGCGAGGCAAGCGTCGGCGCCATGTCGTTCCGGTAGCCGGTGAGGACGTTCACAACGCCGCCGGGCAGATCGCTCGTTGCGATCGCCTCGGCGAGCTCGATCGCCGCGAGTGGTTGAGTTTCGGAGGCGACCGCAACCACGGCGTTGCCCCCGACGAGCGGCGGCATGAGCCGGGTCACGAGGCCGAGCAGGGCGGGCTCGTCCGGCGCGAGCACGGCGACGACTCCGGTCGCCTCGGGCACCGTGAAGTTGAAATACGGGCCTGCAACCGGATTCGACCCGCCGAGCACCTGAGGAAGCTTGTCGGCCCAGCCCGCGTACCAGACGATCCGGTCGATCGCGCGCTCCACTTCCTCGCGGCCGGAGCACAGCTCGGCGAACTCCGGCACGCGCGCCTCGACCATCTCGGCGAGCCTGTAGAGCACCTGCCCGCGGTTGTAGGCGGTCGCCGCGGCCCACTTCGGTTGTGCTGCGCGGGCGGCCCGCACGGCGTCGCGCGCGTCCTTACGGGAGCCGCGGGCGACGTTCTGATCCTGGGCTTCGTACGTGCGGCCGGACTCGCTGCGCGGAAACGCGCCGCCGATGTAGAGCTTGTAGGTCTTCTTCACGGGCAACCGGGTCATTCGTCGAACCTCAGGTACGGCTCGAGCCCGTGCAGGCCGCCCTCGCGGCCGAAGCCGGACTCCTTGTAGCCCCCGAAGGGAGACGTCGGATCGAAGCGGTTGAACGTGTTCGCCCAGACGACTCCGGCGCGCAGCTGCTGCGCCATCCAGAGGATGCGCGAGCCCTTCTCCGTCCAGACGCCGGCACTCAGGCCGTACGGCGTGTTGTTCGCCTTCTCGACCGCCTCTTCCGGCGTGCGGAAGGTGAGCACGGACAGTACCGGGCCGAAGATCTCCTCCTGTGCGATGCGGTAGCTCTGCGCAACGTTCGTGAACACCGTCGGCGCGAACCAGTAGCCCTTCTCCGGGAGCCGGCACGGCGGCTGGTAGATCTCCGCGCCTTCCTCCTCCCCGCTCGCGACGAGCTCCCTGATCTTCTCGAGCTGCATCTTCGAGTTGATCGCGCCGACGTCCGTGTTCTTGTCGAGCGGGTCGCCGACGCGCAGCGTCTCGAGCCTTCGCTTCAGCTTCTCGATCAGCGGTTCCGCAATCGATTCCTGCGCGAAGAGGCGCGAACCGGCGCA
>JBJMKG010000008.1:0-112599 GCA_045805945.1 Gaiellaceae bacterium
GCCCCCACGACAGATGCGCCCCACCCACAGCTCGTGACAAAACAGCACGGAGCGCGGCCGAGACCGCGCTCTCGGCCGCGCGGGGTTCCTTATCCCAGCGAGCGGACGCGCCAGCGTCCGCGAGCTAGCCGCGAGCCATGGCGAGCTGCTCCAAGGCCTCGCGGCGCGACGAGACGCCCAGCTTCCGCAGCAGGCTCTTCACGTGCGAGCGGACGGTGTGCTCGGAGATGAATAGCCGGCGGGCGATCTCCTCGGTGCCGTGGTGCTCGTCGAGCAGGAGCAGCACCTCGACCTCGCGGGCCGAGAGCACCGCGGCGATGCGGTCGGGCACGCCCGAGCCCCGCCCGCCGCTGCGCACCTGGTCGAGCAGCCGGCGCGCGACGGGTCCCGACAGCGCGGCCTCGCCCTGGACGACGCCTTCGAGGAAGTCGGCGATCCGCTCGGGCGACTCCGTCTTGAGCAGGTAGCCGGCCGCGCCGCCGCGAATCGCGGCGAGCAGGTTCTCCTCGGTACCGGAGGCGGTGAGCACGACGACCTCGCAGCCGGGGGCGGCTTCGCGCAGACGCGGCAGCGCCGACAGCCCGTCGAGACCGGGCATCAGGAGGTCGAGGAGGATGAGGTCGGGCTGCGTCTCCGCCGCTGCCGCGATCGCCTCGTCGCCGTCCGCGGCGATGCCGGCGAGCTCGAAGCCGTGCGAGCGCAGCAGCGCGGCGAGCGCCTCGCGCGTGAGGGGGTGGTCGTCGACGACGAGGACGCGTGCCGGCACGCGTTCCTTATCGGCAGCGACGCTTATGCCGACAAGAGCTCATGTGAGGCCGCAGCGGACAAGGCTTCAGGCATGGCTGTGGGGCGAGATCCTCCTGTCCGGCCTGCTCGGCGCCGGCCTGGCGCTGTTCGTCTCGCATCCCGTGCTGCGGACGCAATACGACGAGCCCGCCCTCCTGCTTGTGCTGGAGACGACGATGGCGCTCGCGGGGCTCTTCGTCGCCGTGCTCGCTGCAAACCGGTTCCACGTCGACGGCCTGCGCACCGACCTGCTCCTCGCCGCCGGCTTCCTCGTCGGCTCTCTCTCGACGGCCGGCTTCGCGATCGGCCCGGTTCTCGGGGGCGGCTCGCTCCAGCCGTCCGAGGCCTGGGCGGCCTCGCTCGGCGGCATCCTCGGGACGGGACTCGTGGTGGCGGCGCCGTTCGTCGGCGGCCGCAGCCGCTCGCGGGACCGTGCCCTGTGGGACGCGCTCGCCGCTGCGGCGATCGCGCTCCTCGCCGCGTGGGTTCTGCTGCGCGCCCACGGCGCGGAGCTACCGGCGCTGACGAGAGCAGCCGGCGCGGCCGAGCCGCCGGGTCTCGTGTCCGTCCTCTCGATCGAGGCGCTCTTCGCCCTCCTCGCCGTCGCGGGCTGGGGAAGGCGGTTGGCCCGCACCGCCGACGACCTCGCGCAGTGGCTCGCTCTCGGCTTCACGTTGCAGCTCTTCGCAGCCCTGCACCTGGTGCTCGACCCGCCACGCGGGACGACGTACGTCGCAGAGGGCGATTTCCTGCGTCTCATCGCCTTCGGGGTAATGCTCGTCGGCGCGTGGCGCGCGATCCGGGCCGCCGAGCTCGGCCGCGCGGTCGCCGAGGAGCGCGCCCGGGTTGCGAGGGAGATCCACGACGGCCTCGCCCAGTACCTGTTCGCGCTGTCCACCCACGCCCAGATGCTCCAGGCGGGCGCCCCGGTCGAGGAGGTGGCTCCTCAGCTCACGGAGGCGGCGGCGCTGGCCCAGCAGGAGGCACGCTTCGCGATCCTGGCCCTGTCCTCGGCGAGCGGCACCGCGCCGTTCGACGCCGCGTTGCGCCGCTACGTCGAGTTCCTCACCGCGGACGGCGAGCTCGAGGTGGACCTCGAGATCGACCCCGCGATCCGGCTCGCTCCCGACGAGCAGATCGAGATCTTCCGCATCGTCCAGGAGGGGCTCGGGAACGTCCGCCGGCACGCGAACGCGACCCGCGCCGAGGTCGTGGTCGGCCAGCGTCCGTCCGGCGAGCGGTTCGTCGCGATCGAGGACGACGGCGAGGGCTTCCGGCCGGGGCGCGCGTTCGCCGGACAGGGGCTGCGGAACATGCGCGACCGGGCGTCGTCGATCGAGGGCGGCTTCAACATCCGCAGCACCCCCGGCCTCGGCACCGCGCTCGAAGTCGTCCTGCGGACGTAAGTTCCAACTCGGCCTTCCATCCGACCGCCGGTCTGCTTAGAGTCCCGCGCGGTGGGTCGTCTGCTCGCCTCGTCCCTCGTCGTCGCCTCGTGCTGCGCGCTGGCTTCGGGCGCCGCCGCGGCGAAGAAGAGGCCGCTGCAACACGTGACGATCTTCGGCGACTCCGTCGCGGCGGCGCTCACCTGGGATCCGACCGCTCGGGAGGTGCTCGCGCGCGGCAACCGCCTCACGCTCGACCTCGCCCCGTGCGGCCGGCTGACGCAGCCCGGATGCGTCTCGCCCCCGCCGCCGAGCGTCCTCAAGGAGGTGCGGCTGCTGGGGCGGCGGATCGGGCCGACGGCGGTGGTACTCGTGGGCTACAACGACGACCCCCACGTCTACGCCGCCGGGATCGGCCAGGTCCTGAAGGCGATGAGGCGCCGCGGCGTCACGAACGTGCTCTGGCTGACGCTGCGCGCCGTCAACCAGCAGTACCGCCTCGTCAACGAGGTGATCCACGGAGCCTCCGCGCGCTTCCCGTGGATGACCGTCCTCGACTGGAACGCCTACTCGCGCAACCGACCGTCCTGGTTCGCCACCGACGGCATCCACCTCAGCGCCCTCGGCGGCGTCCAGCTCGCAAGGTTCATCCACGGCGAGCTGAAGCTGCTCGGTCTCACCGGCCCGCCTCGCGCGGGCTAGAGCGAACGATACGAGACGACTTCGCGCCGCCCCGTCTCCCCGGAGCGGACGATCGCGTCACAGACCTCGGAGGCCCGGTAGCCGTCCTCGAAGTCGGCGCCGTAAGGCGCGACCTCGTGCTCGCCGGCGACCGCCCCGAGGAAGTGGTGGAGCTCGTGGACGAACGTGTCGCCCCAGCCGACGAGGTGCCCCGGCGGCCACCAGTGCTCCCAGAACGGGTGGTCGGCCTCCGAGACGAGCACCGTCTTGAAGCCGCGTGCGCGGTCGCCGTCGGCGCGAAAGACCTGTAGCTCGTTCAGCCGCTCCATGTCGAAGGCGAGCGAGCCCTTCGTGCCGTTGATCTCCCACTGGAGCGCGTTGCGGCGTCCGTGCGCGAAGCGGGTCGCCTCCAGGGTGCCGACCGATCCGTTCGAGAAGCCGACCGCCGCCTCGACCGCGTCGTCGACCTTGCGTCCTTGCAGGAACGTGTGCGCGAAGCCGGAGACGCTCTCGATCTCGCCGTTGAGGAAGCGCGCGAGGTCGACCACGTGCGTCATCAGGTCGCCGAGGGCGCCGGAGCCGGCTGCGTCCGCGTCGAAGCGCCACGTGTCGAGCGAGGCATCGTCGCCCCAGTCCTGCAGGTAGCGCCCGCGGAAGTGGCGCACCTCGCCGAGCTCCCCCGCCTCGACGATCTCGCGGGCGAGCCGCACCGCCGGGACGAACCGGTAGTTGAAGGCGCACATGTGCCGGACGCCGGTCGCGGCCACGGCCTTCCAGATCTCGTAGCTCTCGCCCGCGTCGCGGCCGAGCGGCTTCTCGCAGACGACGTGCTTGCCCGCCTGCGCCGCCGCGATCGTCGGCTCGGCGTGCAGCGAGTTCGGGCCGCCGTTGTCGAACACACCGATCCGCTCGTCCGCGACGAGGTCGCGCCAGTCGGTGGTCGCGTATTCCCAGCCGTAACGGCGCGCGGCCTCGCCGACGGCCGCCTCGTCGCGGCCCGCGATCCCGATCAGCTCGGGCTCGAGCGGCGGCGGCCACGTGATGTAGGAGATCTTCCGGAACGCGTTCGAGTGGGCCTTGCCCATGAAGGCGTAGCCGAGCATCCCCACGCCGATCCTCGCCACGGTGCGGGATAGTACGCGTGTGGGTTCCCCAGTGAAGTGGGGCATTCTCTCCACCGCCGACATCAACCGGAAGGTGATTCCGGGCGCGCATGCGTCGCCGAAGGTCGAGCTCGTGGCGGTCGCCAGTCGCGAACGAGCCCGCGCCGCGGCCTACGCGCGCGAGTGGGAGATTCCACGCGCCCACGGCTCCTACGAAGACCTGCTGGCCGACCCCCAGGTCGAGGCGGTCTACATCTCGCTGCCGAACACGCTGCACGCCGAGTGGTCGATGAAAGCCCTCGACGCGGGCAAGCACGTGCTCTGCGAGAAGCCGTTCACGCGCCACTCGGAGGATGTCGTCGCCGCGTTCGAGGCCGCCGAGCGGAACGGTCGCCTGCTCAGCGAGGCGTTCATGTACCGCCACAACCCGCAGACCGCGAAGCTCGTGGAGCTCGTCCGCGACGGAGCCATCGGCGAGCTCCGGCTGATCCGGTCGGCCTTCTCGTACGGCCTCTACGACCACGAGAACATCCGTCTCCGCACCGACGTCGAGGGAGGGGCGCTGATGGACGTCGGCTGTTACAACGTCTCGGGCTCGCGGCTGCTCGGCGGCGAGCCGGATCGGGTCTGGGGCGAGGCGTGGTACGGGCCTTCCGGAACGGATTGGGTCTTCGCGGGCACGCTGCGGTTCCCCGGCGACGTGATCGCCCTCTTCGACTGCGGCACGGCGCTCGCCGGACGCGACGAGCTCGAGGCGATCGGGAACGAGGGCTCCCTCTTCCTCGACGACCCCTGGCACTGCGTCCACCCGGTGATCGAGCTGCGCCGAGACGGTGCGGTCGAGCGGATCGAGCTCGAGCCCGTCGACTCGTACCGGCTCGAGCTCGAGAACCTGAGCGACACGATCCGCGGCGAGGCCGAGCTGCTGCTGGGGCGAGAGGATGCCTTCGCGCAGGCGAGATCGCTCGAGGCGTTGCACCGCTCCGCCACGAGCGGAACGGCCATCTCCATGTAGTCGCGGCCTGTTTTCAACATTTCCCTAGGGCACTAGCATGGAGCGGGCGAATGAGCGCGCACGCCGCACCGTCGCCCTCGGGCCCGACGTTCGTGATCCGCGGCACGCCGTATCCGGTGCTGCTGCCGAAGCTTCGCGATCCGCGTCTCCACCTCGCGACGACGATCACCTCGCTCCAGGTCATCGGACAGGTCGGCTTCCACTTCGAGATCTCGGTCGCCCAGATCCTGCTCGCCCTCGGCACATCGGCCTTGCTCGAGGTCGCGATCGCGATGAGGGCCCAGCGGGTCATCCTCTGGCCGGCGAGCGCGATGCTCACCGGCAACGGCGTCGCGTTCGTGCTCCGCGTCCCCGGAACCGCCCACGGCGACTGGTGGAGCCTGCGCGGCTGGTGGATCTTCGTCGGAGCCGCTGCGATCTCCCTCCTCTCGAAGCACGTGATCCGCTGGCGCGGCGAGCACGTCTTCAATCCGTCCAACATCGGCCTCGTCGTCTGCTTCCTCGCGCTCGGCCGGAGCCGCGCCGCTCCGCTCGACTTCTGGTGGGGTCCGACCTCGGCCTGGCTCGCGCTCACGCTCGCGGTGATCGTCACGGGAGGCTTCGCCATCCTCCGGCGCCTGAAGCTGCTGCGCGTGGCGCTCGGCTTCTGGGCGTCGTTCGCCGCGGCGGTCGGCCTGCTCGCGCTCGCGGGCCACACGATGACCGCACGCTGGCACCTCGGCCCGATCTCGGGTTTCCATCTCTGGTGGGTGCTCGTCACCTCGCCCGAGGTGCTCGTGTTCCTCTTCTTCATGATCACCGACCCGAAGACCGCGCCGCGGTCGCCGACGGGCCGGCTCGCCTACGCCGTCTCGCTCGGCTTGCTGGCAGCGGTACTGATCGCGCCCACCACCTCCGAGTTCGCGGCGAAGGTGGCGTTGCTCGCCGCGCTCGCGATCGTCTGCCTCGCGCTGCCGCTGCTCCGCCTCGTTCCAGCGGCGCTCGACCGCCGCCTCGTCGTCGGCCTCGCGTCGGCGGTGATCGCGGCGTCTGCGGCGGCGATCGTGCTCGCCAACGCTCCGGCGGTCGCTGGTGCCTCGCGCCCGCTGCCGGCCGGCAGCCTCCCGCCGATCACGATCCTCCCCGGGCAGGGCGTCGAGACGAAGCTCGACCTGCACACGGCGCAGCTGATCGCCCACGACCTGCTCGCCGCGAAACCGTCCACGGGGAGCGCTCCGCTCCGGGTCTCGCTCGTCCAGGGAGAGGAGCAAGGCCCGCCGACTGCGACGGTGCAGCTTGCGGGGGCGACCTACCAGCTGCATCAGACCGCGAACGGGCACTGGGCGCTTCCCTCGACGACGCAATCGCGCCTGGTCGAGAAGGCGCCCGTCAGCCCGGCGCTGCACGGCATCCGGCTCACCGACGTCGCGCCGGCGGTCGGCCTCCACTTCCGCCAGGGCTCGTTTCGCTACGGGATCTCGAACGAGTACACGGCCATGATGGGCGGCGGGGTCTGCTGGCTCGACTACAACGGCGACGGCTGGGAGGACCTGTTCGCCGTCAACTCCTACGCGAGCGCGGACTCGGCGCGCTGGGCCGCGCACGGGGGGCTGCCGCGCACGCAGCTGTTCGAGAACCACCACGGCCGTTTCCACGATGTCACTGCGAAGGCGCACGCCGGCCTCCAGGTGCAGGGCGACGGCTGCGTGGCCGCGGATCTGAACGGCGACGGCCGGACCGATCTCGTCGTGACGACGACGAACGGGATCCGGTTGCTCTGGAACGATGGCAAGACAGCTTTTAGCGAAGGCGCCCGGAGCGCCGGGATGACCGCGTCGGGCTGGGACACGGGCGTCGCCGTGGCGGACGTGAACGGCGACGGCCGCCCGGACGTCTTCGTCGCGGGATACTCCCGTCCCTACGACACCGTGCCGAACTCGCTCGCCGGCTTCCCGACGAACCTCGTCGGGGTTCGCGACCTGCTCTACCTGAACGAGGGGAACGGCCCGGACGGCCGCGGCCGCTTCCGTGAGGTCGGCGTCCAGGCGGGCCTCGAGGCTGCCGGTTTCTCGCACGGCCTCGGCGCGAGCTTCTTCGACGCCAACGGCGACGGCCGTCCCGACCTGTACGTCGCGAACGACGAGGATCCGAACCAGCTCTACGTCGACGTCCCCTGGCCGGGAGGCGCGAAGGCCGACCCGGCCGGGCTCGGCTTCCGCTTCGAGAACCGCGGCTCGACCCTGGGGGTCGCGGATCCGTACGCCGGCATGGGCATCGCGGTCGGCGGAGCCGAGAGGGTCGGCCTCCAGCTGTTCGTCAGCAACTCCCGCCGCGAGCCGTCGGCCGCGTATGCGAAGGGCGTCTCGTCCTCGTTCGTCGATGCCCGCCCGGGCGTCGATCCTGCGCTCGGAACCGGCTTCGCGGGCTGGGGCGACTCGTTCGTCGACCTCGCGAACTCGGGGAAGCCCGCCCTCGTGCTCGCAACCGGCGGCATCCCGGTGACGAGCCTGCAGAAGGACGCGGGCCCGGTGAAAGTGATCGCCCCGCTTTCGGGGCAGGCCTCCGCGCGCTACGGCGCCGCGCCCGGGGTCGTGCCGAACGGGCTGCGCGTGAACGGACGTGGGCTGGCGGCGGCCGACGTCGACAACGACGGCCGGATGGAGCTCGCGGTCAACTCGATCGGCGGCAAACTCCTCCTGCTGAGGCCGACCGGCCCCGTCGGCCACTGGCTGGACGTCAGGCTCTCCCGCTTCAGCCCGGGGGCGGTCGTGACGATCGCGCTCCCCGACGGCAGGACGTTCGCGCAGGAGGTCCGCGCGGGCAGCAGCTACCTGTCTTCTGAGGATCCGCGAATCCACTTCGGCATCGGCACGGCGAAGGCCGTCGCGTGGCTGGACGTTCGGTACCCGTGGGGTGGAGAGCGTGTCCTGCGCAACCTTCGCGCAGACCGGATCGTCCAGGTTCCCGTCCCGCGCCGGCGAGCCCCACGCGTCTCGGCGCCCGCGTCGTACCGGCTCCCGAACAGCTGCACTGCGGGGACTCACCGCCGCTCGATCGCGACCATCTGGATGGCGACGGCGGTGGACGCGCTCCGCTCAGGCGCGGCGAGCGAGCCGGTCCAGGCACACGACCTGTTCGAGGTGTCCGCGGCGATGTGGGACGCGTGGGCGGCCTACGACCCGGCCGCGAAGGGCTACTTCACCGACGCGAAGGCAAGCGCACCCGAAGTCGTCGCGGCCCGGAACGCCGCGATCAGCTACGCGGCCTACCGCGTGCTGCTCTGGCAGGCGTCCTTCGACTCGAACCTGAACCGCACCTTCACGCTGCTCACGCGACAGCTGCGCTCCCTCTGCTACTCGCCCGAGTTCAGCAGCACGGCGGGAGCTTCGCCGGCGGCGCTCGGGAACCGCATCGCCGCCGCCACGATCGCCGCCGGCCGGCACGACGGCGCGAACGAGACGTTGCATTACGCAGACCCGAGCTTCACGTCGCGCAACCAGCCGCTGATCGTCCATGCAGCCGGCTCGACGGTGGAGGATGCGACCTTCTGGCAGCCGCTCGCGCTCGGGACGATCCAGCCGCGCAGCCTGACGGCGGTGCCGTCCGGCGTGCAGAGCTTCGTCGGCGCGCAGTGGGGGCGCGTCAGGAGCTTCGCGCTCCCGCTCGCGCGACGCGGCCTGCCGATCGACCCCGGCCCGTCGCCGCTCGGCGACCCGACGAGCGCCGCGTACAAGCGGGCGGCGGTCGCCGTCCTGCGGGCGACGTCGGCAGAGGGAGCGACGCCGCGGGCCTGGTCGCCGCTGGACTGGGCCTCGCTGGCGGCACGGGAGTCGAGCGGCGATCTCGCCGCGGACGCCCGCCTCTACCTCGCTCTCGGCGGCGCCCTCAACGACGCCGCCGTCGCCGCCTGGGGCGCGAAGCGCGTCTACGAGGCGCCGCGGCCGATCTCGATGATCCGCTACCTCGCCTTCCAGGGGCAGTCCAGCGACGCGAAGCAGCCGGACTACAGCGCGGACGGCCTGCCACTCGTCCCGGGCCTGGTCGAGCTCCGCGCCGGCAAGGTCGAGGTCCTCTCGCGCGGCCGCTGGGTCGACGGCGCGGCGTGGTCGCCTCCCGCGGCGACGCCGGCTTCCCCGGGGGACGTTGCCGAGGGGAGCGCATTCGCCTACGCGGCACGCACCGTGTTGTCTGCGCTCACGGAACGGTCGTACGCGGCCCAGGTCCGCCAAGCGAGCATGGCTCCGCTCGCCGGCGGGATCGACGTCCCGTCGGACCTGACCGCGGGTCGCGCCCTCGGTGAGCGCGTCGGGGCGCTCGTCCTCCGGCGGCTCCGGCGCTACCGCTAGCGGCCCGAGCGCGCCTGCAGCCGGACCGCGACCGTGTCGAGCGTCACCGCACCGAGCAGCACGAGCCCGGTGACGATGTAGATCCAGCCGTTCGAGATGCTCAGCGTGTTGAGGCCGTTCTGCAAGGTGCCGATCAGGATCGCGCCGAGCAGCGCGCCACGCATCTCGCCACGCCCACCGAAGAGGCTGACGCCACCGATCACGGCGGAGGCGATCGCGTTCAGGAGCAGGTTGCCGGGCGGGAACGTCAGCGCGACCGAGTTGACCTGAGCGGCGAAGATGATCCCGCCCATCCCGGCCGTCGCACCGGAGATCATGAACACGAGGACCCGGATGCGCGGCACGTTGATGCCCGCGCGCCGGGCGGCCTCCGCGTTGCCGCCGACGGCGTAGACGTGGCGCCCGAACGTCGTCCACTTGGCGAGGAACGTCAGCAGCACGAAGAGGAAGACGACGATCACCGCCGCGAGCGGCAGGCCCTCGGGCGTCAGGATGATCTTGCCGTGGTTCGCGATCGCGACTGCCCCGAACGCCGCGATCCCGAGGCCGACCGTCTTCAGAACGGCCATCGTCCAGCTCTGCTGGGCGATCTGCGTGCCGCGGGCGACGATCTTCTTGTACAGGACGCTGATCGGGTAGAGCGCCGTGAAGATCCCCGCGATGATCCAGCCGGCCCAGGGCGAGAAGATGTAGGCGTCGGTGTAGTTGATCCAGCGGTCCTGGATGATGATCGTGCCGCGCTCCTGGAGCTTGTTCAGGATCACGCCCTGCCAGATCAGGAAGCCGCCGAGCGTGACGACGAACGAGGGAACGCCGACGAACGCGACGATCGAGCCCTGGACTCCCCCGATGACCGCGCAGACGGCGACGGCGACCAGCATCGCGAGGAGGCCGTTCATCTGCCAGCTGCTGCCCGGGAGCTGGAGCTCGGCGACGACCAGCGCGCCGATGCCTGCGACGTAGCCGATCGAGAGGTCGATCTCGCCGAGCAGGAGCACGAAGACAACGCCGTACGCGAGTACCGCGGTGCCGGCGGTCTCCGTGATCAGGTTCACGAAGTTGACGGAGGTGAAGAAGTTCGTCGCGGTGAAGCCGAAGAGGGCGACGACCGCGATCTGGCCGACGATGATCGGGAGTGAGCCGAGGTTGCCCGTCCGGAGGTTGAACCGCGCGCGCTCCCAGACGCCCCGCAAGCCGCCCGGAAGCTGCTCCTCCTCGAGCGGCGGCGCGCCGCGATCCTGGCCGACGACTTCGGCGGACGTCACGCGCCGGCTCCTGCGCTCGCGGCAGACGGAATCCCGGAGACCTTCGTCGGCTTGCCGGCGGTGATCGCCTCGACCACAGCCTGCTGCGTCGTCGAGCGGCGCTCGAACACCCCGACGTTTCGTCCGAGCCGCAGCACCGCGATCCGGTCTGCAGTCTCGAAGACGTCGTGGAGGT
Organism: Gaiellaceae bacterium; assembly: GCA_045805945.1. Classification (GTDB taxonomy): domain Bacteria; phylum Actinomycetota; class Thermoleophilia; order Gaiellales; family Gaiellaceae; genus Palsa-739. The sequence continues at coordinate 10,736 of JBJMKG010000008.1, forward strand.
TGTGCGAGACGAGGATCACTCCCAGGCCCTGCTGGCCGAGACGGCGCACGAGCTCCAGCACCTGCTCGGTTTGCGCGACGCCGAGAGCCGCGGTCGGCTCGTCGAGGACGACGAGCGTCGAGTTCCACATCACCGCGCGCGCGACGGCCACCGACTGGCGCTGCCCACCGGAGAGCGTCGCCACCGTCTGACGCACCGACTTGATCGTCGTGACCGCCAGGGTCTTGAGCGTCTCCGTGGTGTGTTGCTCCATCGGCGCCTCGGAGAGCACCTGCCCGCGGTTGACCTCGCGACCGAGGTACATGTTCTGGACGACGTCGAGGTTGTCGCAGAGCGCGAGGTCCTGGTAGACGACCTCGATCCCGAGCCGCGCCGCGTCCTTCGGCCCGTGGATGTGCACCTCGCGGCCCTCGAACACGATGCGGCCCCTGTCGGCGGTGTGGGTGCCCGCGATGCACTTGACGAGCGTCGACTTGCCCGCGCCGTTGTCGCCGACGAGCGCCACCACCTCGCCGGCGCGAACCTCGAAGTCGACGTCGTCGAGCGCCTGCACGGAGCCGAACGTCTTTGTGATGCTCTGGAGCTGGAGAAGTGGCGTGTCGCTCATCGGGGATTGCTCCTGGACGGGGGAGCGTGGTGGAGGCGCCCGCTATCGAGCGCCTCCACCATCTCACAGTGAACGAGTTACTTGCAGTACTTCTTGTACTGGCCGATGCAGACTTCGCTCCGGCTCAGCCAATGCTGTTTGAAGAGCTGCGTGTAGTTCTTCTTCGTGATCCACGTCACCGGAAGGGTGAGCGTCGGCTCCTTCTGCTTGCCGTTCAGCCGAAAGCCGTTCGACTTCGGCTTCTTCCCATGCAGCAGTGCGATCGCCGCAGCTGCCGCGGCGTTCGCCTCGAGCGACACCTTCTTGTAGACCGTGCCCGACTGCCAGCCAGCGATGATGTACTGGACACCCTGCGCCGACGCGTCCTGACCGGACAGCGGGGTCGGCTTGAGGTGGTGGGCCTTCAGGTCGGCGACCACGGCGCCGGCGATGTTGTCGTTCGCCGCGATGATGCCCTGGATCTTGTTGTTCGTCTTGACGAGCATCTGGTTGAAGATGGTCGCCGCGTTGTTCGCGTCCCAGTCGGGCACGAACTTCTGCGGCCCCTTCTTCAGCATGTGATGCTTGAAGAGCGGATTGAGGACGGCGTCGTTCCCGCTCTTGAACCAGAACGCGTTCTGGTCGGTCTGGCCGCCCCAGAGCTCGGCGACCGTGCTGCTCTTCTTGTACGTCCCCTTCGCCTTCATCGCGGCGATGACGCCGTTGGCCTGCGCCGCGCCGACAGCCTTGCCGTCGAACGTGACGTAGATCGACGCGGTGCCGCCGATCACCTGGCGGTCGTAGTCGATCGCCTTTCCGCCCTTGTCGGTGAAGAGCTTCTCGATCGACGACGCCGACCCGTTGTCGAGCGACGTCTCGATGACGACCTTGGCGCCCGCTGCGAGACACGCCTGTGCCTGCGCCTTCTGCTTCAGCGGGTCGTTGAGCGCGTTGTTGATCGAGGCCGAGACGCCGGCCTTGGCGAACGCCTTCGAGAGGAGCGGTTTATCGAACTGCACCCACCGGACCGACGACTTCGTGTCCGGGAGCAGGACGCAAACCTGGACGCTCGACGACTTCTTCGCGGTGCTCGCAACCGCGCCCGCGGAGACTGCAAGAGCAGCGACCCCGACGCCGAGCACGAGGATCAGACCCTTCCTTCCAAACTTCTTCACCCGCTTGCCCTCCTTGGTGCCATTGGCTTGCACTTCGAGAGCGCCGTCCGGCGCCTCTTGGTTGGTGCCGGTCCGTCACATGCACGAGGGGCCCCCCTGCATCCACCCGTGGCCAGCTCAGGTCGATTCGGCGCGCCAATATTACTCCCCTGCCGGACCGGTGCAAAGGCCGTGAGATAGGGTCGACTCGGTGAAGACGAGCCTGGGGATCTGGGCGTTCGGCGGCATGGTGACGCGGTTCAACCCGGCCGGATACAAGCCGGAGCTTGCGGGGGTCTCCACGGTCGAGAAGGTCCGCACCGCGGTCGAAGGGCTCGGCGAGCTGATCGACGACTACGAGTTCCACTATCCGCAAGAGCTCTCGCGCGAGAACCTCGAGGCGGTTCGAGAGGCGCTCGACGGGCACGGCATCTACTGCATCGCGAGCGGCCTCCATCTCGATCCCCGCTTCGGCAAGGGAGGGTTCTGCTCGCCCGACGACGCCACGCGCACCGAGGCGCTGCGGCTGACGCGGGAGGCGATCGACCTCGCGGCCGACGTCGGCGCGCAGATGATCATCTGGCCCGGGATCGAGGGCTACAACTACCCGTTCCAGACGCCCTATGCCGAGTCGTGGGCCCGCTTCGTGGACGGTGTCGCCGAGGCGGCCGCCCACGCCGGCGACCACGGCGTCACGGTCTTCCTCGAGCACAAGAACTCCGAGCCGGCGATGAAGATCCTCATGCGCAACGTCGGCATGACGCTGCACGTGATCCACACGCTGCGCGCCCGGGGGATCTCGAACGTCAAGGTCAACATGGACTGGCAGCACCTGCTCATGAACGGCGAGAACCTCGCCGAGTACGCGGCGCTCCTCGCCGCCGAGGGCCTGCTCGGCCATCAGCACGCGAACTCCGGCTGGGGCACGTTCGACGATGACAACATGGTCGGCGCGACGGCGTTCATGGAGACCCTCGAGCTAGCGCTCGAGCTGCGCCGCGCCCGCTACGGCGAGAACGGCGAACGGCTCGGCTTCGACCTCTACCCCTATACCGAGGATGCGGTCGGCGCCGTGAAGCGGTCGGTGCTCCAGTGGCGCTTCATCGATCAGGCCGCCTCGCAGATCGACGAGGCGGAGCTCCGCCGGGCGCAGCAGGCGAAGGACGCCGTCCGCGCCTACGAGCTCGTGTACGCCGCGCTCGGCGAGTAGCCGTGGTGCTCGTCGGCCTCGACGTCGGCACCACGGCGGTCAAGGGCGTCGCGATCGACGAGGAGGGTCACGTGCTCGCCAGGGCGAGCGCGGGATATCCGCTGTCGCGGCCACAGCCGGGGTGGTCGGAGCAGGAGCCGGAGGACTGGTGGCGGGCGGCCGAGGAGGTGCTGGGACGGCTGCCCGAGGGGCCGGTCGGGCTGTCGGGCCAGATGCATGGGCTCGTCGTCCTCGACGCCGAGCGGCGCGTCCTGCGTCCGGCGATCCTGTGGAACGACCAGCGCACCGCCGCCGAGTGCGCGGAGATCGAGGAACGGGTCGGCTTCGCCCGGCTCGTCGAGCTGACCGGGAACCGCGCGCTGACCGGTTTCACTGCGCCGAAGCTGCTCTGGCTGCGGCGGCACGAGCCCGAGCTGTACGACCGGATCCGACACGTGCTGCTGCCGAAGGACTACATCCGGCTCCGCCTGACCCGCGAGCTGGCCTGCGACGTCGCCGACGCCTCGGGGACGCTCCTCTTCGACGTCCGCCGGCGCTGCTGGTCGGCGGAGGTCTGCCAAGCGCTCGAGATTCCGCTCGAGTGGCTCCCGCCCGCGTACGAGTCGACGGAGATCGCCGGCGCAGGCGACCAGGCTGCTGCCGCGCTCGGCGTCGGGATCGCGCACCAAGGGCCGGTCTCGGTGGTCGTCGGCACCTCCGGCGTCGTCTTCGCAGCGCTGCCCGCCTACGAGCACGACCGTGAGGCGCGGCTGCATGCGTTCTGCCACGCCGTCCCCGATACGTGGCACGCGATGGGCGTGATGCTCAGCGCGGCCGGCTCGGCCGCCTGGCTGCGTGACATCCTCGCCGCCGACCTATCCGACCTCGACGCAGAGGCCGCGCAGTGGACACCCGGGACCGAGGGCCTGCTCTTCGCGCCCTATCTCGCAGGCGAGCGGACGCCCCACGCGGACCCCGACTCGCGCGGTGCGTTCGTCGGTCTCTCGATCCGCCACGACCGCGGCGCGCTCTGGCGGGCGATGCTGGAAGGCGTCGCATACGGGCTGCGCGACTCGCTCGAGCTGCTCGGTGAGCTCGGCGCCCGCCCGGAGAGCGGCCGCGTCTCGGGCGGCGGCGCGCGAAGCGAGCTCTGGCTCCGAATTCTCGCCTCGGTGCTCGGCCTGCCGCTCGAGACGACCGAGTCGGAGGAGGGATCGGCGTTCGGCGCGGCGCTCCTCGCCGGCGTTCGCGTAGGCGTCTTCTCGGATGCCGACGAAGCGGTCGCCCGCTGCGTCCGGCCGCGCCGGCGAATCGAGCCCGAGTGGGACTACGACCACGGCTACCGGCGCTTCCGCCGGCTCTACCCCACCCTCAGACCTCTGGAGGAGCCTTGACCGACCTGACCGGCAAGACCGCCCTGATCACCGGAGCGAGCCGCGGCATCGGCGCCGCAGTCGCGCGGATGCTCCACGAGCGTGGCTGCAATCTCGGCCTCGCCTCCCGCAGCGGCACCGACCTCGGGCTCGAGCGCGTCGTCGCGCGTTCCTGCGACGTGCGCGACCTCGACGCGCTCGTCGAGCTCTGCGACGCGACCGCCGCAGGCTTCGGCGGGATCGACATCGTCGTCGCGAACGCGGGCGTGGGCGCCTACGGCCCGTTCCTCGACCTCTCGCGGGAGCATCTCGACGAGATGCTCGACGTCAACCTCAAGGGCACCGCCTACGTCATCCGCGCGGCGCTGCCGCACATGCTCGGGCGCGAGGGCGACATCGTCACGCTCGCCTCGGAGGCCGGGCGCCGGGGCCTTCCGTACGAGGCCGTCTACTGCGCGTCGAAGTTCGGGCAGGTGGGGCTCACCCGCGCACTCGACCACGAGCTTCGAGAGCACGGGATTCGCTGCACGAGCGTCTGCCCAGGCGGTGTCGCCACCGACTTCGCGCTCGAGGAGGGACGCGGCCGGACGAGCGACGCGCTCGCCGGGATGATGAGCGCCGAGGACGTTGCCGAGGTGGTGGTGTTCGTCCTCGAGCGCCCGCGACACCTGCGGATCCTCGAGACGGCCCTACGGCCAGCGAGTGAGACCTCCTGGGGGTGATTGCTAGCGCTGCCGCATCGCGGCGAACGAGTAGCCGCCCTCGAGCATCGCGGGCGCGCGCGCCGTCAACCGCTCCCGGCTCGGCACCTCCCAGCCGAGCGCGTCGGCGAGCCGCGTGATCATGTTGAAGAGCGCGCAGACGGTAGCCGCGTCGCGCAGCGCCTCTCGCGAGACTCCTGCGGCATAGGCCGCCGCGGCGTCCACCTCCGTGAGCTCGTCGGGCCTCTGCGTCAGCACCTCGATGAAGGCGAGGGCGGCGCGCAGCTCGGGCCGCAGCGGAGCCGTTCTCCAGTCCGCGACGACCGCGTTCCAGACCTCCTCGCCGAGCGCATACGACGCGACCGCGCCGTGGGAGGCCGCTCAGAACGGGCATTGACGGAGCAGCGACGTGAAGCCGGCGAAGAGCTCGCGCTCGCCGGCGCTCCACTCGGACGGGCCGCGCATCACGACGTCGAGCGCGTCGGAGAACGGCTCGCCGAAAAGCTCCGGCCGGTAGAGCAGCGTCTTGACGACGCCGAGCGGCTCGGCACCCGTCCGCTCCCGGATCGTCGCGAGCATCGTCGCCTCCGGCGGCGCATGGCCTCCGTCGACGACCGCAAGCCTCATCCGATGACCTTGTCGGCGAGGTCGAGCCTCCGCAGGCCCTCGGCGATCGCGACCGCGACGGTCTGCTCGAAGATCGTGTCCTCCGAGAAGCCCGCCTCCTTCAGCGCCTCGATGTCGCGGTCGACGACGGCGTAGGCCCGGTCCCGGACCTTCTCGAGGTAGGCCGCCATCTCGGCGGGAGGGAGCGAGTTCGCGACGACGACGCCGCGCAGCTCCTCGATCGGTTCGGCCATGGCGTGATGTTACGGCTCCCGGCCGCCCTGCACGCGGAGCCGTAATCGCCGGCTTGGTGGCGCAGTTGGTGGCCGCAGGGAAGCCTGAACACCGGCGATGCGGTCGACCAGAGCGGCGGCGGCCATGAGCCCCGCCGCGATTCGGTCGCGGCCGGGCTGGCCCAGCACGACCCCCGTGATCGTCGTCCGCTTGCCGTCGATCCGGCGAACGGCCCGGAAGGCGAAGCAGCCGCCGGCCGCAGCGTCGGAGCCGGTCTTGACGCCGACGAACCCGTCGCGCCCGAGCAACGTGTCGGTGTTGTGCACGGTGCCGGCGACCGGCAGCGTCGCGCTCGACGTGGCGACGATGCGCGCGAACACCGGCTGGCGCATGGCCCGATCGACGATGCGCACCTGGTCGGCGGCCGTCGATACGGTGGCGTCGTCGTAGCCGCTCGGGTCGGTGTAGCGGGTGTGGGTCATGCCCAGCGACCGTGCGGCGGCGTTCATCCGGGCGACGAATCGATCCACCGAGCCGACGTCCCAGCGTGCCAGAACCGCGGCGATGTTGTTCGCTGACGGGAGGAGCAGCGCCAGCAGCGCCTGCCGTTCGGTCAAGCGCTCGCCGACGGCGACCGGCACGACCGACTCCCCATGCGCGCGCCGGCGATCGGTATCGGCCGCATCGGCGGCGGTGAGCGTGATTGGCGGGCCGTCCTGACCGGACCTGAGCGGGTGGTCACGGAGCACGAGGTAGGCCGTCATCACCTTCGCGACGCTGGCGATCGGAGCCGCGTGCTGGTTCGGGCCGGCCTGGATCCGGGACTGTCCCGTCCGGAGGAACGCCGCCTGGCCGTCTGCCGGCCACACCGTCCTGGACACCGCTGAGCCGAGCGTATCCCGGTCCTCGCTTCGCGAGGCACCTGTCGAGGGCGAGGACGCCAGCAAGTGGTGGCCGAGGGCGATCGCCGCGATGACAACCAGCAGGCCGGCGGCACGGATCCTGCGAATCCGGATCCGGCGGGCCCGTGCTCGCTCGCGGTAGACCATGCCGCCATTCAAGGCAGGGCGGTGTTGCGGGCACGTATCGGGTTTTCGATACGCCGACGAAACGCGTCGGCTCTAGCATCGGAGCATGCGGGTGCTGATCGTCGAGGACGAGCCCTACATGGCGGACGCCATCCGGGACGGCCTCCGCCTGGAGGCGATCGCGGCAGACATCGCAGGTGACGGCGACACCGCCCTGGAGCTGCTGAGCTTCAACGCCTACGACATCGCCGTCCTCGACCGGGATATTCCCGGCCCGACCGGCGACGAGATCGCCGCATGCATCGTCGCCTCCGGAAGCGGCACGCCGATCCTCATGCTCACCGCTGCCGACCGTCTCGACGACAAGGCGAGCGGCTTCGAGCTCGGCGCCGACGACTACCTCACGAAGCCGTTCGAGCTCCGGGAGCTCGTGCTCCGTCTCAGGGCGCTCGACCGCAGACGCGCCCACAACAGGCCGCCCGTACGGGAGATCGCAGGCCTGCGGTTGGATCCCTTCCGCCGAGAGGTCTACCGCGACGGCCGCTACGTCGCGCTGACCAGGAAGCAGTTCGCGGTGCTCGAGGTGCTCGTCGCCGCCGAAGGCGGCGTCGTCAGCGCCGAGGAGCTGCTGGCGCGGGCGTGGGACGAGAACGCGGATCCGTTCACCAACGCCGTGCGCATCACAGTCTCGGCACTGCGCAAACGGCTCGGCGAGCCGTGGGTCATCGCCACCGTGCCCGGCGTGGGCTACCGCATCGACACGGCATGAATAGAGCGCCTGGCCTGAGCGTCCGCCTCAAACTCACTCTCAGCTACGCGGGCTTCCTCATGCTCGCGGGCGCCGTGCTGCTCGTCGCCGGCTACTTCTCACTGTCGCGCGGTGTGCACCCGGGCGTGATCTTCATGGTGCGCAGCCACGCCGACCTCCTGCGCGACTTCGCCCCGCTCGCGGCCATCGTGATGGCGTTCCTGCTGGTCTTCGGCCTGCTGGGCGGCTGGCTTCTCGCCGGCCGCATGCTCGCTCCCCTGACTCGCATCACCGACGCCACTCGCCTGGCCGCGACCGGGTCGCTCTCCCACCGGATCGAGCTGGAGGGACGCGAGGACGAGTTCCGCGAGCTCGCCGACAGCTTCGACACCATGCTCGCGCGGCTCGAAGCGCACCTCGCCGAGCAGCAGCGATTCGCGGCGAATGCCTCTCACGAGCTGCGTACGCCGCTGGCGATCACGCAGACGCTCCTCGACGTCGCCCGCAACGATCCGAATCGCGACAACGGCGAGCTCGTCGACCGCCTTCACGACGTCAACACCCGAGCGATCGACCTCACCGAAGCGCTGCTCCTGCTCAGCCGCGCAGACCAACGGTCGTTCGCCCGAGAACACGTCGACTTGTCCCTCATCGCGGAAGAAGCCGCCGAAACGCTCCTACCCCTCGCCGAAGCACGCGGCCTCACCGTCGAGACGACCGGCGACCCGACCGCCACCGCCGGCTCACACGCGCTCCTCCTGCAGCTGACCACGAACCTCGTGCACAACGCGATCGTCCACAACCTGCCCGAAGGGGGCAGCGTGTGGGTCACGACCGGCGTTCGGCCCGAGAGTGTGGTTCTCACCGTCGAGAACACCGGGGAGAAGCTGACCCCGCAGGTGGTCGCCGTGCTGGCCGAGCCGTTTCGGCGCGGCAGCAAACGCCTGCGCGCCGACCACACAGGCGTCGGCCTCGGCCTGGCGATCGCCAAGAGCATCACCCAGGCCCACGACGGGACCCTCACCCTCACCCCGCGGTTCGGCGGCGGGCTGCGCGTCACCGTGCAACTACCGACCCTGCCAGTGCGACCCATAGAAAAGCCCCGCCGGAGCGGGGCTTTTCGTTAGCAGGCCTGTAAGCCGGATTCTGTCGAGGGTGGCCATCCATCTGTGCGGCTACCCGGCTCCTCGGCGGGCCGCGTCGGCGGAGCCTGTTCGCCTTGCACCGGACGGGGTTTGACGAGCCGGCCCTGTCGCCAGGGCCGCTGGTGGGCTCTTACCCCACCGTTTCACCCTTACCGGCCGCGACTCCGGAGATTCGCGACCGGCGGTCTGTTTTCTGTGCCACTTTCCGTCGGCTTTCGCCGCCTCCCTCGCGGGAGCGTCCTGCCCTGCGGTGTCCGGACTTTCCTCGACGGCCCACTCTGGCGAGAGAGTCGGTCGCCGCGGTCACCCGGCCTGCAAGCCGGATTGTACCCCGGTTCCGGCGCCGTCGATCCGCCCGTGCAGGCGCATCGCGCATTCCGGACAGCGCACGAGCGAGTCCTCGTGGAGGACGAACTCGCCGCAGACCGGGCACTCGAGTGACGCCCCACGCAGCACGGCGAGGAGCTCCTGCTCGAGCGTCCGGTGGAGTGGCGCGAGCCCGCTCATCCCTGCTCCCGGCGCCGGCGAACCCGGCGGCTCCGCTCTTTGGCGAGCTCCGTCGAGCGTACGCTCATAACTCCCGGAACACCCCCACGACCTTGCCGAGAATCTCGACATGCGGCGCGTAGATCGGCTCGAGCGCGCTGTTCTCGGGCTGCAAGCGGATCCGTCCGCTCTCGCGGAAGAAGCGCTTGACGGTCGCCTCGTCGGCCGTCTCGTCCTCCCCGGCCAGCGCGACGACGATCTCGCCGTTGCGCGCCTCCTGTGTCCGCCGCACCACGACGACGTCGCCCTCGAGGATGCCGGCCTCGATCATCGAGTCGCCCTTGACGCGCAGCAGGAAGTCGCCGCGGAGGTTCTCGGGCACCGCGATCTCGTCCTCGACGTTCTCCTCCGCCAGCAGAGGGCCGCCCGCCGCGATCTGGCCGAGCAGCGGCAGCTTCGGCAGCTCGGCGGCGACCGGCTGAGCCGCCTTTTCACGGCCGACGAGCTCGAGCGCTCTCGGCTTCGTCGGATCGCGTCGCAGCAGGCCGCCGCGCTCGAGGTTGGCCAGGTGGGCGTGGACGGTTGACGGCGAGGCGAGCCCGACCGCTTCGCCGATCTCCCGCACCGTGGGCGGATATCCATGCCGGTCGACGTAGTCGACGAGGAAGCTCCAGATCTCGCGCTGGCGGCCGGTCAGCTCGGCTGTCGTCTGCATCTCACGCTCCGGGGTCGGGAACTATGGCGAACAGGTGTTCGACAGCAGAGTACGGGCTCCTCCGGACGGCGTCAATCGGAAAGGCGCCGGATCGAGTACCGGATCGACCAGGCGAAGAGAACCAGCATCACCGGCGTCCCGGTCAAGAACGTGACAGCGAGAAAGCTCTCGAGCGAGCCGCGGAGCAGGATCGCGAGTCGCAATGCGCTCCGCGCGAGGAAGTACGCGGCCCAGACGAGCGAAATGATCCCGAAGACGCGCCTGAAATCCGCAGTCTCCCGAACCGAGCGGGGAAAGGGGTACCAGGCAGAGGCGAACGACCCGGCGAGCGGCCGGCCGAGCGGGACCGAGAGAAGAAATGCAAAGCCCCACGCGGCCGCGGCGAGCACCGGCTGCGCGAGATACACGGTCGTGCTGTGCGCCGCCATTCCGACCACCGACTGGATTGCGACGAAGCCGAGCGAGAGCCGGACGAGCAAGGCCTCCCGCCCGGCCCGCCGCTCGTAGAGGTAGACGAGGAGCGAGGCGGCGGCCGAGGCGGTGATTGCCACGGCGAGGTCGCCGATCCGAAGCGCGCCGTAAAAGGCGCCGAGCGGCAGCAGGCCTTCTCGCAGAAAACCTGGCGCCCCCCTACGGAACACCTCGAGGAACGTCGGGGCGGTCAGCGCCTCTTCGTCCGGCGCAGCCGCTGGAGGTGCTGCTCGCACCACTGCCTCCCCCACTCGTTGAAGTCGATGCCCCAGCGCAGGACGAGATCGACGAAGTCCGGATCCCGGCCGGGCCGGTCGTCGATCGCCCGCAGGACGTCGAGATATTCCTCATGACCCCGCTTGCGGCCCTCGAGCAGGTTCAGAGCCTGCTCCCGCGGGAGCGCGTCCGCGAAGAAGAGGCGCAGGAGGGACTCGTCGCGGTATTCGATCGTCACGCTCGAGCCGAGCAGCCACGCCTCGAGGGCGCTACGGCCGGCGTCCGTGAGCTCGTAGACCCGGCGGCTGCGCTTCCCGTTCGGAGCATGCTCGCCGACGATCAGCCCCTCGTCCTCGAGCCGCCTCAGCTCCGGGTAGATCTGGCCGTAGCTCGCGGCCCAGAAGAACCGCGTCGAACGGTCCACCGCGCCCTTGATGTCGTAGCCGGAGCGGGGGCCGAGCGCGAGCAGCCCGAGCACGACCGGAGTGACCGCCGTCTGCTTCATATATCGCGACGATATATCGTCACGAGGTATGCGTCAAGCCTGGAAAAAGGCGGCCGCACGCGCGGCCGCCCGAAAGTCATGCGCTGGAGAGGACTTGAACCTCCACGGCCTGTTAAGGCCACTAGGCCCTCAACCTAGCGCGTCTACCAATTCCGCCACCAGCGCGAGAGCCCGCGCAGTGTAGCGTCCGACCGGCGCCGCGGCCCGCTACGTCAGATAGTGGAAGAGCGCGATGCTGTTCGCGAAGAAGAGCACCGTGAGCACGACCGTCACCCGCGTGAGGTTGCGCTCCACGATGTGAGTCCCGCCCTGCGATGCCGGGGTGAAGCCCATCCCGCCCATGCCTGCGTCGCGGCCGGAGTGCATAAGGATGAGCGATGTCAGGGCGACGACGACGAGCACCTGGACGACGGCGAGGAACTGGAGCACGCGCTCAGGGTAGCGGCCGGCGGGTCACCTCGACGATCGTCGCGACGAGCTCCGAAGCGATGCGGTCCTTCGTGACGTAGCCGGACGCGCCGGCCCCCCGCGAGCGGTCGACGTCGGCGCGCGAGTTCGAGCCGGTGAGCATGAGGACGCGAACCTTCTCGCTCGCCGCCCGGATCGCGCGCGTGGCCTCGAAGCCGTCGAGCACCGGCATGCTCACGTCCATCAGCACGACGTCCGGGGCGAGCGTCCCGGCGAGCTCGACCGCCTCCCCGCCGTCGCTGGCCTTGCCGACGACCTCGATCCGTTCGTCCGTGGCGAGGATCGCCTCGAGCGCCTCGGCGAAGAGCCGGTGGTCGTCGGCGATGAGCACGCGAAGCGCCTTCTGCTTGCGGGAGCGCACGCGTTCATCCTGCCCTGTTAGCGTCGATTTGTGGCAGAGGACGTCCGGGAGCGGATCCAGAAGCTGCTCGTGACCGGCGACAACCGCCTCAAGCAGGGGGTCGACCCCGCCAAGGCGCGCGAGAGCTGGGAGCGGGCGCTCGCGCTCGCCCAGGAGGCCGGGTTGGAGGAACGGATCCGGCCACTCGTCGAGGTCAGGCTCGCGGACCTCGCGGGTGGCGAGCCGCCGCGGCGCGACTGAGGATCTCCTCGATGCGCCCGGCCTGGCGGTGGACGTCGTGCTCCGCCGTCGCCTCGCGCGCGGCGTCGTTCGGACACGGTAGGGCCGCCGCCTGCTCGAGCGCACGCGCCAGGGCCTCGACGTCGAGCGGGTCGACGAGTACGCCGGCGTCGGACGCCACGAACTCCGGCGGGCCGCCGATCCGGGTCGCGACGACCGAGCGCCCGCAGGCCATCGCCTCGAGCAGCGCCTGCCCGAGCGGCTCGACGAGGCTCGGCTGGGCGAGGACCCGGCACCCGGCGAGCAGGCGCGGGATCTCGTCGTGCGGCACGCGCCCGAGCAGCCGAACGCCTTCTCGTCCCTCGAGGCGGGAGCGGAGCGGCCCGTCGCCGGCGAACGTGAGCGTTCCACCCTCCAGCCGGGCGAACGCCTCCGCGAGCCGAAGGACGTTCTTGCGCTCGTCGAGCGCGCCGACGCAGAGAAAGCCGGGCGGACCGGGCGGCGGCTCGGTGACCGCGAAGCGCTCGCGGTCGACGCCGCTCGAGACGACTTCCACCTTGCCGTGCGCGTCGGGCAGCTTCGTCTCGAGCTCGCGCCGCAGGTAGCCGGACACGCAGATCACCGTCTCCGCACGGCGGACGACGAGCCGGGTTGCAGCTGCCACTCCCGGGATCGCACCGATGTTGCGGACGTCCCTGCCGTGGGCGGTGACGACGAGCGGCGCTCGGCCGGCGAGGGCGGCGATCAGGCCGGCCGGAACGAGGAAGTGCGCGTAGACGACGTCCGGCCGAGCCGCGGCGAGCGTCCGCCGCGCCAGCGTCAGGTAGCGCAGCTTCCCACCGCCACGCGAGTCGAGGACTGCGCGCTCGACCTCGTGGCCGCGCGCGGCGAGCTCCCGCTCGATCTGCGCGACGAAGGTCCCGAGGTCGGGCGCATCCGGCCCCGGGTACATCTGCGAGACGAGCAGGATGCGCACGGGGCCAGCGTACGCCGGCCCCGTGTCACGAGCTGCGCGTGCGGTTCTTACGCTGCCGCGGCGCCGCGGACGACGTCCAGGACGAAGTCGGAGCGGCCCTCGAAGAGCAGGTCGAGCAGGCGACCCCCGCCGACGAGGCCCACCGGACGCCGGAGCAGGGCGACGAGGCGCGTCTCGTCGAGGCCGACGGCGCGGGCCTCCTTAACGGCCTCGCGCACGCCGGCCGGGATTGCGCCGCCGGGCCCGAACTGCCAGGCCGGGTAAAGCCACTCCTCCCGGTCGCGGACGGCGAAGAGCTCGCCGGCCTCGCGCAGGCGCTCGATCTCGCGCGGGTTGACTCCGAGCCGGCTCGCCAGCCAGGAGCCCGGGAGCGGGGTGGTGAGCATGTTGTGCATCTCGATCTCCTTGTTCTCGTTCAGATGGAGGCCGCGACGGGGGCGGCCGTGGGCTCGGCGGGGACGTAGACGGGCGCGTAGCCGAGAAGCCGGCCGAGCGGAGCGCCCAGGGCGAGGCCGATCCGCTGCACGAGCGGAGGCGGGAAGGGCAGGCGAACCGTCTCGAAGTGCGCGTTCGCGATCACCGCGAGCCGGAGCGGATTGGGCATCCCGCGGCGGTTCGTCCTGCCGTCGGCCGCAAGCGCGAACATCGTCTCGAGCAGCGCCTCGAACTGAAGGGCCGGCCGCACCTCGCAGACGAAGTGCGCCTCCTCCTCGCCGGCGTTCCAGAACTTGTGCGGCGTGCCGGCGGGTACGGTCAGCCGCCGGCCGGGGCCCGCGACGAGCTTCTTCCGGCCGATCCGGAAACCGACGCTGCCGCGGAGGATCTCGAAGCGCTCCTCCTGGCCTGGGTGAACGTGCGCGGCCGCGACGAAGCCGTTCGGTTGCACGAACGTCTCGATCACGACGGCCTGCCCGTTCGTCTCGCGGGACGTCTGCCGGAAGACGATGCGCTCGCCGGTGACCGGGTTGTGGATCGTGTCTCCTGCGTGAATCATGTGGATGCTCCTTCGGTCGGTCGGGGTCGGGAGCACCATCGAGGCGGGCGCTTAAGAATTGCTTGGCGCCCACTTGGAAAGGGGGGTCGAGAGCAATCGAATTCCGCGTCCTGGGATCGGTCGAGGTCGTCGGCGACAAGGGCCCGCTCCGGCTCGGAGCGCCGAAGCAGCGCGCCCTGTTGGCCTTCCTGCTCCTGAACGCGAACACCGTCGTGTCACGGGACCGGCTCGTCGACGCGCTGTGGGGCACGGAGCCACCGCGCTCCGCGGTCTCGTCGCTGCAGGTCTACGTGCACGGGCTGCGCCGCGCGCTCGGGCCCGACCGCATCGAGCGGCACGGGGCGGGTTACCGCCTGCGCCTCGACCCGGCCGAGCTCGACCTCAGCCGGTTCGAGCGGCTCGTCGAGCAGGCCGCGGCAGCTCTCGCCTCTGGGCGTGCGGCCGACGCGGCCGAGGATCTCGGCCGGGCCTTGACGTTCTGGCCCGGCCGGCCGCTCGCGGATCTCGTGGGGGAGCCCGTCCACGAGACGGACGCGGCGCAGCTCGAGGAGCGTCGGCTGCGCGCGACCGAGCTCCTCCACGACGCCCAGCTCGCACTCGGACGCCACGACGAGCTCGTACCCGAGCTGGAGCGGCTCATCGCGCTCGAGCCCTACCGGGAGCGCCTGCGCGCCCAGCATGCGCTCGCCCTCTATCGCTCCGGTCGCCAGGCGGACGCGCTCGCCGCCTGCCGCGCCGCCAGGGAGCTGCTCGTCGAGGAGCTCGGCGTCGATCCCGGCCCGGAGCTGCAGGAGCTCGAGCGCCGGATCCTGCGACACGATCCGGGGCTCGCCGCTCCCGAGGCGCCGCCGCCCGCTCTCCTGCGACTTCCCACGCCGGCCACGCCGCTCGTCGGCCGCCGTCTCGAGGTTGGCGCGATCTGCGCGCTTCTACGGCGGGACGACGTGCGTCTCGTGACGCTCACGGGGCCCGGCGGGGCGGGAAAGACCCGGCTCGCGCTCGCCGCCGCGGCGGAGCTCGGGCCGGAGCTGCGCGACGGCGCCGTCTTCGTCGACCTCGCGTCGGTCCACGACCCGCAGCTCCTCGGGTCATCGCTCGCGCAGGCGCTCGACGCGAGCGAGACCGGCGACGCGGTCGAGGACGTGCTCGCGGCCCAGCTTCGCGACCGCAGCATCCTGCTGCTGCTCGACAACCTCGAGCAGCTCGTGCCCGACGTGGAGCTCGTCGCTCGCCTCCTGGCGACCGCGCCGAGGCTGCTGGTGCTCGCGACGAGCCGCACGCCGCTGCGGCTTTCCGGGGAGCAGGAGTACCCGGTACCGCCGCTCCCGGTGCCGGAGCCGGGGACGAGCCCGAGCTTCGAGGAGCTCGTGGCGAACGACGCGGTGCGTCTGTTCGTAGCCCGGGCGGGCGCCGTCGACCCGGAGTTCCAGCTCGACGAGCACAACGTCGGCGCGGTCGCCGACGTCTGCGCGAGGCTCGACGGCCTGCCGCTCGCGATCGAGTTGGCGGCGGCACGCTCGAAGCTCCTGCCGCCCGAGGCGATGAGCGGCCGTCTCGACCGCGCGCTCGACCTGCTCGTCGGCGGCGCGCAGGACCTGCCCGGGCGTCATCGGACGCTGCGGGCGACGCTCGAATGGAGCCACGGCCTGCTGAGCGAGGACGAGCGCACGCTCTTCGCGCGGTTGGCCGTCTTCGCCGGCGGCTGGACGATCGACGCGGCCGAAGCGGTGTGTGGTGACGACGGGCTCGACATCTTCGAGACGCTGGCGGCGCTCGTCGACGAAAGCCTCGTCCGCCCGTTGCGCCGGCCGACCGGCGAGCCGCGCTTCGCGATGCTCGAGACGATCCACGAGTACGCCGCCGAGCTGCTCACGGCGTCAGGCGAGGAGGAGACCCTGCGCCGACGACATTGCGAGCACATCCTGGCGCGAACCGAGGAGGCATCCGCGGCGTGGCACGCCGGAGTGGACCCACACGAGTCGCTCTTCCCCGTCCTCGACGAGGAGCACGACAACCTGCGGGCGGCATTGGCCTGGGCGGCGACCGCGCGCGAGATCGAACTGGAGGTCCGGCTCGGCGTCGCGGCACGGTGGTACTGGGTCCTGAAGGGTCACCTCAGCGAGGGTCGCCGTTACTTCGACGGGATCTTCGGCCGCAGCGAGGGCGCGCCCAAGGAGGTACGGGCGCTCGCTCTCGTGCACGGCGCGATCTTTCCCTTCCGCCAGGGAGACAACGAGCTCGCCGCAAGGCTCCTGCAGGAGAGCCTGGATCTGTACCGGGAGCTCGGCGACGAGGAGGGGCTCGCCAGGGCGACCGCCGAGCTCGGCGGTGTCGCGATCAGCGAGCTCGATCTCGAACGCGCGGCGGCCCTCTACGAGGAGGCGGTCCCGCTCTTCCGCAGCCAGGGCAAGCCGGGCCGAGTCGCGGCGTCGCTCGGGAACCTCGGCACGATCGCGCACATGCGGCGCGACCACGAGACCGCGGTGAGCTACTACCGCGAGGCGATCGAGCTCGCGCGGGCGGCGGGAGACATCGACGGCGCTGCGGTCAACCTCCACAACCTCGCGCGTTCCGAGCTCGCGCTCGGCCGAGCCGAAGCCGGTCTCGACGCGTTGCGCGAAAGCCTCGCGATCGCCCGGCGGCTCGGCTATCGCGAGGTGATCGCGTACTGCGTCGGTGGCCTCTCGGAGGTGGCGACGCTCGAAGCCGAGCCCGAGCGCGCGGCCACGCTGCTCGGCGCCTCCGAGGCGCTCTTCTCCGAGCTCGGCGTCGCCCCGAGCCCGGATGAAGCCGAGGCACAACAGCGGATTGCGGATTACGCCGTCGAGGCGCTCGGCAGCGAGCGCGCGGCCGGGCTTCGCGCCGAGGGAGCCGCCCTGAGCCTCGACCAGCTGCTCGACGACGTAGCCTCTCGGGCCTGAGCGCCGGTCATCCGCGCGCCCGCACCGCGTCGTACATCCCCCACTCCTCTCGCAGAGTCTCGCAGATCTCGCCCACGGTGCAGCGCGCCCGCAGCGCCTCGCGCATCTTCGGAAGCAGGTTCGCGTCGCCTCGCGCACACTCGCGCACCTGCGCGATCGCCGCGGCAGCCTCGTCCGGGTTCCGCTGCGCCCGCACCCGCGCCGTCCGCTCGAGTTGCCGCCGCTCGGCCGCCGGGTCGATGTGCAGCAGCTCGATGCGCTCGCCGCCCGCCTCCTCGAACGCGTTCACGCCGACGATCACGCGCTCGCCGGCCTCGACCTGCTGCTGGAACTCGAAGGCGGCCCGCTCGATCTCCTCCTGCACGAAGCCGGACTCGACGGCGGCGACGGCGCCGCCCGCTGTGTCCACCCGCTCGATCAGCTCCCACGCTCGCGCCCCGAGCTCGTCGGTCAGCGCCTCGACGAAGTAGGAGCCGCCCAGCGGGTCGGCCGTCTCGGTCGTGCCGGCCTCCGCGGCGAGGATCTGCTGCGTGCGAAGCGCGACATGCGCCGCGTGCTCCGTGGGCAGCGCGAGCGCCTCGTCGTAGCTGTTGGTGTGGAGGCTCTGCGCGCCGCCCGCCACCGCCGACAGCGCCTGGATCGCGACGCGGACGACGTTGTTCTCCGGCTGCTGCGCCGTCAGCGTGGAGCCGCCGGTCTGGGCGTGGAAGCGGAGCGCCAGCGCGCGCGGGTTGGTGGCGCCGAAGCGCTCGCGCATGATCCGCGCCCACAGCCGCCGCGCCGCGCGGAACTTCGCCACCTCCTGGAAGAAGTGGTTGTGCGCGTTGAAGAAGAAAGACAGGCGTGCGCCGAAGTCGTCCGGCGACAGCCCGGCCTCGATCGCCGCTTCGCAGTAGGCGATGCCGTTCGCGAGGGTGAAGGCGAGCTCCTGCACCGCGGTCGAGCCGGCCTCGCGGATGTGGTAGCCGGAGATCGAGATCGTGTTCCAGTACGGGATCCGCTGCGCGCAGTAGGCGAACAGGTCGGTCGTGAGCCGCATCGAGGGCCGCGGCGGGAAGATGTAGTTCCCGCGCGCGATGTACTCCTTGAGGATGTCGTTCTGGACGGTGCCGCGGAGCGCGTCCGGGCGCACGCCCTGCTCCTCGGCGACGAGCTCGTAGAGGAGGAGCAGGAGCGACGCCGGCGCATTGATCGTCATCGACGTCGAGACCTCGCCGAGAGGAATGCCGGCGAGGAGGATCTCCATGTCGGCGATCGAGTCGATCGCCACGCCCGTGCGGCCGACTTCCCCGAGGGCCCGCGGGTCGTCGGAGTCGTAGCCGAGCTGGGTCGGCAGGTCGAAGGCGATCGAGAGGCCGGTCTGGCCGCGCTCGAGGAGGTAGCGGTACCGCGCGTTCGACTCCTCCGCCGAGGCGAATCCCGCGTACTGGCGGATCGTCCACGGCCGGCCGCGGTACATGTCCGGGTGCGGGCCGCGGGTGAACGGATATTCGCCCGGCGGCTCGAGCTCGCGCGGGGCGTCGGCGGCGGTGTAGACGGGCTTGACTTCGATGCCGGACTCGGTCCGCCGCTCGTTCGTCGTCATTGGGAGATCGTAGATCTCCCAACTACGTGGCCAGGGGGCAGGGGCCGAAACAGCCGTGTCCTGGTGCCAGGCACCGGGACAAGGCACCGGGACATGGCTGCCCAGGACATCGAAATCTCGGAAAGCACTCGACGTGCGGCGTGTTCTCGGTTGGGCCTGTCCACGCTGGACACGGCCGCGTGCCTGGCACCGGGACACGTGGCACCGGGACACGGCCGGTCCGGACAGAGACCACTCGTGCCCGGGGTCCGAGGTGCCCAGGCAAGATCAGCGTGTGCACGTCACCGTCCGCCTCTTCGCCGGCCTTCGCGAGCGCGCCGGGCGTTCGCGGCTCGAACTCGAGGACGTCGCGCGCGTCGACGACGTCTGGCCCACGCTCGGCCTCGGCGACGAGCCGCCGGGGCTGCTCTACGCCGTGAACCGCGAGTACGTCGGTCGCGGGCACGAGCTCTCCGACGGCGACGAGGTGGCGGTGATCCCGCCCGTGAGCGGCGGCTCCTTCCGGCTCGTCGAGGGGCCGCTCGACGTGGCCGCCGTGCTGCGCGAGGTCGAGGATCCCCAGGCCGGAGCGGTCGCGAGCTTCGTCGGCACCGTGCGCCGTCGCTCGCGCGACCGCGACGTCGTCCATCTCGAGTACGAGGCATACGAGGAGATGGCGGAGCCCATGCTCACGCGCCTCGGCGACGAGCTGACGGAGCGGCACGGGCTGTGCGCGGTCTCGATCCACCACCGGCTCGGTCGGGTCGAGATCGGGGAGGCGAGCGTCGTGATCGCCGTCTCCGCCCCGCACCGCTCTGCCGCGCTCGACGCCTGCCGCGAGGCGATCGAGACCCTCAAGGCGACGATCCCGCTCTGGAAGAAAGAGGTGTACGCCGGCGGCGAGGAATGGATCGGTCGGGGATCGTGAGCGCCCAGGCCCAGGACGATCGCGGCATCATCCGCCGCTCGCTCGCCCGGCTCGGCGGTCTCGCGATACCGATCGGCGCGGCCGCCGTCAAGTGGGGCTTCCTGTTCGGGAAGTTCTTCGCCTTCTTCGTCTCCTTCGCGGCGTACTCGTTCTGGTTCGGGAGCTGGAAGTTCGGGCTCGGCCTCGTTCTGCTGATCCTCGTGCACGAGCTCGGTCACGTCGGCGAGGCGCGGCGCCAGGGCGTCCCCGTCTCGCTGCCGACGTTCATTCCCTTCCTCGGCGCCTTCGTCACGGTGCGTCACGCCGGGCTGCCCCCCTGGCGCAGCGCGCTCATCTCCCTCGCCGGCCCGTTCGTCGGCGGCCTCGCCGCGGCCGGGGTGTGGGCGGTCGGGTCGGCCCAGAACTCGACGTGGCTCGTGGTGCTCGCGAACATCGGCTTCCTCCTCAACGCCTTCAACGCCCTGCCGATCGGCTTCCTCGACGGCGGCACGGTCGTCCGCGCGATCTCGGAGTCCCGGCGCGGCTGGATCCGCCACGAGAACGGCGTCCCGGTCGAGGCCGTCGGGCCGGATCGGGAGCACGCCACCTTGATCGCGGTCCTGTACGGCCTGATCGCCGCGGCACTCGTCGGCGGCCTGCTCGCGACCCGCCACAGCGGGATGCTCTAGGGCAGATGCAGGACCGCGACCTTCTTCGGACGCACCACGCAGAAGAGGATCTGCGGCGCCACACCGAGTCGATCGGCAACGAGTTCCTCTCCGGCTTCGAGGCGGTGGAGCGAATCGACCGGCCCGCGGTCTCGTGTTTCGGCTCGGCGCGGTCGCCCGCAGGGTCGCGACCGTACGAGCTGGCGCGCGAGACGGGCCGCCTGTTCGCCGAGGCGGGCTGGGCCGTCGTCACCGGGGGAGGCCCGGGGGTGATGGAGGCCGCGAATCGCGGCTGCCGCGAGGGCGGCGGCCTCTCGATCGGCTTCAACATCGAGTTGCCGCACGAGCAGGGATCGAATCCGTACCTCGACCTGGCGCTGACCTTCGATCACTTCTACGCGCGCAAGACGATGTTCGTGAAGGCCGCGGAGGGGTTCTGCGTCTTCCCCGGCGGCTTCGGCACGGCCGACGAGCTGTTCGAGTCGCTGACGCTGATCCAGACGGGCAAGGTCCTTCACTTCCCCGTCGTGCTGCTCGGCCAGACGTACTGGGCTCCGCTGCTCGACTGGGTGCGCCGCAGCGCGCTCGCCGACGGCATGGTCTCGGCGGAGGATCTCGCCCTGCTGACGCTCACCGACGAGCCCCGGATCGCGCTCGAGACAGTGCTCGCCCCTTACCGCGCCGGCGACGGGAGGCCGAGCCCGCACGCGCCGGAGAAGGCGGACGCGCAGTAGGAGCTCGGAAACGCTGCGCGTTTCCGAGCGGTTGAAGGAACTGCGCGCGGGCGAGAGCGCGGTCTCGCCCGCGCTCCGTGCTGTCTAGTTTTGGCTGGAAGAGAGGTCTGTGTCGTGCGCTCGCGCGCGGCGGAGGCCGGCGCGAGCGCGGTCCGGCCTCCGGCTAAGCTCGCTCCGCTCCGCTTAGCCTCCTGCCCTGATCGGCGCGTGGCTCGAAACGTTTCGAACCCCGCTGCGGTCCCGGCGGCGGCGTAACGGTGCGTTACGCCGCCGCGCAGCAGCGGGCGAGCACGCGAAAGCCTGCTCGCCCGCGACAGAACCAACAATCCAACCCACGCAACCCCAGGCAAAGCTCTACAGCACGGAGCCCACGGGAGACCGCGCTCTCCCGTGGGCTCCGTTCCTTTCAACCCGGGCGAGGCGCGAAGCGCTTCGCCCGGAGCTAACGTCCCCTCGTGGAGCTCCGCGACCTGCCTTCGGTGGACGAGCTCGCGCGCGAGGCGGGCGACGCGCTCGCGGTGGACGCGGCTCGAGCGGTCATCGACCGCGCGCGAGAGGAGATCCGCGCCGGCGCGGATCCGGGGGATCTCGCGGCGCGGCTGCGGGAGGAACTCGCGGAGACGCGGCGCCCGCGCCTGCGGCGCGTGCTCAACGCGACCGGCGTCGTCGTCCACACGAATCTCGGCCGGGCCCCTCTGGCGGAGGAGGCGGTCGCCCGGTTGGTCGAGGTCGCGCGCGGCTACTCGAACCTCGAATACGACCTCGACGAGGGGACCCGCGGCTCGCGGCAGGATCACGTCGGCGCGATCCTTCGCCGGCTGACGGGCGCCGAGTCGGCGCTCGTCGTCAACAACAACGCCGGGGCAGTCCTCCTCGCCCTGGCAGCGCTCGCCGAGGGACGCGAGGTCGTCGTCTCGCGCGGCGAGCTGATCGAGATCGGCGACGGGTTCCGGATTCCGGACGTCCTCACGCGCTCCGGCGCGCGGCTCGTCGAGGTCGGCACGACGAACCGGACGCGGGCCGCCGACTACGAGCGCGCGATCGGGCCGGAGACCGCGGTCCTCCTCCGCGTGCACCAGTCGAACTTCCGCGTCGTCGGCTTCGAGGAACGCCCGCGGCTGGAAGATGTCGCCGCTGTGGCCCGCCGGCACGACCTCCCGTTCGTCGACGACCTCGGCTCGGGACATGTCTCCGCAAGGAACAATTTGTTACTGGGTCAGGAGGAGCCGACAGCTCGGGAGTCGCTCGCCGCAGGGGCGGATCTCGTCTGCTTCTCGGGCGACAAGCTGCTGGGCGGGCCGCAGGCGGGCATCGTGCTCGGCTGCGCCGAATTCGTCGAGCGCCTGAGCCGGCATCCTCTGCAACGGGCACTGCGCATCGACAAGCTCTCGCTCGCGGCGCTCGAGGGGACGCTCCTCCTCCACCTCGAGGCACCGGAGCGCGTCCCCGTCCTGCGGACGCTCGCGCAGGAGACGCAGTCCGTACGGGAGCGCGCGGAACGGCTGGCCGCGGCGACCGGCGGCGAGGTCGAGGAGACGGTGGGGCGCGTCGGCGGGGGCGCGCTGCCTCTCGCCGAGCTGCCGAGCTTCGCCTGCGCTCTCGAGGCGTCGCTCGCCGAGCCACTGCGCCGAGGCGAGCCGCCGGTCGTAGGCGTCGTCCGCGACGGCCGCCTCCTGCTCGACTGCCTCACGCTGACGGACGAGGACACCGAGGAGGCCGCAGCGCTAGTGGCCGTCGCCCGCGAGCGCGGTCGTCACGAGCACGACGAAGACGACGGCGCTGGTCGTGAATCGGCCGAGACGCGGCTGTAGTCTCGTGAGGACGCCGTTTGCGACCGCGGCCGCCGCGACGGCCGCTATCCAAGAAGCTCCGACGTTGCCGTCGGAGTAGCGTCGCAGGCTCGGCGCGAAGTAAGGGTCGTAGGTGAAGAAGAAGGCGACGAGATACGCGGCGGCCGCCGGGGCGAACAGAGCGGCCGGCCAGGGTCGCAGTCCGAGCGAGGGCGCCAGCGCCGCGCCTGCGAGCATCGTTAGCGGGGCGACCGCCTGGACGACGCCGCTGCCGGTGACACCGTCGCCGGGCCTCGGCCCGATCGAGCCGGCCCCGAGGGCGAGCGCAAGCTCGTACGCTGCGGCAGCGACCAGCGTCCCGACCACGAGCCACCCGAGCGAGCGGAGCATCAACCCGTTGTATAGCAAGTTTGCTATGGGGACGCAATGCCGCTGACGGTTGGCACCGCAGGTCACATCGACCACGGCAAGACCGCGCTCGTCGAGGCGTTGACCGGCAAGAACACGGACCGGCTGCCGGAGGAACACGCGCGCGGCATCTCGATCGACCTCGGGTACGCGCCCCTCGCGCTGCCGGACGGCACGAGCCTCTCGGTCGTGGACGTCCCGGGCCACGAGCGTTTCGTGCGGACGATGGTCGCCGGCGCGAGCGGCATCGACCTCTTCCTGCTCGTGGTCGACGCCGGCGAGGGAGCGCGGCCCCAGACGCACGAGCACCTCGCCATCCTGCGCTTCCTCGGCATCGAGCACGGCGTCGTGGCGCTCACGAAGGCGGACGCGGTCGACGAGGAGACGCTCGAGCTCGCGCGCGTCGAGGCGGAGGAGCTCGTCCCCGGCGCTCCCGTGGTGGCGACGAGCGCGCGCACCGGCGCCGGGCTCGATGAGCTGCGAGCAGCGCTCGCGCAGGTGGCGGGCCGGGTGGCCCGGCACGACGCAGCGGGACCGGCTCGCCTGCATGTCGACCGCTCCTTCACCCTGCGGGGGATCGGCACCGTCGTCACCGGAACACTCTGGTCGGGAACGCTCGGCGAGGGTGACGAGCTGCGCGTCGAGCCGCGAGGCCGGCCGGTGCGGGTGCGAAGCGTGCAGGTGCACGACCGGCCCGTCGCACGCGCCGACGCGGGGCAGCGCGTCGCGGTCTCCCTTCCCGGCGTGGAGCGGCAGGAGCTGCGCCGCGGAAACGTGCTCGTGACGCCCGGATCGTTCAGGCCGAGCTTCCGGCTCGACGTGACGCTCGAGCCGCTGGGGGAGATCCCGCCTCGCGTCATGCTCCACCACGGGACCGCCGAGACCGCCGCACGAGTCGCCCGCGCGGGCGACCGCTTCGCCCAGCTCCGCCTCTCGCGGCCGGTCGTAGCGGCACGCGGCGACCGCGTCGTGCTGCGCGCCCACACGACCGTCGGCGGCGGGGTCGTGCTCGATCCCACGCCGCCGCGTCACGCCGACGTCGCGCGGTTCGAGGCCTTGGAGCGGGGCGAGACGTTCGTCCACGCTCCGGTCCGGGCGGACGGAGACTGGCTCTGGTCGCAGGAGTGGCTCGAGGGGCTCCGCGCCGAGCTCGAGCGCGCGATCGACGCCGCCGATCCGCTCGATCCCGGCGTTCCGGTGCCGGCCGCCGAGTGGTCGAAGGCCGTCCTCCCCCACCTCGGGCTCGAGCTGCGCGGCGCCAAGCTCTACCGGCCCGGAGCGGTGCCCGAGCTCGGAGAACATGCCGACGCCGCCGAGGCGCTCGCCTCGCAGCTGGGGGTCGAGCCGGTCCGCATCGAGGACGCCCCGCTCGCCCGCTTCCTCGAGGAGCAGGGCCGGCTCGTGCGGGTCGGCGACCGCCTCGCGATCTCGCCGGAGGCGTACGAGCAGGCACGGGCTGTCCTCGTCGACGGCATCACCCTGGCCCAGTTCCGCGACGCTCTCGGCGTCGGGAGGCGGACCGCGCAGCTCTATCTCGAGCGGTTCGACGCCGACGGCGTGACAAGGCGCGTCGGAGATGCGAGAGTCCTCCGTCGACGCCGATGAACGTCCGCGAGCTGATCGAGACCTACAACGCCGCATGGAACGCGCAGGACCTCGACACGATCGACGAGCTGCACGATCCGGCGATCGTCTTCCACAATCACACGGCGGACGAGCGCGCGGAAGGCGCCGCCGCGGTGCGCGAGCACATCGCGGGGATCTTCCGCCACAACCCGACGCTCCGCTTCACCACGCGCTCGCTCCACGTCGGAGACGACTTCGCCGTGTGCGAGTGGACCGCGTCGACCGGCTCCAAGGAGTGGGACGGGGTCGACGTGTTCCCGCTCAGGGACGGGAGGATCGCGCGGAAGGACGTGTACTCGTCGTCGCATCGCCCGCGCGAGCTGTCGGGTTGACGTCGAGGTGAAGAAGGTCGGGCCGGCTGTAGTGGCCGACCGGATCGAAGCGCTGCCGCTCGGCGAGCAGCCGGGCGGGATCGAGCTCCGCGTAGAGGATCGTCTCCTCGTCGTAAGCCGGGCCGGCGAGGTACGAGCCGTCAGGGGCGAGGATCGCGCTGCCGCCGCGGCCGATCGTGCCGACGCCCTCGATCTCGGCGGCGAGCGGGAAGTCGTCCGGGTACGCGGCTTCGCGCTGGAAGTGGGCCGGCGCGACGACGTACGCGCGGCTCTCGCGCGCGAGGTGGACGAGCGTCGCCTGCCAGGCGTCGCCGTCGTCGGCGGTCGGGGCAATGTAGATCTCGACGCCGGCCTCGTAGAGCGCGACCCGCGCCAGCGGCATGTAGTTCTCCCAGCAGATGAGGCCGCCGAGCCGGCCGAACCCGGTCTCCACCGCCGTCAGCCCGCGGCCGTCGCCCTGTCCCCAGACGAGGCGCTCGTGGTTCGTAGGCACGAGCTTGCGGTGATGGAGGGCGAGCTCGCCCGCCGGCGAGTGATAGAGGAGCGCGTTGTAGATCGTGCCGGGGCGCTCGGCATCCACCTCGTTGACGCCGGTGACGACCCAGATCCCCAGCTCCTCCGCCGCGGCGGCTATCCGCCGCTCGGCCGGTGAGCCGACCGCGATCGACTCCTGCGCGAGACGCGCGAATGTCTCTTTCGCGCCCGAAGCCTCCCAGCCGGCGAACGCCTTCGCCCAGCGCGACGACGGGTAGACCGGAACGAACGTCTCGGGGAAGACGACAAGCTCTGCTCCGGCCTTCGCGGCCTCTCGGACGACCGTCTCGAGCCTGTCGAGCGTCGCCTCACGGTCGAGCACGACGGGCTCGACCTGGACGCACGCGACCTTGACCGGACGCTCCACGTCTAGGAGCCTACCCGGGTCTGCCGAGCCCGCCGCCGCCCGGCGTCTCGACCCGGACGAGGTCGCCCGAGTGCAGCTGACGCGTCGACTTCGGCGCCTGCTCCTCGCCGTTCACGAGCGTGCGGCCCCGCGCACCCTCCACCCCACCATCGCGGCCGGGCGGCGCGTGACGCCGCCGTTCGGCGAGCACCGAGAGTCGGCAGTCCTCGAGCACGCGCAGCTCCCGGACGACGCCGTCGCCGCCTCGCCGTGCGCCCTGGCCGCCCGAGCCGAGCCGCAGCTCCCACCGCTCGACGCGGAGCGGGTACTCGAGCTCGATCGCCTCGGCCGGCGTGGCCAGCGTGTTCGACATCGCGACGTGAACGCCGCTCGGGCCGTCGGCCTCCGGGCAGGCGCCCTGGCCACCGCCGACGGTCTCGTAGTAGGTGAAGCGGTCGTTCCCGAAGGCGAGGTTGTTCATCGTCCCCTGGCCCGCCGCCGGCACCGGGACGAGCTCGCCGAGCGCCGCGAAGACGACGTCGACGATGCGGGACGAGGTCTCCGTGTTGCCGGCGACGACCGCGGCCGGCCGGCGCGCCTTGACGAGGCAGCCGTCGGGCGCGGTCACGGTGACGGGGGCGAAGGCGCCGCCCGAGACCGGCAGGTCCGGCTCGGTCAGACAGCGGACGACGAAGTAGCAGGCCGACTTCGTCACCGCGAGCGGACAGTTGAGGTTGCCGTCGTATTGCGGCGCCGTCCCAGTGAAGTCGATCCGGACCTCGTCGCCTGCGATCTCGACGGTGCACCGGATCCGCAGGTCGCCGTCGACCGCCTCGACGAGGTCCTCGGCCTCGCCGCGGCCGTCGGGCAGTTCGGCAAGGGCCGCCCGCACCATCCGCTCGGAGTACGCGTAGAGCTCGTCCATCGCGGCGGCGACCCGGTCGCGGCCGCGCCGCGCGCACAGCTCCTCGAGCCGCCGATCGGCGAGCCGGTGCGCGGCGAGCTGCGCCCGCAGGTCGCCTCGCCGCTCTTCCGGCTGTCGCGTCGCCCGGACGAAGGCTTCGAGCACCGCGGCGGTGAGCAGCTGCGGCGGCAGGATCACGCCCTCCTCCTCGAGCGTGCGCGAGAACGCGGGCAGGCTCGCCGGCTCGATGCCGCCGACGTCGGCGTGATGGGCGCGTGAGACCGCGAAGCCGAGGACGGTGCGCGAGACGAGCGTCACGTCGGGCAGGTGGGTGCCGCCCGTGTACGGGTCGTTGAGGATCGCGACCTGACCTGGCGCGAGCCCGAGCCGCCTGACGGCTGCGACGGCGTCGGGCATCGCGCCGAGATGGACTGGGATGTGTTCGGCCTGCGCGATCATCCGGCCGCGCTCGTCGAACAGCGCCGTCGAGCAATCGCGGCGCTCCTTGATGTTGGCGGAGAAGGAGGAACGGATCAGGACGGCTCCCATCTCCTCCGCGATCGACCGCAACGACGCGCCGATCACTTGCAGCTGAATCGGTGCGATCACGTCACTCACGTGTCACCACCCAGCTGGGACCATCCCTAGCCCCCTCCCACCCGGGGGGAATCCACAGGGTCGACCCGTCCAGTTCAACCAGGGCCGGCCCGGACAGGTGCTGCGGTTCGCCGCCCGGCAGCTCCAGCTCCGGGCCGGGCACCACCTCGGCGGTGCGGACTGCGACGAGCTCGACCTCCCGCCCACGGGCGGCGTAGCCGTAGCGCTCCTCGTGCGCGCGGTGGTAGCGCTCCGTGAGCTCTCTGCCCAGCGGGATGGTCAGCTCGAACGACTGGCCCCGGTAACGGAGGTCCGCCTCGCCTTCCGCCGGCAGGTCCCCCACCTCGGCGAGCGGACGGACGTGCGAGACCACTTGATCGCGCCGCCCCTCGCCGGCCGCGAGCCCGAGCGCAGAGAGGACTCCCGCCGCCGCCGGCACGAGCACGGCCTCCATCCCGAGCTCCTCGGCGAGCGCGCACGCATGGAGGGGCCCGGCGCCGCCGTACGCGACGAGCGCGAACTCACGCGGGTCGTGCCCCCGCTCCACCGAGACGATGCGGAGCGCGCGCAGCATCTCGGCGTTGACCACCTCGACGACCGCAGCGGGATCGATGCCGGCGAGCGCGGCTGCTGCGGCGTCGCGGTCGAGAGCGAGGCCGCCCGGCAGCTCCTCGGGCAGCCGGTCGAGGAGCAGGTTCGCATCGGTCACGGTCGGCCCGCCCCCAAGCCCGTAGCAAGCCGGCCCCGGATCCGCGCCCGCGGACTCCGGCCCGACCCTGAGCGCACCGCCCGCATCGCGCCGCACGAGCGAGCCTCCCCCGGCGCCGACGGTGTGCACGTCCACCGACGGCAACCTGATCGGTAGTCCCCCGACCTCGCGCTCGGACACGCGTACCGCGCGGCCGCCCGGTAGGAGGCAGACGTCCGTCGAAGTTCCGCCCATGTCGAAGGCGATCGCGTCCTCGTAACCGGCGCGGCGAGCCACGAGCCCTGCGCCCACGACGCCGCCCGCCGGGCCGGAGACGAGCAGCCGCGCCGGGTGCGCCGCCGCCTCCTCGGCGGGGACGACGCCCCCGGACGAGAGCATCACCACCGGCTCCGGCAGCCCCGCCTCGGCGGCCGCCGCCGCGAGCGCGCGCAGGTAGCGGGCCGCGACCGGCGCGAGGTAGGCGTCGGCGGTGGTCGTCGAGGCGCGCTCGTACTCCCGGAACTCGGGGGCGAGCTCGTGCGACGCGACGACATGGACGCCGGGGTTGCGTCGCCGCAGCTCCCGTGCCACGGCCTGCTCGTGCGACGGATCACGGAACGCGAAGAGGAGGCAGACGGCAACCGCCTCGGCGTCGCCCATGTCCGGGAGCGCGTCGAGATCGAGCGGCTCGAGCTCTCCCCCCGGACCGAGCCGGCCGGGGACGCCGTGGCATCGCTCGAGCGGCACGAGCGGCTCGGGGTGATCCGCGCAGAGGCGGTAGAGATGCGCCCGCGTCTGGCGGCGCAGGTGGAGGAGATGCTCGAATCCCGCATTGCCGACGTAGGCCGTGCGGGCGCCGCGGCGCTCGAGGAGCGCGTTTGTGGCGACCGTCGTCCCGTGCGCAAAGCGCGCCAGCCCCTTCCCGGCGCCGACCGCGCGCGCCGCCGCGAGCACCGAATCCTCCTGGTGCGCGACGGTCGGCACCTTGGCGGTCCGGACGCGTCCTTCCTCGACGAGCACCGCGTCGGTGAACGTGCCGCCGACGTCGACGCCCAGGATCGCCACGCGCGTACTCTGACCGTCCGTGCCGGTCCGCGCCTTCCTGTTCGACTTCGACGGGCTCATCCTCGACACGGAGCTCGCCTCGCGGGCCGGCTGGGAGCTCCTCTACCGGGAACACGGCTACGAGCTGCCGGCCGACCTGTGGGCGACACTCGTCGGCACCCACGGCGGCTGGGATCCGATGGCGCACCTCGAGGAGCTCGTCGGCGAGCCGCTCGAGCGGGAGGCGCTGAACGAGCGGCGTTACGCGCACGAGATCGCCATGATCGAGGCCGAGGAGCTGCGGCCCGGCATCGCCGAGTACCTCGCCGCCGTCCGCCGGCTCGGCCTGAAGCGGGCCATCGTGTCCAGCTCGCCCCGGGCGTGGGTCGACATGCACCTGGAGCGGCTCGAGGAGACGGTCGGCTGGGACGCGATCTGCACCGCCGACCGCGATCGGGCGCGCGCCAAGCCCTCGCCCGCCCTTTACCTCGAGGCGCTCGCGGCGCTGGGCGTCGAGGCGCGCGAGGCGGTCGCATTCGAGGACTCGCCGAACGGCGTCCGCGCGGCGAAGGCGGCGGGCGTCTTCTGTGTCGCGATCCCGAACGAGGTGACACGGGAGCTCGGGCTGGAGGAGGCCGGCGCGGACCTCGTCCTCGACTCGCTCGCCGATCTGCCGCCGGAGGACCTTCTCGCGCGGCTCGCGGAGGATTAGGGTCGCCTCATGACAACCTACGAGAAGGCCCACATCGACGAGATCGCCTCCAAGCAGTGGCCGCACTGGATCCCGGTCCGCCACCACTTCGGGATCGAGACTTTCGGCATCAACCTCTGGCGTGGCCGCGACGACGGGACGGTGATTCCGGAGCACGACCACGGCGAGGACGGCGAGCCCGAGCTCTACTACACCGTCGACGGCCACGCGACCTTCACCATCGAGGGCGAAGAGGTCGATGCGCCGACCGGCACCTGCGTCTGGATACGGGATGCGTCGGCCACGCGAGCCGCGACGGCGCGCGAGCCCGGGACGCTCGTCCTCTCGCTCGGCGCCGGCCCGCCCGGCACGGGATACAAGCCCCCCGGCTGGGACTCGCACTACCTCGAAGGCGACAAGTAGCCCGGTACGCTCGCGGCGGAGCGGCCGGGCCCGGTGGCCCAGCGGGTCTTCAAAACCCGTACGGTCGTGCAACCCACGGCTAGGTAGGTTCGACTCCTACGCCGCTCCGTTAAGCGAAAAACGCGTCTCTCGCGAACAGCTGGAAAGACGCGCCAAACGGGGTGCGCGCGACGGCGGCGTCGAGGACTCGTGCACCGACTCGGTCGACTCAGTCGGCCGCGTGGCACTTGTGGTTGAGGAACTGGCCGTAGCTCTGGAAGCGGCGTCCGCAGAAGTCGCACTCCCTCGGTCCCCGCGTCCTAGAGGCGTGCTGCGCGACTACCGACTCCGGCTCCGGCTCGGCGGCCTCGGGTACTGCGGCTACCTCAGCGGCCTCGCGCCGTCGCAACTCCCGCGCTGCCTCTTGTAGCGCGGCCTCGCGCCGTCGCAGGTCCCGCTCCAGCCGTCTCTGGCCGACGACCTCGATCAGTCCCATGACACCTCCTGCTGGCGAACACCAGCATAACTTCGACCTCGACTCACCGGCAGCGCGACCATCAAACGCGACCTAGAGCTCCTCGTCGCCGAGCTAGAAGCGAACGAAGTCGAGACGGCGCGGCACCGGGAGTCAGCCTATGCCCGACGGACGGCAACTAGGGTCGGCCGAAAAGATGAAGCGGAACGTAAGCGTTGAGCTGAGCAACCGTGAGCTCTGGCTGCTCACGGCCAGCATCGACACCGACATCAAGGACAGGAAGAGGTTCTGACCCTTACGGCATGGGCGTCCTCGACCCAGACCGCGAGCCAGAGCTCCAGGAGCTGATCGATCTCCACGACAAGCTCTATGAAGCGCTGATCCGCTCTGGCGGTTGAGACGCCGACCGTCTGCAACTTCCAACGTGCCTTGCCGGAGTCGTTCGCGCGGGAGCCGGAGGTGCGCGCCAAACGCGCGCCAGTCGCACCCTGAAACAACGGGATTCTGCGGGGTTAGACGGGCGAACGAGACGCCTCTTTTCCCTGCAAGCGGGCGCTTTCGGCTCAACCGTGCGGTTTTGCGATTCGGCCCTAGCGGGTCTTCAAAACCCGTACGGTCGTGCAACCCACGGCTAGGTCGGTTCGACTCCGGCGCCGCCCCGTCCCTGCTTCCGTCGGCGTCTGCCGCCTAGTGGAAGTGGAGGTTCACGCCGGCCAGGATCAACGGCCAGAGAATGGTCGCCACCAGGGCCGAGAGGACCTGCTTGAGGTGATTGAGTTGCGACCAGTAGTGGTGTGTGGCCGCAACGATGCCGCCGGCGACGAGGTACACGAGCAAGAGGACGCTGACCCCTGGCCGCGATCGCGCCGTCGTGGGTGCGTAATAGGCCATCGGTTGACCTCCTTTCGTCCGCCCCGGCTACCCCGTGGTGGCGTTAGGAAACACCTTCGCGTTCGCCGCTAGAGCGGTCTTTCAACCCGCCTCGTGACGCTGCCGTTCCTGCTGCTCGGCCAGCTCGAGGCGACCGAACAGCGCGTCGAGACGGTTCAGGAGGTCGGTGCTGGGAAAGCGAGTCGCCTCGAATTTCTCGACGAGCGTCTCGGCGTACTCGGCGAGCGCCTCGTGGTCGGCCAGCGTCGCCTCTACCCGGTTCAGCATCGACGAGCTCGGATACTGCACCTGCTCGATCTCGTTCAGCAGGGTCTTCGTGACCCGCTCACGGAGTTGGGCCGCGGTCATCCGTACCTCCTGTGTTTCGTGGTACCCGGTGCGTCGCCATACCCAGGCGATCGCATCGCCGAACCGGGGGTCGGACATAGCCACTGCAACACGGTTCCGTCCCCGGCTACGCGAGCCAGGGATCCAGGAGCTCGGTGATCTGCTTGCAGCCGCGGGGCCGGCTCAGGCGGCCGAGGACTCGGTTGTCGTCGATCACGACCAGGGTCGGAAGCTCGGTGATCTTGAACCGCGCCGCGAGGTCCGGGCGCCGCTCGGCGTCGACTCGCACGAGCGTGAACGTGGTGTGGTTCTGCCGGCGCTGCAACACCTGCGAGAGATATCCGTCGACCCTCCGGCACTTGCCGTCGCGCGGCGCGTAGAAGACGACGAGCTTCGGCTGCGCTCTGGGCTGACCGTTTTCGAGGGCGAGCGCCGTGCTCGCGCGAACGCTCACGACGCCGCCTCCCTGTCGGCGTAACTCGCGACGCGGCCGTCGGACGCGAGCTTCTCGACCACCACGTAGCCCGCGGTTGCCGCCACGACCCGCTCGCCTTCGGCCACGACGTGGTCCGGCTTGACGACGAAGTGCAACGGGACGTGGCGGATGCGCTCGTAAGCGTCCGCCGAGATCTCGATCTTGTCCAGGCACTCCGCCTGGGCGCACTCGCAGAGCACGATCTCGGGCCCGCCCTCGTCCCATTCGCCGTTGAGCTTCTCGATCTGCTCGTTGACTTCGCGGATCAGCAGCTGGTGTCCGTCGCCGGGCGAGATCCCCGCCTGGCCCGGCGAGGAGACCTCCCCGCGCTCCTCTTCAGCGTGCACGGCAAAACCCCCTTTGTCGCGATCGTCAACGACTGGGGCTCGTGCGCCGGCCCGGTGGACCGGCCCCGCACCCGCTCTCAGACCAGCAACCCCGACACGGTACGGCCATGCCGGCGCCGCAACGGAGAATCTACCACTCGAGGCCGAAAACCAAAACTGGCCGAGCCCGGCGCCGCGAGGACCTCTGTGCGACAGCCGCGGTACTCTGCAAGGGCACACACGACGCCCGCCAGGTGACTCCTTCCTCGCTCCTCATTCCTCTCGGGTGCCCGTCCTCCGAGGAGCAAGAGAAGGCGAGCCGCGAACCAATGGCATCCGAACTCGGCGAGCGCGGCCCCCGCGCCAGCGCCATCTCCAACGCGATGACCAGGCTGCACCGCGAGCACTACGGGCGCGGCCCCGACAATGTCCGCACCACCCTCGGCGAAGACCACGTCATCTGCTTCCTCGAGGACATCTACACCCCAGCCGAGCGCACACTCATCGAGGCCGGCGAGATCGAGGCCGTACGCGAGTCGCGCCTGGCCTTCCAGCGAGCGATGGAGGCACGGTTTGTCGAAGCCGTAGAAGCCTCCACCGGCCGCATCGTGCGGGCCTTCCTCTCCCAGACCCACATTGAGCCGGACATCTCCTGCGAGATCTTCGTCCTCGAGCCCGTCGATCACAGCCCCGCCGGGTAGGCAACGCGCGGCCGCGCGCCGCGCGAGCGCCGACTACTCGGACTGCATCTCGTCGAGGGCGGCGCGTCCTTCCTCGTGCACCCGGCGGCGGCGCTCCGCGGGCGACTCCGGCTCAGCGGCCGGCTCCTCCTCTGCCACAGGCTCGGCGGACCGCTCCTCCGCCACGGGCTCGGCGGCGTGCGACTCGGCGAGCTTCGCCCGCAGCTCCTCGGCGCGGTCGTCGGGCTCGGCGACGACCTCGGGCTCCGCGCGCGGCCGCCGCAGCCAGCGGTAGGTGGCGACTCCGCCCACCGCACCGCCGATCCAGCCGAGGAGGCGACGCATCTCGCCGATGCTACAGTGGCCGCGCTTCCTGCCCCGTCATCGCGCCGTTCAGTCCCGAGCGGCGCCGGCAGTCGGGGCCGACATCGAGACCATGGGAAGGGAGGACCTCGGGACGTGACGACCTACGAGATCCTGCTGATGCTGGACCCCGAGCAGGCGGAGACCCGCCAGGAGGGGATCGTCGCGCGTGCGCGCGAGCTCGTCGAGCGCAACGGCGGCCTGTGGCACAGCCACGACGCCTGGGGCCGCCGGCGCCTCGCCTATCCGATCGCGCACAAGGAGGAGGGCGTCTACCACCTCGTCGTCTTCGACGCCGAGTCTGCGACGCTCGAGGAGATCTCCCGCGTCCTCAAGATCGAGGACGCCGTGCTGCGGCACATGGCCACGCGCCACATCGCCGGCTCCCGCACGACCGCGCCGCGCGACGAGGCTGCGGCCGTTCCGGCGACGCCCGCCGAAGCAGCCGAACCCGAAGCGGCCCAGCCTGAAGCGGCCCAGCCTGAAGCAGCCCAACCCGAAGCAGCCCAGCCTGAAGCAGCCCAGCCCGTAACAGACCAGCCCGCTACGGCCGTTTCGAACGAAGCCGAGCCGGAGTACGCTGGCGCGGAAGAAGAGCCCGGCGAGGAGGAGGAGTAGAGATGGCAAACATCAACCGCGTCGTTTTGGTCGGGAACCTGACGAAGGACCCGGAGTTGCGGCACACCCCCGGCGGTACACCGGTTTGCAGCCTGCGGGTGGCGGTCAACAGCCGCCGGCGCGACGAGTCGGGCAGCTGGGTCGACAAGCCGAACTACTTCGACGTCTCCGTCTTCGGCAACCAGGCCGAGAGCTGCACCCAGTACCTCTCGAAGGGCCGACCGGTGGGCATCGACGGCCGGCTCGACTGGCGCGAGTGGGAAGCGACCGACGGCTCGGGAAAACGGCAGGCCGTGCAGATCATCGCCGACAGCATCCAGTTCCTTGGCAGCCGCGGCGACGGCGAGGGCGGCGGCAACCAGTTCGTCCCCGCTGGCGCGGCGCAGCAGGAGAGCGCCGACTTCCCGGCGGCGGCCGACGACGACATTCCGTTCTAGGAGAACGATGGCCAGAGAGAAGACCCAGCAGCAGCAGCGGAGAAAGCCCGGCGGTCCCGCGGGCCAGATCAGGCGCCGGAACTGCTTCTTCTGCAAGGAGCACATCGCCGAGATCGACTACAAGAACGTCAACCAGCTGCGCCGCTACATCTCCGAGAAGGGGAAGATCCGCAGCCGCCGCATCACCGGCGCCTGCCGCCGACACCAGGTCCAGGTGGCGACGGCGGTCAAGCGTGCGCGCGAGATGGCGCTGCTGCCGTACGTGGCCGAGGGAGCCGAGGAGCGCGGCGACGGCAGGCGCCGCGACCGCGGCGATCGTGGAGACCGCGGGGAGCGCTGAGGTGGACGTCATCCTGCGCACGGACGTCGAGCACGTCGGCCTCCGCGGCGACGTCGTCTCGGTCGCGCGCGGCTACGCCCGTAACTACCTCCTCCCCCGGCGGCTCGCCGAGGAGGCGACGCCGGCGCGCGTCGCCGAGCTGCAGAAGCGCGACGCCCAGCGCGCCCGCCACGAGGCGAAGACCGCCGAGCAGGCGCACGAGATCGCCGAGACCCTGGAGAAGACGGTGCTGCGCTTCGAGGTCAAGGCAGGCCCCACCGGCTCCCTCTTCGGCTCCGTGACGCCGACCGACATCGTGGACGAGCTCTGGCGCGCCCGTAAGGTGCGCGTCGACCGGCGCAAGGTCGAGACCGACCCGATCAAGCGGATCGGCCGTTACGAGGTGCCGATTGCTCTCTTCGAGGACGTCCGGGTCGAGGTGCAGACGCACGTCGTCCCCGAGGGCGGCGAGCTGCCGTCGGACGAGGAGCTCGACGCGATGGAGGCCGCCGAGCGCGCGGAGCAGGAGGCGGCCGCGGGTCCGTCCGAGCCGTCGCCCGAGCTCGAGCAGGTTCTCGCCGAGGTCGACGCCGCCGAGGAGGGCGAGGCTGCGGAGGAGGCCGAGGGCGAGGAGCCCGCGGCCGAGGCGGAGGCCGAGCCCGAGTGGCGGACGGACGCCGACGCGGCGCTCGCCGACGAATAGCCCCGCCGGCTCGCGCAACACTCGGTCCACAGATTCCACCGGCGGAGCGGTGCCTGTTGGAGCTGTGGACGTAGCCCGGTAGTTCGCGCTCTTTGCACGAACTTCCTCGGGCGGTTCTGGTGACGGACATGTGCGCAACGGCCATGTCCCGTACAGAAGCCGTCCGACGAGCTGTGGATAATGGACCGAACGTGCGTTCCGATCTTCCTGCAAAAGGGCGGCCCGATGTCCTGCAAGACCTTATCGAGGCATAGCGACGTGGGCCCTGTCTCCCGCGTCTTCCGGTCGGCCCCGAAAAGCGATTGACTGCTCGCTCCATGACGCTCGCTCCCGTTCCGACGCCCGCCGCTCCGCCCGGCGACGTTCCGCCGCAGAACCTGGAGGCCGAGGAGTCGGTGCTCGGGGCGATGATGATCTCGCCGGGCGCGATCGCCGCGGTCAGCGAGATCCTCGACGCGGGCGACTTCTACCGCGAGTCGCACGCGAAGATCTACCGCGCTGCCCTCCAGCTCTACGGCAAGAACGAGCCGGTCGACGCGATCACGCTCACGAACGAGCTCGAGCAGCGGGGCGAGCTCGAGGCGATCGGCGGCCGCGTCCGCCTGCACGAGCTGGCCCGGCTCGTGCCGGCGACCGCCAACGCCCGCCACTACGCGGAGATCGTCCGCGAGAACGCGACGCTGCGCGGCCTCATCCGCACCGGCGGAGAGATCGCGCAGCTCGGCTGGGAGCGCGAGGGCGAGCCCGCGGAGCTCGTCGCGCGGGCCGAGCAGCTCGTCTACGACCTCGGCGAGCGCCGCGCCCAGGGCGAGCTCGTGCTGTTCAAGGACACGCTCGTCGAGACGTTCCAGCGGATCAGCCACCTCTACGAGTCCGGCGCCGAGGTGACCGGCCTCGCGAGCGGCTTCAAGGACCTCGACCGGCTCACCGCCGGCTTCCAGCCCGCGAACCTCGTGATCATCGCCGCCCGCCCTTCGATGGGGAAGAGCGCCTTCGCCCTCGAGATCGCGAACCACGTCGCGGTCGACCTGCAGACGCCGTGTGCCTTCTTCAGCCTGGAGATGTCGCGGCAGGAGGTGGCCCAGCGGCTGATCTGCTCGCGCGGGAAGGTGGACGCGCACCACATCCGCACCGGCAAGCTCGCGAAGGACGACTGGCCACGCCTCGCCCAGGCGTGCGGCCAGCTCGAGTCGGCGCCGCTGTACGTCGACGACACCCCGGCGCTCAGCCTGCTCGAGCTGCGCGCCCGCGCCCAGACCCTGAAGCGGCGCGAGCCGAACCTCGGCCTCGTCGTGGTCGACTACCTCCAGCTGATGACGACCGGAGCTCGCGACGAGAGCCGCCTGCAGGAGGTCTCCTCCATCTCCCGCGGCCTGAAGGAGATCGCCAAGGATCTCGACCTCCCGGTCGTCGCGCTCTCCCAGCTCAACCGCTCGCCCGAGCAGCGGCACGACAAGCGCCCCATGCTCTCCGACCTGCGCGAGTCCGGCTCGATCGAGCAGGACGCCGACCTCGTGATGTTCCTCTACCGCGAGGAGTACTACGACCGCGACGACGCCGACGACAGCAAGAAGGGCGTCGCCGAGGTGATCATCGCGAAGCACCGCAACGGCCCGATCGGCAGCTTCAACGTCGCCTTCATCAGCCGCTATGCCAAGTTCGCCAGCCTCCAGCAGCAGTAGCGCGGGCCCGCTCGCCGCGCGCTGCCTCGGTTGCGCGCGTGAGTTCGAGACCGAGCAGGTCGTCCTCCTCGGCCAGACCTTCCCGGCCGAGCGGTACTGCGCGCTGTGCCGGGCCGCCGAGGAGGTGTGCGACGAGCAGCGGCGCGCGGACGTCCGCTGGGCCCGCGTCCGCGTTCCCTCCGCCTACGACGGCTGCACGTTCGAGAACTTCGAGCCCGCCGCCGGCACCCAGACGGCGGTCCAGGTCTGCCAGCAGTGGGTGAAGGAGTACCGGGCCGGGACTCGGCTGTCCCGCGGTCTGCTGCTCCAGGGCCGTCCGGGCGCCGGCAAGACGCACCTCGCCGTCGCAATGCTTCGGCAGCTCGTCTGGAGCGACCATCCTCGCACTGCCCTCTTCATCAACGTCCCGCAGTGGCTCGATGCCTTGCGGGAAAGCTACGGCCAGGGCGAGCCCCCTCCTGCTCCCAGCGGCTACGAGATCCTCGTCCTCGACGATCTCGGTGCCGAGGACTGGTCGTCGCCGTGGACGCGAGACCGCATCTACCAGATCCTCAACTACCGGGAACAGGAGCGCTCGCTCATGATCGTCACGACCAACTGCAGCTGGGGGGAACTGGCCGGACGCCTCGGCGGCCCCTCCGCCAGCCGTCTCCGCAAGCTCTGCCGGGATGTCGAGGTCGAAGCGCGGCAAGACTTCCGCGAGCTGCTCGTGGAACGCGGCGCCGCGTAGGTCGACGGCATACTTCTCCGCCGTGCCCGCCACCGTCATCGTGGGCGCCCAGTGGGGCGACGAAGGCAAGGGCAAGATCGTTGACCTGCTCGCCCGGGAATCGGATCTCGTCTGCCGCTACAACGGCGGTCCGAACGCCGGCCACACGATCGTGGCCGACGGCGAGACCTACAAGCTGAAGCACATCCCCTCGGGGATCCTCCAGGGCAAGGAGTGCGTGATCGGAGCCGGCTGCGTGGTCGATCCACAGGTGCTGATCGCGGAGCTCGACGACCTCGGCTCCCGCGGCGTCGCCACCGGGCTCGTGCGGCTCTCCGGCAACGCGCACCTGATCATGCCGTGGCACCTCGCCATCGACCGGGCGAGCGAGCGACGGCTCGGCAAGCTCGCGATCGGCACGACCAAGCGTGGGATCGGCCCCTGCTACGCCGACAAGGCGATGCGGCTCGGGATCCGCGTCCAGGACATCCTCGACCCGAAGATCCTGCGCCAGAAGATCGAGGTTGCGCTTGCCGAGAAGAACCTCTGGCTCGAGCGCGTGTACGGCGAGGATCCGATCGGGCTCGAGGGTTTGGTCGAGCAGCACGAGGCCTACGCCGAACGCCTGCGCCCGCTGATCGTCGACGCCTCGCTGCTCGTCGACGCAGCGCTGCGGGAGGGGAAGCGCGTCCTGTTCGACGGCGCCCACGGGACGCTCCTCGACCTGGACCACGGCACCTACCCGTTCGTCACGTCATCGCCGACCGTCGCGGGCGGCGCCGCGGTCGGCACGGGGATCGGGCCGACCCGGATCGACGGCGTGGTCGGCGTGGCGAAGGCGTACGTGACCCGCGTCGGGCAGGGGCCGTTCCCGTCCGAGATCGAGGGTCCCGAACAGGAGCGGTTGCGTGAGCTCGGCGGCGAGTACGGAACCGTGACCGGCCGCGAACGGCGCTGCGGCTGGCTCGACCTCGTCGCGCTTCGCTACGCCGTCCGGGTGAACGGAATCGACCGGCTGGCGCTGACGAAGCTCGACGTCCTGTCGCACTTCGCGGAGCTGCCGGTCTGCGTGCGCTACCGCACCCGCGACCGGAGCGAGACGCGCGACTTCCCCGCCCACCAGAGCGACTTCCATGCCGCCGAGCCCGTCTACGAGGTGCTCGAGGGATGGAACGCGCCGCTCCACGGCTGCTCGTCCGTCGCCGAGCTCCCGGCTGCGGCCCGCGGCTACGTCGAGTTCGTGGAGCGCGAGCTCGAGGTGGAGGTGACGCTCGTGGGCACCGGCGCCGAGCGCACGTCGGTGCTCACGCGCGCGTGACCGCGACGGCGAAGGCGCGCGCCTTGAGCTCGAACGGCCCGGACGGACTGCCGAGCTGACGGAACAGCTCCTCGTGCGCGCGCTCGCGCGCGCCGGAGTCGAGCGAGGCGAGCCACTGGCCGGCGGGGCCGACCCGGCGGTCCATCGCCTGCCAGAACTCGCCGAAGTCCCCGTAGCCCGCGGTCACCTCCAGCTCGGCGGACTCGACCGCGCCGTGCGGCGCAAGCAGGTCGTGGAGCTCCTGCGCGGTGCGGTACCGGCGAGGTTCCGTCGCGCGCGGGGAGCCGACCGCCTCCGCCGTGCGGTCGATCGCGGCGAACATCTCCACCTCCGCGACGCCCCACATGCAGAGGGCCACGCGCCGGGCGACCCGCGTCATCTCGGCGACTCCGGCCGGGGCGTCGGCCATGAAGGCGGCGACGAGCTGCGCAAGGGCGCAGTCGAACTCGCCCGCGCCGAACGGCAACGACTCCGCGGGCGCTTCGTGTACCGCGAGATCCGGGAAGCGCTCGCGCAGGACGGCGACGAACTCCGGCGAGGGATCCGCCGCCGCGACCGTCGCGCCGCGAGCGAGGAGCTCGGCGGTGAGCGCTCCGGTCCCCGCGCCGACGTCGAGCACGCGGGCTCCGGAGCCGACGCCGGCGAAGTCGGCGAAGAGCGGAGCCAGCCTCGTCGAGTAGCGGCCCATGAAGTCGTCGTACGCGTCGCCGCCGACGCGAAAGAGTTCGCTCACGGCCCGAGACTAGCGAGCTGCGCCGGTGTGTTCACGTTGGCGAGCAGC
This sequence comes from Gaiellaceae bacterium, assembly GCA_045805945.1. Lineage (GTDB taxonomy): Bacteria > Actinomycetota > Thermoleophilia > Gaiellales > Gaiellaceae > Palsa-739. The sequence continues at coordinate 51,171 of JBJMKG010000008.1, forward strand.
CGCTCCTCGAGCTCGACGTGTGCCGTGTCCAGCCCGGCGAGGACGGTGCCGAGGCGGCGCTCGCCGGACCCGAAGGCCGGCAGCACGCGCCGCGCGACGGCGCACGGCAGCGGACCGACCTGGGCCACCGCGGCGTCGCGGCAGGACCCGCCGAGCGCTCGGAGCGCGCCGGGCGTCAGGAAGGGCATGTCGACCGGCACGACGAGCGCGATCTCGTGCGACGCAGCCCGCAACCCCGCGGCGATCGCCGCGACCGGGCCCGTGCCCTCGTCCTCGAGCGCGGGAAACGGGAGACCGTCGAGCCGACCGACGGCGATCCTCTCGCCGCACACCTCGCCGAGCAGCCCCCACGCACGGACCGCGAGCGTCTCCCCTTCGAACCGTGCCAGGGCCTTCGGTGAGCCGAAGCGGGTGCTCGCCCCGCCAACGAGGAGGAGCCCGGTCAGGCCAGGATCCGCCACGGCTCCGTGTAGACGTTCGCGGCGCCGTCGCGGACGAAGCCGCAAAGCGTCAGGCCCCGGTCGGCCGCGAGGTCGACGGCGAGGCTGGACGGCGCTCCGACCGCAACGAGAACCGGGCAGCCGGCGACCGCGGCCTTCTGGACGAGCTCGAACGAGAGCCGGCCGCTCACGCAGAGCACATGGTGCGACAGCGGGAGCAGCCGCTCCCGGAACGCCCAGCCGACGACCTTGTCCAGCGCGTTGTGCCGGCCCACGTCTTCGCGCACGCACAACGGCTCGCCGGGGGCGGAGAACAGCCCCGTCGCGTGCAGGCCCCCCGTGGCCGCGAAGGTCGCCTGCGCCTCGCGCAGCAGGTCCGGGAGCGAGGCGACGAGCGACAGCGGCAGGCACAGGTCGGACTCGATACGCGAGGCCTCGACAGCGACCGCTTCGAGCGCTCCCTTCCCGCAGACCCCGCACGAGGACGAGGTGTAGAAGTTGCGCTGCAGCAGGGTCGGATCGAACCCGGGAGCATCGACGTCGACACGGTTCGCGGCGAGATCGTCGGGCAGCCGCGCCTCGCGCGGCCGCAGCCCCTCCGCGAGGCAGAAGCCAAGCGCGAGCTCCTCGTCGTGGCCCGGCGTCCGCATCGTGACCGCGACCGGCCGCCCGCCGATCCGGATCTCGAGCGGCTCCTCGACCGCGACCCGGTCGCGCTCGGTCGCGCCGGCCGGAAGCCGGAGGACGTCGACCGCGGCAGCCGAGTAGGGCGGCGCGTCCATGGGCGCCCGCAGCGTAACGTCAGCCTTCTTCTGCTTCTGCGGCGTCGAGCTCGGCGTCAGCGGTGGCTCGGGTCGCGACGAGGTGGTCGAAGACGGCGCGGTAGCCGTTGACCGCAGCGGCGACGTCGCCGGGCGAGAGCTCGTCGGAATCGCGCTCGGCGGCCGCGGTGAGCTCGTGCGCGGCGAAGTATTCGGCGACGACTTCCCGGTCCTCACCTTCCCGCACGACCCGGTCCGTCAGGTCGTAGCCGCTCTCCTCGAGCATGCGCGCGACGAGGCCGTCGAGCTCGGGCAGGGCACCGGCCGGATCGTCGCGCAAGTCGTCCTCGAGCCCCCGCCACTCGCTCTCCCACTCGTGACGGTCGAGACCGGGGTCGTACATGGGCGGGTCCTGCGCCGGCCCGCACGGTTTCAAACCGTGGCTTAGGATCGGGCGGTGCGAGTGCTCGTCGTCGGGTCGGGGGGTCGCGAGCACGCGCTCGCCTGGTCGCTGGCGCGCAGCGGCGGGCTCGACGAGCTCCATGCGGCGCCGGGCAACCCGGGGATCGCCGCGCTGGCTCACTGCCATCCCGCGCGCGCCGACGACCACGCCGCCCTCGTCTCGCTCGCGCGCGAGCTCAGGATCGACCTCGTCGTCGTCGGCCCCGAGGCCCCCCTCGTCGCGGGCCTGGCCGACGAGCTGCGCCATCGCGGCGTCGCAGTGTTCGGCCCGAGCGCCGCAGCCGCGCGGATCGAGGGCTCGAAGTCGTTCGCGAAGGAGGTGATGGACGCGGCGGGCGTCCCGACCGCGCGGACGCTGCCTGTCGCGCGGCCGCCGTGCGTCGTCAAGGTCGACGGGCTCGCCGCCGGGAAGGGAGTCTGGGTCTGCCACACGCAGGACGAACTCGACGCGGCTCTGCGGGCGACACAGACGCTCGGGCAGGCGTTCCATGTCGAGGAGCTGCTCGAAGGACCGGAGCTCTCGCTCTTCGCCGTCGCCGCCGGCGAAGCCGCGGTCGCCTTCCCGCCGGCCCGCGACTACAAGCGGATCGGCGACGGCGACACGGGCCCGAACACGGGCGGTGTCGGCTCGTTCTCGCCGCTGCCGGACGTGCCCGACGAGGAGGCGACCGAGATCCTCGAGACGGTGCACCGGCCGGTGCTCCACGAGCTCGCGCGCCGCGGCGCACCGTTCCACGGGCTCCTGTATGCCGGGCTGATGCGCACCGAGGGCGGCTCGAGCGTGATCGAGTTCAACTGCCGCTTCGGCGACCCCGAGACGCAATCGCTCCTGCCCCGGCTCGAGGGCGACCTGTTGCCACTCCTCGCGGGCGACCTCTCGCGGGAGCCGGAGGTGGCGTCTCGCGCCGCGGTCACCGTCGTCCTCACCGCACCCGACTACCCGGCGCGCAGCGATTACAGAGGCACGCCGATCGAGGGAGTCGAGCAAGCGGAGGCCACGGGGGCACTCGTCCTTCATGCCGGGACGGCGTTGCACGACGGCACGCTCGTCACGAACGGCGGGCGCATCCTCGACGTCGTCGGCACCGGCGCCACGGTCGAGGAGGCGCGAAGCGCGGCCTACGAGGCCGTGGCCCGCGTAGATTTCGCCGGCATGCACTTCCGCAAGGACATCGCCGCGGATGCCTGACGGGCCCTGGATCGGGATCCTCGTCGGCTCGGAGTCGGACCGGGAGCGAATGCACGGCGCCACGGCCCTGCTCGACGAGGCCGGCGTCGGTTACGAGTTCGAGGTCCGCTCCGCGCACCGTACGCCGGACGCCGTCGCGGAGTACGCGCGGAGCGCCCGCGACCGCGGTCTGCGCGTGCTCATCTGCGGCGCCGGGCTGTCGGCCGCCCTGCCCGGCGCGGTGGCTGCGCAGACCGACCTGCCGGTAATCGGCGTTCCGCTCCGCTCGAGCCTCTCGGTCCTCGACGGTCTCGACGCGCTGCTCGCGATCGCGCAGATGCCCCCGGGCGTGCCGGTCGCGACCGTCGGCGTCGACAACGCCCGCAACGCCGCCGCGCTCGCGCTCCGGATCTTGCGCGCGTAGCGCTTAGAACTCTCAGCCGATGATGTTGGTGCCGCCGCGGGGCAGCGCCACGCGTCCGATCCCCTGGGCGCCGAGCGCGTGCGCGAGAGCGCGGTGCGCGGCGAGCGGTCGGAGCCCGCAGCCGCAGTGCGAGCTGCCCTGCGTCATCACGCCGGCGAAGCGGACGTCCCGGTGGTAGCGGCCGCGGGCGATCTGCGCCAGCTCCGCCCACTCGCGCGCCATCGCGGCGTTGTAGATCTCGGGCAGCGCCTGCGTGTGCCGAAGGCCGCCGGCGACGTACCACGCCTGCCGGGCGCTCCAGACCGCGCCGACGCCACCGTCGAGCGAGCCGTAGTCGTAGAGCGTGTGGCCGTGGACGGCGGCGCGGAAGCCGTGGAAGAAGCCGCGCGTCCTGCTGAAGTGCCGATCCCACGCAGGCTCGGCATCGTCGGCCGCCGCCGCCGCTACGTGCTCCGCCAGCCCATGCCGGCGCAGGGCCAGGCCGAGCTGGTTCGTCTCGCGCGCCCAGCGAACGCCGGCGGCGTAGGCGCTCGGCACGGCCGGGTGGTAGTTGCTCGTCCCCCGCGCAAGCTGGATGAACGCATTCGATCCACTCGGTAGGCAGTGGACGTAGCCGCGCGCGTAACCGACCATCGCGGTCGTGATCCGGCGGTTCTTCGCGAACCGGCCGGAGAAGAGGATCGTCCCGTAGCCGCCCTTCTCGAACGCGGGCTTGCCGAAGTCGAGGACGACGACGCCGTTCTCGTGCCGTCGCGCCGCCGAGCAGCCCTGGGCGGAGAGGATCCACGGCTTGGCCTTGTGCTCGTAGATCGACAGCGTCGTCAGGCGGCCGTGCGGCGGCTGCGGCTGCCGCCTCGCGCGCTTCCGGCGCGGCGGCGCGGCCTTGTGCGAGGGCTCTGGGTTGCGAGGGAACACGCGCAAGACGTGCAGCCAGGCGTGCAGATGCGGCGCGAGGCTCGGAACCAGGCTCGTGCCGTGGCCGGGGCGTTGCGCTGGTACGCTCGGAGTCGGGCGCCCCTTGGCGACGGCGCCACCGGCGGCGGCGAGGACGACAGCGAGAGCAGCCGCCACGGAAAGCAAGTACCTCTTCAAAGAGACCTTCCTACAAGTTTCGCGGGATAAGCCGCGCCAGAGTAGCGAGGTCTTCGGCTGTTCGCCGCCCCTCGGTCGAGGGACCGGGCGCCGGCGGATGGGCTCTCTAGACTGGAAGCCGTGATCGCGCGCTACTCCCGCCCGGCCATGGCCAGGATCTGGTCGGACGAGGGGAAGCTCGCCGTATGGCTCGAGGTCGAGATCGCCGCCACGGCGGCGTGGGCCGAGCTGGGGGTAGTGCCGGAGGCCGCGGCCGCCCGGATCGCGCAGGCCACGCCGCCGACGCCGGAACGAGTCGCCCAGCTGGAGGCGACGCTGCAGCACGACACGGCGGCGTTCGTCGACGCCGTCGCCGAGCAGCTCGGCGAGGAGGGGCGCTGGCTCCACTACGGCCTCACGTCGTCGGACGTCGTCGACACGGCACTCTCGCTGCAGGTGCGCGAAGCCGGCTCACTGATCCTCGCCGGCCTCGACCGCGCCTTCGCCGCCGTCGCCGCACGCGCCGAGGAGCACCGCGAGACCCTGCAGATCGGCCGGACGCACGGAGTCCACGCCGAGCCGACGACGTTCGGGCTGAAGCTCGCCGGCTGGGCGTTCGAGCTCGTCCGCGGTCGCGAACGGGTGGCGCGGGCGCTGGAGGGAATGCGCGTCGGCAAGCTCTCGGGCGCGGTCGGGACGTACGCCGCGACCGATCCGGAGCTCGAGCGGCTCGCGTGCGAGCGGCTCGGCCTCGAGCCGGCGCCCACCTCGACGCAGATCCTCCAGCGGGACCGGCATGCCGAACTCCTCGCGGCGCTCGCGGTCGTCGCCTCCTCGCTCGACGCCTTCGCGCTCGAGATCCGTCATCTCGCGCGGACCGAGGTGGGCGAGGTGCAGGAGCCGTTCGGGCGCGGCCAGAAGGGCTCCTCGGCGATGCCGCACAAACGGAACCCCGTCGTCGCCGAGCGCATCTGCGGGCTCGCGCGCGTCGTCCGGGCCTGCTCGCTCGTCGGCCTCGAGAACGTCGCCCTCTGGCACGAGCGCGACATCTCGCACTCGTCTGCCGAGCGCGTCGTCGTCCCGGACGCCTTTTTCGCGCTCGACTACATGCTCGACCGGTTCGCCTGGCTCGTCGAGGGGCTCGTCGTGCGACCCGAACGGATGCGCCGCAACCTCGAGGCGAGCCACTTCCTCTTCTTCAGCCAGCGCGTCCTCAACGCGCTCGTCGAATCGGGGCTCGCGCGCGACGAGGCCTACCGCCTCGTGCAGCGCGCGGCGATGCGCGCGTGGGAGGAGGAGGTCGACTTCCGCGAGCTCTGCCGCTCAGACGAGGAGATCGCGTCACGCCTCGACTTCGACTCGACTTTCGATCTCGGCGCCTACAGCCGCCATGTCGACACCGTCTTCGCCCGTCTCGAAGCTCTCAAGGAGGAACCACTACATGCCTGAAGCCGCCCAGCACGTCGCGTCCGGCAAGGTGCGCGAGATCTATGCCCTCGACTCCGCCGACGGAGAAGGGGAACGGCTGCTGCTCGTCGCGTCCGACCGGGTCTCGACCTTCGACGTCGTCCTGCCGACCGAGATCCCGGACAAGGGTCGCGTCCTGACCGGGCTCTCCGGCTACTGGTTCACGCTCCTCGCGCCGATCGTCCCGAACCACCTGCTCGGCATCCGTGACGACGGACGCTCGATGGAGTGCCGCCGGCTCGAGATGCTCCCGATCGAATGCGTCGTCCGCGGCTACCTCGCCGGCTCGGGCTGGAAGGACTACCGCGGGGGCGGCGAGGTCTGCGGGCACCGTCTGCCCGCAGGGCTCCGCGAGTCGGAGAGGCTGCCCGAGCCGATCTTCACACCGGCGACGAAGGCGCAGGAGGGGCACGACGAGAACATCACGCGCGAGCAGGCTGCGGAGCTCGTCGGCGAGGAACGCCTGCGCGAGGTCGAGGAGGTCTCGCTCCGGCTCTACACGACGGCGGCGGAGCATGCGTTGCGGGCGGGGATCATCATCGCGGACACGAAGTTCGAGCTCGGGCTCGACCGGGACGGCACGCTCGTCCTCGCCGACGAGGCGCTGACGCCCGACTCGTCGCGGTTCTGGCCGGCCGATTCGTACGAGCCCGGCCGCGCGCAGGACAGCTTCGACAAGCAGTACGTTCGCGATTACTGCGAGACGACCGGCTGGGACAAGACGTACCCCGGGCCGGAGCTGCCGGACGACGTCGTGCAGGCCACCCGGGCCAAGTACGTCGAGGCGTTCGAGCGGCTGACATCCATCCCCTTCCCGGCGTACCTCGAAGACCCGGCGGTTGTGCTCGGATGAGGGCCACGGTCCTCGTCCGGCCGAAGCCCGGCATCCTCGACCCGCAGGGGGAAGCGGTCGGCTCGGCCCTCGGCCACCTCGGCTTCGAGGTGCGCGACGCGCGTGTCGGCAAGGTGATCGACCTCGAGCTCGAGGCGGCGGATGCCGCGTCGGCGAAGGCGCAGGTGGAGCGGATGTGCGAGCGGCTGCTCGCGAACCCGCTGATCGAGTCCTACGAGGTGGAGATCGTTGGCTAGCCCGCAGCCCAGGATCGGGGTCGTCACCTACCCGGGCTCGCAGGACGACCGGGACGCGCTCTGGGCGCTCGCCGCTCTCGACGCGGAGGGGGTCCCGGTCTGGCACGACGAGCGCGAGCTGCCCGACCTCGATGCCGTCGTTCTCCCGGGCGGATTCTCGTTCGGCGACTACCTCCGCTGTGGAGCGATCGCGCGCTTCTCGCCGGCGACGGCAGCCGTGCGCGAGTTCGCGGCCGCGGGAGGGCTCGTGCTCGGGATCTGCAACGGCTTCCAGATCCTCTGCGAGGCCGGGCTGCTGCCGGGCGCACTGTTGCGCAACGAGTCGCTCCGCTTCGTCTGCCGGGACGTGCGCGTGGCGGTTCAGCGCGACGACCTGCCGTTCACGGGCCGGTGCGTCCTCGGCCAGCGGCTCGTCCTGCCGGTCAAGCACGGCGACGGGCGCTATCTGCCTCCGCCGGAGCTCGACCCGGCGCAGATCGTGCTCCGCTACGTCGACAACCCGAACGGATCGACAGAGGGCATCGCCGGGATCTGCAACGAGGAGGGGAACGTGATGGGGCTGATGCCGCACCCGGAGCACGCCGTCGACCCGCTGCTTGGCTCGGACGATGGCGCCCTACTGCTCGCCTCGCTCGTCGACGCAGCCCGCGACCGGGTGCTCGCCGCGATCTGAGCCGCGGCGAGCCACCGCGATCTAGCGTCTAGCTCTCCAGGCCGAGCGTCTCCGCAAGCGCAGGATGCTGGAAGAGCGCGGCTTTCAGCCGTCCGATGTCTCGCTCCCGGAGCGTCACCGGCCCGCGGGTGCCGCCGTTCGCGCCGGCGTACGAGAAGCGAACGAGCCGCTCACCCTTCGCCGTCTCGAGCAGTTGCACCTTCGACGCGAACCGCTTGGTCCCCGCCCGCTGCGGGACGGTCAGCTCCTCCACGAGATCCGCAGGTCCCCACGGTGTCGCCGCCCTCGTCGCCATGACTACGACGCTAGCCGGGAAGGCGTGACGGGTCCGTCACGCCTTCCTGCCGGGGAGAGAAAGTCAGCCGAGCTTCGCCACGCAGGGGTCGAGGTAGACGTCGTCGACCTGCCAGCTGCGCGACGTCGCCTGGGACGTGAGCTGCACCTGCGCCGACGTCGTCCCCAGCGGCAACGCGAGAGCCGAGAGCACGCGCTGGGTCGGCTGCCAGCTCGAGAAGCCGCTCGGCGAGAGGCTGCCGATGTTGAGGAGGCCGGTCAGGTTGCCGGTGAGACCGTGGAAGAGCACCTGCACCCGAAGCGAACCGTTCGCGCCGGCGCTGCGGGCGAAGAAGCGGATCCACGGGTCGATGAGGCTGATCGGAAGGGACGAGCTCAGCGCCGTCGCTCCGGGGCCGAGCTGAAGAGCGTGTGTGCCCGGGCCCGACACGTGCCAAGGCTCGTTCGCCGCGATGATCGACGCCTTGCCCGAGAGCTTCCACGCGGTCGTGCCGCTCTCGAAGCCGAAATTGGGGAAGGCGCAGTACGCGTCGTAGTCACTCCAGGCCGTAAACGGATACGACTGTGCTCCGCACGAAGGCAGGACACTGCCGATGAGCCCGGCCGAAGCCGCGGGGACGGAAAGCCCGGCCGCCGCAACCAACGCCGCACAGAGGAGCCACAGACGATTTCTTTGCCGCATTCGATACCTCGCCACTAGCCGCAGGAACAGAGCCCTCATCGTGTAGTCGGCGGGGGCGGCCGACAATCACTCCGCCGGGGGGCATCCTTCACTCGAACGAGGGTTCTCGGCCCCGGACTCAAGCGAGCCCGGCCGGCGTGCCGATCATGCTCGAATGAGCGAGGTCCTGGCGACAACCGCCGCGCGTACGACCGACGACGCCGTTCTCGAGCTCCAGCGCGAGAGCGACTCGCAGCACCTTGCCCGTACCGGCAGCACGAGCCTGCTCGCAGCCGGATTCGTCGCCGTGGCCCTCGGCGCGCTGCTGCTGCCGCCGCAGCGGCCGCTGTCGCTGGTGGCGCTCGTGAGCGCGGTCGCGGCGTACGCGATCGCGTCGCGCGTGGAGGTCGAGTTTCCGGGCTTCGCCGCGATCCCCACGGAGGCGATCTTCGTGGTCATGTGGTTCGTCCTGCCGCTGCGGGTCCTCCCGCTCGCGGTCGGCGGCGCGCTGCTCCTGGGCCGGCTTCCCGACGTGATCCGGCGCACGATGCCGGCGGACCGGCTGGCTCTCACGATCGTCTCCTGCTGGCACGCCGTCGGGCCGGCTCTCGTCCTCTACTTCGCCGGCACCGGCGGGCCTCGCTGGAGCGATGCGCCCTACTACGCCGCGGCATTGGCAGCTCAGTTCGTCTTCGACTTCGGCACGACCTACGCGTTGACACGGTCGGTCGTGGCCGTATCGCCGCTGGCACATCTGAAGAGCGCCGTGCTCGCCTACGGGTTCGACCTCGTGCTGGCCCCGCTCGGCTTGCTCGCCGCTTTCCCCGCCTATCACCATCCCGCGGCACTGCTGCTGCTCATGCCCATGGTGCTCATCGTCGCCCGCGTCGGCCGAGAGCGGGAGGAGAAGAACGACAAGGTGCTCGAGCTGAAGAACGCCTACCAGGGCACTTCGTACCTGCTCGGCGACATGATCGAGTCGGACGACGCGTACACCGGCTCCCACAGCAGGGACGTGGTCGAGCTCGTTCTCGGCGTCGCGGAACGGCTCGGGCTCGACGCCGACGCCCAGCGGATGGCCGAGTTCACCGCGCTCCTCCACGACGTCGGAAAGCTGCGGATCCCGACCGAGATCATCAACAAGCCCGGCCCCCTCGACGACGACGAGCGTGCGCTCATGAACACGCACACGATCCTCGGCCAGGAGATGCTCGAACGCGCCGGCGGACTGCTCGGCGAGGTCGGCCCGTACGTCCGCGCCTGCCATGAGCACTGGGACGGGAACGGCTACCCCGACGGGCTCGCCGGCGAGGACATCCACCTCGTCGCGCGCATCGTCTGCACCTGCGATGCGTGGAGCGCGATGACGACCGACCGCTCGTACCGGCGTGCCCTCTCCCTGGAGGACGCCGCGGCCGAGCTGCGCAGGTGCGCCGGGTCGCAGTTCGATCCGCGGGTCGTCGACGCCCTCCTGACTGTCCTCTCTGCCTAGCGGACGAGCAGCCCGAACACGGCGCCGGCCGAGATCGCGCCGGCCGGCCCGAGTACCCAGGCGAGCGGGATGGAGAGCAGCGTCTCGACGTGGACGACCTCGCGGCCGCGGGCGAGGCCGGCGCCGGCCATCGCCCCGACGAGCGCCTGGTTCATCGAGGTGAAGAAGCCGAACGCGACGGCCGCGAGGACGACCGCGGCCTGGACGAGCTGCGCCGCCGTCGCCATGGAGCGGTCGACGTCGACGATCTCGAACGCGACGCGGCGCAGCAGCGGCTTGCCCCAGGTGAGGACGCCCAGCGCAATTCCCACGCCTCCGACCGCGCCCGCCGCGAGCGGACCGAACGTGCCGGTGCCGACGAGCGCGCCGCTCGCGTTCGAGACGTCGTTGGCTCCCATGGCGAAGGCGGCCATGGCGCCGACGGCCACGAGCGCCGTCCCCGTGCGACCGCCGAGCGCGACGCGGTCGAGCCCGCGGGTGAGCAGCCCGCCGAGCAGGAAAGCGGCGAGCGGCGCGCTCGCCCAGACGATCGCCAGGTGCCCGATGGCGCTCCAGCGGACCCCCCGGCCCCCGGCGAGCGTGACGCCGACGACGGCGAAGACGAGGATCTGGATCGTCGAGGTCGGCGCCCGCAGCCGGTTGAAGGCCGTCGTGAGCGCGAAGGCGACGCCGATCACCACGATTTGCTGGCCGAGCGAGAGCCGACCGTCGGTGAGGCCGGAGCCGACCCGCTGCTCGACCGCATGGCTGGCGAACGTCGCGCCGAGCAACGCGAGCGGCGCCATGAGGAGGAGGGCCGGCCAGGCGCCGATCGCCCGCAGCGCGTGCGGCATCCCCATCACCGCACCGGTGTAGTGCGCGCCGATGCTCCACGCGAACGCGAGCGCGAGCGCGATCAGCAGGGCAGTCACCGCGCGCGAGGCTACCTCCCGTGGCGGCGTGCGGCCGGACGCGGTACGGTCCGCGGTGATGGAGGGTCGCGAGCAGCGCGATCCGGGCTACGACGACTGGTTCGACGAGCCCGAGCCGCCGACCGAAACGCTGAGCAGCGCCTACCGCGGCCTGCACGACGAGGCCGAGGAGGTCTGGGTGCTGCCGGAGGACGAGGCCGCCCGCCGCTCCCGAGGCGGCCGCGAGATCGTCGTCGCCGGCCGGACGCTGACGACTACCCAGGCGGCGATCATCGCCGCATCGGTCCTCGCCCTCTTCTTCGCGATTCTCGCCGCTGCTGGCGTCTTCAACGGCAACAACGCCGCAGCTCCTCCCGTGACGACGCCGACCGTGAGCCCGCCTCCCAAGACGACCTCGAACTCGACGTCGACTGCGACGACCCCGACCGTGGAGGCGCCGGCCCAGACACTCTCCCCCGGTGACACCGGATCGCAGGTCAAGGCTCTCCAGCGGGCGCTCAAGGCGCTCGGCTTCTCGCCGGGCACGCCCGACGGCGACTACGGGCCGACGACCCAGATCGCCGTCGAGAAGTTCCAAGTCGCGAACGGACTCGCGGAGGACGGCGTGGTCGGCCAGCAGACGCTCAACGCGCTGCAGCACGCGCTGTCCGGCTAGGACCTCGCCGGGCCGTTTCGCTCCTGCGGGAGGAGCAGCTCGAAGCGCGCCCCGCCGGGGCGCGGGTCGTAGACGAGATCACCGCCGTGCGCCTGCGCATAGGCACGCGCGATCGCGAGGCCGAGGCCGTGGCCCGACGCGCCGCCGCCCCGCGCGAAGCGGTCGAAGATCCTAGCCTCGAGCTCCTTCGGGATGCCGGGACCGGCGTCCTCGACCGAGACCCGGAGGTGACGGTCGCGCTGCTGGGCCTCGATCCGGATGGGCAGGGCGCCGTAGCGGGCCGCATTCGTGACGAGGTTCGAGACCACACGGTCGAGCACGAGCGGGTCGACGACGGCGGCCAGGTCGTCGGGGATCGCGAGGTCGACGCCCTCCGAGGTGGGCAGCGCGCCGCGGACGACGTCGGCGAGGACGGCCTTCAACACGACGGGGCGCGGCTCGACGGTGATCGCCCGCGCGTCGAGACGCGACAGGTCGAGCAGCTCCTCGAGCAACCGCCGCAGCCGCTCGCCCTGCTCGACGCCCACGTGCAGCAGCTCGTCCCGTAGCTCGTCGCTGAGCTCGTGGCCGCGCTCGGCGAGCGTGCGCAGGACGCCGTAGACCGACGTGGCCGGCGTCCGCAGCTCGTGCGAGGCGATGGCGACGAAGTTGAGCTTCAGCTGGTCGAGCTGGATGAGCTCCTCGTGCAGCCTGGCCCGCTCGATGGCGATCGCGACCCGTGCCGCGACGAGCTCGAGCAGCTCGACCTCGCTGCGCCTGAACACGCGCGGCTCGAGCGTCCCGACGTGGAGCACCCCGAGCGCGGTGCCGCGGACGAGCAGCGGTACGCCGATCATCGACTTGAGATGCTTCCGGCGCAGGATCGGGTTGTAGACGGGGTACTCGTCGACGTCGATCACCATCGGGTGTCCCTCCGCGGCCACCCTGCCGGCGAAGCCCTCGCCGAGCGGGACCCGCACGCCGACCTCTTCCTCGATCCCGAGGGCCGCGCGCACCACGAGCTCGTTCGTCTGCTCGTCGAGGAGGAGAACGGCGCAGGTGTCGGTGCGGAGGATCTCGCGGATCCTGGGCAGCAGGACGCGAAGGAGCTCGTCCACCTCGAGGTGCGCGAGCGCCGCGTCGGTCACCGCCTGCACGTGCTCCATCCGCTCTCGTGCGGCGCGCTCCGCCTCGAACAGGCGCGCATTCTCGATCGCGAGCGCCGCGCGGTCGGCGACGAGCTGGAGCAGATCGACCTCGTCTTCCCCGAAGCGCCGCGGCGCGAGGGACCCGACGTGGAGCACGCCGCGCACGTTTCCCTCCACGACGAGGGGAACCCCGAGCATCGACCTGATCCCCTTCTTCCGCAGGATCGGGTTGAGGACGTGCCCGTGGTCGATGTCGTCGAGGATCACCGGCCGCTTCTCGGCGGCGATGCGGCCCGCGAAGCCGCCGCCGAACGGGATGCGGACGCCGCGCTCGACCTCTTCCTCGAGGCCGAGCGACGCCCTGGCGACGAGCTCGTTCGTCTCCTCGTCGAGCAGGAGGATGGCGCACGTGTCGACGTCGAGGATCTGCCGCGTGCGCTCGAGCAGCGCCTCGAGGAGCTCGTCCAGGCGTAGGTGCGCGAGGGCCGCGTCCGTGACCGACTGCAGCCGACGGACGTGCTCCGCGGTCGAACCGCTCGGCCCCACAGCTGAATCCTTTCCGAAAAGCGGCAAAACCTACGCCTCGCGACCTCAGGATCGCCGGCACATAGATTCGGGCCCGTGAGACCACGGATCCCGCGCCTCCTCCGCGACAACGCGAACTTCCGCCGCTACTTCCTCGGACAGTCGGTGTCGCTGCTCGGCGACCAAGTCGCGATCATCGCGCTCCCCCTCACGGCGGTCCTCGCGCTGCACGCGACCGCCGGCCAGATGGGGGCGCTCACGACGGCCTACCTCCTGCCGAACCTCCTCTTCGCGCTGCACGCGGGTGTCTGGATCGACCGCCGGGGCCGACGCAGACAGACCATGCTCGCCGCGGACGTCGGCCGCGCGCTTCTGACTGCGACGATCCCGGTGGCGTATGCGCTCGGCGACCTGACCTGGCCACAGCTCTACGTCGTCTCGTTCCTGCTCGGCAGTCTCAGCGTCGTCTTCTACGTCGCGTACGGCAGCTTCTTCCAGACGATCGTGGCGCGCGAGGACTACGTCGACGCGAACTCGCTCCTGCACGGCACGCGCGGTGCGTCCTTCCTCTTCGGCACGAGCCTCGGGGGAGTGCTCGTCCAGCTGCTGCGCGGCCCCTATGCGCTCGCCGCCGACGCGGCGTCGTTCGTGTGGTCCGCGGTCTTCCTCGGTCGCGTCGACGCGGAGGAGCCGCCAGGAGCACCGCACGAGAGCGGCGGCGTCGGGGTGGGAATCCGCTGGATCCGCGACAACGCGATCATCCGGGCCGAGCTGCTCGGGGTCGCGACGCTCAACCTCTTCAACTTCATGTACTGGGCGCTGTTCATCCTCTACGCGACGAGGTCCCTGCACGTGCGGCCGGCGGCGCTCGGGCTGGTGATCGGTTCGGCGGCGGTCGGAACGCTCGGTGCCGCGTACTTCACCGGCGCGCTCGCAAGGCGGATCGGTCTCGGGCCCGCCTTCCTCATCGGCTGCTTCGGCTTCCCGGCGCCGCTGATCCTCGTCCCCGCGGCCGGCGGGCCGCACTGGCTCGTCCTCGTCTTCCTGTTCGTCGCCGAGCTGCTCTCGGGGATCGGGTTGATGCTGCTCGACATCCTCGCCGGCACGATCAGCTCAGCGGTCATCCCGCCCGTTCTGCGGTCGCGCGTATCAGGCGCGTTCCAGGTCGTCAACTACGGCGTGCGGCCGGTTGGGACGACGCTCGGCGGCGTGCTGGGGGCGACGATCGGCGTCCGCCCCACGCTGTGGATCGCGACCGTCGGCGCCCTGCTCGGGATGGCGTTCCTCCTCCCGTCCCCGATCCGGCAGCTGCGGGACGTGCCCGAGCAGGCGGAGGCGTGAGGAGCGTTAGCGGCCGCTGCGGTCGATCAGCTCGATCCGGTAGCCGTCGGGATCCTGGACGAAGCAGATGAGCGAGCCGCCCTCGCGGACGCGATAGGGCTCCCGCTCCGGCTCGATGCCCTGCGCCTGCAGCTCGGCAAGCGACGCGGCGAGGTCGTCCACGCCGACCGCGACGTGCCCGTAGCCGGTGCCGAGCTCGTACGTGCGGCCGTCGTGGTTGTAGGTCAGCTCGAGCACCGACTCCTGGTCGCCGATGCCGAAGAAGTAGTTCGTCGCCTCGAGCTCGCCGTTGCGGACGATGTCCATGTCGCGCTCGAAGCGGAAGCCGAGCGCCTCGTAGAACGCACGGCTCCGCTCAGGGTCGGTGATCCGCACCATCGTGTGGAGGAAACGCGCCACGACTGGGATCGTACTGCGGCTGAATCTAGGGGATCGAGACCTTGGCTGTGTACAGGTCGAACTGGTGCAGCGTTCCGTCCGGGTTGTCGCCCGTGCTGTTCGAATTGTCCGACCATGCCGGCCAGAACGAGCCTGCGACGAAGGCGGCGTGCGTGTAGTCGCCGACGTCGAAGAAGCTGTTCGCGTCGGCGGCGTTCGACGTTCCTTCGCTCACGCGGAAGTTCGGGGCCCAGGAGGTCCCGCCGTCGGTCGAGTCTGTCGCCCAGATCTGGAAGTCGTCGTTCGGGATCCCGTTTGTGTCACCGCTGCCGCCCGTTCCGAGGTCGCTCCGGGCGTCGTACCAGGAGACCGCGACGGCCCCGCTGGATTGGTCCAGGGCGATCGCCGGGTTGTACTGGCTGTTGGCCGTGCGGTCGTCGTTCAGCCGGACGGCAGGCGACCAGCTCGCGCCGTCGTTGTCGGATTGCTGGATCATGATGTCCGTGTTGTCGCTCTCGTTCTTTGCCTCTTGCGTCCAGACGAGGTAGACGCGCCCGGTGTGAGAGCCGCCACTCCGATCCCAGGCGAGACTCGCTTCGGCGTCGATCGAGCGGTCCGGCTGGGCGGGGATGAAGTCGAAGCCGCCGACGTGACTGTGGGCGACGCGACTGTTGGCGGCGAGGCTGGCCGTACTGAATCCCGCCGGCCCCAAGCCGTCCGGATCGACCGCCGTGTAGATGTTCGTTCCACCTTGGCCGTTCGTCGAGCTCTGATAGGTGGCCATGACCTGACCGGACGGGCCGACCGCCGTGTCGCCGTAATCACCGTTTCCGTGAGGGCTGGGAACGCTCTCCGGTGCGGTGAAGCTCCCAAACTGGCCGAGGCCGCTCACGGACGCCCCGAACGCCTTGATTTGGGTTCCGGGAAAGAACGTGTAGCTGATCCAGACGCTGTTCTGGCCGACGGCGATCGACGGCTGATCGCCGTTCGTCACGACGTCGGCGACTTTCGTGAACGAGACCCCGCCATCCGTGGAGAGTGCGACCAGCACGTGGCCGTTCGTATTGACCAGGTAGGTCATCCAAAGGTTTCCGAACCCATCCCAGGCGAGCTGCTGGTCGCAGCAGATCTCCCCGAGGGGATCGCCGGCCGCGCCGATCACGCGTCGCGCCCACGTCTGGCCGCCGTCGAAAGAGACCCCTACTGCAAGGCCGGCGACGACGTCCGGCAAGGTCGACATCGCCACGACATTCGAAGGATCGGTGGGGTTAACCGCGATCGCGTTCTCCGCCTCGTTTCCAGGCATGGCGGTCACGTTGAAGTTGAGAGGCGTCCCGGCGGCGGTCGCGAGCGTCGCCATGGCGAGAGCTCCCGCAAGCGCGAGCATGATCATCGATGAGGTCCGGGTCAGGAGCCGGCCGCGCATATCTCCCCCTCTCGTTAACCCTTGAGGGCGCGATCGTACGTGTTGTTGCTGGATTGCGTCGTCGAGAGAAAACACGGGGAAGCGACGAGGCTCGTAGAATCGGCGTCGCATGGCACTCGCCGTCCGCACCCTCGAGAACTTCGTCGGCGGGACGTGGGTCGCCGCCACCGGCGACCGCGCCCGCACCATCGTCTCCCCCGTCACCGGCGAGACCCTCGCGGACGTGCCCGACGCGAGCCCGGACGACGTGCACGCCGCGGTCGGAGCCGCGCGCCGCGCCCAACCCGCATGGGCCGCGCGCACGGCCTGGGAGCGCGCGGAGATCTGCCACGCGATCGCGGACCTGATCGCTGCGAGACGCGAGGACTTCGCACGCGAGCTGACGCTCGAACAGGGCAAGCCGTACGCCAGCGAGGCGTTGGCGGACATCGACGAGACGGCCGAGAACTTCCGCATCGCGGCCGAGGACGTGAAGCGGCTGGAGACCGCGGTCATCCCGTCCCGGGACCCGGCCAAGCGGATCCTCACCTTCCGCAAGCCGAACGGCGTCTACGCGGCGATCACGCCCTGGAACTTCCCGACCCTGATCCCCGTCGAGCTGATCGCGCCCGGCATCGCCGCCGGCAACACGATCGTGATCAAGCCCTCGGAGTGGACGCCGCTCGCGATGGCGAACTTCATGCAGATCATGGCGGACGCGGGGCTGCCCGACGGCGTGGTGAACGTGATCTACGGCGGCGGCGAAGTCGGCGAGCGGCTCGTCACCCATCCCGACGTCGACGCGATCGGCTTCGTCGGGTCGCACGGGACTGCGGAAAAGATCGTCCGCGCCGCCGGGCTGAAGCGCTCGCTCATCGAGGCGAGCGGCAACGGCCCCGTCGTCGTCTGCGAGGACGCCGACCTCGCGCGCGCCGCGCAGGGCGCCGTGTTCGGCGGCTTCTTCTGCGCCGGCCAGGTCTGCTGCGCGACGGAGCGCGTGCTCGTGCACGAGCGTGTCCACGACGCGTTCCTCGACGAGGTCGTGAAGGTCGCGGCCGGGTGGCCGCTCGGCGACCCGTTCGAGGCGGAGACGAAGGTCGGCCCGATGAACAACGAGCCGACCGCCGCCAAGATGGACGCGCATCTCGAGGACGCCGTCGGGAAGGGCGCGGAGATCGTGCTCGGCGGCTCGCGGGCCGGCGGCCATCCGACCGAGCTCTACTACGAGCCGACCGTCGTCACCGGCGTCGGCCTCGAGACGCTGATCAACCGGGAGGAGACGTTCGGCCCGATCGTCCCGCTCATCCGCGTCAGCTCTGACGACGAGGCGCTCGCCGCGGCGAACGACTCGCACCTGGGGCTCCAGGCAGCCGTCTACACCTCGAGCCTCTCGCGCGCCTTCCGGTACCTCGACAATCTCCGCGTCGGCAACGTCGTCGTCAACGACTCGACCGACTACTGGGAGGCCCACGAGCCCTTCGGCGGCGCGGCGGGGACGCAGACCGGCTGGGGGCGGATCGGCGGGCGCTACACGATGCTCGACATGACCGACCTCAAGACGGTCGTCCTCGACGTCGGTGGCCTGGAGTAGTCCCCGTCAGGCGGCTTCGCGCGCCTCGGCTCGACCGGCGCGCAGCGCGGCCAGTCGAACGGAGCCCGTGGCGAGGGCGACGCCGACGAGGACGAGCGCGAGGGCGCCGAACGCCGTCAGCCCGAAGCTCTCGTCGAGGAAGATCGCGCCGTAGGCGAGCGCGATCGGCGGCACGAGGTAGGTCACGAGCGTCGCGTAGTTCGCGCCGGCGCGCTGGATCAGCGCGAAGAAGAGCAGGTAGGCGATCGCGGTGCCGACGAAGCCGAGCACGAGGATGGCCGCGATCGTCTCGCCGTGCCACATGCCCGACGGCGCCTGGACGATCCCGGCCGGGAGCGCAGCGAGGGTGGACACCACCGTCGAGGCGAGCGCGACGACGAGCGGCGACGTCCCGCGCAGATGGCGACCGGCGAGCAGCGTCCCGATCGCGTAGCACAGTGCCATCGCGACGACGGCGAGGGCGGCAAGCAGCTTCCCCTGGGGTTGCGCACCCACGAGCAGCGCGACGCCGACGAAGCCGATCACGAGGCCGAGCAGCCGTATGCCGGTGACCCGCGCCTCGCGGAAGAACCCGAAGGCGAGCAGGGCGTTGAAGATCGGCACCGCTCCCTGGATGATGGATGCGAGCCCCGAGTCGATCCGCTTCTCGCCCCATGAGAGGAGCCAGAACGGCACGGCGGTGTTCACGAGTCCGACGACGACGAGCCAGCCCCACGCGCGACGGATCTCGACGAGCGTCGCGCGAGGCCCGAGGCGCACGACGGCGATCACCGCCAGGAGCAGGGCCGCCGAGCCGATGCGGCCGAGGATCAGAGTCGCCGGCGACAGCTGCCGGTCGGCGATCTTGATCAGCATGAACGACGCGCCCCAGATGAGCGCGAGCAGCGTGAGGATGACGGCCGGGCGACGCATCTACCGTTGAAACGCAACGTAGCCGCGTCGGGTGAGATTCCGCCGCGCCGCCGGTTACACTGAATCACCTGACGGAGCTGGCCGCACAGCCGCTACACCGTGCCCTTGGTCTCACCGACTGGGAAGCGGAGCGTATCCGGGACTTGCTCGGCCGCGACCCGAACCACTTCGAGCTCGCGGTCTTCTCCCTGCTCTGGTCGGAGCACTGCGGCTACAAGCACTCGGCGCGGCTCCTGAAGCGGCTGCCCTCGGCGGGCGAGCGCGTCCTGCAGGGGCCGGGCGAGAACGCGGGAGTGCTCGATCTCGGCGACGGGACGGCGGTCGCGTTCAAGGTCGAGTCGCACAACCATCCGTCGGCCGTCGAGCCGTTCCAGGGCGCCGCGACCGGGATCGGCGGGATCCTGCGCGACGTGATCGCGATGGGAGCGCGGCCGATCGCGCTGCTCGACGGGCTCTGGTTCGGCGCGCCCGACTTCCGCTTTCAGCAGGCCGTGGCCGGAATCGGCCACTACGGCAACTGCGTCGGCGTCCCGACCGTCGGCGGCCAGACCGTCTTCGATCCTGCCTACGAGTCGAACTGCCTCGTCAACGCCATGTGCGTGGGACTGCTCGACACCCACCGGCTGCGCTCGGCGAAGGCGAGCGGGCCGGGGCGGCTCGTCTTGCTCTACGGCGCGACGACCGGCCGCGACGGCATCGGCGGCGCCTCCGTGCTCGCGAGCGCGGAGCTGAGCGAGCGCGACGCCGACAAACGGCCCTCGGTCCAGGTCGGCGATCCGTTCACCGGCAAGAAGCTGATCGAGGTCTCGCTCGAGCTCGTGGAGTCGGGGCTCGTGGAGTCGTTGCAGGACTGCGGAGCGGCGGGGCTCGCGTCGGCCCTGTCCGAGATGGCCTCCGGCGGCGCGGGTATTGACGTTCATCTCGATCGCGTGCCGCTTCGCGAGGAGAGGATGGAGCCCTGGGAGATCATGATCTCCGAGTCCCAGGAGCGGATGGTGGCGGTCGTGCGGCCCGAGATGCTGGACGCCGTCCGCGGGGTCTGCGCGCGCTGGGAGCTGCCGTGCACCGCGATCGGCGAGGTGACCGGGTCGGGGGCGCTGCGCGCGTTCCACGGCGGCGAGGTCATCGGCGACGTTCCGGCCCGGCTGCTGACGGACGAGTGCCCGCGCTACGAGGTCGAGCAGCGACATCAGCCGCGGCCGCTCGGTTACCGGTCGCAGCCCGCCTTCGACGTCCGCGAGGTGATCGAGCAGTACGACCACCTCGTCGGCTCACGCACCGTCCGCCGGCCGGGCCTCGACGCGGCAGTGCTGCGGCTTCGCCCGTCGCTGCGCGGGCTCGCCGTGGCGCTGCAGGGGCCGGTACCCGGCGAGGCCAGCGGCTTCCGGGCCGGCGTGCAGGCGACGCTCGGCGCGGCCCGCAACGTGGCGTGTGCGGGCGGCGAGCCGATCGGCCTCACCGATTGCCTCAACTTCGGCAATCCCGAAAAGCCGCAGATCGCGCACGAGCTCGCGCAGGCGATCGAGGGCATCGCGCAGGCGGCCGAGGCGCTCGGGATCCCCGTCGTCTCCGGCAACGTCTCGCTCTACAACGACGCCGACGGCTCGTCGATCCCGCCGACCCCCGTCGTCGGCTGCGTCGGGATCGTGCCGGACGTCCGGAAGGCGCCGGGCCGCTGGCGGACGGGCGACCTCGTCCTACTCGGCACGGCGCCCGACGGCTCGCTGGCAGCCGAGGCGGCGCTGATCCGCTTCGTCTGGAAGGCCGCGCCGCACCTGAGCCTCTGTCACGACGTCGGCAGCGGCGGCCTGCCAGCCGCGCTCGCCGAGGCGGCGGCCTGGAGCGGCGGCCTCGAGGCGAGCGTCGAGATCCCTGCGGACTACGACTCCCGCAGGGGCGCGGTCGTCCTCGCCTGCCGCCCGGAGCGCGTGAGACGCCTCGGCTCTCGGGGGTTCGTTCAGATCGGAGTGGTCGCCTGATGTGCGGCGTCTTCGGCGTCTACGCGCCCGACCGCGACGTCGCCCGGCTCGCCTATTTCGGGCTCTTCGCGCTGCAGCATCGCGGCCAGGAGTCCGCGGGCATCGCCGTCTCGGAGCACGGCCGCCTCACGGCGCTGCGCGACCTCGGGCTCGTCTCCCAGGTCTTCGACGAGCAGAAGCTCGGCGGCCTGCGCGGCCACGTTGCAATCGGCCACAACCGCTACTCGACGACCGGCTCGTCGGGGTGGGCGAACGCGCAGCCGCTCGTCCAGCACGGCCGCGCCCGCACGGTCGCTCTCGGCCACAACGGCAACCTGATCAACGTCGGCGAGCTGCGGGAGGCATTGCGGGAGGACGGCGTCGTGCTCGGCACGACGTCCGACAGCGAGCTGATCGCCGCGCTGATCGCCAACGATCCTGCTCCGCTCGACGAGGCCGTCGCGAATGCGATGCAGCGCCTCGAGGGCGCCTACTCCATCGTCGCGCTCTCGGAGGGACGGCTTGTCGCCTTCCGCGACGCGCACGGCTTCCGGCCGCTCGTCATCGGGCGGCTGCAGCCGGGCGCCGCCGAAGGCGGCACGGTCTTACCGCCGGGCGCCGGTGGCTCCGCCGCCGGCGCTTCCAGCCACGACCACGTGTTCGCGTCGGAGACGTGTGCGCTCGACCTCGTGGGCGCCGAGTTTCTGCGCGAGGTCGCTCCGGGCGAGCTCGTGATCGCCGACGCCGAAGGTCTCCACGCGACGCAGGCGCTCGAGCGGGCCGATGGCGGCGCGCTCTGCATCTGGGAGTTCTTCTACCTCGCGCGGCCGGACAGCCGGCTCGAAGGCATCGAGGTGCACAATGCGCGCGTCAGGATGGGCGAGCAGCTTGCGCGGGAGGCTCCCGTCGAGGCGGACCTCGTTCTCCCCATCCCCGACTCGGGCACCCCGGCGGCGATCGGCTTCGCCCGCGCGCTCGAGCTGCCGTTCAGCGAGGGGCTGATCAAGAACCGGTACGTCCAGCGCACCTTCATCCAGCCCGACCAGGAGCTCCGGCGCCAGGGGATCAAGCTCAAGTACCACCCGGTCGCCGAGGTCGCAGGGAAGCGCGTCGTCGCGGTGGACGATTCGATCGTGCGCGGCAACACGACGAGGGAGATCGTTCGGATGCTGTTCGACGCGGGTGCGGCCGAGGTGCACCTGCGCATCTCGTCGCCGCCCGTGATCGGGCAGTGCTTCTACGGGATCGACCTCGCCGACCCCTCGGAAATGATCGCCTCGACGCGAACCGTGGAGGAGGTGCGAGAGCACGTCGGCGCCACCTCGCTCGCCTACCTCTCGCACGACGGGCTCGTCGAGGCAACACGTCGCCCGGCGTCGGCCCTGTGCCGCGCCTGCCTCACCGGCGAGTACCCGACCGAAGTGCCCGCCGAGGCCGCGAAGCTTCGCTTCGAGCCGGCGCGTGCTTGACGAGCTGCTCGAGGAAGCCAGACAAGACGAGAACGTAGTAGGGGTCGTCTTCGGCTCGCGCGCGAGAGGGGCGTATGTCGACGAGCGCCCGACGTAGCCTGGCTGCGCGCCGGCTGACTCAGGCGGGAGACTGCTTCTGCTCGCGCTCCTTCTTGAGGATCTCGAGCATGCGGTCGATTCGGGCCCGCAGCTCGGCGTCCTTGCGCCAGAACTCAGCCGTCAGGGGTGTCGTCTTCTTCCTCTTCGCCATGGTCGTCCAGTAGTTCGAGGATGTGGGCGAGCTTCACGTGAGCGTATTGCGAGGAAGCGAGAAAGCGAGAAGCGCTTCGAGCAGATGCCGTTCGCTCATGCTTCCACCCGCGATCCGAGAGCCGTCGTTGGCACGATGGGCGCCAGTGCAGCTCTTCCACTATCACCTCGTCACGAGCCGGGTGCGCGAGGTCGAGGCGAGGTACATCGGCAAGCTCGCCTTCGACCTGGTCGCGCGCCACGGGCGGATCGGCGAGGACCTCACCTCGTACGAGCCGGGGATCTCGTGGGGCGAGCTCGATGCGATGGGGTTCAAGCTCCGGCTGACCGAGCTCGAGAAGGGAGCGGTGAACGTCGTCGTCCAGCCGGGTCAGTGGCCCACGCCTCGCGTCGACCACCTCGGCTTCGTGCTCGACGAGGACGAGTTCGAGACGGCGTTGGAGCGCGCCGTGCAGAGCGAGCTGCGGGTGCAGGAGCACGGCGGCCGGCGCACGTTCGTCTCCACCAACTCGGGCTACCGGCTCGAGCTCCATCCGCCGCGCGAGTGGATCGACGAACTCCTGGCCCAGGGCAACGAGCTGGAGCTGTCCGAGCTCCACCTGAAGGCCGACGATCCGGCGGGCAAGGCGAAGGCGCTCGCGGAGATCCTCGACCTCGAGCGCGACGGCACGGACGTCGAGGTGGGCGACGCCGTCGTCCGCTTCCTCCGCGGCGGCCCGCAAGGGCGACCGGAGCTCTTCGGCGAGCTGTTCGTCTAGCGAGCTTCGTAGACTCGCGGCGGTGAGCGAAGAGGAACGCACGTACGACGCGGCGGGCGTCTCGCTGGCCACGGCCGAGGCGGTCGTCGAACGGCTGCGCGCCGCCGTCGAGTCGACCGGCACGGCCGGCTTCGGTGCCTTCGCCGCGCTCCACCCTCTCGACGAGCATCGCCTGCTCGCCGCCTCCACCGACTCGATCGGCACGAAGCCGATGGTCGCGCGTCCCCGCGGCCGGCTCCGCAACTGCGGCGCCGATATGGCGGCGCACTGCATCAACGACGTGATCACCTGCGGAGCCGATCCGCTCGTCCTGCTCGACTACGTCGCCGCTGCCAGCATCGAGCTCGAGCAGGTCGCCCAGCTCGTCGAGGGCGCGGCGGAGATCTGCCGCAGGGCGGGCGTCGCGCTGATCGGCGGCGAGACCGCCGAGATGCCCGACGTGTACCGAGAGCACGAGCTCGACTTCGCCGCGACCTGCGTCGGCGTCGTCGACCGCGAGCAGCTGATCGACGGCTCGCGCGTCGCCGCGGGAGACCGCGTCGTCGGTTTCCCGTCCGCCGGCGTGCACGCGAACGGCTTCTCCCTCGTCCGGCGCGTGCTCGAGATCGAGGACTACGACGGCGACGACCTGCTCGCGCCGACGAGGCTGTACCTCGACGAGGTGCGCCGCCTCCGCGGGCGCGCGCACGCGTTCGCGCACGTGACGGGCGGCGGGATCCTCGGCAACCTCGAGCGCGTCCTTCCCGCCGGCCTCCACGCCGAGGTCGAATGGGACGCCTGGGAACGCCTGCCCGTCTTCGAGTGGCTCGCGCGGCACGTCGAAGAGGACGAGCTGCGGCGCGTGTTCAACCTCGGCATCGGCTACTGCGCCGTGCTGAGCGAGCCCGCCCCGGACGACCTCGTGATCGGGCGAATCGCGTGATCGGCGTCCTCGTCAGCGGCGAGGGCACGAACCTGCAGGCGCTGCTCGACGCCGGACTGCCCGTCGTAGCCGTCGCGTCGAACAAGCGCGATGCTCCCGCGCTCGCCCGCGCTTCGTGCTCCGCTGCAGCCTTCGAGCTCGCCGACTTCGGGGACAGGGCTGCCCGCGACGCCGCGATGGCGGATTGGCTCGATGAGCACGGCGTACGCCTCGTGGTCCTCGCCGGCTACATGCACCTGCTCACGCCGGCCTTCCTCGAGCGCTTTCCGGGCGCGGTGGTCAACGTCCATCCGTCGCTGCTGCCGGCGTTCCCGGGCGCGCACGCGGTCGAGGAGCAGCTGGCTGCAGGCCTCGCGGAGTCGGGCGCCACGGTGCATCTCGTCGACGAGGGAGTCGACAGCGGGCCGGTACTCGCACAGGAGCGGGTGCCCGTCCTCGCCGGTGACACGCCCGAGACGCTGCACGAGCGGATCAAGTCGGTCGAGCACCGGCTGCTGCCCGAGGTGGTGAGGGAACTGTGCGCGCGCTGATCTCCACGTGGGACAAGTCCGGCCTGGACACCTTCGCGCGCGGCCTCGTCGGGCTCGGCTGGCGGCTGGTGGCGAGCGGGAAGACCGCGGCCGCGCTCGAGGCGATCGGCCTGCCGGTCGAGCACGTCGAGACGGTCACCGACTCGCCGGAGATGCTCGGGGGGCGCGTGAAGACGCTTCATCCGCGCGTCCACGCCGGCATCCTCGCCCGCCGGGACGACTCGGAAGACGTGGCGACGCTCGAGGAGCACGAGATCGAGCCGTTCGATCTCGTCTGCGTGAACCTCTATCCGTTCGAGGAGGTCACCGCGCGGCGCGGCACGACGGAGGAGGAGGCGGTCGAGACGATCGACATCGGAGGCCCGTCGATGCTGCGCGGGGCGGCGAAGAACTTCGCCCACTGCGCGCCGGTCTGCCGGCCCGAGCAGTACGGCCCGGTGCTCGAGGAGCTACGCGCGAGCGGCGAGCTCTCGCTCGAGACGCGGCGCAAGCTCGCGGCCGAGGCGTTCGCCCACACGGCCGCCTACGAGGCGGCGATCGCGACGTGGTTCAACGCGCGCGACGAGTTCCCGGACTCGCTCGTCGTGTCGCTCGACAAGGTCCTCGACCTCTCGTACGGCGAGAACCCGCACCAGCGCGCGGCGTACTACGCGGAGCGCGGAGCCCGCCGGCATCTCCTCTCGCGGGTCGAGCAGCTGCACGGGAAGGAGCTCTCCTTCAACAACCTCAACGACTTCTCCGCGGCCCGCTCGCTCGCACGCGAGTTCGCGCTGCCCGTATGCGTGATCGTCAAGCACGCGAACCCCTGCGGCGTCGCGGTGGGCAGCAGCGTCGAGCAGGCCTACGACAAGGCACTCGCCTCCGATCCGACCTCCGCGTACGGCGGTGTCGTCGTCCTCAACCGGGAGGTCGACGCCTCTCTCGGCGAGAAGCTTGCCGAGCAGTTCGTCGAGGTGCTCTTCGCGCCCGGTTACACCGACGACGCGCTCTCCGCCTTGCGGCGCAAGAAGAACACGCGCGTCCTCCTCGACGGCGAGCGGCGAGCCGGGGAGCCGGGAGAGCGCCATTACAAGCGCGTCATCGGCGGCATGCTCGTCCAGGATCCCGACGCCGAGATCGAGGAGCGCGACGGCTGGCAGCTCGTGACCGGCGCGCTGCACGAGCCGCAATGGGGCGACCTCGCCTTCGCCTGGCGCGTCTGCAAGCACGTCGCCTCGAACGCGATCGTGCTCGCCAGGGACCTGCAGACGATCGGGATCGGCGCCGGACAGATGAGCCGCGTCGACGCGGTGCGAATCGCGGTCGAGAAGGCGGCGGAGTTCGGCCACGACGTCGCCGGATCGGCCCTCGCCTCCGACGCGTTCTTCCCCTTTCCCGACGGCCCGCAGATCGCCCTCGACGCGGGCGCGACGGCGATCGTCCAGCCGGGCGGCTCACGACGCGACGAGGACGTGATCGCCGCAGTCGCGCAGGCAGGCGGCGCTATGGTCTTCACCGGCCGCCGGCATTTCCGGCACTAGCCGGGAATGTCGATTCGGGGGTCCGCCGTTCGTCGTCTTACGAACGGCCGTAACCACCGGGGAGGAGGATTTCGATGACCGCTGCACCTGATCCGAAGCGCTGGGAGGCGCTCGCGCTCGTCTGCGTCGCCTTCTTCATGACCGTGCTCGACGTCTCGATCGTCAACGTCGCGCTGCCGTCGATCAAGCGCTCGCTCACGGTCAGCGACTCCACGCTCCAGTGGGTGCTCATCGCCTACACGATCACGTTCGGCGGCTTCCTCCTCCTCGGCGGACGCGCGGCCGACCTGCTCGGGCGCCGGCGGATCTTCATGCTCGGCGTGCTCGTCTTCTCGATCTCCTCCCTCGTCTGCGGGCTCGCCGGCTCGATCGGCGTGCTCGTCGGGGCGCGCACCGTGCAGGGTCTCGGCGCGGCGATCGTCTCGCCGGCCACGCTCGCGATCATCATGACCACCTTCGAGGAAGGCGCCGAGCGGAACAAGGCGCTCGGGATCTGGGGCGCGATGGGCGGCAGCGGCGCCGCCGCCGGAGTCCTCTTCGGCGGCATCCTCACGAAGTACCTCGGCTGGGAGTGGATCTTCTTCGTCAACGTCCCGGTCGGCGCGCTCGTCCTCGCACTCACGCGGCCGATCGTGCGCGAGAGCCGCGCCGAAGGCATGCGGAGCTTCGACGCAGGCGGTGCGATCACCGTGACGAGCGGGCTGGCCCTGCTCGTCTACGCGATCTCGAAGGCGCCGGACGTCGGCTGGGCGACCGGCCGCACCATCGGACTGCTCGTCGGCTCGGCGGTTCTGCTGCTCGCGTTCGCGGCGATCGAGCTCCGCCACCGGCACCCGCTCGTGCCCTTCCGCATCTTCCGGACGAAGACGCTCGCGGGCGCGAACGCCGCCGGCTTCCTGCTCGGCGCGGTGATCTTCGCCAACTTCTTCGTGCTCACTCTCTACGTCCAGCAGGTGCTCGGCTACTCCGCGCTCAAGACCGGGCTGACCTTCCTGGCGACGGCGGGCACCGTGGTCCCCGTGGCCGGGATCGCGCAGGCGCTCGTGACGCGGATCGGCGTGCGCCCCGTACTCACGGTCGGGCTTGCGCTCGTCGCCGGCGCGATGTTCTGGTACGCGCAGATCCCGGTGAACGGCTCCTACGCAAGCGACCTGCTCCCGGGCTACCTGATGATGGGCGTCGGCCTCGCCTTCTCGTTCATCCCGGTCTCGATCGCGGCTCTCGCGGGCGTCGAGCACCACGAGTCGGGGCTCGCCTCCGGGCTGATCAACACCTCGCAACAGATTGGCGGAGCGCTCGGCGTCGCCGTCGCCTCGACGGTCGCGTTCACGCACATGCGGACGCTGCTCGCCTCGCACCACTCGCCGGCGCAGGCGTTGACGAGCGGCTTCGCCCTCTCCTTCTGGGTGCTCGGCGGGGTCGGCGTCGCGGCGGTACTCGCCGCCTTCCTGCTCGTCCGCTCGAGCGAGGCTCCGGTCGAGGCGGAGGGAGTGCTCGCCGGGTAGGTCCTACAGCCCGCCCGGGCCTCTAGGCTTCGCAGCGATGCCGCGCGAGTATCCGACCGTCCTCGAGCTCGTCGGGGGCACGCCGATCGTCCGGCTCGACAGGCTCTCCCCGCCCGGCCACGCCCGGATCCTCGCGAAGCTCGAGTACCTCAACCCCGGCGGATCGGTCAAGGACCGGATCGGCCTCGCCATGATCGAGCAGGCGGAGCGAGAGAGGAAGCTCAAGCCGGGCGGCACGATCGTGGAGCCGACCTCCGGCAACACCGGCGTCGGCCTCGCCATCGCCGCGGCGGGCAAGGGCTACCGCTGCGTCTTCGTCATGCCCGACAAGATGAGCCAGGAGAAGATCTCGATGCTCCGCGCGTACGGCGCCGAGGTCGTGATCACGCCGACCGCCGTCGACCACGACTCGCCGGAGTCGTACTACTCCGTGTCCTCGCGGCTCGCCGAGGAGATCCCGGGCGGCTTCAAGCCCGACCAGTACTCGAACATGGCGAACCCGCAGGCGCACTACGACGTGACCGCGCCCGAGATCTGGGAGCAGACCGGCGGCGAACTCGACGCGCTCGTGGTCTCCGTCGGCACGGGCGGCACCATCTCCGGCGTCGGCCGCTGGTTCCACGAGCGCAAGCCCGAGGTGAAGATGGTCGGCGTCGACCCCGAAGGCTCGATCTATACCGCCCGGGGCGAATCGGAGCTGCACCCGTACCTCGTCGAAGGGATCGGCAAGGACACCTGGCCGGAGACGATCGACCTCACCGTCGTCGACGAGTGGATCAGGGTCTCGGACCGCGAGTCGTTCCTCATGGCCCGGCGGCTCGCCCGAGAGGAGGGGATCCTCGCCGGCGGCTCGGCGGGCTCGACCCTCTGGGCGGCGATCCGGGTCGCGGAGCGGCTGCCGGCCGAGGCGACGGTCCTGGCGATCGTCCCGGACTCCGGGCGCTCCTACATGTCGAAGTTCTACGACGACAACTGGATGCTCGAGCACGGCTTCGTCGAGCGGCAGGCACCGCTGCCGACCGTCGACGAGCTGCTGCTCGCGAAGCACGGCGGCGAGGTGCCGGAGTTCGTCACGATCGCCGCCCACGCCAAGGTCGGCGAAGGCATCGACACGATGCAGCGCTACGGCATCTCCCAGCTGCCGGTCGTGCGCGACGGCCAGTGGGAGTCGCTGGCGGACGTGATCGGCTCGCTGCAGGATCGTGCGCTGCTCGAGCGCGTCTTCGGCAACCCGGACGCGGTGCACGAGGACGTCGCGGCCGCGATGCAGCCGCCGCTCGCGGCGGTCGAGGCGTCGGCGACACTCGACGAGGTGTTCGCGACGCTGACCGGCGGCATGAACGCCGTCGTCGTCGCGCGGGAAGGAAGGCCAGTCGGCGTGCTGACGCGCTCGGATCTGCTCGACTTCCTCGCCCACCGGCGCTAGCTTCCGACCGTGATCGCCTGCGCCCAGTGCGGGTTCGAGAACGCCCCCGGCCGGAAGTTCTGCGGCGGCTGCGGCACCCCGCTCGCGCACACCTGCCCGAGCTGCGGCACGGCGAACGAGCCGGGGATGCGGTTCTGCGGCGAGTGCGGCAGCCCACTGGCCGATGGAGCAACGTCGTCCGCGGCGGCCGCGCCCGGGAAGGCGGCCGAACGGCGGCTCGTCTCGGTCCTCTTTGCCGACCTCGTCGGCTTCACTCCGCTCTCGGAGTCCCGCGATCCCGAGGAGGTGCGTGAGCTCCTCTCCCGCTATTTCGACACGTGCCGCCGCCTGATCGGCATCTACGGAGGCACGGTGGAGAAGTTCATCGGCGACGCCGTGATGGCGGTCTGGGGAACGCCGACTGCGCAGGAGGACGATGCCGAGCGAGCCGTGCGGGCCGCGCTCGACCTGGTGACGGCGGTCGCGGCGCTCGGCGAGGAGATCGGGGCGCCCCAGCTTGCGCTGCGCGCGGGCGTGCTCACGGGGGAGGCGGCCGTCAACCTCGCAGCCGAGGGAGAGGGGATGGTCGCGGGCGATCTGGTCAACACGGCCGCACGTATCCAGTCGGCTGCGGGCCCGGGCGCCGTGCTCGTCGGCAACGCGACGCGGAGGGCGACGGCCGCGGCGATCGCGTACGAGCCGGCCGGAGAACACGAGTTGAAGGGCAAGTCCGAGCCGATCTCGCTCTTCCGGGCGCTCCGGGTCACCGCGGTTCGCGGAGGCGCCCGAACCTCCAGCGAGCTCGAGCCGCCCTTCGTGGGACGTGCCCGAGAGCTGCGACTCGTGAAG
Source organism: Gaiellaceae bacterium (assembly GCA_045805945.1). GTDB lineage: Bacteria > Actinomycetota > Thermoleophilia > Gaiellales > Gaiellaceae > Palsa-739. The sequence continues at coordinate 81,183 of JBJMKG010000008.1, forward strand.
GAGCACTTCCACGGCGCGGCAGAGGAGCGGAAGGCGCACCTCGTCTCGGTCGTCGGCATCGCCGGCATCGGCAAGTCGCGCCTCGCGTGGGAATTCGAGAAGTATCTCGACGGCCCGGTCGACGAAGTGCTCTGGCACCGCGGCCGATGCCTCGCCTACGGCGACGGCGTCGCCTACTGGGCGCTCGCCGAGATGGTGCGGATGCGAGCGCTGATCGCCGAGGAGGACGCTCCGGAGGAAGCGCTCGCGAAGCTGCGCACGATGATCGGCGAGCGCATCCCGGATGCCGACGAGCGGAGCTGGCTCGAGCCGCGCCTCGCGCACCTCCTGGGCCTGGCCGAGCACGCCGGCGGCGACCGGCAGGATCTCTTCTCGGCCTGGCGGCTCTTCTTCGAGCGCCTCGCCGAGCGCAGCCCCGTCGTCCTCGTCTTCGAGGACCTGCAATGGGCCGACTCGGCGCTCCTCGATTTCGTCGAGTACGTGCTCGAGTGGTCGCGAGCCCACCCCATCTTCGTGCTCGCGCTCACCCGGCCCGAGCTGATCGAGCGGCGTCTCGGCCTCGGCGCCGCGGGACGCAATGCGACGGCGCTCTTCCTGGAGCCGCTCGCGCCGCAGGCCATGGAGGAGCTCCTCGACGGCTTCGTCCCGGGCCTGCCGGGCGATCTGCGCGCGCGGATCCTCCAGCGCGCCGAGGGCGTCCCGCTCTACGCGGTCGAGACGGTGCGGATGCTGCTCGACCGCGGGCTGCTCGCGCGGGAAGGCGATGTGTACCGCCCGACGGGGCAGATCGAGGCGCTCGAGGTGCCGGAGACCCTGCACGCGCTCGTCGCCGCGCGGCTCGACGGGCTCGCGCCCGACGAGCGGCGCCTCCTCCAGGACGCCGCGGTCCTCGGTAAGAGCTTCACGAAGTCGGGACTCTCGGCGCTCTCGGGGCTGAGCGGGCAGGAGCTCGAGCCGCTCCTCGCCTCGCTCGCCCGCAAGGAGGTGCTCTCGGTGCAGGTCGACCCGCGCTCGCCCGAGCGCGGTCAGTACGCATTCCTGCAAGACCTGCTCAAGCAGATCGCCTACGAGACGCTCGCGAAGGCGGACCGAAAGGCAAAGCACCTTGCCGCTGCCGAGTACCTCGCGCAGGCAGCCGGACAGGCCGAGCAGGAGGCGGTCGAGGTGGTGGCAGCGCACTACCTCGACGCGCTCGAGGCGGCGCCGGACGCTCCAGACGCCCCGGCCATCCGGCGCAAGGCTGCCGAGCGGCTCGCGCTCGCCGGCGATCGCGCTGCGTCCCTTGCCGCAACCGAGGAGGCACAGCGTTATTTCGAGAAGGCGGCGGCGCTGGCAGAAGAGTCGCTCTGGCAGGCAGATCTGGTGGAAAGGGCGGGCCGCGCCGCCCAGGCGGGAGGCCGCTATCCCGAGGCCCTGGCTTTCTACGAGCGCACGATCGAGCTCTATCGAGGCGAAGGAGAAGCGAAGCGGGTCGCGCGCATGACGGCCGCGCTCGGCTTCACGATGTGGTTCTCCGGGGACATCAGCGGCGGAGCGGAGCGGATGGAGGAGGCGTTCGCCGCGCTCGCGGACGAGGAGCCAGGGCCCGAGCTCGCAGAGCTGGCGGAGGCCCTTGCGCGCCAGCGCTTTTTCCTTGCGGAATTCGAAGCGGCGAGCGAGCGGGTGGAGCGGGCGCTCGAGATCGCAGAGGCGCTCGTCCTCCCGAACGTCCTCGTCGAGGCGATGAACACGAAGCATCTCTGTCTCGAAGTGAAGGGACACCACGAGGAGGCGCTGGCACTGCTCCAGCATGCGATCGAGCTCGGGAGGGCGCACGACCTACGCGAGCCGCTCAATCGAGCGCTCCACAACTTCTCCTACCAGCTCCACGCCCGCGACCGGTTCACGGAATCGGTGGAGATCCAGCTCGAGCTGCTCGAGCGAGCCCGCCGCCAGGGTGACGCGGTCCAGGAACAGCGCACGCTCGGACACCTCGGCTACAGCCGCTGGGCGCTCGGCGACTGGCGAGAACTCGCGGAGATCGTCGAGCAGCTCGTGCTTCCCGACATGCACGTGACCGAGGAGCGCACGAACTTCGAGGTCCGCGTAGCCCTCAGCCGGGGTGACGTCGCCGCGGCCCGTGCCGCCCTCGATCGGGCAGCCGAGCTGGGGACGTCCGGGGAGATGCAGATGCGACTCGGGCACGCCGCCGTGGAGGCGTCGGTGCTGCGAGCCGAGGGGCGGGCGCTCGAGGCGCTCGCCGCGGCCCGCAGCGGCATCGAGGTGCATCCGCTCCCGACCCATCCGTTCTACAAGGAGGCCTGGTTCCAGGCCTGCGAGGCGGCATTCGACCTCGGCGACCTCGACCAGGTCGACGAGCTGGTCGGCCTGTTCGAGCGCCTCACGCCGTCGGACCGGTCGCCTCTGCTGACTGCGTATGCGGCCCGCTTCCGCGCCCGCCTCCTGGAGCTCCGGGGCGACCGAGAGGATTCATCCGCGCTGCGGGCGCGCGCGATCGACGAGTTTCGAGCGCTGGAAATGCCGCACCATGTCGCGATCACGCTGCTCGAACAGGCCGAGGCGGGCGTCGGCGACACCGCGGCGTCGCTCGCCGAGGCGCGCGAGATCTTCGAGCGACTTGGCGCGACGCCGTGGCTCGAGCGGGTCGATGCGGCCGAGCGCGCGGTCACCGTCTAGGGCGCCGCTACTCTCCGGGCATGCCCGTCGACCGGCTCGAGTCGCTGCTTCGCGACGCGTTTCCCGACGCGGCCGAGCTGCGCGTCGAGGATCGCACGGGCGGCGGAGACCACTTCCAGGTGACCGTGGCAAGCAACCGCTTCGCCGGGCTGCCGCTGCTCGAGCAGCACCGGCTCGTCAACGACGCACTGGCCGAGCCGCTCCGCGACGGCACCATCCACGAGCTTCGGATCAAGACGAAAGGAACCACGTGAGCGAGTTGGGTGAACGCATCAAGGACGTGATCGAGAACGAGCCGGTCGCGCTGTTCATGAAGGGCACGCCGCAGTTCGTGATGTGCGGCAACTCCGGTCGCGCGCTCGAGGCGCTGCGGGCCGCAGGCGCGCCGGTGACCGCGGTCGACATCCTCCCCGACCCCTCCATCCGGCAGGAGCTGTCGGAGGTGTCCGGCTGGCCGACGATCCCGCAGGTGTTCGTCAACGGCGAGCTCGTCGGTGGGGCCGACATCACGCAGGAGCTCGCCGAGACCGGCGAGCTGCGACGGATCCTCGAGGAGAAGCTCGGCCCGGGCTACGCCGACGGCGCCGAGGAGCGCGTGGTCGACGTGCTCAGCGCCGTGAGCTGACCCGAAGCTTCAGCACGGCGAGATTCGACTTTGCCAACCGGCCCCCCGCCGACCTAGAGGCTTGATGTGGAATCGAACCCGCTCGGGGCCGTTTCAGGCCAAGCGAGGGCGGTTCGGCGGTCGCAGCCCAGGCCGGCGGCCTGGGCAAGACCGACGAGACGGCCTCGCGCCGCGCCTGAAGCGGCATTCCGGGCGCCGTTCCTATTTCACATCAAGCCTCTAGTGTTCGGGGCGTGGCGTGGGGACGGGGGCGCAGCTGATTCGGGTGCTGATCCGGCGCGTCTTCTGGGCCGTCTGGCTCTTCCTCGTCGTCACGCTCTGCACGTACGTCATCTTCTTCCTCATCCCCGGGAGCCCCCTCCGGATCACCAACCAGGGGCTCGGGCTCGATGCGCAGCTCGCGAATCGGATCAGCAGGCAGCTGCACCTGGACGTGTCCGTCTTCCAGCAGTACTGGATCTTCGTCTGGAACATCGTCCGGCACCAGTCGCTGGGCTACTCGTACCACGACGGCTCCTCCGTGCGCTGGATCATCGGCCAGGACGCCCGCGTCACGGGCTCTCTCGTCCTCGGCGGAGCCCTCCTGTGGCTCGCGATCGCCTTCCCGATCGGGATCGTGTCGGCTCTGCGACCCCGCTCGCTGCTCGACCGCTCCGCGACGGCGTTCGTCCTGATCGGCATCTCGGCGCCGCCCGTGTGGCTCGCCCTGATCCTCACCTACACGTTCGGCTTCAAGCTGGGCTGGACGCCGATCGCCGACTACTGCAACTTCTTCCCCGACGGTTCCGGGGCGTGCAGCGGGCCGGCCCGCTGGGCGTACCACCTGCTCCTGCCGTGGATCGCCTTCACGTTCATCTTCGCTGCGATCTACGTCCGGATGATCCGGTCGACGCTGCTGGAGACGATGAACGAGGACTACGTCCGGACGGCGTGGGCCAAGGGAGCGTCACGCCGGCGCGTGGTGCTCCATCACGTCCTCCGCAACAGCCTGCTGCCGGTCGTGACGATGCTCGGCATGGACCTCGGCATCGCGATGGGCGGCTCGGTCTTCATCGAGAACGTGTTCAGCCTGCACGGCCTCGGCCAGGAGCTGCTGCTCGCAACGAGGAACGACGACGTGCCAGTGGTGGTCGGGATCGTCGTCTTCGTCGGGCTCGCGGTGATCGTCTGCAACTTCGTCGTCGACCTGCTCTACGCGTGGCTCGACCCGCGAGTGCGGCTGAGGACATGACCGAAACTTACTTCGAGGCGCCGGAGACGATGAAGGCGACGAGGTCGTCGAGCTGCGACGACGAGAGGGAGTTGCCGAACGTCTTCGGCATGATCCCCTTCGAGTAGCCCTTCGCGACGTAGGCGTCGGGATCGACGATCGACTGCTTGACGAACGCCGCGAGCGCCATGTTGTGGTCCGCCTTCGCGTCGGTGGTCGGCGCCGAGTCGAGATCCGGGCCGATCGTGCCCGTCGCGCCGGCCGGCTGGAAGGTGTGGCACGAGGCGCAACCGTTCGCGGCGAAGACGGATTTCCCCGCGGCCGCGTTCCCTCCCCCGCCGCCGCCGGACGTCGTGGTCGCGGCGTGGGTCGTCGTTGCCACCGAGGTCGTCGTCGCCCCGCCGGTCGAGCCGACGGTGACCGTGCGAACGACGGTCGACGGCGACTTCCCGAGCGAGGTGTAGTGACCGACCGCCCAGCCGGCGAAGCCGGCCGGGAAGAGGAGCAACGTGAACAGCAGCCAGAGGAGGATCTCGCCGGTCGAGGTCCACGGGTTCCTGCGTCTCGGGCGCGGCACGGGCGAGAGGCTATCTAGTCAGGCTGCGGCGCGACGCACCAACCTGGTAGGTAGAGGCCGATGACGACCATGGCCGTCGACCTCGCCGCGATCCGCCGGCTCGTCGTGTCGACGCAGGCGTACACGCCGCGCTTTCGCCGCGCCCGGGAGGGCGACGTCGAGGCGGCGATCCGCCGACTCGGCGCGGTCCAGCTCGACTCGATCTCGGCGGTCGACCGCGCGCACCGCCTCACCCTCTCGAGCCGTACCGGCGCGTACTCCGAACAGGAGTTGCAGCGCTTGCTCGCCTCCGGCCGGGTCTTCGAGTACTGGGCCCACGAGGCGTGCCTCCTCCCGGTGGAGCTCTGGCCCCACTGCCGCCGCACGATGGAGGGCCGCGGGCACTGGAACTTCCACGAACGGGCGATGCTCGAGCACGCTGACCTCGTCGAGCCCGTCCTGGAACGGATCCGCTCGGAAGGCCCGCTCGGCTCGCGCGACTTCGAGGGTGCAGGCGACGGCACAGCAATGTGGAACTGGAAGCCGGCGAAGGCGGTGCTCGAGGCGTTGTGGGACCGCGGCGTCCTCGTCGTCGCGAAGCGCGAAGCCTTCCAGCGCCGGTACGACCTCGCGGAGCGCGTCATCCCGGGTGCAGTGCTCGATGCGCCCACGCCGGACGAGGACGAGACGCTGCGGGAACTCGCGCTCCGGGCCGTCCGCGCCCGGGGCGCGCTGACGGAGCCGGCGATCCGCGAGCACTGGCGCCTCAAAGGCGGCCGCGCCCGTCTGCACCATCACGTCCTCGCGCTCGTCGACGAGGGCCTGCTGCGCGAGGTGCACGCCGACGACGGCGGGGCTCCGTTCTACGTCGACGCCGAGACCGAGCTCGACGGCGACCCCGCGCCGCCCGTCCTGCTCTGCCCCTTCGACAACCTGCTCTGGGACCGGCCGCTGCTCGAGAGGCTGTTCGGCTTCCGCCACGTGATCGAGGTGTACAAACGCGAGCACGACCGCTCGTACGGCTACTACGTCCTGCCGCTGCTCGCGGGCGACCGCATCGTCGGCCGCGCCGACGTCAAGGCCGACCGCGCGGCGGGAATCCTCCAGATCCGCCGCTTCCACCCGGAGCCAAGCCTGCGCGGGAACCTGTCGGTGAAGCTCGAACGGGCGGCGACGCGCCTCGCCCGCGTGCTCGGGCTCGAGCAGGTGCTGTACCCGTGAGAGACCGCTGGAGCCGGACGGCCGGCGGCGTACCCGTCGAGCCCGAGGAGGCGCGGAGGATCGCCGTCCGCGCACAGGCGCTCGACGGGAACGCGAGCGGCGTGCTCGAGACCGTCCGCCGGCTCGGCTTCCTCCAGCTCGATCCGATCGCGACCGTCGCGCCGCCGCAGCAACTCGTTCTCTGGAGCCGGCTCGGCCGATTCGACACCGCAGAGCTCGAGCGGTTGCTCTGGCAGGAACGGAAGCTCGTCGAGTGGGACGCCTTCCTCTACCCGGTCGAGGATCTGCCGATCCTCAAGGCGTTCATGCGGCGGCGCGACCGTCCGCTCGACCGCCAGCTGATCGGCTTCCTGAAGGAGCACGCGGCGTTCCGACGCCACGTGCTGAAGGAGCTGCGCGAGCGCGGGCCGCTCCTCTCACGCGAGATCGAGGATGCGCCCGGCCATCGGCGCGAGGATCACCGCTGGTGGGGCCAGCGGAAGATGGGCCTGATGCTCGAGGTCCTCGCCGCCCGCGGCCAGGTCGCGGTCGTCGGCAGGCAGGGCAAGCAGCGCGTCTGGGATCTCGCCGAGCGCTGGTACCCCGAGACCGAGACGCTGCCGCTCGCGAAGGCGCGGCGGCTGGACGAGGAGAAGCGCTTCCGCGCGCTGGGAGTGCGGCTCGAGCGCGGCCGGCTCGTAGCCCACCCGGGGGCGAAGGACGGGCCGGTCCCCGAGCGCGTCACCTTCCTCTCGCCGTTCGACCGGCTGATCCACGACCGCGACCGCGCCCTGGCGCTCTGGGACTTCTTCTACCGGCTCGAGATGTACGTTCCGGCGGCGAAGCGCGAGTACGGCTACTACGTCCTCCCCATCCTGCATGGCGACCGGCTCGTCGGCCGGATCGAGCCCGTCTTCGACCGGAAGGCTCGCCAGCTGAGCGTGAAGGGCGTGTGGTGGGAGCATGGCGTGAAGCCGATTGACCTGACCGAGCCGCTGGGCGAGCTAGAACGCTGGTTAGCATCGACCTGATGGACTTCGAGACGCGCGCGATCCACGTCGGCCAGGAGCCGGATCCCGCCACCGGCGCGATCACCACGCCGATCTACCAGACGTCGACGTACGTCCAGGACGCCGTCGGCGAGCACAAGGGCTACGACTACTCGCGCGTCGCCAACCCGACCCGGCACGCGCTGGAGACGGTGCTCGCCTCGCTCGAGTCGGCCGAGCACGGGGTCGCGTACTCCTCCGGCCTCGGCGCGACGACGACCTTGTTCCATCTCCTCAACCCGGGCGACCGCGTCGTCCTGATCGCCGACGTCTACGGCGGCGTCTACCGGATGACGTCGCAGGTGTACGAGCCGAAGGGATACCGGTTCGACTACCTCCCGGCCGAGGAGTTCCCGAACCTCGCGGAACACCTCGACGACTCGACGCGGATGGTCTGGATCGAGACGCCGTCGAACCCGATGCTCAACGTCGTGGACATCCGCGCCGCGGCCGAGGCCGCGCACGCCGCCGGCGCGCTCCTCGTGGTCGACAACACGTTCGCGACGCCGTACTTGCAGCGGCCGCTCGAGCTCGGCGCCGACGTCGTCGTCCACTCCACGACGAAGTACCTCGGCGGCCACTCCGACGTCGTCAGCGGCTTCGCCGCGACGAACGACCCGACGGTGGCGGAGCGCCTGCGCTTCCTCCAGAAGTCGCTCGGGGCGGTGCCCGGGCCATTCGACTGCTGGCTCGTGCTGCGCGGGGTCAAGACGCTCGCGGTGCGGATGCGGCAGCACTGCCTGAACGCTTCGGAGGTCGCTGCCGTGCTCGCGCAGCACCCGCGCGTCGAGCGCGTCCTCTATCCCGGCCTCCCGACGCATCCGGGACATGCGATCGCGGCGCGCCAGATGCACGACTTCGGCGGCATGGTCTCCTTCCTCGCCCAGTCGCCGGAGGAGGCGGCGGCGATCGCGGGGCGTACGCGGCTCTTTCAGCTGGCGGAGTCGCTCGGCGGCGTCGAGAGCCTGATCGAGGTGCCGGCGAGGATGACGCACGCCGCGACGGCCGACGCGCCGTTCGCGGCACCGGAGAATCTCGTGCGCCTCTCGGTCGGGATCGAGTCGGCCGAGGACCTGGTGGCCGACCTCGAGGACGCGCTCGTCCCGGCCGCTGCTCGCTCGCGATGAGCGACGAGGCGGTCGTCTTCGTCGAGATTCCGTCCGGCTCGCGCAACAAGTACGAGTGGGACGAGGAGCTCCGCGGGATCGTGCTCGACCGGCGGCTGTTCACGGCGATGGCGTACCCGGCCGATTACGGCTACGTCGAGGGGACGCTCGCCGAGGACGGCGACCCGCTCGACGCGCTCGTGCTCGTCTCCGACCCAACGTTCCCGGGCTGCCGGATCCGCGTCCGCACGATCGGCGTCTTCCACATGGAGGACGAGAAGGGTCCGGACGAGAAGCTCCTCTGCGTGCCGCGCGGCGACCCCGCTTTCGAGCGCATCGCGGACATCGGCGACGTTGCCAACGAGCTGCGCGACGAGATCGAGCACTTCTTCCAGCGCTACAAGGACCTCGAGCCGACGAAACGGACGGAGACGCGCGGCTGGGGCAAGCGCGACGAGGCGGAGCGGATCCTCGCCGCCGCCCGCGAACGGGAGGCCGAGTGACCGTGCCTGCGCCCGAGCCGATCGACCTCCATCACCTCGGCCGCGAGCGGATCATCGCGAGCTACCTGCTCGATACTGACGACGGGCCGGCGCTCTTCGATTGCGGGCCTTCCACGACGGTCGAGGCGCTCGAGGCGGGCCTCGCCGACCGCGGAATGGCGCTGACCGACGTCCGCCACCTGCTCCTCAGCCACATCCACCTCGACCACGCGGGAGCGGCCGGCGTCCTCGTCCGCCGGCACCCGGCGCTGCAGGTGCACGTCTCGCCGGTCGGCGCGCCGCACCTCGTCGACCCGGCCCGGTTGGAGAAGAGCGCGCGCCGGCTCTACGGCGACACGTTCGACTCGCTCTGGGGCGAGCTCGCCCCGGTGCCGCAGGAGAACGTCCATGCGGTCGACGGCAGCGTGCTCGGGCTCGAGTCGTTCCCCACGCCGGGCCATGCCTCACACCACGTCTGCTACCTCGACCCCGACGGGACGCTGTACGCCGGGGACGCGTGCGGCGTCCGTGTCCTGCCGGGGCGGTTCGTGATGCCACCGACGCCGCCGCCCGAGGTGGACGTCGATGCGTGGGAGCGGACGCTCGACGAGATCGAGCGCCGCGTCCCCGAGCGGCTCGCGCTCATCCACTTCGGAGTCGTCGAGGACGTCGGCCACCACCTCACCGAGCTCCGGCTGGCCCTCCAGGACTGGGCGGAGTCGGTCGAGGGCGGCGCGACGGAGGAGGAGTTCGTCGAGTACGCGCTCGCCCAGCTCGCCGACTCCGGCGAGGACGTCGCCGCCTACGCGCAGGCGATGCCGTTCTGGCAGTCGTACGCCGGGCTCAAGCGGTGGGCCGAGAAGCGCATGCGCTTGCCTGCGGACTCGTAGCGCGTCACCATCCGGCTGTGACAGGTCCGCTCCGCCTCCCGGCGTTCCGGTTGTTGTTCGCCGCGCGTGCGATTTCGTACGTCGGGACGTACCTCGCGCCGATCGCGGTGGCGTTCGCGATCCTCGACCACGGCGGCGGAGCGACCGCCGTCGGGCTCGGCTTCGCCGCCTGGACGCTGGCGCAGGTGGCGATGCTCGCCTTCGGCGGTGTCCTCGGCGACCGGCTGCCGCGCCGCGTCGTGATGGTGGGATCGGACCTCGCGAGCACTGCGGTCCGCACGGCGATGGGCGTCCTTCTCCTCTCCGGCCACGCGCAGGTCTGGGAGCTGATCGCGCTCCAGGCGGGCGGCGGCGCCGCGGTCGCGTTCTACTCGCCGGCGTCGTACGGGCTCGTGCGTGAGGTCGTGCCGGAGGAGCTGCTCCAGCAGGCCAACGGGCTCCTCGCCATCGCCCGCTACGCGGCGTTCCCACTCGGCGCCGCGATCGGCGGCTCGATCGTCGCGCTGATCGGCTCCGGCACGGCGCTCCTCGTCGACGCGGGCACGTACGGGGCGAGCGCGATCCTCCTCTCGCAGATCGACGTCGAGTCCATCGCCCGTGCGGGCGCGGGGTTCCTCCACGAGCTGCGGGAGGGCTGGAGCGCCTTCGTCGAGCAGACGTGGGTCTGGGTGCTCGTCCTCTGGATCTCGCTCTACTTCCTGATCACGTACGCGCCCTTCTTCGTGCTCGGTCCGTATGTCGCGAAGCATTCGATGCACGGGGCGGGCTCCTGGGCGTTCGTCGTCAGCGGCGAAGGCGCCGGCGCGCTGCTCGGTGGGCTCGCGGGGCTCCGCTGGCGGCCGCGGCGGCCGATGGTGGCGACCGGGCTCCTCCTCATGGTCACGGCGGTGCAGAACGTCCTGCTCGCGTTCCATCCGACGACGCTGCTGCTCACGCCTGCCGCCGCGGGCGCAGGGTTCGCGTTCGCGCTCGGCTCCGTCGTCTGGGACACGACGCTGCAACGCGCCATCCCGCCGGAGAAGCTCGCTCGCGTCGCCTCGTACGGCTGGATGGGAGCGATGGTCTTCCTGCCTGCGGGCTACGCGCTCGCCGGTCCGGTCTCGGCGCTGATCGGTCTCAAGGCGGATCTCGTGCTGGCCGCCGCATGGGTCGTCGCGAGCACGCTGTTCGTCGTCCGCCTGCGGGTCGTGCGAGAGGTCGGCCAGGAGGATCTGACCGACGCGCTACCTGTTCCGGCTCAGTAGGCTCGGCGGTCGTGCCGCGCGTTCCCGTGCCGCCCGAGGTCGACGCGTTCCTCGCCCGGCCGAACCCGGCAGTGGTCGCGACGGTGAGCCCGAGCGGCGCCCCGCACACGGCCGCTACCTGGTACGACTGGGAGCACGCGCGCGTCCTCCTGAACATGGACGAGAGCCGTCTTCGGCTCCGCTACCTGCGCCGGAATCCGGCCGTCGCGCTGACCGTCCTCGCCGCCGACAGCTGGTACCGACAGGCCACCCTGCTCGGCCGCGTCGTCTCGATCGAGGAGGATCCGGAGCTGACCGACATCGACCGCCTCTCGCTGCGCTACACCGGTAAACCCTTCCACAGCCGCGACGCCCGCCGTGTCAGCGCCTGGATGGAGCCCGAGCGGTGGAGCTCCTGGCCGTTGCCGGGTTAACTGTCCCGCAGGATGCGGCCGCCCGAGGACTGGTTGCGTGCCTTGACCACGATCTCGTCGACGTTGACGTGCCACGGCCGCGTGAGCGCGAACAGGATGCAGTCGGCGATGTCCTCCGGCTGCATGGCCTCGACGCCGCGATAGACGGCTGCGGCCTTCTCCTCGTCCCCCTTGAAGCGCACGAGCGAGAAGTCCGTCTCGACCAGGCCGGGGTCGACCGTCGTGATGCGGATCGGCCGGCCGAGCAGGTCCTCGCGTAGCGCGTACGTGAAGCCGCGCTCGGCGAACTTCGACGTGATGTACGTCGCGCCGTTCTCGTAGGCCTGGCGGCCGGCGATGGAGCCCATGTTGACGATGTGGCCCCAGTCGCCGAAGTGCGCCAGGCAGAGGCGCGTCATCCGGACGAGCCCCGCGAGGTTGACGGCGAGGACGGCCGCCTCGTCGTCCTCGCTCGACTCGTCGAATGGCGCCCGCCCGAGCGCGAGACCCGCGTTGTTGACGAGGATGTCGAGGCCGCCGAGCCGCCCGACCGCCTCGACCACGAACCGCTCACAGCTGTCGGCGTCCGCGACGTCGAGCGCGAGGGCCACCTCCGTCTCGAGGCGTTCGAGCCGCCGCGCGCCGCCCGCGACGCGCACGCCGGCGGCTGCCAGCGCAGCGGCCGTCGCGCGGCCGATGCCGGACGAGGCACCGGTCACGATCGCGCGCTTGCCGGTCAGGTCGAGGCCTTCCATCCGGCCCGACTCTATGCGGGCTTCGCGCTAGGCCGCGTTCTTGTGCCCGGGCGCCAACACGCCCAGGTCCGCCGCGCGCAGGGCCTCGAACTCCGCCAGGGTGAGGGAGACCGGAACACGGCAGTCGATCGCGCCGCACTCGCACGTGAAGTCCCAGGGATCACGCCCCGGCTCGACACCCTCGAACCGCCTCGCCGCCTCGTGGACGCGCGCATTGAGCTCGAGCAGGACGCTCGGCTTCCCCTCCTCCTCGTTCTCCCGACGACCCGGCACGCTGCCCACCGCTCGACTGATCTTCGACCCGACTCGCCCCAAGCCTAGAACGGCGGCGCCACAGTAGGCAACAAGATCGGGGTGCGAACGTCGCCGCTCTACTAGTGCGCAGCACGCCACGCTCGGCCGAACGCGAGTCGTTCCGGCGGCGTCGGATGGCTGAAGAGGAGGGCGTAGACGAGGCGCGGCGGCCGCAAATCGGAGAGGTTGCGGCGCGCCAGCTCCACGTGGGCCCGCGCGAATGCGGCGGGCTCCTCGGTGAGGTCGAGCGAGCACCGGTCTGCGGCGCGTTCCCAGCGGCGCGAGAGCGAGGAGCCCGCGGGCAGCGCCGCGAGCTCGCAGGCGAGGAGCAGCAGAAGCGCCTCCGGCAGGGTGCGCGGCTGCCCGACCCGCGTGCCGAGCACCGCCCAGAGGATCGCCACGGCCGCGACTGCCCCGGCCATCGCGAGCAGCGTCAGCTTCGCGACGTGCCGGTCACGGCGGTGCCCCAGCTCGTGCGCGACCACGATCTCGACCGCGGCCGCGTCGGCCGCCTCGAGCAGCGTGTCGAACAGGACGACGCGGCGCGTGCGGCCGATTCCCGAGACGTAGGCGTTGACCTTCGTCGTGCGCCGGCTCGCGTCGGCCACCAGCACTTCCCGCACCGGCACGCCCGACCGCTCCGCGAGCCGGCGCAGGGCGGCGGCGAGCGTCTCGTCGTCGAGAGGGCGGAACCGGTTGAAGAGCGGCTCGAGGACGACGGGCGCGACGAACGAGAGAAAGAGGACCGCGAGCGCGAGGGCGGCGCCGGCCGGCAGCGCCCACCAGCCCGGCAGCGTCCGCGCCAGCGCGACGGCCGCCGTCCACGCCGCGCTCGCCAGCACGAGCGAGACGGCGAGACCCTTGGCCCGGTCTGCAAGCCAGCCGGCCGCGCTCTGGGTCGAGAAGCCCCAGCGCCGCTCGCGCCACCAGCCGCGCCAGAGCGCAAGCGGAGTACGGACCGCGCTCGAGAACGCAGTGACGAGGGCGGCGAAGGCAGCCGCCGCGGCGACCGGCGAAACCGACTGCAGCGGCGAGAAGAGCCAGCCGCCGAGCGGGCTCCACGCGACCGCGGCGAGCACGCCCACCCCGAGCGCCACGTCCACCACCAGGGCGAGGTAGAGCGGCCGGTGATACGCACGCGACCGTGCGAACTCATCCGCAGAGAAATCGGCGTCCGAGGTCATGGGGTGCGAGCGTACGTCCGTAACCGCCCGGCGGGCTTCCTCGTTTTCAGTCCCGAACTGCGAAAACACGACCCCAACTGAAGCGAAGGAGGGGTAGGAATGCTGCTCCTGGTTCTGCTGGCGGTCCTGGCGTTGATCTTCTTCGCGGCGGGCTTCGTCATCAAGTGGCTGTTCATCATCGCCGCGGTGTGCGCGCTGGTCTGGCTGATCAGCCTGTTCGCCGGCGGCATCGGCCGGGCCGGCTATCGACGCTGGTAGGCCGGAAGCACTATCGGGATGAGTCGGGCGGCCCATTGCGGGCCGCCCGCTCGTATGCGACCGTGTGGGTGTGTCGCGGACCACGATCCTCCTCTGGATCCTCGCGCTCCTGGCGCTCGAGGTGCAGCATCTGAAGTGGATCTGGTGGGAGTACTGGGACTGCCGGCGCTGCTCCGTGAAGCACAAGAACTGCGCCTGCGGCGCCACCCGCTCCTGGATGATGTTTCTCTAGTGATGTAACCGGCAACGTTCGCCGGGCAACGTCACCGGCCACATCACTAGCTTCGCTCTAGCGCCGAGCTCCACCGTTCCTCGAGCCGGCGTGTCTTCCAGAGCGTGATCGAGCAGAGCCAGGTGGCGGCGAAGAGCCCGACGACGACGTAGCCGAGGCGGCCGAGGTCGAGGCTCTCGAGCAGCCGCCAGAACGTTCCGTGGAGCGCGAGCTTCGCGGCGAGCACCTGGAGGAGCTCGATCGCGCCGACGAGCCAGGCGACGGTGACGGAGAGGCTCGTGACGCTGATGTTGTAGTAGACCTTCCGCACCGGGCTCGAGAACGCCCAGCCGTAGGCGTGGCTCATGAAGGCTCCGTCCGCGGTGTCCATCAGGCTCATGCCGGCGGCGAAGACGAGCGGCAACGAGATCACGGCGAGGAACGGGACGTGGTGGGTCGCGACCCCGGCGGCCACCGCGAGCAAGCCGATCTCGGTGGCCGTGTCGAAGCCGAGCCCGAACAGCACGCCGAGCGGATAGATCTTCCAGCTCGTGTCGATCCGGTCGCCGACGCGCCTGAGCAGGAAACGGCTGAGGACCCCCTGCTTGAGCAGCGCGCGCTCGAGATCCTGCTCGTCGTAGAGCCCGCGCCGCATGCGCCGGAAGACACCGACGACGTCGAGCAGCACGGCGAGGTTGAGCGCCCCGATGAGCAGAAGGAACGTTCCCGAGACGGAGGCGCCGATGGTCGACCCGTACGCCTGGAGGCTCGGAATGCGCGAATGCACGGTCTCGGCGGCGACCGCCAGCGCCGCGGTGAGCGAGAAGACGATGGTCGAGTGGCCGAGGGAGAAGAAGAAGCCGGTGCCGAGCGGGCGCTTGCCGTCCTGCAGCAGCTTCCGGGTCGTGTTGTCGATCGCCGCGATGTGGTCGGCGTCGAAGGCATGTCGCAGCCCGAACGTGTAGGCGAGCGTGGCGAGCCCGGTCAGCGCCGGGTTGTGCGGCAGGTAGTAGAGGAAGAGCCCGAAACCGAGCACGTGGAGGAGCACGACCGCGCCCGAGAAGCCGCCTAGCCTCGTCCACTCCCCCCGCGTCACGCCTTTGCCCCCACGAGCGACATCTTCGCGGCTCGCCGCTCCGCGAGCACCGCGAGCCAGATCGAGCCCTCGAACAGCGCCCACATCGGCAGGAGCTCGAGCACCGTCGTCACGGGGTCGGGCCCCGGCAACGCGAGGGCGGCGACGGCCACGAAGAAGTAGCCGCGGCGCCGGTTCCGCCGCAGCATTCGCGACGTGAGCACGCCGAGATTGACGAGCGCGAGCACGACGAGCGGCAACTCGAACACGCAGACGACGCCGAGCAGCACCGAGACGACGAACGAGTAGTAGCTGCTCGCCCGGATCAGGAGGCGGAAGTGCGTCGTGTCGTAGTTCGTGAGCCAGTGCACGGCGCGTGGGAGCAGGATCCCGTAACCGAAGGCCAGACCGGCGGCCCCGAGCACGAGGCCGAAGGCGGCCATGGCGAGGATCCGGCGCTCGGCCGCAGAGTCGAGCGCCGGAGCGAGGAAGGACCACACCTGCCAGAGGATCACCGGCAGCGCGAAGAGGAGCCCGGCGTAGACGCTCACCGCGACCGAGACCGAGAACGGCTCGGCCACGCCGAATGCCGCCACGTGCCGGTGCCCGGGAGGCAACGGACGCGCGAGCCACTCGAGGAGACCGTCGTGGAAGAGGAAGGCGACAGCGCTCGCGACCGCGACTGCGGCGAGCGCGAGCATGATCCGCCCGCGCAACTCCTCGAGATGCTCGACGAGCGTCGCCTCTTCTTCGCGAGGGAGCCGGCGCGTTCGCATCAGTCGGTCTTCTCCCGCTCGGTCGTCTCGGGCAGACCCTGATGCGTGACGGAATCCTTGAACTCGCGCATCCCGCTTCCGAGCGAGCGTCCGATCTCCGGCAGCCGCTTCGCGCCGAAGAGGCAGAGCGCGATCAGGAGCAGGAGCGCGAGGTGCGTGGGACTGGTCCAGCCGATCATGTGTGTTCCTCCTTGATCGAGATGTCGGTGACGGCCGCGCCGGACACGGCGACGTGGCGCTCGAGGGGCACGCCGTCCTGCCAGAGCGTGTACTCGCCGGCGGGCAGCCGGTCGAAGACGGCCGCGTAGAGCGGCCGGCCGGCGACCGGCCGCTCGTGGACCTGCTTGTGCGAGCGCTCCCCGTCGCGCCCCGCGGGGCTGATCTCGATCTCCACTCCGTGCAGGTCTGCGCCGGTGTGGAGAACGAGCGCCCCGACGCCCGGGCCGAGGTCGAGCATCACGTGCTCGGCCCGTGCGTCCTTCGAGTGATGGTGGTTCGGGGTCACGACGAGGGCGTGTCGAATCCGTCGTGTGGCGTGCCGAGGTACGGGAACGTCGCCTGGTAGCGGTCGGTCCCCGGCGTGAGGTACGACGAGACCGCCGCGACCGCGGCATCCGGGGTGAAGCTCGGGTCGACAAGCGGAATCGTGGCTCCCGCCACCGCCTTGAGCTCGATCGAGACGACGTCGTCGAACACACGCCGCCCGTTCGGGTAGCCGGCCAGGTCGCCGCCGACGACGCCGAGGGCGTTCGGATCCGCCGCCGGCGGGATCGCGACGTTCAGCCGCAGCATGTCGGCCGGCTTCGGGCCGGTGAAGTTCTGGAACCCCGGGACGATCCCGCTCGGGATCCCGGTGAGCAGGATCGCGTGGAGGTCGGCCCGGTCGGCGGTGTACGCCGCGAGGTTCGGGAACACGCCGGGATAGAGGACCGGCAGGAGCCTGGCGAGCTCCGGCTGCTTCACGTACTTCGCGAAGCCGGCGTCGTCGATCGGGTCGAGCGCGTTCCAGCGGTCCTTGTCCCCGACCGGCACGATCACCTCGTTGAAGAGCGGGTTGCCGAGACGCGAGACCTGCACCCAGGGTCCGCTCTCGCGGACCGAGTGGCCGTCGCGTACCTGTACCTTGCGGCGGCTCGCGCCGCCCCAGATGCCGAGCACGGCGAGTGCACTCGAGGGGTCGCCCGGCACGGAGCCGTCCCTCGTCAGCTTCGAGATCGGCACCTTGATCGCGATCGCGTGGATGTTCAGCGTCTTCAGCGGGTCGACGCTGGGGGCCGGAGCCGACGGGATCAGGTGGAGGTTCTGGATCGGCCTGATGTCGCCGAGGTCGAAGATCGCTCCGAGGTCGACGAAGAAGCCGTCGTTCCGCTGGCCCGCGAACACCGTCTCGCCGGACGGCAGCTGATGCACGGCTGCCGCCGCGAGCGCGTCGTAGTTCGGCGTCGAGCGCGGCCCGACGTTGCACGGCGGGCACGCCAGGTCGGTGCCGAGGATCGCGCCGCCGCCGTGACCACGGACGACCGCGACGGAGTAGAGCTGCCGCTTGTTCCAGTTCGGGTCGCTGAGCGAGCCGATCGGTCCCGTGTTGTAGAGGAACGTCTCCTCGTTCTGGAGCGTCGTCCGGAAGCGGAATTGGTACTCGATCTCGGGCAGTGCGTCCCCGTCGTTGTCGACGTAGATCGAGTAGAGGACGTCGTCGCCGAACTCGAAGAAGTTCGGCCCGCCGGGCGGCCCCTCGAGGGGCACGTAGTTGGTGATGATCGTGACCGTCGTCGGGTCGTCCGGACTGACGAAGGCATAGGTGTCGGCGTTGTCGGCGACGGGGTCCTGGCTGATGGCCGGGGCTTCGCGGTGCGAGGACATCTACCTCACTCCCTTCCTGCCGGCAGCGCGCATGAGGCGCTGCACGAGGGCGCGGTCCCGGTACGTGTGCTCGGCGGTGCCGGCGGTGACCGTCACCTCGCCGCGCTCGGCGTCGCGGACGTACGCGACGAGCGGCTCCTCGGGCACGCCGGTGGTCGGCTCGGTCGGCTGGGCGCCGTCGTCGCCGACAGCGGCCCGGGCGATCGGCGGCGCCGCGGCGAGAGCGGCCGCGCCGGTGGCCGCGCCGGCGATCTTCACGAACGAGCGCCTGCTCAGGCGTTCCATTGCGTCTCCTTCCCGGCGGCACCCGCCGCCGTGTGGACTGCGGTCGGCGCTGATTCGCGCGAGGGGCCTAACCGGTTCGATGCCTTGAACCGAAGGCCGGTCGCGAGCGAATATCGGACTCGGTGAATCGTCAGCTCGCCCACCTCTCCGACGAAGCGCTCGTCGCACTGGCCGCCCGCTCGGAGCAGTCGGCGCTCGCCGAGCTGTACGACCGCTACGGCCGCACCGCGTATGGGCTCGCGCTCCGCGTCCTGCGTGACCAGGCTCTCGCCGAGGACGCAGTGCAGGAGGCGTTCCTCGCCGTCTGGCGGACGGCTGGCCGATTCGTGCCGGAGCGCGGCAAGGCGAGCACGTGGATCCTCACCCTCGTGCACCGGCGGGCAGTCGACGCC
Source organism: Gaiellaceae bacterium (assembly GCA_045805945.1). Lineage (GTDB taxonomy): Bacteria > Actinomycetota > Thermoleophilia > Gaiellales > Gaiellaceae > Palsa-739. The sequence goes on from JBJMKG010000008.1 coordinate 99,706, forward strand.
GTCCGCCGTGAGCAGCGGCGGCGCGCGGAGTCACTCGATCGCGCCGCCGAGCCCTCCGTCGAGGGCGTCGAGGAGGATGCGTGGCTGCGACTGCAACGTGAACGAGTGCAGGCTGCGCTGCGCCAGCTTCCCGACGTGCAGCGGGAGGCGCTGGAGCTCGCGTACTACGGCGGGTTCAGCCAGTCGGAGCTCGCCGAGAGGCTCGGACAGCCCCTCGGTACGATCAAGAGCCGCATGTTCGCCGGGCTCTCGCGTCTGCGCGAGCTGCTGGGAGAGCCGGGGACGGAGATGTCATGGACCTCCACGACCTGACCGCCGCCTACGCGCTCGACGCCCTCGACCCGGACGAGGCCGAGGCGTACGAGCGCCACCTGAGCCAGTGCGAGGACTGCCGCGAGCACCTCGCGGGCCTGCAGGAATCGGCCGCGAGCCTCGCCTACGCCACGGTCGCGCCGGCTCCGCCTGCGCGGCTGCGTGCCTCGATCCTCGACGCGGCAGCGGCGGAGCGCTCGAACGTCGTTCCCCTGCCGCAGCGCGCGTGGGGCCGGCGCGGTCTCGCCGTCGCCGCGGCCGCGGCCGCCTGCGTCGCGGTCGGCCTCGGCGTCTCGCTCACCCAGTCGAACCAGACGCGCGTGTTCAGCGTCGTCGTCAGCCGGAACGGGACCGCGACGCTTCACATCTCGGGCCTCTCGAGCGCGCCGGACGGGAAGACGTACGAGGCCTGGGTGATCCCGGCGGGCGGCCAAGGCCGACCGAGGCCTGCCGGCCTCTTCGCCGGAGGCGGGAGCACGACGGTGCACCTTCGCGGCACCGTGCCGCAGAACGCGGTCGTCGCCGTGACCCGCGAGCGCGCCGGCGGCGTCCCGGCGCCCACGAGCGCGCCGATCTTCAGCGCGCGCACGTAGGCCACCGTTCTCTTGCGGATTACTCCGCCTGTGCGAAAGTTCGCGCGAGGCGGAGAGATTGAAGCCCATCGCAAAGACGACGCGCTACCGCGGACTGCTCGCGCTCGTACTCGTGCTCGCGGGTGCGTTCGCCATCCCGGCGGCGCAGGCGACGACGCGGAACCCGCTCGACACGAGCTTCGGCGCCGGCGGGAAGGTGACGACGTCGCTCAGCTCCGGCGCGGATGGAGCCAGGGCTGTCGCGGTCCAGCCCGACGGAAAGATCGTCGCCGCCGGCTCGAACCCGAGCAGCTCCGAATTCGGCCTCGTCCGCTACAACCCCGACGGCTCTCTCGACTCGGGCTTCGGCTCCGGCGGCAAGGTGACGACCGTGACCAGGGGAGGAGGCGAGGCGGATGCACTCGTCCTCCAGCCCGACGGGAAGATCGTTATCGGCGGGGCGATCGACTCCTACACGGGAGAGGATTTCGCGCTCGCCCGCTACAACCCCGACGGCTCGCTCGACACGAGCTTCGGCGCGAACGGCATCGTGACCACAGACATCCTGGGACACAACGACGTCGCGACCGGGCTCGCCGTCCAGCCCGACGGAAAGATCGTGGCCGGCGGCAAGGCCAACACAGGCTCGTCCTGGGATTTCGCCCTCGTCCGATACCAGACGAACGGGTCGATCGACCCCAGCTTCGGAACGAACGGCAAGGTCACGACCTCCCTCGGCTCCGGGGACAGCGTCGCCAATGCTCTCGTCGGGCAGCCCGACGGCAAGCTCATCCTCGCCGGCTATCTCGGTGCCGCCCCGAACGCCGAGTTCGCCCTCGCCCGCTACACACCGGACGGTGTACTCGACCCGTCCTTCGGCACCGGCGGAAAGGTGACGACGGGCATCGAGTCCAGCGAAGGCGTTTACTCCGCCGGCCTGCAGCCCGACGGCAAGATCGTCGTGCTAGGGGGCACCGTGGGCGGAGCCTTTTACGTTGCCCTTGTTCGGTACGACACAGACGGCAAACTCGACCCGACCTTCGGAGACGGCGGGATCGCGAGTGGTGACGAAGGCGTCGGCCACGCCGTCGCCGTCCAGGCGAACGGGAAGATCCTGGTCGCCGGGGAGCGCCCTGGCGTGAGCTCCAACGACTTCTTGCTCAGCCGCTACGACCCTGACGGCTCTGAAGATCTGACCTTCGGTACGGACGGCCAGGGGGGAGTGGCGACGCCGATCGGATCTGGAAACGACGCCGCGCAGGCACTCGCGCTGCAGCCGAACGGAAGGATCGTCGTCGCCGGCACGACTTCGGTGGTTCCGGGCCACGACGACGACCTCGCACTTGCCCGGTACCTGGGCAGTACGCTCGCTATCGCGAAGTCAGGGAGCGGCAGCGGCACGGTGACCTCTACCCCGGCCGGGATCCACTGTGGGTCGGCGTGCTCGGCGCCATTCGCCGGGGGTTCCGTGACGCTGACTGCGAAGCCGTCGGCCGGCTCCGTGTTCGCCCGCTGGTCGGGCGACTGCTCGGGAAAGGGACGCTGCACGCTGACCGTGGGCACGGATCGCTCCGTCGTCGCAAAGTTCAGCGCGCTCTGCGTCGTTCCGAAGCTGCGGGGGAAGACGTCGCCGGATGCCAGACGGGCAATCAGACAGGCGCACTGCTCCGTTGGCAAGGTCGGCGGCGCCTACTCGCCGACGGTGAAGCGAGGGAGGGTGATCTCACAAAACCCGCGCCCCGGCACGAAGCGGCCCGCACACGCGAAGGTGAGGCTGACGCTCAGCCTCGGGCCTCGCTAACGGGTCCGCGCCGGCCTACTCGCGCTTCGTCGGCGCGGCACCGATCTGAACGAGCGCGCTCGGATCGTGCGCGTGATCGACCTGCAGCGTCGTGTGCTCGATCCCGAACCGCTCGCCGACCAGCCGCTCGAGCTCGCGGCGGATGCCGTGGCAGTCGTCGCCCTCGTGCACGAGCACGTGCGCAGACAGCGAGGGGAAGCCGCTCGAGATCTGCCAGACGTGCAGGTCGTGCACGCTCTCGACGTGCGGGTGGGCGGCGAGCGCGCCCCCGATCTCATCGACGTCGATCCCCGCCGGCGCCGCCTCGAGCAGGACACGGCCCGAGTCGCGCAGCAGGCTCCAGGCCGCCCGCAGCATCACGGCCGCGACGATGAGCGCCGCGACGCCGTCGGCGCGCGTCCAGCCGGTGGCGAGGATGACGGCGCCCGCGATCGCCGTGACGATGAACGCGATCAGGTCGGTGAGGACGTGCCGGAAGCTTCCCTCGATGTTCATCGACTCGCGGTTCGCGCCCGAGAGCTGCCAGGTCGCGAGGACGTTGACGCCGATGCCGACGATCGCGACGATGAGGATCGCGAGCCCCTGGGCGGAAGGCGGCGAGACGAGGCGGTGGATCCCCTCGTAGACGATCAGCCCGGCGAGCACGAGCAGCGTGCCGCCGTTCGCCTGCGCGGAGAGGATCTCCGACCGCCTGAGGCCGAAGGTGAGGTTGCCGCCGGAGGGCCGCCGCACAAGCCGGATCACGACCAGCGACACCACCAGCGCGCCCGCGTCGGTGAGCATGTGCGCCGCATCGGAGAGCAGCGCGAGCGACTGCGCCAGGATGCCGACCACGACCTCGGCGGCCATGAAGCCCGCGATCAGCGCGAGGGCAATCGAGAGCCGCCTCGTGTCGGCGCTCCCGTCGACACGGTGGTCGTGTCCGCTCATGCCTCGACCGTATCGGGTGGCGCGAGCCGGAGGATGAGATCGAGCGACCGCCCAGGCCCCGGCCAGTGCTCACGGATGAGCGGCGCGCCTCCCGCACGCACGAACCGGCGGAGAACGAGCGCGACGACGATCGCGTCGTCGAGCTGTCCCGCGACCGGGATGAAGTCGGGCACGAGGTCGAACGGCAGCGCCAGGTAGCCGACGAGCGCGAGCAGGAGCAGCTTGCGCCGCCGTGGCACGCGGGGATCACGGGCGAGACGGCTGACCAGCACGATGCAGTCGGGGATGAAGGTCGCGAGTGCGCGAGCATCGCCGCCGCGCCCGTTCGCGAGCAACCAGGCGACGAACGCCGCCCACACCGCGAGCAGCACGCCCAGCGTGACGAGGAGCGAAACCCACCAGTTCACAGCGGCGAGTGTGCCAGCACGACGGGCGCAGGCAGTCGGCCGCGACCCGCTCACGCTAGCCTGAGTGCCGCTCGCCCCCATCGACTAGCGGTCCAGGTCGCGGCCCTTTCAAGGCCGTAGCACGGGTTCGAATCCCGTTGGGGGCATTCTGGTTTGCGACCTTGGGGCGCAAACGGCCCGGCTCCGTATTCCTACACCGACGGAAGTGACGGGAATGTGCGTGGCGTGCTGTCCCCCGTGCTGTCCTCGACAATTGCGGACGTCGGCAACAGAACGCCGCCACCAGTCTCCACTCTCGGCAGCCAGCGACGGTTAACGCAGCTCAGAGGGCTGGCGCCAGAGGTACCCCCTCCTTGGGCGACAGGAGGTCGGCTTCAGACGAGAGGACTGTGAGTCTGTCGCGGTCCCGTCTGGGGCGGCTGTCAGGTTTGGTGCCGGTGCTCTTTGCTTGTGACTCGGCGAGAGGCGCGGCGTCAGATCATTTCGTGCGACCGCCATCCTGCCGACGAGGATTCGGCCTAGCCGGCTCGGGGTCACTCCGGAACGCTGGCCCAGCCCAGTCGGCCTTGCCCAACGTGGTCTGCCTGTTGACCACCCGTAGGCGGAACCTCAGCAGTCCGACGTCGGGCTCAGGGCAATGCGAGGGTAGCGACCCAGGCGGGAGTGCGCTCAGGCGTTATTGCGGAGCATTGGTCCACGCGAATGTGCGCGCGTGCGACCATGTGCGCGTGATCGTCAGACCACAGGAACCGCGCGACCACGAAGCAGCGAAGGTTGTCTACGCAGAAGCGTTCAAGCGACAGGATCACGGCGATCGTGTGCCACCCGAGGTGGGAATCTTTGTCGCACTTTGGGAGGCGAAGGACGTGATTGATGAGCTGTCGTTTACTGCGCTGACTCAGAACGCGGTTGTCGGTCATGTGACCGCAAGTCGCGCAAAGGTGGGTTTCGACTCCGTGGTCGCAGTCGGTCCGATCGGCGTCCTTCCCGACCACCAAGCGAAAGGGATCGGAAGCGCCCTAATGAACGCGCTTCTCAGCGCCGCGGACGGGCACGGTGTCCCTTTGGTCGTCCTCCTCGGGTCTCCCCAGTACTACGGCCACTTCGGCTTCCGTCCAGCGGTGGAACTTGGTGTGATGCCGCCGGAGCCAAGGTGGGGCAGCGCCTTCCAAGCTCGACCTCTACTCGCGTACACGCCGTCAGTCGCCGGACCATTCGAGTACGCACCCGCGTCCTCGTCCTAGGTCAGGTCAGGCGTAACCCAAGCAGGCGAGACGACCAGCCGACACACGCGGTCAGACGGTTCTCCGTAAAGAAACCGTGCCGGTCCCGTGTCATTGTCAGTAGATGGACGCTGACGCGGAGGAGAAGACGGGTCACTTGTGGGAGATCGAGCAGATCTACCGCGCCCCTCTGCCGGAACTGTGCCGCGTCGCTGCTGCATCTCAGGCTCACGTCAAGCGGCACCAGACCTTGTTCAGGAGGCGTTCGTTCGGGCGGTGCGGCGGATCAACAGCTTTCGTGGCGACGGCTCTCTGGTCGACGAAGTGGTCCAGTACAAAGACGTGCATCGGCTCTGCTACGTCCGAGGCCCCGAGAGCATTCTCATCGGGCTGGCCGAGCAAATCAGCAGTCCCACGGACGGCGACTCGTCCTCATCGTCGAAGTGGAACGACGTCGAGGACTAGCTAGGAACCTTCGGCGATTGCCGACGGGAGCGCTGGAAACGTCTACCTGTCTTGAAGCCCTTTTCGCATTGAGTCGAGCGCTTGCTGCAAAGCCTTGTGGGCGAGCGATAGCTGGTGCATGGCGAGTTCTATGCCCCGGGCACGCACATCTGTGGACAAGGACTCCGTCGCCTCGAGTATTCGCGACGCGGCCTCGATCTGAGTCCGGAAGGGATCTGTCGGACCCGGGGGTACGAGCCCACCGTGCGTCTTGATCCACCACCAACGGTCGTAGAGCCAGTCGTTCTCTCCGGGGAACCGCGGTCCGCTGCTCTGAACCTCGTTGTAGAAGGCATAGGCAAAGACACGATCGTTGTGGTGAACGACGATGTCGTGCTGGTCTGGAGAGCCGACCGTGGCGGGATTCGAGTCATCGGCGCTCACCAGCAATGAATCGATCGGCCACCAGTAACCGAATTGCCTGTTGGAAAGTACGTCACGCGCGGCGACCGTGAGCGCACCGCCCTGCTGGACCTGAGTCGTGGTGTCGATGTAGCCGTCGTTCGCCGCAGGTGTGAGAGTGTGGTCCGGATCGGGACTGGCGTCGACGAAGTCATCGCCGAAGAAATCGCCTGCCTGGACGTCGTACGCGTCGATCAACAGGAACCCGTCATCCGGGTCCACGCCCGGTCCGCCTCCGATGGGGACGTAATACAGCTTGGCCGTCACTGTCCACGACGAACCAGCGCCGGAATGCGAGTCGTTTGCCGTGGGGCCCGTTTGTATCTGGGCCGAACTTTGGCTCGACGTCGTGTCATGTGCGGTGACCGACCAAAACGCCCGCAAGTACTCCTCGCCCCCGTAGGAGATCGTCGAAGGAGCCGACGGCGACGAAACCCAGCTGTCCATCATCGGCGAGGCGGTCCCCGAGTTGTAGACGAAGTCGCTCCCACCGTGCGCCCGCCGGCGTGCAACCCTGTGGCTCGAACCGCCGTCGCCCGGGCCCGCGCCAAGCAGAATCCATTGCCACTGCACGCCACTGATCACGCGCGGGTCCCCTCGCCTACCTGTGTACGGGTAGCTGACCCGTCCCGTACACCGAAGGATTGACCCAAAGGCGGCTCGGGGGCGGCGGCAACCATCGTGCCAGCAATTACGAACGGCTCCGATTGGACCGATTGAGCAGGAATAGCATTCGCCGCAGCAGCGTCCGACGAGCGTTCCATCGCGGGGCCTCCTCGCTGCTTAGCGGCGTTCATAACACACGCTCGCGACCAAAGCAAGAGTTCGCTTGCACAGTGATCCGGGGGTCCCGAGTCGACTGGCGAGACGCGCGCTCTTGCCGGAGCCGCTCTGGGCAAGCGCGAAGGCTTCGGCTCGCCGCGCCGGCCTTTTCCGATGCCGCCTCGACCTGCAGCAGGTCGACGAGCGGAGACTCATCCCCGTCCTCGAGCGGAACGACCTCGACGACGCAGAACCGCTGGTTGTCTCCGGCGATGATCTTCTCGCCCGGCTTGATATGAGCGCGTAGGTGGCTTCGCCGAGATCGTCCCCGTCCGGCCCGTGCAGGCGATCCCTGAACATCGTTCCTCCGTTTTGGGGCGCGGACGGCGAGCCGACGTTCAGCGGTCAGGTGGGAGGACTCGGCCGTTCTTGGCTTGCCTCAGCATGAGCGCGTACGCTTACCGCTATGCCTCGCCTCGCCATCGCCACCTATCACAGCTGAGCGATCGATTACGCCGAGCGTGTCTCGGTCGCGCTGAGAACGCAGGAGCTGTGGAGCCAGCTGCGTGAGGCCGAGGCCGCGTCGTCGCGGCCGCGTCGGCCGCGGCGCTGGCTGTGGCTCATCCGTGGAGCGGCAAGCGCTCCCGCACCCTGAACCGGGATTTACACGCAACTTACGCCAGGCTCTTGCAGCCCTACCGCGGCTGATGAGGATGAGGTGCGGGGAGGCAAGGACGACGAAAGGAGATCGAGCTATGAAGAAGGTGCTTCCGTTCGCGCTTGCCGCCCTGATGATTCCGAGCGTTGCGCTCGCCAAGGGGCCGAATCCCGATAAGGGGACACACTCCAATCACGGCAAGGCAAAGGTGATGTACGTCCTCAAGGGCATGCTCTCGGACTACACGGCCTACACTCCCGCCGCGAACGGCAATCCCGCGGTGGACGGCCAGGTCACGATCGAGGTCCAGCACTCGAACCGCCACGGCAAGCTGCTCGTCGGCCAGTCGGTCACGATCGACCTCGGTCAGAGCACCAAGGTCAGGCTCGAGAACGGCGTCGCCGCGATCGCGCCCGCGGGTGACTACGGCATGGTCAAGCTTCGCGCCTCAAGGTTGGCCTTCAAGACCGCCACCCTCTCCGACCTGCAGGCGGCGCTGCTTAATCAGCCGGCGCACATGGTCATCGACTGGGGTGCGGCCAGCTCAAGCTAGGTCCTCATCCTCTTCAGCTAGCGGCGGGGGCTGCGGCAGCCAACCGTCGCGACAACAGAGCGGCCGCACCCTTTCGCGGCCGCCCAGTCGCTGCCATGTCGGGCTCGAGCACGACATGTCGGCGGGTCAGGCGAGAGGACGCTCGCCCATTCGAGTCCTTATCGTCACGGCGAGCGATGATGGACGGAGCGGCGCTAGGGCCAAGTACGTCAGAACTCGCCGAGTGGTGCGTGCGCTGGCTTGACGCCGCGCCGGCTCGGTTGTTGTGGAGCCGCCACCACCTCTCTCATGTGTTTGGCATCGAGCTCGTTGACGCGCGTGAGATTGTGGTGAAGGTCAGAACTGACACCTCACGGATCACGGCCACGATTGAGGTTCAGCGATCACTTGCCGACGCTGGTTTTCCTGCGCCGAGGCCGCTCGTCGGGCCCCGTCCCATCTCTGACGCGATCGCAACGGCCGAGACACTCGTCGCGGGAGGCGTCCAGTTGCAGTGGGATGAGGACGCCCCCAACCGCTTCGCCTCGGCACTCGCGGATCTCGTTCGGCTTGCTCCTGCCGTTCCGCCCGAAGTGCTGGCGCCCCCGCCCGCGTGGGTCTGGTGGGATCACGAGTTCTCGGGATTGTGGCCGCCCGCCGACGACCGCGCCTTCGATCTCAACACCATGCCGCCAACACGAGTCGATGAGGCCGCCCGTCACGCGCGGACGCGACTGAGCGATTACAGCGCGCCGTCCGTGGTCGGTCACTGTGACTGGGAATCGCAGAACATGCGCTGGACCAACGGCAGACTTCACGTCGTACACGACTGGGACAGCGTCGTTGCGCGTCCCGAGGCGACAATCGCCGGTGCAGCAGGCGCCGTTTATCCGTCGACCGGCGCGGCGACGGTCGATCAGAGCGCGGCCTTCCTTGCGGCCTACGAGACCGCACAGGGGCTTTCATGGACGCGCGATGATCACGAGGCATACTGGGCCGCCGGCTTATGGGTCAGGGCGTTCAACGCGAAGAAGGAGAGCGGAGACGATCCACCCCCGCCGTCGCTAGCGCAGTTTCACGCCGAGGTGGACGAGCGCATCCGACTCGCTGGCGGTTAAGTCCACCAGGGGACATTCCGGAACACTGGCCCAGGCGTACGTGCTATCGCCAGGCTTGGAGACTTCGATCGGGGTGTCGTATTCTCGGATCGGTGACGAAGCGATTTATTGCTCGGCTTCGGGCGTACTGGTGGTTGTGGGCGCTGATCGTTGTTGCGGCGGTGATCCTCAACGAAGTGTTTGATCGAGAGGTGGCCGGCGACAAGAACGGCCATCCTGCGGGAGATATCTTGGTTTCGATCGTCGTTGTGCTGATCGTCCTGATGGTCTGGGATCTCGTCACCCGCAAGTCCCGCGGCGTTCAGTAGCCCAAAGACCTCTCTGTGTAGCGCACGGTACCGGCAACGATCCTCGAGCCGAGCCGCCCTCGGCCTAGCAGGCTTGACCTCGACATCCGTGAATCGGCGATTGCGCGATAGTCGAGCCGTTCCGGCAGCGCAGACACCCACGCGCGAACAGCCGATTCGTCCGCGTCTCCATTCGCGTTCGCGATCCCTGCAGCTTCGGGAGCCTCACGACGTGCCACCTGGCGACGACGAGCCGCGAGAGCGGCGTTCACAACGGTGCGCCAGACCCACGCCTCTAGCGGCCCCTCGCTGCGAAACGACTCCTGCTCGCGTAGCGCGTGCGCGAAGCCGTCCTGGACAGCATCGTGGCCGCTCGTCTCGTCACCAACGATGGCTGTCGCTACGCGCAAGAAGTGCCGGTAACGCCCGCGATACAGGTCTTCAAGCTCGCCGGTGAACGGCCCAGTCTGCGCCATCACCGAAACGATGCACGAGAGGGTCGGGTTTGTTTAGCGCAGCGCACCGTCAGGGGGTCATTCCCCGACTCGCGCTCAGTCCCAATCAACCTACTTCGCAGCGGCGCTGCTCGGCCTTGCCGTCGCGCGTACGTGGCTCGACGCAACGACCATTGCGTTCGCCGGGGTGCTGATCTTCGCTCTTCCAGCCCCCTGTTGCCTGCAGAGCTTCGGCGTGCGTACGGGAAGGCCCCGTTCGTTCGCACCGCGCGTAGAAGTGGCTGGCTGACGCCGTCCGACCCTTGTCAAAACGCCACGAGCGTCGCACAATCACTGGCGTGGCAGGCGCTAAGGGCGTGACGCGTTGACGACGGCAGCCGCCGCACTTGCTCCGCCACCGCTGAGCGAACGCATTGTCGGAGAACAGCCAGCGGAGGACTCGGGCCAGTACGAGCTGAACGGTTACCTCTTCTGGGGACCGACGGCGCTATTCATTGCGGCCCCGGAGTTGCTGGCAGCGTTTTCGAAGCACCTGAAGAACGTCATCCCGTGGCCGACAATCTCCAACCTCGTCGGGAAGGACATCGAACGTCATCATCATTGGACCGCGCTTGTGGTCGTCGGCGTGATCGTGGTGGTCGCACTTCACACGTTCACGTATCCACACCAGCACAAGAAGCTCGGCCAGCCGGTCGGACCGGATCCGAACGCCGTGCCGATTCTGCATTGGGGCTGGGGACGGTTGTACACCGTGCTCACTGCTGTTCTTGGTGTTGCGGGCGGCTTCATTGCATCGGCGGCAGGCGCTAGCAAGAACGAGTTGGGCTACGTGATCTACTTGATGCTCTTTGCGACCGGGGTAGCTGTCCCGAGCATCTTTCGGCACCGCTTAAAGCGAGTCCTTGCCATGCCAACGCTCTTCGCCACTATCGCGCTGCTCCACGCGCACCGCTACTGCCACTGGGTCGCCGCTGTCATAGTCGCGCTGTTGATCGTGCTTTGCTTCCACCTCGCGCTCTACCCCTGGCCGAACTACCATTTCGGCGTCCCTTAGACCTTCTCGCTAGCCAAGGGCAGGGTCGGCGGTTTCCTCCCAGGCTGGTACCGCGCCGCGTGATCCACACGGGCAGAGTAGGCCACGACAACCTTGCTCAGGGGGTCATTCCGGAACAGTGGCCCATGCGAGGGTCGGCTTCTCAGGTCTTCGCGTCCGGTGGGTTGTCGTCGTCTCGCGGGGCGGCGTCGCCGGCATGCGACCGCGCCGCCGAAGCACGGCTAAGCAGCGAAGCAGTCCGTTGTTAGGGCTCGCTGCTCTGCCCCGCTGAGGGAGGAGGATGCACATATGGCCGCAACGGACACCGCATCGTTTACCGAGAACGCGATGGCGTTCTTCGATGCCGTGGAAACGGGCAAGGGCTGGGAGGCGTGCAGCGCCTACTGCGACCGAGACGCGACGTTCGAGGCGCAGGCGGACGCGCTAGCGAACGTCCTCACGTTGAGGGACTACGCCGAATGGATGAAAGGGATGCTCGCCGTGCTTCCGGATGCGCGGTATGAGCTGAAGTCGTTCGCCGTCGACGCCGAGCGTCAGAACGTCGCCGCCTACGCCGTCTTCCACGGCACGCATACCGGCGAGGGCGGGCCGGTGCCGCCGACCGGCAAGAGCGCGAGCACCGACTACGTCTACGTGATGGATTTCGCCGACGGCCGGATCCGCCATATGACGAAGATCTGGAACGACGGCTGGGCGCTTCGGCAACTCGGCTGGACGAGCTGAGGTCGAGCAAGAGATCGTGCCGCCAGGCTGCGACCGAGCGCAGTCCCGCAGTTCAGACTGGGGCTCTCTCAAGTGCGGCTAGAACTAGCCACGCGCGTGAGCTACGTGCTCAGGGGTGATTCCGGAACGCTCGCGCGGGCGACGTTGTTACCCCGTGGCTCTTGCCGGGGAGACTAGAAGGAGGATGGATGACGCCGTCAACATCTGGGACGACGTCCCGGATTGGGGCGGGATCGGTGCGCGGAGACTCGCGCGATTGGGCGGGGGGCTTGGCGCCTCGATCTGGGAGATTCATCCTGGCGGCGATTACTGGCGACACTTCCATCAGGCGAGCGACGAGCTTCTGGTCGTGCTGCGCGGACGACCGGCGGTCGATACGCCAGATGGGAGGCGCGACCTTGACGAGGGGGATGTGCTACCCCTGCCGCACGGCCCGCAAGGCGACCGGGCGATCACGAACGACACCTCGGAGGTTGTGCGCGTCCTGATCGTTTCGACCAACACCGATCCAGACGTCGCCGAATATCCCGATAGCGGCAAGGTTGGAGTCTGGATCGGCGACGACGCGCGGTTCTTCCGGGTCGCCGACGCGGTGGAACATGCGGGCCCCGAATGACGGACGCCCTCGCGGAGAGAGACATCTGAGGCGCACACGTCCGCCACTAAGCGCGCCCCAGTCAGGGTCATTCCGGAACACTGGCCCAGGCGAGGGACACGACCGATGGTTCGGCTGTGGACGAGACGGACGACCAGCAGTCCTACCGACAACAGGCGCAGCAGCTGGGGCAGATAGGTCGCGTTCTCTCACACGTCGAGCTGCCTCTCATTGCTGGGCGGCCGTCGCTGGCCGTGCGGAGGCTGTCTAGGATCTCGGATGGGGCCGGAACATACATTCAAGGAGACGACGATGGCCCGCAAGACGATCTTTGTGTCCGATCTCTCCGGCAAGGCAATCGACAACGACCGTGACGCGGTGACGATCACCGTGAAGTACGGCGACGCACGCAAGGGCGTGATTGTTGTCGACGCCCACCCCGGCGACAGCGAAGTCAAGCGGCTGGTCGCGGCTGGCAGGCAACAGGCTCGAAGGGGTCGCAGACCAAAGTCGCACAACGGCGGAGAGTCGAGACGTTAGGTTGATCACAGGGGCGGGC
>JBJMKG010000009.1:0-1700 GCA_045805945.1 Gaiellaceae bacterium
AATGAAGGGGTCCGCGGTTCGAATCCGCGCGTCGGCTTCCTTAGCTTTGCAGGGCGTTTCAGCTTCCCGCGAGGCGCAGCGCGGTGGGTTTCTGGCTCGTCGCCACCGCCGCCCTCCTCGGGCTCGTGCCCTTCGTGGGCCCGCTCGTCTATCTGCTCTTCCGCCCGCCCGAGACCCTCGAGGATGCCCGGACCCACCGGATCGAGCTCCGAGCGCTCGAGCTGAGCCTGCAGCGGCGGGAGCCGCATTGCCCGGTTTGCCGGACGGCCGTCGAGCCGGCGTTCCTCGTCTGCCCGGTCTGCACGACCCATCTGAAGGAGCCGTGCCAGGCCTGCGAGGCCCCCCTCGAGCCGCTCTGGCAGGTCTGCCCGTACTGCAAGACGCCCGTCAAAGCCCCGGCGGCGGTCGATCTCGACGCGGCTCTTACGGCCGAAGTTGCTGCAAATCGCCCTAAAAGCGCTCGCGCGAAGCGCCCTCGCCGCGCCGCAGCCTCCTAGCAGGCCGTTTCGGGTCGCTGTCGAAAGGGAACAGAAGCGACGCTGGACCTCGGAAGCCGACGCGCGGATTCGAACCGCGGACCCCTTCATTACGAGTGAAGTGCTCTACCAGCTGAGCTACGTCGGCGCGTACGCATTCTACTGAGGAAAAAGCCGTGAGTAGCAGGTGTTATCGACTGTTAGGGAATCGCAAATTTGCGATGTTTGGGAATGGACTTGGAGTCAATCCCGTTCTATAACTCACATAGGGCGATCGACCATCGCGGGTAACTCCGCGCAATCGGACGCCGAGGAGGCCGCGCCGCACGCGGCCCCACCACGACGAAAGGGATTCCACTGAGCGACACGATTCACCTGCACGACCTCACGCCTGCCGAGCGCCTCGTCGAGGAGTCCGCCGAGCGCGGCTTCATCGACGAGAAGGAGCTCGTGGCGTTTTCCGATGAGCACGAGCTTGGCGAGGACGATCTCGCCGCGCTGCGGGCCGCGCTCGACGAGCGCGACGTCATCGTGCGCGCCGACGCCCCCACGAAGGCCAACTCCATGTCGGCCTCGTCGGGCGGCACCCTCGATCCCCTGCAGCTCTTCATGGACTCGGCCGGCCGGCACAAGCTGCTGACCGCGGCCGACGAAGTGTTTCTGGCGAAGCGCATCGAGAAGGGCGACGCCGCCGCGAAGGAGCGGATGATCAATTCGAACCTCCGCCTCGTCGTCTCGATCGCGAAGCGCTACCAGGGTCATGACGTGCCTCTGCTGGACCTCATCCAGGAGGGCGTCATCGGCCTGAACCGCGCCGCGGAGAAGTTCGACTGGCGCAAGGGCTACAAGTTCTCGACGTACGCGACCTGGTGGATTCGCCAGGCCTGCCAGCGTGCAGTCGCGAACCAGTCGAAGACGATCCGGATTCCGGTGCACGTCCAGGAGCGGCGGATCAAGCTGAACCGCGCCTCGGCGGAGCTCCAGGCGAAGTTCGGCCGCGAGGCCACGATCGACGAGCTGGCGGAGGCCACGCGCCTCAAGCCCGAGCACGTCGTCGAGGCGCTCGACGCGGTCGACTCGATCTCGCTCAACCAGGGCCTCGGCTCCGAGGGCGACTCCGAGCTCGGCGACCTCTTCGCCGACGAGACGTCCGCGGATCCGGCCGAGGAAGCCGTCGACGCCGTCCGCCGCCAGCGGATCCAGCGCGCCGTCGCCGACCTGCCC
>JBJMKG010000010.1:0-26100 GCA_045805945.1 Gaiellaceae bacterium
CTCGAACGGCCCGACGAGAGCTAGAGGCTTGATGTGAAAATAGGAGCGGCGCCCGGATGCCGCTTCAGGCGCGGCGCGAGGCCGTCTCGTCGGGCTTGCCCCGGCCGCCGGCCTGGGCTGCGACCGCCGAACCGCCCTCGCTTGGCCTGAAACGGCCCCGAGCGGGCTCGATTTCACATCAAGCCTCTAGCCCGCGGCCGCGAGCTCGGGCTCCCCGCCCTCGAGCGTGTGCGCGAGACGCCGGAACGGCCCGTCGACCGCGAGCAGCTCGCGCTCTGCGCCGCGCTGGACGACGTTGCCGTGCTCCACGACGAGGATCTCGTCGGCGCGGCGGACGGTCGAGAGCCGGTGGGCGATGATGATCGAGGTGCGCCCCTGCAGGAGGCGGTCGAGGGCCTGCTCGATCAGCACCTCGGTCGGGCGGTCGATGTTCGAGGTCGCCTCGTCGAGGACGAGGATGCGGGGGTCGGCGAGCAGCGCCCGCGCGATCGAGATCAGCTGCCGCTCGCCCGCCGAGAGCCCGGCGCCGCCCTCACGCACCTCGTGCTCGAGGCCGCCCGAAAGCCGCGCCGCCACCCGGTCGACCCCCACCGCTGCGGCTGCGGCTTCGACTTCCTCGTCCGTCGCGTCGGGCTTGGCGAAGCGAATGTTCGAGGCGATCGTGCCGCTGAAGAGGAACGGATCCTGGAGCACGACGCCCAGCTGGCGCCGGTAGGAGCGGAGCTGGACGTCGCGCAGGTCGTGCCCGTCAACGCGTACGGCTCCCTGGTCGGGGTCGTAGTGGCGCCCGATCAGCCGCGCGAGCGTCGACTTCCCGTGCCCCGACTCGCCGACGAGCGCGAAGCAGCCGCCGGGCGGCACGCGGAAGGAGATCCCGTGCAGGACGGGATCCTTGCCGTAGGCGAAGACGAGGCTGTCGAGGTCGAGATCCCCGTCGATGCGCGGTAGGGGCTTCGCCCCCGGACGGTCGCGGATCTCCGGCTCCTCGTCGAGGATGCTCGCGATCTTCACCATCGCGGCGCCCGCCGACTGGAGCTGGCCGTACACGTCCGACAGCTCCTGCAGCGGTTGGAAGACGAGCTGCAGCAGGTAGATCGCCGTGATCAGCGTTCCGATCGTCAGCGTGTCGTGTGCGTAGAGATGCGAGCCGAAGTAGAGGACCATGGACATCGCGAGCACACCGAGGAACTCGATCGAGGGGAAGAAGACCGAGAAGATCTTCTGCACGTACGTCGACTGGGCGCGGTTCGCATCGTTGAGCGCGTCGAACTCGGCCTGGAACCGCCGCTCGCGGTTGAAAGCCTGGACGACCGCCATCCCCGCCACCGACTCCGCGATCTGCGCGGTCACGGCCGCGATCCGGTTCCTCTGCTCGACGTTCGCGGCGTGCGAGACGCGCTGGAACCACCGCGAGAGGATGAGCGCCGGCGGCAGCACGGCGAACGAGATGAGCCCGAGCCGCCAGTCGGCGATGAGCAGCGCGGTCACCGCAGCGGGGAGGAGGATCACGTTCGAGACGAGGGTCGGCATCCCCTGCGACAGCACGTCCGAGACGGCGTCGACGTCGCTCGTCAGCCGGGCGATGATCCAGCCGGCCTTCTGCTGCGAGAAGTAGCGGAGCGAGAGCCCGGTCAGGTGGTCGAACAGGTCGCGCCTCAGCCCGATCACGATCGCCTGGCCGATCGTGGCGAGGCCGCGAATGAGCGTCGCCTGCAGAATCCAGCCGGCAGCGGCAACTCCGAGGTAGATGACGACGATGATCGTGAGGTGGTGCTTGTCACCGGGGGCCGTGATCCCGTTGTCGATCGCGTCCCGGACCAGCAACCAGCCGCCGGTCTGAGCCGCGGCGTTGCCGGCGCCGACGAGGATCATCACGGCGGCCATCAGCTTCCGGCCCTCGAGGTATCTGTAGAGCCTCCTCACGCGGCGATCACCTCCTCGCCAAAGAGCTCGGCGAAGTGGCCGCCCGCCGCGAGCAGGTCGCGCGGCCTGCCCGACTCCACGATGCGGCCGTCGAGGAGGACGACCGCGCGATCTGCGATCTCTACCGTCGAGAGCCGCTGGGTGGCCACCAGCACGGTGCGCCCTGCGAGCGCCGGACGGAGGCGCGCGACGAGCCGCCGCTCGGTGAAGGTGTCGACCGCCGAGAGCGGATCGTCCAGGACGACGACGCGCGCGCCGGTGACGAGCGCCCGCGCGAGCGCAACCCGCTGGCGCTGGCCGCCGGAGAGGTTGACGCCGCGCTCGCCGATCAGCGTGTCGTAGCCGTCCGGCAGGCTCGGACCGAAGCTGTCGACGCCCGCCGCCTCGCACGCCGCCAGCACCTCGTCCCAGTCCGCGTCCTCGCGACCGGCGGTGAGATTCTCGCGCAGCGGCACGGAGAAGAGCACCGGTCTCTGCGTGACGAGGGCGACCGAGTCGCGCAGCTCCGCGATCGGCACGTCGCGGGTGTCGACGCCGCCGACGCGCACCTGTCCGCCGGTCGGATCGTAGAAGCGGGGCAGGAGGTTGAGAAGCGACGTCTTGCCTGCGCCGGTCGGGCCGCAGACGGCGACGATCTCCCCCGGCTCGACGACGAGGTCGAGCTCGCGGAGCACGTCGACCTCGCCGCCGTACGCGAAGCTGACGTGCTCGAACCGAACCTCGAGCGGGCCCTCAGGGAGTCGGCGCGGCGTCTTCGGCTCCGGGAGAGGCTCGATTCCTTCGAGCCAAGCGAAGCTGCGCCCGGCCGACGCGAGCGCGCGCTGGGCGAGGTTCATGATCCAGCCAATCGCCTCGAGTGGCCAGACGAGCTGGATGAGCAGCGTCTCGAAGAGCACGAATTGCCCGAGCGTGAGGTGGTGGTCGATCACGGCGCGCCCGCCGAAGAAGACGACCGCGGCGATCGAAAGGCCCGGCAGGTAGTAGAGGCCCGGCAGGTGCCGCGACTCGATGCCCGCCTGGCGTAGGACGGTCGAGCGGACGCCCTCGGCCTTGTCGCCGAAGCGCCCACGCACGTCGTCCTCCCGGCCGAACGCCTGCACCATCTCGATCCCGACGACCGCCTCGTCCGCGGCCTCGGTCACGTCTCCCTTGCGCTCCTGCACCTGGCGCGAGATCGGCGAGACGCGCCGTGCGAAGCGGAACGCGAGCAGCGTGATCGGCGGCATCGCGATCGCCGTGTAGAGGGCGAGCCGGGCGTCGACGAGCACGAGGACGATGGCCGCCGCCGTGATCATCATCACGCTCTGCATCCCCTGCACGAGACCCCAGCCGATGAAGTAGCGGATCGGATACAGGTCGTTCGTAGCGCGCGAGAGCACCTGCCCGGTCGCGTGGCGGTCGTAAAAGGCGCGCGGATAGCGGAGGTACGCCTGGTAGAGGAGCTCTCGCATCCGAGCCTCGATCCGCACCCCGATCCGCGCGGTCGCGAAGCGCCGGTTGAAGTTGATGACCATCCGCAGCGCGGCGAGCCCGACGATCACGACGAGGTACGGCCAGAGCGATTGCCGGTGCTGGTGCTGGCTCACATCGATCGAGTTGTCGATCGCGCGCTGGATGAGGATCGGGATCGCGATCGAGATGAGCGTGTAGACGAACGAGCACGAGAGGCCGAAGACGCCGAGCTTCCACTGCCCGCGCCAGAGCCCGAGCAGGCGCCGGAAGGTCGGCAGCAGGCCGAGGTCGGGCGGATCGACGGGATTCGGATACGCGGACATGGCGAAACGCCCGGCGCAGCAGGCCCCTGCCTTCGCGCGACGAGCGACCCGCCGACGATACCAGCGCGGTACCCCGCAGCTGCGGTTCGTTCCCGGAGCTAGGTGGTGCGGCGGAGCTTGGCGCCGGCGGCCGGCTCGAGATCGGGCTCGGACGGCGGCTGCGGCAGCGGCGTCGGAGGCGGCGGCTCCCTCTCGGGCTCCGGCTCGCGGGCCGGCTCCGGCTCGCCGGGGGCGGCCGAGCCTGCCTGCCGCGCCCGCTCTTGCTCGAGCTGGACGCGCAGGCCGGCGAGCTCCCGCTCGACCTTCCGGATCGTCTGCTCGCGCTCGTCGAGCCGCTCTCGCTCTGCCTTCGCGAGGGCGAGCTCCTGCAGTGCCTCGCGCTCGCGCTTCTCGGCCTCGGCGATGGCGCGGGCGAGCTCGTCCGAGCGGTCGGGGCCGGGGACCGAGGCGCGCCGACGCCCCTGGCGGCCGGCGACCTCGAGCCGCAGCTCCTCGAGCTCCTTCTCACGGTCGGCTACGTGCTGCGCGTGCTCGCGCAGCGCCCTCTTCATCTCCTCGACCTCTGCGAGCGCCTGCTCGTAGCGGCCGCGCATGTCCAACGCATCTGTCACAGGAGGAAGTGTGGCGGCGATTCCGGCTGGTGGCAACCGTCTACAGCTCGAGGCGCGTGACGATCGAGCCCGAGGCCTCGATTTCACGGAACCCCGCGGCAAGCCAGAAGGGCAGCGCCCGGGTGTTGTCGGGGTGGACCTTGGCGGTGAGATGCTTGGCGCCCTCGGCTCGAGCGAGCTCGGCGAGGGCCTTGACGGCTGCCCGGCCGACGCCGCCGCGCCGGCGCTCAGGCACGATCGCGAACTCCGCGATCTCCCAGCCGTCGCCGCGTCGCCGGACCAGGCAGAGACCTGCGACCTCGCCTTGATCCTCGATGAGGAACGGAATCCGCTCGGGCTCGTGCCAGTAGGCGTCGAAGTTGGGATACGGCTCGGTTCTTCCGTCGAACTCGAACAGGTAGTCGGCGAGCAGCCGCCGGACCCGCTCGCGATCCTCCGGAGCGGCCTCGCACAGCGCGACGTTCACGCGGCCACGGTACCGCGCTCCCTGGTTAGACTCGCGCTCGTGGCGTACCCGGCGTAGTCGATCCGCTGTTCACGTGCTCGGCTGCAGGACGTGCCGAGAAAATCCGGCTGCCGGCCTGAGCTGGGCCGACAGTGACACCTGGATCGACCGGGAGGAACGATGGCCACCATGATGCTGTACGAGCCCGCGCAGTTCGAGCCCCTGATCGACGTGCCCTGGGAGCCGGGGCGCGTCGAGGACGCGATCGCCGCGATCGTCTCGGACACCGAGGCGGCGTTCGATCTCGCCGCGCTCTGGCCCGCCCACGAATGGGACGAGGAACGCGAAGGGGAGCCGCTGAAGGTGCTCTACGCCGGCGCAGCCGGCGTCATCTGGGCCCTGGACGCCCTCCGCCGAGGCGGCCATGCCGAGACGACGATCGACCTAGCGGCCGCCGCCGTGCGCGCCCTCGAGCTCGAACGGGCCGAGCCGGACGCGGTGGAGGACGAGCACTACCGCCCGGGTGCGCTCTTGGACGGCGAGACGGGACTCTTGCTCACCGCCTTCCGGGTTGCCCCGGACGCCGCGCTCGGCGACGACCTGCACGCGCTCGTCCTCGGCAACATCGACAACCCGACGGATGACATCAGCTGGGGTGCGCCGGGGACGCTGCTGGCCTCGCTCGCGATGGGCGAGTGGACGGGAGAGCCGCGTTGGGCGAATGCCGCGCGCGAGACGGCGACGGCCCTACGTGCGCGCCGGGGCGAGGACGGGCTCTGGCGGCAGGACGACGACTACCGCGGCCTCGGCACGCTGCACGGTGCCGCCGGGAACACGCTTGCCCTGCTCCGGCTCGAGGCGGACGACGTGCTCGCGCGCGAGACGGCAGCCGTCCTCTCCCGGCATGCCTTCCGCGCGGGCGGACTCGCCAACTGGCCCGGCTCGCCGCGGCCGACGCTCGCGCGCCCGCGCGACGGTCGGATCTGCCTCCAGTGGTGCACCGGCGCTCCGGGCGTCCTCGCTGGCGCGTGGGAGTACCTCGACGAGGATCTCCTACTCGCCGGCGCCGAGCTCGTCTGGCAGGCGGGCGCGCACGGCGACGAGAAAGGCCACGGCCTCTGCCACGGCACGGCGGGCAACGGGTTCGCGCTCCTGAAGGCCTTCGCACGCACCGGGGACGAGCGGTGGCTCGACCGCGCCCGCCGCTTCGCCGCCCATGCGCTCGCACAGGCGGAGAGGATGGCCGCGGAGAACGGCCGGCGCCGCCACTCGCTCTTCACCGGAGACGTCGGCACCGCCCTCTTCGCCGCCGCCTGTCTCGACGTCGATACCCACTACCCCATCATCGACGTCATGTAGCCAACCTAACGCGAAGCGGGTGCTTGAATCGCCGCCGTACGCGCCCCAACACGCGCGGGTGGATTTCGTTCGGCGATGGAGCGTACCGGGATCGAACCGGTGACCTCCGGCTTGCAAAGCCGGCGCTCTCCCAGCTGAGCTAACGCCCCGAGCGAGCTTCAGTTTAGAGGCCGGTCCGGCTCAGGCCGAGCGCTCGGTCGGTTCGGCGCCTCGCCCCGCACGGCCGTTGTCCGGGCATCCCCGATCCGCCCTCGCGATATCCAGCGTTCTAAAGCCGGGAGCGGCAGCGGTCGATATGCCGACTCATGCGTTTCGCCACAATTGCTCGGCTCGGGCTCGGACTCTGCGCGGTCGCGCTCGCCGTCACGGCCTGCGGCTCGGCCTCCGGCAAGCATCGCAGCTCCGGCGCCCGCGTCGGCGTGCGCGAAAGGGATTTCCGGATCCTGCTTCGACCCGCCCGCGTGCCCGCGGGGCGGGTCGTGATCACGGTCGATGACGTCGGCCCAGCCGATCACGAGCTGATCCTGATCCGAGCGCCGGGTGGCCCGCTGCCGCTGCGCCACGACGGCCTGACCGTCGACGAGGGCGCGCTCGAGCCGGTGACGATCGGCGCTCTCGAGCCGGCGGCTCCAGGGACGGTCAGGCGGCTCGACGTCACTCTGCGAAAAGGCAAGTACGAGCTCTTCTGCAACATGGCCGGTCACTACCTCGGAGGCATGCACGCCTTCCTCGTCGTGACGTAGGCATGAACGATCAAGCCTTCCAGCCGCTGGCGTCCCGGAGTAGGCGTGTCGTCCTCGCAATTCTCTGCACGTTCGCGCTCTCGTCGGTGCTGAGCGTCGGCCTCTCGATCTGGTCCACGGCGCGGTCGAAGAACAAGGCGGCCGTCGTCGAGGTCGCGGGCCGACAGCGGACACTCGCCGAGCGCTACGTCGAGCAGGTCCTGCTCGTGCGCGAGGGCGAGCACGCCGACCCTGCGGCGATCGCCCAGGGCCTGCGGGAGAGCGGACAGGCGCTGCTCGACGGGGGCACGGCGCCGCCGGTCGCGGGCGACGACGACGACGTTACCCTGCCCGCGGAAGGCAGTCACATTGCCCGGGATCAGCTCGAGCAGGCGCGGCGCCTGGCGAACGACCTGACGGCCGCGGGTGCCGCGATCCTCGCGGGGCGCCCGATCTCGACCGTTCATCTGACCGCCGGCGAGCACCTCTCCAGAGGCGATGCGATCGGCAAGCTGCGCACCCTCGCGGCGCTCGAGTCGAACATGGCGCTCAACGCGACGCGGACGATCGCCCAGGCCACGGATCGCAACATCCAGCACCTGATCGTCCTTCAGGCTGCCCTCGGCGCCGGCGGGCTGCTGCTGTCGCTGCTGCTCGCCTGGGCGCTGATCGTGATCACCCGCCGCCAGACAGCACATTTCCGCAGCGTCGTCGACTCCTCGACGGACTTCGTGATGGTCTTCGGCGATGGCGGCTGCCGCTACGTGAGCCCCTCCGTATCGCGCTTGACCGGGCGAGACGGGACCATGCTAATCGGAGAGAACGTCCTCTCGATCATCCACGGCGACGACCACGCCGCTGTGCGCACCGCCGCAGACCTCGCCGAGCCACACGAGCTCGTGTTCCGAGTGCTGGATGCCTCGGGCGGCTGGCGTGCGCTGGAAGCGCACGTGAGTGACCTCCGCACAGACCGACAGGTGCGCGGGATCGTGTTCAACGCGCGCGATGTGACCGAGCGGACTCAGCTCGAGGAGGAACTGACGCGGCAGGCCTTCCACGACACGCTCACGGAGTTGCCGAACCGGGCGCTCTTCCGCGACCGCCTGGACCACGCCCTCACGCGGAGTCAGAGGTCGGCCGAGCCGCTCGCCGTTCTCCTCGTCGATCTCGACGGTTTCAAGCAGATCAACGACAGCCTCGGCCATGACGCGGGCGACCAGGTACTGCAGGAGGTGGCGCGGCGGTTCCTTGCGTCGGTTCGGGCCGCGGACACGGTGGCAAGGTTCGGCGGCGACGAGTTCGCCATCCTCGTGGAAGGCGCAGAAGAGCAGCAGGCGATCGGCGCTGCCAACAGGCTGTTCGAGCACCTCGCCGCGCCGGTCTCTGTCGCGGGTCGCGAGCTCGTGCTGAGCGCCAGCATCGGCATCGTCGTGCGCGGCGGCAGGACTGCGACGGGCGAGGACCTGATCCGCCATGCGGACATAGCGATGTACGCGGCGAAGGAGAACGGCCGAGCCCGCTACGAGGTGTTCCAGGACGAGATGGCCCGCGAGCTCGGTGCGCTCCTCGGCATCGAGCACGAGCTCCGGCTCGGCCTCGAGCGCGGCGAGTTCGCCCTCCATTACCAGCCGATGTACGAGCTCTCCACCGAACGCGTCGTCGGGGTCGAGGCGCTTCTGCGCTGGCACTCGCCGACGCGTGGCGACGTCTCCCCCGTACGCTTCATCCCGGTCGCCGAGAACACAGGCCTGATCGTCGAGCTCGGCGACTTTGTCTTGCGTGAGGGCTGCCGCCAAGCCGCGGTCTGGCATTTTGACGAATCGGTCGAGCACGACCTCGTGACCTGGATCAACGTCTCGCCGCGCCAGCTCACTCACGGCGGCTTCGGCGCCAGCGTTCGCGAGGCGCTCGCCGAGTCGGGGCTGCCGCCCCACGGGCTTGGCCTCGAGATCACCGAGAGCGCGATCGTAGAGCCCGGAATCAACGGCGACCGTGCACGTCATGAGCTCGAGGAGCTGCACACGCTCGGGGTGCGGATCGCGATCGACGACTTCGGTACGGGCTTCTCCTCGCTCGGCCAGCTTCGCCATTTCCCGATCGACGCGATCAAGGTGGACAAGTCCTTCGTGCAGGGTGCCGAGCGCGATCCGAAGGACGCCACGATCACGTCCAACCTGATCAGTCTCGCCCACGCCCTCGACGTGCTCGCGGTCGCAGAGGGGATCGAATCGGCGGCGCAGCTCGACTGGATGCGACACTTCGGCTGCGACACCGCACAGGGCTTCCTCTTCGCACGACCGCTGCCGGCGGGGGAGCTCTACAAGCTGCTACTCAATCCGCCC
This sequence comes from Gaiellaceae bacterium, assembly GCA_045805945.1. Classification (GTDB taxonomy): domain Bacteria; phylum Actinomycetota; class Thermoleophilia; order Gaiellales; family Gaiellaceae; genus Palsa-739. The sequence goes on from JBJMKG010000010.1 coordinate 9,178, forward strand.
GGCTCGACCGCCGTCGCCTAGGCCGGCTGCCAAGCCGGCGCCCTCCCAGCGGAGCTAACGCCCCGAGGAGGCCGATCCGGCTCAGGCTGCTCGCTCGAGCCGCTCCTCGACTCGCGCGCGGGCCACGATCGAGTCGCGGTCGCCGAAGCGGAGCCGGGCGCGGACGGCGCGATGCTCGTCCCAGAGGCGGTCGAGCTGGGCGTCGATCGCGTGGATCTCCGCTCGTACCTCCGGGTCGTGCCGGTCGGAGAGCCGATGCCAGAGCTCGGTCCGCTCCTCACTCAGACGCTCGATCTCCTCGTGGATCTCGTCGAGAGTACGCATGTCGGTTCTCAACGGACGGCATGCCCGCGACATTCCGCGCCAATCCTCAGCGTTAGCGGAGGAACTTCCTCACCACGCCGCGCGGCGTGGGGGCGGCATCCTCGCGCGCCGCCCTGCGGCGAGGAGCAGCAGGCCGGTCGCCAGGCCGAACGCAAAGCCGCCGATGTGCGCAAAGAAGGCGACTCCCCCGCCGGCCTGTGGGTGAAGCAGCGAGAGACCGCCCGTCCACGCCTGCAGCGCGATCCAGATCCCGAGGAACCAGAAGGCCGGGATCTCCCGAATGAGGATGATCCCGAAGAAGATCACCGTCAGGACGCGGGCCCGGGGGAGGAGGACGAAATAGGCGCCGAGAACGCCGGCGATCGCACCGCTCGCGCCGATGTTCGGGATGCTCGCCGCACGAACCCCCGCGAACTCCAGCGTGACGGCAGTCTGCACCGCCATCGCTACGACGCCGGCGGCGAGGTACCACGCCAGGAAGCGGAGGTGACCGAGGGCGTCCTCGACGTTGTTGCCGAAGATCCAGAAGAAGAGCATGTTGCCGAGGATGTGCTCCCAGCTCGCATGCATGAACATGCCGGTGAAGGCGCCCTCGTACCACGGCAGCGGGTGAACCGCGAACGGCGCCGATACGTGACAGGGGCCGGAGATGGTGCAGGGATAGAAGCCGTCGCGGAACACGTGCACGTCGACTCCGGGCCGGCTGAGCTCCCAGAACCACACGAGTGCGTTCGCGACGATCAGCCCGATCGTGACGAACGGAAACGTCCGGGTCGGGGCGTTGTCGCGTAACGGGAGCACTGGTGCAGTCTAGGGATCCACATGACTTGACATCTAAGCACTGAGGTTTTATCCTGCCATCTGTAACAGGTATGTCCGTAGCAAGGAGGAGCCACATGGCCACGCTTGTTCGCTGGGAGCCCTTCCGTGAGCTCGCGGCCCTGCAGAGCGAGATGAGCCGCTACATGAACGGCCTGCTCGAGGGCAACGGTCAGGCCGCGCAGACCTGGGTTCCGACCGCCGACGTCTGGGAGGCCGACGACGAGGTCGTCTACGCCTTCGACCTGCCCGGGATTCCCGAGGACAAGGTCTTGGTCGAGCTCGAGGACGGCGCGCTGACGGTCACGGCCGAGCGCGAGCGCGAGCACGAGGTCGAGGACGGGAAGTACTTCCGCTTCGAGCGCCGCTTCGGGACGTTCTCGCGCACCATCGGCCTGCCGCAGGGCATCGACGAGGACGCGGTCTCGGCGAAGTTCGAGCACGGTGTGCTCGAGGTGCACGTCCGCAAGCCGGAGCAGCCGAAGCCTCGGAAGATCGAGATCGGCGTCGGCAGCGGCCACAAGACGATCGAGGGCAAGGCCGAAGAGAAGTAGGCGTTCCTCTCAGCGGTGTTCGACGGGCGGCCTCGGCCGCCCGTCGTCTTTCAGACGGCGGCGAGCGCCTCGCGGATCCGGTCGGCGACGGCCGCCAGCTCGAGCGTCTCCCCGGTGACCTCGTGGAGGAGCTCGTCGGCGGTCGGCCTTTGTCCCTCGGCCCACAGCTCACGCAGGAGCGAACCGGCCTCGCGGCGCGAGAACCAGGCGTTGCCGAAGCGCTCCCGCAGGTGCGCCCGCAGCTGTGCCTCGAGCGCCCAGGCGCGGAGGTACTGCGAGGCGTAGAAGCCGTCGTCGATGTCGCCGAGGTAGTCCGCAGCGGCGGGCTCGACCTTCGTCGCCTCGCGGATCAGCTCGACGTAGCGCGGCCGCAGCGCCGTCAGGTCCTCCGTCGTGTGGAACTCGAGCTCGTAGAGGAGCTTTGCGCAGTAGCGCCGCACGAGCCAGAGAAGCTCGGCCGCCCCCTCTGCCGCGAACTCGTACGGGCGCGGGAAGTCGAGGCGCCGCTCGAGCCAGACCGGATCGATCGTCAGGTGCTCGAGCAGCATCGCCCAGCCCTCGGTGACGGCGTTGTCTCCCAGGCGCCGCTCCTCCGGCGAGAGTGACGCCGACGTGTGCGCGAAGTGCTCCGTGTGGCCCGCCTCGTGGAAGAGCGTGCGCCAGTCCGCGGGGCCGCCCTGCGGCTTCATCACCAGGATGACCCGTCCCGGCACCTCGATCGGCGAGCAGAAGGCCCGGGGATCCTTGTTCGGACGCTCGTCGAGGTCGAGCTCGACGTTCGCCTGCCCGCGTAGGTCGATGCCGAGGTCGGCGAGGGTGACCTCGAGGGCCGGCAGCATCCGATCGGGCGGGAATGCGGAATCCCAAGCAGCGCCTCGCCAGGCGCGCCCGACGTCCCAGCGCTCGAGCTCGCCGAGCCCGATCCCGACCCGCGAGCGGAAGAAGCGGTCCCCCGCCTCCTCCCAGAGGCCCTCCGTCTCGGCGAGCAGGCGGCGGCACTGCTCAGCCAGGTCGTCGAGCGGGAGGCCGAAGCTCCGATAAAGGTCGGCGTAGTCGGCTGCGCCCAACCGGCGGGTCTCGCGCTGGACGACCTGCGCGGCCTGGAGCTCGAGCGCGTTCAGATGCTCCTCGGTGAGCTCGTTCCTCGCCGCTTCGATCCGCGAGCGGGCGTCGCGGTCTTCCTCGTTTCCCAGCCGCGGCTTGAGCATCCGGTACGGGATCTCCTCGCCGTCGACCGTCGCCGTCAGCGTCGCCTCGAGCTCGGCGACGCGCTCGGCCTCCTCGCTGACGAAGTTCCCGAGGTAGCCCTCGCAGGCGAACTTCCACAGCTCCCGCCGGCGTCGATCGCCGTCGACCGAGGCTCCGAGCGAGAGGGCGGTGTCGAGCTGCGTCAGGCGCTCGTGCCGCTCGTAGATCGGAGCGAGGTCGTACGTCTCCTTGAGGCCGGCGAAATGGAGATAGGACTCCTCGTCGAGCTCCGCGAGAAAGCGGTCGGCGTCGGCGCTCAGCGCGTCGATCTCGCCTTGCTGGAGCGGCTCCGCCATGCGGCTTCGTAGGATAGACCCGTGCGGGAGATCTCCCTCGAGACCGAGCGCAAGACGCAGCTGATCGAGATCACCGACCTCGTCCGCGGGGCGCTCGACGGCGCGAACGGAGTCTCGGCGGCTCTCGTCTACGTCCCGCACACGACGGCAGGCGTCGCGATCAACGAGCGCATCGATCCCGAGCTCGTGACCGACCTCGAGAATGCCTTCCAGCGCGTCGTCGGCGACGACTGGGAGTGGCGCCACGAGGACGCGGACGGCCCGAACGCGCCGTCGCACGCCAGGGCTTCGCTCGCCTCGAGCCCGCAGGTGCTCGTCCCGCTCCGCGACGGGAGTCTTGCGCTCGGGACGTACCAGGGCATCTTCTTCTGCGAGTTCGACGGCCCGCGCGCCCGCAAGGTCTTCGTCACTGCGCTGACGTAGCAACGAACGCGGCGCACCTGCAGACGCGGGCGGAGAGCGACTGGAAGTCGTGGTCCTGCCCGAGGCAACCGCCGGGCTGCCCGGTTGCGAGATCGACATGCTCGTCTCGGCGGTGCCCGCACCGCACGCACGACGGGGAGAACGGCAGTGCCGCGAGCTCTGGAGCCGTTGCGACCTGTGCCGGAGAGCAACCGTCGGCACACCGACCGGTGGACGCGGTTCGACCCTGACTCTCACTGCATCGAGCGCTTGGCGTCCGTCCGTCCTGAAGCGGCGGCCACTCCGGTCCGTGATCGTGAGCGGGAGGAGGTTGAGGACGAAGCCGTTGACCTGGGCGATCGCTGCCACGGCTGCGGCGGCGTGCAGTGGCCCTTTCAGCGACGGCAAGAGCATGAGCGCCAATCCCCGCGCCGAGCAGAGTCGCCAGCGGCCCGGCGAGGACGATCACGAGAGACTCGGAGGCGGTCACGGTGGCCGGGTAGTGGCAGACGCCGCCGGTCCCTATCGGCGACGGCATTCCGATCCGAAAGTCGATGTCTGTGACGCGGAAGAGCCAACGGTCGCCGCGACCCACCTGCACGCTCACGTCGCCGTCGACGAACCACCGTGCCGCGAGCGCGTGGCCGAGTTCGTGCCACAGGATCATGGGGCCCGCCAGGATGTAGAGGGTCGTGAAGAACCATAGACCTCCAGGCTGGACCGCCCACAGGTGGGAATACCACTCCAAGACCCCCGTCACGTCTCGCGTATCGGCCCCGCCGATTGGCCGCTTGAGCCGCCGAACGAGGCGACCTCGCTAACGTGCTGCGGATGGCCGCGCCGGTGACCAATGGGGAGGAGCTCGAGCTCGACGTCGACTCGCTCGCGTACGGCGGCAACGGCGTGGCGCGGCTCGACGGCTTCGTCGTCTTCGTGCGGCGGGGGCTCCCCGGCGACCGGGTCCGCGCTCGGGTCACCAAGGTCAAGCGCAGCCACGCCGAGGCGCTCGCCACCGAGGTGCTCCGGCCGGGACCCGAGCGGGTCGACGCGCCTTGCGCCCACTTCCCCGCCTGCGGCGGGTGCCGCTTCCAGGATCTCGCCTACGACGCGCAGCTCGAGCAGAAGCAGCTCCAGGTGCGCGACGCGCTGCAGCGGCTCGCGGGCATCGCGGAGCCGCCGCTCGAGCGGATCGTCCCCTGCGAGCCGGAGATCTTCCACTACCGCAACAAGCTCGAGTACTCCTTCACGGCGACGCCGTCCGGGCCTGCGCTCGGCTTCCACAAGGCGGGCCGCTGGGACGAGGTGCTCGACGTCGAGCGCTGCTGGCTCGCCGACGAGCTCGGCAACGGGATCCGCGACGTCGTCCGCGACTGGGCGCGCGAAGAGGGCCTCGAGCCGTACTCGCAGGCCGACGGGACCGGCTACCTCCGCCACCTCGTCGTCCGGCAAGGGCGGAACACGAGGCAAGCGCTCGTCCAGCTCGTGACCGCTCCCGGCGAGAGGTTCGAGAGCGGCTATCTCGTCGACGTGCTGCGCCGCTTCCCGGAGGTGCGCTCGATCCACTGGTCGGTGAACGACACGCCCGCCGAGGTGACGAACCTGCCCACGCGGCTGCTGTGGGGGGACGGGTGGATCGAAGAGGAGCTCTGCGGGCTCCGCTTCCGCGTCCGCCCGAACGCGTTCCTCCAGACGAACACGGCCATGGCCGAGCGGCTCTACGCGCTTGCGCGCGAGGCCGCGGCGCTCACCGGCGGCGAGACGGTCTGGGATCTCTACTGCGGGATCGGCACGATCGGGTTGTCGCTCGCAAGCGAGGCCCTGACCGTTTGGGGAATCGAGGTCTCGGAGGAGTCGGTCGCCTGCGCGCTCGAGAACGCGGAGGTCAATGCGATCGCGAACGCGGCGTTCTTCGCCGGCAACGTCGGCGAGGTCGTCGAGGAGCTGCTCAATCGGTCGGGGCCGCCCGACGTGGTCGTGGTCGACCCGCCGCGGGCGGGCCTGGCGGGGAGGGCGCTGCGGCGGCTCGGCCGCATCGGGGCGCCGCGACTCGTCTACGTCTCCTGCAACCCGACGACGCTCGCCGGCGACGCGAGGGCGCTCCACGAAGAGTATGGCTACGAGCTGCGACGCGTGACTCCCGTGGACATGTTCCCGCACACGCCGCACGTCGAGTGCGTCGCGTTGCTCGAGCGCACGGCGACCTAGGCGGGTCGGCGGCGGAATCGCCGCCAGAGGAGATCGCCGTTCGCGGCGAGGAAGCCGACGGAGAGGAAGGGCAGCGCGGGCAGGCCGTTGACGTCAGCGACGTTGGCGAGCACCAGCGTCAGCGAGTACATCCCGGTCATCGCGAGCCAGGTCCACACGGGCCGGAGCCGCCAGCGCAGCGTGGCGGCGAGGAAGAGGGCGTAGAAGAGGATGTCGGGCGGGCCGAGATCCGCGGCGGCGCCGCCGGGTGCGACGAAGGCGACCGCGACGGCCGAGTACACCTCGATGTGGTGGTTGACGATCGCCTTCGTCGGTCCGGCGGCGACCGAGATCGCGTCGACGAAGGGGATGATCAGGGCGACGACGAGCACCCAGCTGAGCTCCTCGAAGAACCGCAGGAAGACCCAGCCCGCACACGTGTAGGCGGCGAGCTTGGCGAAGTTCGAGGGGAGGTGCCAGCCCGCCTCCCAGAACCCGGCGGCGGCCACCCCGAGGACGAGTCCCGACGCGGCGACGATCCAGACGCGCGACCAGAGCGGGAGCGCGAGCAGCACGAGCCCCAGCGTCCCCGGCAGGACGCCCGCCGCGATGATCGCGACCGTCGGCCACAGGCCGAGCGCGCCGACGCGGAGCGCGACGACGTACCACGCCACCACTGCCGCGCCGAGGACGACGAACGCCGCGACCCGGAGGTGCCGCGGCGCGGCCGGCATCAATACGGGGGCGTCTGGCTCCACCACTCGCCGAGCACCTTGAAGGCGTTCCAGAACGCCGTCTTCCCCGGCTGCTCGTCGAGCGACTCGTCGATGTCGGGCGTGACGAGCCCCTGGATCGTGGGCGTGTATTCCTGCAACTCCCCGTCGACGGGCTCTAGCTCGCGCGCCAGCGGGAAGCGCGCCGTGTTGAGGAAGGCGCGCGCGGGCTCGCCCATGGCGACGACGAGCTTCGGCTGGACGATGTGGAGCTCGCGCAGCAGGAACGGCAGCGACTCCTCCTCGTCGCCGCCCGCGAATTTGAGGCAGTTCGTCCCGTAGATGGCCATCGGGTCGACGTGCAGCCGCTGCAGCGACTTGAGCAGCGCGTTGCCGGCGCGACCGTAAAAGGCCACTCCCTCCTGCAGCTCCGCGGCCTTGGGCGAGTACTTGAGGAGGAAGACGTCGGCGAGCGGATGGCCGGAGCCGAGCACGGGCACGCGGGTGCCGCCCGCCGCCTGCGCCAGCTCGTCGCCGAGCGCGTTGCTCTCGGTGATCGCCTTTTGCAGGTACTTCTCGTAGATTTCGTCGTTCGCCACGGTCACTTGATGCCCCGCATGATGGTTCGGGATCAGCGGACCCGTTCCTTGGCCTGAGCCACCCACTTCAGCCCCTGCAGGTAGACGAGCGACTTCGGGCGGCGCAGCACCTTGGCGTCGTGGAGGGAGACGAGGAACTCCTCCGGCCCGCTGAAGCGGCGCATCCGCACCGCGCCGGTACCGACACCCGCGAGGACGTGCGCGTCCGATCCCGCCCCTGGCGTGAGGTTGTACTTGCGCGCGAAGCGGAGCGCCTCCTCGTTGTACACCTCGAAGAGGAGCCGCGCGTTGTAGACCTCCAGCACGTCGATCTCCGCGAGGTGCCGATGAAGATCCGCCGGCGGCGGGATCGCGTGCAGACGGTCGAACGGGTGCGGTAGGTAGACGAGGCCTTCCTGGGCGCGGATCGCGGCGACGGTCTCGGCGAACGACATGCCGCGTGGGATCTCCTCGCGCAGGAAGAGCCCGATCACCTCGCCCTGGTCGGCGGTCTTGACCTCTTCGCCCGGGATGACCACGAGCCGGCGGCCGCGGGCGCGCTCGACCGCCTCCAGCGCGCCGCCGAAGACGTTGTGGTCGGTGACCGCGATCGCGCCGAGCCCCTGCGCTTCGGCGTGGTCGAGCAGCTCGTCGACGTCAATCGAGCAGTCGTGCGACCAGCTCGTGTGGAGGTGGAGATCGGCGAGGATCCAGTCCCGTTCCTCGAGCGGCGGGCGCGCGCTGCGGACACGCCGGCGCGAGGCGAGCCCCTCGTAGACCTCCTCGACGCGGTCGGCGAGCGCCTCGACCGTCTGGGACCGTGCCGCCGCGAGGCTCTCGGCGGTTCGGCGGGCCCGGAAGGCCTCGTCCTCGATCAGCCGCGCCGTCTCGGCGGCCGCGAGCTCCGGCTGGGCGGCGCGCCCGGGAGGCGCGGCGACGGCGACACCTGCCGTCTGCGCCTCGGCTACGAGGCGCGGCAACCCTTCGGTGGCCGGGACGAAGATCGCGGCGGAACGGAACAGCTCGCCGCGGGCGGCGCCGGTGCGCGCGGTGCGGATTCGCATCCTCCCGCGCAGCCGCCGGGACACCGGCGGCCGGGAGGCCGACATCCGCGTTCGCAGCAGGACGAGCTCCCACTCCGGCTGGTGCGCGAGCTCACGTACGAGCGCGCGCAGGAGCGGCCGCTCCGTCTGCCGCCACTCGAGCACTACGAGGTTCCTCTTGGCGGCCGGGGGGGCGAAGAGCTCCGGGTCGATCCCCTGCGGCACGACGTCGTAGCGGCCAGGGAAGCGGACGGCTGCGGCTTCCGAGACCTCCTCACTCGTCGCGAGAAGGGCGTCGACGCGGGCCAGGAGCCGCTCGCGCTGGGCGCGACCCGGCGGATAGCCGAGCCGGTGGGCCGAGAAGAACGTCGCCGCCGTGAGCGCCGCGGAGTCGCGCAGCGCGAGGTACGAGAGGCTCGGCAGGCCCGGCTCGAAGCCGTGCACGACGTCGAAACGGCCGCGGGCGAGCGCCAGCGACAGGCTCGCGCGGACTCCGACCGGCACTCCCATCCGGCTGCGCCGGGAGATGGGCACGGCCGGGCCGAGCGCGATCAGCTCCGGGTCGTCGAAGGCACCGAGCAACGCCCGCCTCCCGGCGGCGAGGTCGCGGGCCCGGTTAGAAGGAGCGAGGATGGTGACCGCGTGGCCGCGGCGCCGCAGCTCGCGCGCGAGCCCGTCCACGTGCTCGTTCACGTCGTGCGGTTGCGACCAGGCGAACGGCGTGACGAGCGCGATCCGCACGTCGATCGAGTCTAGTGCCCGCCGGGTCCTGCGAGGTCGAGCACCATTTCGTGCTGGCGTACGACGACCGTCCCGCCGAGAGAGCGAAAGGCCCGTCCGGCCGGGTCTTCGGCCGGCAGGTTCAGGACGCTGACCGGGCCGAGAATCCGGAGTGCGCGGAGCAGAGGCTCCACCTCGCCCGCGAGCTGGATGAGCTGGACGTTGTCTCCGGTCCGCCGATAGATCACCGCACCGGTGTCGGTGACGACGCCGCGCGCGTCGGCGTAGTGGGCGAGTGTCTCGTCGGCGCGCTGCCATGGCTCGCGCGCCGTGCGTATCTTCCGGATGCGCGCGTGCGCCTCCTCGGCCGAGGCGTCCTCGGCCTCGCTCCGCTCCGAAACCGAAAGCGTCAGGGACCAGACGTCGACGTCGCGAGTCGTGCGGTAGCCGAGCTTCTCGTAGAGGGCGAAGGCGCCGGTGTTCTCGACGATCACCTCGAGCCAGACCCGCAGCACGCCGCGCTCGAGCGCCTGCTCGTGCAGCGCCCGCATCAGCGCCTTGCCGACGCCCGCGCGCCGCGCCGCCGGCACGACGCCGACGCCGCCGATCCACGCGTCCTCGCCGCGCACGCCGAGGTTGCCGAACCCGACAGGGACGCCGTCGCGCACAGCGATCCGCGAGGCGGCCACGTCGAGGTTGAAGGCCTGCTCCATCGAGGCGAGCGTCGCCTCGTCGATCTGGAAGGGCACGAGGTAGTCCTCGTAGGCCGCGTTGAACAGGTCGGCGCGCTCAACCGGTGGGAACGACTGCGCGGAGCGGATCTCGAGCTCGTCGATCACGCTACGTCTCGCAGATTCCTTGCGCCGCGAGCGGCGTCAGCAATCTCGCCTCGACACCGCTCGCGGCATCATCTGTTCCTAGACCTCTGCCGGAGCCTCTTGCCTCGTCGCGGCGCGCGCGTTCTGCTCGATGAACTCCTCGGTCCGCTCGTACGCCTCGTCGTCGACGATCTGCTGCGGCGGCGACTTCATGAGGTACGAGCTCGGCCCGACGAGGGCGCCCGCGACGCCGTTGTTGAGCGCGAGCTTCGCCATGCGCACGGCGTCGATCACGATGCCCGCCGAGTTGGGCGAGTCCCAGACCTCGAGCTTGAGCTCGACGTTGAGCGGCACGTCGCCGAATGCGGAGCCCTCCATCCGGATGTAGGCCCATTTGCGGTCGGTCAGCCACGGCACGTAGTCGGACGGGCCGACGTGGACGTTCCCAGCTCCGAGGTCGTAGTCGAGCATCGACGTCACGGCGTTCGTCTTCGAGATCTTCTTCGACTCGAGCCGCTCCCGCTCGAGCATGTTGAGGAAGTCGGAGTTGCCGCCGACGTTGAGCTGCATCGTCTTGTCGAGGTGGACCCCGCGCTCGCGGAAGAGCGAGGTGAGGACGCGGTGCGTGATCGTGGCGCCGACCTGTGACTTGATGTCGTCGCCGATGATCGGCAGGCCCTTCTCCTCGAAGCGGTGCTGCCAGTACTCCTCGCGCGCGATGAAGACGGGCATGCAGTTGATCATCGCGCAGCCGGACTCGAGGATCTGCTCGGCGTACCACTTCGTGGCCGCCTCGGAGCCGACCGGGAGGTAGTTGACGACGACGTCCGTCTGCGTCTCCTTCAGGATCCCGACCACGTCATCGGTCTTGCCGGGCGCCTTCTCGACGACCTGGGACAGGTACTTGCCGAGCCCGTCGTGCGTCATCCCGCGCGAGACCTTGACGCCGGTCTGCGGGACGTCCGCGAACTTGATCGTGTCGTTCGGATGCGCCCAGATCGCCTCGGCGAGATCCGCGCCGACCTTGTCCTTGACGACGTCGAACGCGGCCGTGAACTCCACGTCGCGGACGTGGTAGCCGCCGAGGTTGACGTGCATGAGACCCGGGACGAACTGGTCGTCCGGCGCGTCCTTGTAGTACTCGACGCCCTGGAGCAGCGAGTTCGCGCAGTTCCCGACGCCGATGATCGCGACGCGGACCTTGCCGTCGTCGAGGCGTGCCCTACCGTTTGTCGATGCCACTGGTTCCTCCGGAAGAAAGTTGCTTGCGGACGTGCAGGATGCGCTGGACGACCGTGAGCCAGGCCGTCGCGGCCAGCGCGACGATGGCCCAGGGAAGGCCGCCCCACGGAGCGAAGACGAGACCCGCGGTGATGAGCACTACGCGCTCCGCGCGCGAGCCCAGGCCGACGTCGCCTCTCAGGCCGAGCGCCTCGGCGCGGGCTCGCGTGTAGGAGACGAGGAAGGAGCCGACCACCGCGGCCACCGCGAGCACGACCGCCCAGTCCCGCCCGTGGCGTGCGAAGACGAGCGCGACCGCGGCGAGCATCGCGCCCTCGCCGACGCGATCCGTCGTCGAATCGATGAAGGCGCCGAACGGGGTCGACTTCCCCCCGATGCGGGCCAGGGCGCCGTCGAGGATGTCGAGCAGCGAGCCGACGACGAAGGTGCCGGCCGCAAGCCAGAAGACGAGAAGCTTCCCGTGCTGCTCGAACGGGACGAGCACGGCAGCCGCGAGGCAAAGCGTGACGCCGGTCGTCGTGAGGACGTTAGGCGTTACGCCGGTACGGGCGAGGCTCGTGACCGAGCGGCCGGCGAGGGAGCGGGCGCCTTGCGTGTAGCCACGCTTGACGCGCCGGAGCCTTGGAGTCGCATTCATCTCCAACATCGCAATCCTGCTATGCCCGACTATAGCAGGTTTGCGATGACCGGTCCGAGCCCGCGGAGACGCGTGACGAGTCGCGGCGTCCACGCCGTGGCGAGCAGCGAAGCCACCGCGACGCCGATCCCGGCGAGCACGTCCAGGAGGTAGTGGTTCGCGGTCGCCACTACGCAGAACCAGACCCAGACGGGCCAGAGCGCCCAGAGCGCCTTCGCCCAGCGCGTCCGGGAGGTGGCCACGAGGAACCAGCCGACGATCAGCGCGTCGGCGGCGTGGAGGCTCGGCATCGCCGCGTACGGGTTCCCGAGCGTCTGCAGGAGCGCGCTCGACTGGTTGACGCCGGCGACGAAACCCTCACCGGGGAACATCCACGGCGGCGCGGTCGGCATGACGGCGAAGCCGACGAGCCCGATGAGGTTCGCGAGCAGGATCGTGTTGCGGAAGCACCTGAAGCGCTCGTGCCGGCGCAGGTAGACCCAGAGCAGCGCCAGGCCGATCACGGTGAACTCCGAGTTCCAGTAGGTCCAGGCCGCGGCGGTGAGCAGGAGGGAGGAGGAATCGGCGACGCGCTCCACGCTCAGCTCGAAGAGGTGGTGGGTCAGCCGCTGCTCGAGCGAGATTACGCGCAGGCCGTTCCCGAACGCCTTGCCGGGGGTGCTGTTCGTGAGGTGCCGGACCGCGAGATAGGAGAAGTAGAAGCCGAACCAGATCACCAGCTGGACGCCGAAGTCCCGCCAGCCACGCGGCAGCACCCTGCGTCCCAGAGCGACGACCTGCTCCATGGCGCTAACTCTAAACCGAGCGGTTACAGGAAGGCCACTAGCCTCCGATGTACGACATCTCGACCTTCGGCAGCGCCGCCGTCTCGGCCGTGCGCAGCTCGGAGTAGCGGTCGGTGCGGCGCTTCCAGATCGAGCGAAGCTGCTCCGTGAGCTCCTCGTCCGAGGCCCCGAGGCGCAGCGGCGCGCGCAGGTCGTGGCCGCGTGCGGCGAAGAGGCACGTGTAGAGCCGTCCCTCCGCCGAGAGGCGCGCACGGGAACAGCCGCCGCAGAACGGTTGTGTGACCGACGCGACGACGCCGATCTCGCCGTCGCCGTCGACGTAGCGCCAGCGCCGCGCGGTCGCGTCCGGACGCTCGACCTCCACCGGCTCGAGCGGCCACCGTTCGGAGATGCGGCGGACGATCTCCTCGGCGCTCACGACGTCCTCCAGCCGCCAGCCGTTGGTCGAGCCGACGTCCATGTACTCGATGAAGCGGAGGACATGCCCGCTGCCGCGGAAGTGCTCTGCGAGCGCGACCACGTCGCCGTCGTTCGCGCCGCGCTTGACGACCGCGTTGATCTTCACCGGCAACCCTGCCGCTGTGGCCGCGTCGATTCCCTCGAGCACCCGCTGCACGGGGAAGTCGACGTCGTTCATCGCGCGGAAGGCTTCCTCGTCGAGTGAGTCGAGGCTGACCGTGACGCGGCTCAGGCCCGCCGCGGCGAGGGCCTCTGCCTTCTGCGGGAGGAGGGAGCCGTTCGTCGTGAGCGCGAGCTCGAGCCGGTCGCCTCCGGGCGTCTCGATCCCGGCGAGCAGCTCGACGAGGTGCTCGACGTTGCGGCGGACGAGCGGTTCGCCGCCCGTGATGCGGACCGTGCGGATGCCGAGGGCGGCGAAGATCCCGACGACGCGGGCGAGCTCCTCGAGCGTCAGCAGCTCGCGGCGCTCGAGGAAGGCGTAGTCGCGACCGAAGACCTCCTTTGGCATGCAGTAGACGCACCGGAAGTTGCAGCGGTCGGTGATCGAGATCCGGAGTGTCTCGAGCGGACGCCCGAGCCGGTCTAGCAGCGGCTCCATGCCCGCAGTATGCGCGTTCCTACTCGGCCCACACACGGGCGAGCTCGACGAGCGTGGCTGCGGCGAGACCCATGTCCTCGACGCAAATCCACTCGCGCTCGCTGTGTGCGTCGTGGCCGCCCGTGAAGACGTTCGCCGTCGGCAATCCCATCTCCGTCAGCGCCGAGCCGTCGGTGCCGCCGCGGATCGCCGTCTGCTTCGGCTCGAGGCTGACCCGGCGGATCGCCTCCTCGAGGTTCGCCACGATCTGCGGATGCTGCTCGAGCCCGTCGAAGGTGTTGCGGTACTGGATTCGGTCCTCTACCTCGATCGAGCAGCGCGGCTCGACGTCGGCCACCTCGTTCGCGAGCCCGCGGAGGAAGTCGACGTGCCCGGCGAGGCGGTCGTTGTCGAAGTCGCGGGCGATCAAGCGGAGCTCGACCTGTGACGAGTCGCCCTGCACAAGGACGGGGTGGACGTACCCCTCGCGCCCCTCGGTCGTCTCCGGCGACAGCCGGTCCTGCGGCAGCCGGGACACGATCTCGGCCGCGACCTTGATCGCGTTCACCAGCTCGCCCTTGGCCCAGCCGGGATGGATGGCGCGGCCGCGGATGCGCATCCTCACCTGGGCGCCGGAGAAGGTCTCGGCCTGCAGCTCCCCGGCCGTCGACCCGTCGACGGTGTAGGCGGCCGAGGCTCCGAAGCTCTCGACGGGGAAGTGGATGACGCCGCGGCCGATCTCCTCGTCGGGGTTGAACGCGACCTTGACCGGCCCGTGCGGGATCTTCGGGTGCGCGGCTAGGTGGGCGATCGCGGCCATGATCTCCGCCGCGCCGGCCTTGTCGTCGGCCCCGAGGAGCGTCGTTCCGTCGGTCGTGATCAGCTCGTGACCGACATGATTCGCGAGCTCGGTCGACTCCTCCGGCCGGATCGACTGTCCCGAGTCGCCGAGCCGGATCTCGCCGCCCTCGTACCGGACGCGCTGCGGGGAGACGCCGGCACCGCTCACCTCGCGCGCGGTGTCGACGTGGGCGAACAGCGCGATCGTCGGGACCTCGTGCTCGACTGTCGCCGGCAGGGTCGCGGTCACGTAGCCGTGCTCGTCGAGCGTCGCGTCGGCGAGGCCCGCCTGCTCGAGCTCGTCGCGGAGGAGCCGCAGTAGCACCAGCTGGCCGTCCGTGCTCGGATAGGTCTCGGATTCCTCGTCCGACTGGGTGTCGATCTGGACGTAGCGGAGGAAGCGCTCGGCCGCGTCCTCCGCGAGCCGGGCGGCCGGCGTGGTCTCCGTGCGCACCGCGCGAGTGTACGTTCGCGGAATGCGCGTGCGTCTCGCCCAGCTCTACGGCGGTCTCGTCCTCTACGGCGTCAGCTCCTCGCTGCTCGTTCTCGCCGGGCTCGGGCTCGACCCGTGGGACGTCTTCCACCAGGGGCTTGCGCGGCACACGCCCCTCGCGATCGGGACCTGGGCGATCCTGGTCGGCCTCGTCGTGCTCCTGCTCTGGATCCCGCTTCGTCAGCGGCCGGGGATCGGGACGCTGAGCAACGTCGTCCTCGTCGGCGCGACGATGGATCTCGTCCTCGGCCAGGTGCACGCGCCTCATTCGATGGGGGCCCGCGTCGCCTGTCTCGTCTGCGGCGTGTTCCTGAACGGGGTCGCGACCGGGGCGTACATCGGCGCGGGATTCGGGCCCGGGCCGCGCGACGGCCTGATGACGGGATTCGCCGCACGCGGCCATTCGATTCGGGTCGTCCGCACCGCGATCGAGGTGTTGGTGCTCGCTACCGGCTGGCTTCTCGGTGGCACGGTCGGGGTCGGCACGGTTCTCTACGCGCTGGCGATCGGCCCGCTCGCGCACGTGTTCGTGCCGCTCTTCGCGCGCGGCCGGCCGACGCCGGAGCATGCCCTGGAGGGCGCATAGCCGCCGTCGGGCTCGGGCTCGTCTCGGCCCTCCTCTTCGGCGCGATGAGCGTGGCGCTGCGGATGGCGCTCGACCGCGACCCCGACGTCGCCCTCGGAACGATGGCCACGGCGGTGAGCGCGCTCGCCGTCGCGGTCGTCGGCGTCGCGGCTGAGGCGCCGGCTCGCGGCCTCCATCTCTCCTCGGCCTGGCCCTTCCTCCTGGCGGGCCTCCTCTCGCCGGGCGCCGCGCAGATCCTCGTCACGGTCGCCATCCGCGAGTCGGGCTCCTCCCGCGTGTCGATGGTCTTCGGGACGGCGCCGCTCGTCTCGGTCACGATCGCCCTCCTTTTCCTCGGGGAGCCGGTGCGCGCGCCGCTCATCGCGGGTGCGGTGCTGGTCGTGGCCGGGGGAGTGGAGCTCGCCCGCGAGCGGGATCGCCCCGCGCACTTCAACCGGCTCGGCCTCGTCTTTGCGTTCGCCGGAGCGTCGCTGTTCGCGACCCGGGACAACCTCGTGCGCCACCTCGCCGTCGGCAAGACGGCCGTGCCTCCCGCCGTAGCCGCGGCGGCCGCGCTGCTCGGCGGGACCGCCCTGATCGCGATCTGGGCGCGCGAGGGCATCGGCCGGCGCTGGCTCCGCTTCGTTCCGGCGGGGCTCCTGTTCGGCGGCTCCTACGTGTCGCTCTTCGAGGCGTACTACCGCGGCCGGGTCACGGTCGTGGCGCCGCTCGTCGCCATCGAGTCTCTCGCCGGGGTCGCGCTGTCCGCGCTCCTGCTGCGTGACTCGGAGCTCGTCGGGAAGCGGCTGGTCTTCGGTGCGGGGCTCATCGTCGCCGGCGGTGCCCTCATCGGCGCGTTTCGCTGACCGGCCCTCGAGGCACATCTGCTATAACCCGGCTTAGATTTTCTCACCAGAGGAGGCAGAACAGCATCATGGCCAAGACCATCGGCATCGACCTGGGCACGACCAACTCGTGCATGGCCGTGCTCGAGGGCGGCGAGCCGACCGTCATCCCGAACGCCGAGGGCGGGCGCACGACCCCGTCCGTGGTGGCGTTCACGAAGGACGGCCAGCGGCTCGTGGGCGCCCCCGCGCGACGGCAGCAGGTCACAAACCCGCAGAACACGATCTTCTCGATCAAGCGCTTCATGGGACGCAAGTTCGAGGAGGTCACGGAGGAGATGACCATCGTCCCGTACGAGGTCGTCAAGGGCGCGAACGGCGACGTCCGCGTCAAGGCCGAGGACAAGGAGTACGCCCCGCCGGAGATCAGCGCGATGATCCTCCAGAAGCTGAGGCACGACGCCGAGGCGTACCTCGGCGAAACCGTGACCGACGCTGTCATCACGGTTCCGGCCTACTTCAACAACGCGCAGCGCGAGGCGACGAAGGACGCCGGCAAGATCGCCGGTCTCAACGTCCTCCGGATCATCAACGAGCCGACCGCGGCCTCCCTCGCGTACGGGCTCGACAAGGAGTCGGACCAGACGATCCTCGTCTTCGACCTCGGCGGCGGCACGTTCGACGTGTCGGTGCTCGAGATCGGCGACGGCGTGTTCGAGGTCAAGGCGACCGCGGGTGACAACCACCTCGGCGGCGACAACTTCGACAAGGCGATCGTCGA
>JBJMKG010000011.1:0-10805 GCA_045805945.1 Gaiellaceae bacterium
GACGGCGAACGTCGCCGACACGATCCCCGGCCCGCTGCTCGACCGGATGGAGGTCATCCGCTTCGACGGCTACACCGTCGACGAGAAGACGGCGATCGCGCGCGGCTACCTCTGGCCGCGGCAGGTCGAGCGGAACGGGCTGCGCGAGGACGAGGTCTCCGTCTCCGACGAGACGATTCAGGTCGTCGTCTCCGAGTACACGCGCGAGGCCGGCGTCCGGCAGCTCGAGCGCGAGCTCGGCACGATCCTCCGCAAGACCGCGACGCGCATCGCGGCCGGCGAGGTCGAGGCGCCGGTCGCGGTCGACGTCGACGTGGTGCGGGACGCCCTCGGTCGTCAGAAGTTCTTCCAGGAGGCGGCTGAGCGCACGGCCGTCCCCGGCGTCGCAACCGGCCTTGCCGTCACCGGCACCGGCGGCGACGTGCTCTTCGTCGAGGCGACCTCCATGGAAAGCGCCAACGGGGGGCTCGTCCTCACGGGGCAACTCGGGGACGTGATGAAGGAGTCGGCGCGGATTGCGCTCTCCTACGTCCAGTCGCATGCCGGCGAGCTCGGCATCGAGGCCGAGGTCTTCAAGGACCGGTCGTTCCACGTGCACGTTCCCGCAGGCGCGATCCCGAAGGACGGTCCGAGCGCAGGCATCACGATGACGACCGCGCTCGCCTCGCTCCTGTCGGAGCGGCCGGTCAAGCACACGGTCGGGATGACGGGCGAGGTCACGCTGCAAGGCCGGGTACTGCCGATCGGCGGGTTGAAGCAGAAGGTGCTGGCCGCGCACGCGGCCGGGCTCACCGACGTGATCATCCCGGAGCGGAACCGCGCAGACCTGGACGACGTGCCGGAAGACGTGCGCGAGGCCATGCGGTTCCATCCGGTGATGACGCTCGGCGAGGTGCTCGAGCTCGCGCTAGAGCCCAAGGCGCAGCCGAGCCTGCGCGCGGTCTAGGCCATGCGCTGCCGTTCCTGCCGGCCGCTGCCCGAGGAGGTCGCCCGCGCGGCGGATCTCCTCGGGCGGCGCTGGACGCTCGCGATCCTGTGGGCGGCTGCGGAGGCGGGTGCCGTCCGCTTCAACGAGTTCAAGCAGACGCTCGAGGGCATCCCGCCGCGGACGCTCGCGGCGCGCCTCAACGAGCTCGAGGCGGCGGGGGTGCTCGAGCGCCGGGTCTTCGACTCGCGTCCGCCGCGGGTCGAGTACCGGCTCACCGAAGCCGGCCGGCGTCTGCGTTACGTCGTCGAGGCGCTGAGTGCGTTCGCCGCCTCTGGGTAGCGCCCGCAGCTAGGCCGGTGCCAACGCGGCGATCTCGCGCTCGCGGGCGAGCCGTTCGAGCGCCTGCGTCTCGATCTGGCGCACCCGTTCGCGCGTGAGGCCTAGCTCGCGTCCGATCTGCTCGAGCGATTTCGGGTCACGGTCTCCGTCGAGCCCGTAGCGGAGCTTGATCACCTGCTGCTCCCGGTCGGGCAGCTTGTTCACGGCACCGCGCAGCGCGTGCTCGCTCAGGCCGACGACGACCTCCTCCTCGACGTCGCTCTTGTCGGTGGCGACGATGTCGCCGAACGCGGTGTCGCCCTCGTCGCCGAGCGGCTTGTCGAGGCTCGCCACCGCACGCGCCGCCGCCCGCACCTCGCGGACGTGCTTGAGGGAGAGCTTCGCCGTCCGGGCCACCTCCTCGTCGCTCGGCGGCCGCTCGAGCTTCAGGGTCAGCTCCCGTTCGGCGCGCGCGATCTTCTGCTCGCGCTCCACGATGTGGACCGGAATCCGGATCGTCCGGGACTTGTTCGCGACCCCTCGCTGCACCGCCTGGCGGATCCACCACGTCGCGTAGGTCGAGAACTTGTAGCCGCGGCGCCAGTCGAACTTCTCGACCGCGCGGATCAGCCCGATGATGCCCTCCTGGATCAGGTCGAGCAGCGAGAGCCCGTGTCCCTGGTACTTCTTCGCGATGGAGACGACGAGGCGGAGGTTGGAGTTGATCATCCGGTCCTTGGCCCGGCTGTCGCCACGCTCGATCCGCTTGGCGAGCTCGACCTCCTCGGCGGCTGTCAGCAGCGAGTAGCGGCCGGCCTCGTTGAGGAAGAGCTGCAGCGAATCGGTCGTCATCGCGGCGACCGTCTCGTTCGAGAAGTGCGTTTCTTGAACCTCGGGCAGGCTGCAGTCGTCGGTCAGCTCGATTCCGCGCTCCTCGAGCTCCTCGTAGAGCGACGCGACCTCCTCGTGGTCGAGCTCGAGCTCGGTGAGGACGTGGGTGAACGCAGACAGGTTGACGCAGCCGACCTCTTCGGCATGCTCCATCAGCGCACGAAGCTGGTCATGGCTCATGACTTCGCTATTTCCTGGCCTCTCGGATCGGTAACGCGTCGGAGTTTTGCGCGGCCCGCCTGGGTACACTCCGAGGCGGTGAAGGCGCCGGACACGCTGTGGGAACTGGTGTTCCTCATGGTGATCCTCAAGATCCCCATCGCATATCTTTGCTACGTGGTTTGGTATGCGATCAGGGCCGAGCCTCGCGGCCGAGGCGGCCCCGCTGGCGTGCGCGTCACGCCGGACACGCCGCCGCCGGGCCTCGATTACCCGCCCCGGCGCTCGCGGCGCCGGCCGTCGCGCCCGCACGGAGGGCCCGCTCGCGTCTATGCGCGTACCGCACGTGCCGCGACTGCGCGCGCCGACAGGATCGCCGGCCGTTGAACGCCGAGAGCGAGGTGCTGCGCGAGCCGGCCGGCCGGCGCACCGCTGAAACCGTCGCCGGCTACCTCTCGGCGATCGCGATCTTCGTGAGCATCGTTGGCATCGCCTGGCACCCTCTGCGCCTGATCCTGCCGTCGGCGGCAATCGCGCTGGTCGCAGCGGGGATGGCGGGGCCGGCCCGGCGCCTCCCGCTCGCGGCCGTGCTCATCTGCGCGCTCTGCCTCTTCTTCGGCTTCGCGGCCGCCGTGGCCACGAGCCATCCGCTCTGGTAGCGGCGCGCCCGCTGCTACAACAGGCTCGGACATGGGGCGTCCCGACGTCGACGGGCTGAACACGGGCTACGCAGCGCTGCTCCTCGAGCAGTACCTCGACAACCCCGGCGCCGTCCCCGAGGAGTGGCGCGACCTGTTCGAGAGCGAGCCCGAAGCTCTCCTGCGGCGCCAGCCCGGCCTCGCCCGCTTACTCGAGCGGGCCGCCGCCGACGGGCACGGAGGCGAGGCTCCGGCGGCCGCGCCGACACCAGCAGCCGCGCCGCAGCCTGCACCCGCGCCGGCGGACGAGGAGCTCCTCGGTGGGGTCGCCGCCGCGATGGCGCTCGTCAAGGCGATCCGGATGCACGGGCACCTCGCCGCACGGCTCGACCCGCTCGGCTCCGAGCCGCCGGGCGACCCCGCCCTCGAGCCCGAGCGCCTCATTCCGAAGCTCACGCCCGAGTTGCAGGCGCGCATCCCGGCTTCGCTCCTCCGCCTACACGTCGAGGGCGAAACGCTCGCCGAGGCGCTGCCGCGCCTGCTCGAGACGTACACGGGCACGCTCGCGTACGAGATCGAGCACATCTCCGACCACGAGGAGCGCGTCTGGCTGCGGCAGGCGATCGAATCCGGGCGCTACCGCCGTCCCCTCTCGCGGGACGAGCGGGTGCGGCTACTGACTCGGCTGAGCCAGGTGGAGGGGATGGAGCGCTACCTGAGGCGTGCCTTCCTCGGGCAGAAGCAGTTCTCCGTCGAGGGGCTCGACGTGCTGATCCCGATGCTCGACCAGGCGATCGAACTCGCCGCCGGCGGTGGTGCTCACGAAGTCGTCGTCGGGATGGCGCACCGCGGCCGGCTCAGCGTGCTAGCGCACGTGGTCGGACGTCCGTACGAGACGATCCTGCGCGAGTTCGAGGGGGAACGGACGATCGAGGCGGTCGTGTCGAGCGAGGAGGGAGGCAGCGGCGACGTCAAGTATCACCTCGGCGCACAGGGGACGCGGTCGACGCCGAACGGCGACATCACGATCACGCTCGTCTCCAACCCGAGCCACCTCGAAGCGGTCGACCCGGTCGTCGAGGGGAGAGCGCGGGCCGAGCAGACCGACCGCTCCTCGCGGCAGGGCTACCACGATCCGAGCATCGCTCTCCCGGTCCTCATCCACGGTGACGCGTCCTTCGCCGGCCAGGGGAGCGTCGCCGAGACGCTCAACCTCCAGGCGCTCGCGGGCTACTCGACCGGCGGCACGCTGCACCTGATCGCGAACAACCAGGTCGGTTTCACGACCGATCCGGAAAGTGGCCGGTCGACGCGCTACTCGAGCGACCTCGCCAAGGGGTTCGACATCCCGATCGTCCACGTCAACGCGGACGATCCGGAGGCGGCCCTCGCGGCGATCCGGCTTGCGCTCGCCTACCGGCGCCGCTTCGGCCACGACGTCGTCGTCGACCTGGTCGGCTACCGGCGGCACGGCCACAACGAGCAGGACGAGGCCGCGTACACGCAGCCGATCCTCGCCGCTGCGATCGCGGAGCATCCCACGGCGCGCGAGCAGTTCGCGGTGCGTCTTGTGGGCGAGGGCGACCTCACGCAGGAGCAGGCGGACGCGCTCGAGGAGGAGGTGCTGGCAGAGCTGCGGCAGGCCCACGACGCGCTGAAGGAGACGTTCGGACAGCCGGAGCCGACTCCGCGCGACGACACGCACATCCCGGCGGCGACGGGCGACGAGGTCGTGACGGCGGTCGCCGCCGACCGGCTGCGCGCGCTCAACGAGCAGCTCCTCCGGGTCCCCGACGGCTTCTCGCCGCACCCGAAGCTCATGCGCCAGCTCGAACGCCGGCGCGAGACGCTCGAGGAGGGCGGGATCGACTGGGGCCAGGCGGAGGCGCTCGCATTCGGCTCGCTGCTCGTCGAGGGGATCCCGATTCGGCTGACGGGCCAGGACACCGAGCGCGGCACGTTCTCGCACCGGCACGACGTCTTGCACGACGTGAACACGGGAGCGACGTATACGCCGCTGCAGCATCTCGACGAGGCGGGTGCAGCCTTCGAGATCTACAACTCGCCGCTGTCCGAGTACGCCTGCGTCGGCTTCGAGTACGGCTATGCCGCTGCGGCGCCGGAGGCGCTCGTCGTGTGGGAGGCGCAGTTCGGCGACTTCGTCAACGGCGCCCAGATCGTGATCGACCAGTTCATCGCCGCCGGGCTTTCCAAGTGGAAGGAGTCGACCCGCCTGACGCTTCTCCTACCGCACGGCTACGAGGGGAACGGGCCAGAGCATTCGAGTGCTCGCCTCGAGCGCTTCCTCCAGCTCGCTGCGCAGGAGAACCTCCGGATCGCGAACTGCACGACGTCGGGCCAGTACTTCCACCTGCTGCGGCGGCAAGCCCTGGACGCGACCGCGCGGCCGCTCGTCGTGATGACGCCGAAGGGGCTGCTGCGGCTGAAGCAGGCGGGTGCGACGCTCGAGGATCTGGCGAGCGGCGAGTTCCGTCCCCTCCTCGACGATCCGAGCCACGTCGACGACCGCGAGCGCATCGAGCGGCTGGTGCTCTGCCAGGGCAAGGTCTACTACGACATCGCCGGCCACGAAGAGCACGAGAAGGCGGATCGCGTGGCGGTCGCCCGGCTCGAGCAGCTCTATCCGTTCCCTGTCGCGCGCGCAAAGGAGCTCGTCGCGGGCTATCCGAACCTCCGCGAGCTCGTGTGGGCGCAGGAGGAACCGCAGAACATGGGCGCGTGGCGAGCGATCCGGCACCGGCTCGAAGAGGCCAAGCCGGAAAGCGTCCCGCTCTTCTACGTCGGTCGACCATGGCGCGCCAGCCCGAGCGAGGGCTATCCGACTGCGCACCTGCGCGAGCAGGACCGGATCGTCCGCGCCGCGCTCGCGCTTTAGCTCTATCCCTTGCCGTGGCCGTTCGCCTGGCCCTGGCCGTGGCCCTGGCCCGGGTCGGCCGTCACCGGGGGAGGCGGGCTCGCATCGGGCGCTACGGGTTGCGGCGGCGGGCTGTCGCCGCCTTTGCCGCGCGAGCCGCGAGCTTCGGACCGTGCTTGCGCGCGAGCCTCATGAGCTGACGGCGCTGCTGCTGCGGGAGGCGACGCCAGATGTCCCACGCCGCGATGGTCAGCGCCCACGGGCTGGGACGGAGCCTCCGGAACCGGCCGGCCATGCCCTGATCCTCGCAGATCGGCGGCGCTGCTGCGTCGCCCCGACCCATGGCCGGCCGTGTCTGCTCTGCCGGGCGGGCCGGTGTGGACGTGGTTCGTGTCGCCGTAGCCGTGGCCGGGCCGCGTGCTCGTCCGCGTGGCCAGCGAAGATGCCGTCGCGGGTGGAGGCGGCGTGGGTGCGGGCGACGTCGGCGGCGGCGCAGCCGGTGCCGGGGGCGGGGGCGGGGTGGGAGCCTGCTGCTGTACCGGCACCGGCGGAGGCGTCAGTGCCGGCCGCGCGACGACCGGGGTGACCGGGGTTGCCGCGACGGACGGAGAGCCCGCGGCGGGCGTCGTCGAGCGCGGTGAAGCTGCAGTACGAGACCGCCTCGGAGCAGGCGCCTCGACCACGCTTCGGCCGGGGACCGGGCCGAGTGCGATTCCGAAGGGCGTCGCGGGCGACGACGAGAGAAGGCTGGGCAGCACTACGCCACCGGCGACGGCGATCGCGAGCAGAAGTGCGGCTACCACCCGCTCCCTCCGGCTCATGCCGTTCCTCCTCCCACCGACAACATCCCCAGGGGACTATCGGCAGGAGGCTGGTTTGGCTTGACCTCGCGAGCTCCCTCCGGGAAACCAGCGGCAATCCCCGTTATCATCCCCGCGGACGACGAGCACGACCCATGGGAGGACGCTTCATGCCGGTAGAGACACCGTCCATCTTCGCGCAGGTGATCAGGGAACACCTCGACCTGAAGGAGCGCAACGCACGGCTCGGCGACAGGATGCCGATCGACCACTACAAGGACGAGGATCCGTTCGGAAACCACCCGCTGTTCAAGAGCGAGGAACAGGCGCGAATCGAAGAGACGATGGACGGCGTCGAGCCGGACTTCAGCGACGCGAGCCTCGAGAACGTCGCCGTCTGGCCGGGGCAGGAGCCCCTCGACGAGGTCACGGCCGAGACGACGGAGACCACCGTTCCGGTCGCGGAAGAGTCCGCGTTCTGGGGCACTGGCGGCGCGCGCGACTTCGACTGGGGCGACTAGCCCGGGTCGCGAAGCTGACGTTTCGCTCCCGGAGATAAGGAACTCCGGCGCGGAAGAGCGCGGTCTCCCGCGCCTCCGTGGAGCCTCCGGCCCTTGCGGATCGAGGGCGGGCCGTTAGAGCACCGTTGCGACCACCTTCAGGTCGTCCACGAACGCCTTCATCTCCGCGTGCCGCGACTCGTCGTCGCGCTGGCGGAGGATCGCGCTCGGGTGAATCGTCGCCGTGACGTGCTCGGCAAGGTCGGACTCCACCCACTCTCCCCGACGTTGCGTGACGCGGAAGGCGCGGCCGAGCAGTGACTGCGCGGCGGTCGCGCCGAGGCAGACGAGCACGCGCGGCCGGACAACGGCGAGCTCGGCCTCGAGCCACGGCCGACACGCCGCGAGCTCGCTCCAGCTCGGCTTCGCGTGGATCCGTCGCTTGCCGCGCGGCTCCCACTTGAAGTGCTTGACCGCGTTGGTGACGTAAGCCGCCCGCCGGTCGATGCCCGCCAGCTCGAGGGCTTCGTCGAGGAGTCGGCCCGCCGGCCCCACGAACGGCGCACCCTCCCGGTCCTCGCGGTCGCCCGGCTGCTCCCCGACGAACATCGCAACCGAGCCGCGGCTGCCGGCGCCGAAGACCGTCTGCGTCGCGTGCTCCCAGAGCGGGCAGGCGCGGCAATCGGCGGCGGCCTCGCGCAGCTTTGGAAGCGTCGGCCGGGACGGGACGAGGTCGGCGGCGGAATCCGGCATCGCCAAACGCTTTCCCGGCGGGAGCGGCGCGAAGCATCAGCCCCCCGTTCACCCACACGAGGGATACGCGCCGAAGGCCTGGCACCGATGCTTCGTCCGTCTGCTGCGGCTCGCCTTCCGGAGGCATCCAACGGTGTATCTGAACTGCGATCGATCGGGGGATCGGTGGTAGTCCGCCCGAGCCATCTTCGGCTGCTCGAAGGGGACGCCCAGCCGGGCGATCCCACGCTCGTGGAGTCGTATCGGCGCCTCGCCGACGTCTTCCACGAGATCCTCGCGGAACAGAGCCTCGACGCGCTCCTCGTCCGTATCGCCGACATCGTCGGAGACCTGATCCCGCACGACACGCTGAGCGTGTACGAGGCGGACGAGACGAAGCACGTCCTCAAGCCGGTACTCGTCCGCGACGTGTACGCCGACGAGATCATGAGCACGACGATCAGCTTCGCCGAGGGGATCACCGGCTGGGCGGCACGACATCGCGAAGCCGTCCTCTCGAACCAGGCGCACCTCGATCCGCGCGTGCGCAACGTCCCGGGGACGCCGCTCGAGCCCGAGGCGCTGATCTGCGTCCCGCTCATCGCCCGCGGCCGAATCAAGGGCGCGCTCAACATCTACCGCGAAGGTGACGCCGTCGCCTTCAGCGAGACGGAGTTCGAGATCGCGAAGCGGTTCGGCGATGCCGCAGCGCTCGCCCTCGACAACGCCGAAATCCGCGCGCGGCTCGAGCACCAGGCTCGCACCGACTCGCTCACCGGCCTCTTCAACCACAGCGTCTTCTACGAGCGGCTGCTCCAGTCGCTGCAGGAGTCGAGCCGCACACACCAGCCCATCGCCGTGCTCATGCTCGACATCGACGACTTCAAGCATGTCAACGACGTCCACGGTCACGCCGTCGGCGACGAGCTGCTCCGCTTCCTCGCCGAAGCGCTGCGCGCCATCGTCCGGCCCGAGGACGTCATCTGCCGGCTCGGAGGCGAGGAGTTCGCCGTCCTCATGGACGGCTGCGGCGGCGAGGACGCGGTCCGCGTCGCCGAGCGAGTCCAGACCCGGCTCGCCGCCGTCGACTTCCCGGGCGTCGGCCGGATGACAGTCTCGGTCGGGCTCGCGCTCGGGCCCGAGCACGCGATGAACCCGCGGGAGCTCGCCGCGTGCGCCGAGGCCGCGATGATGACGGCGAAGGCGCAGGGCAAGAACCAGGTCGTCCTCTACGCCGACGACGAGACGAAGCGGCCCGACACGCCCGGCGCCAATCGCGACGTCCGCTCGATGGCGCACCTGAAGATGCTGCAGAGCCTGACCGGGAAGCTGAACCGGCTCAACGACGTGCGGGAGATCGGCGAGGCGATCGCGGTCGAGCTCCGGGCGCTCGTCGACTACCACAACTGTCGCGTCTTCGTGTCGGACGGCGAAGAGTTGATCCCGGTCGCGTTCCTCGGCGAGCTCACCTCGGGCACGGACTCGCTTTCGCTCGACATGCTCCGGAAGCGTGTCGGCGAGGGCGTGACGGGCCGCTGCGCCGAGCTCGGCGAGTCGATCGTCGTCGGCGACGCGGCCAACTGCGAGTTCGGGCACCTGATCGAAGGGACGGATCCGATCGAGGAGTCGCTCCTCGCCGTACCGCTCCGCTACGGCACGCGGGTCGTCGGCGTGATCGTGGTCTCGAAGCTCGGCCTGGATCAGTTCGACGAAGACGACGTCCGGCTGCTCGAGGTCCTGGCCGGCCATGCGGCCGTCGCGGTCGAGAACGCGAGCCTGTACGAGTCGGCGCGGCGCGAGGCCGAGAGCGCGACATCACTGCTCGAGCTCGGCCGGGAGCTCGCGACCCTCGTCGAGCTCGAAGCCATCGCCGCGCGGGTGACGGTCCTGTCCGCGGAGATCCTTGGCAGTCGGCACACCTCCTTCTATCTCGAGGCGGGAGGGATGCTTCACCTGCAGGCCGAGCACGGGCATCCCGCCGAGATGGCCGCCGAGATCGTCGCTCACCCGTACCCGCTCGAAGGCCTGCACGTCGACCGCGACCCGTACATCGCCGAGCCGGCCGAGTACGAGCCGGTGATCGGAGAGGCGCCTGTCCCCGGCGGCCGGTACGCGGTGGCGCCGTTCGACGTCGACGGCCGCATCGGCTGCCTCGTCGCCCTCGTCGAGAGGGACGACTTCGGCGAGCGCGAGCTGAGGCTTCTCGGCGGCCTGGCGCAGCAGGCGAAGCTCGCGATCGCGAACGCGTCGAGCTACGAGGGCCTCGAGCGGACGTTCGTCTCCACCGTAGAGGCGCTCGCAAACGCTCTCGAGGCGAACGACGAGTACACCTCGGCGCACGCCCGGTGGATCACGGATCTCTCACTGCGCGTAGGTCGGGAGCTCGGGCTCGACGAGCCCATGCTGAAGCGCCTGGAGCTCGGCGCGCTCCTCCACGACATCGGCAAGATCGGCATCCCGAGCGACGTGCTTTCGAAGCCCGGCCGGCTCACGGCACAGGAGCGAGCCCTCGTCCAGACGCATCCGGAGCTCGGCGAGCGGATCATCTCCCCGATCGACCGGCTCCAGGACGTGCGACCCATCGTCCGCCGCTGCCACGAGCGCTGGGACGGCCGCGGCTACCCGGACGGCGCCGCCGGCGAGGACATCCCGCTCGAGGCGCGGATCATCTTCGTCTGCGACGCGTACCACGCCATGACCACCGACCGCCCGTATCGGCGCCGCCTCAGCCACCGCGAGGCGCTGCGGCGGCTCGCGCAGGGGGCCGGCACGCAGTTCGACCCGACCATCGTCGAGGTGGCGCTGCGCGTGCTCGAACGGCCCGACGAGAGCTAGAGGCTTGATGTGAAAATAGGAGCGGCGCCCGGATGCCGCTTCAGGCGCGGCGCGAGGCCGTCTCGTCGGTCTTGCCCAGGCCGCCGGCCTGGGCTGCGACCGCCGAACCGCCCTCGCTTGGCCTGAAAC
>JBJMKG010000012.1:0-52210 GCA_045805945.1 Gaiellaceae bacterium
GATCTCGGAGATGACGACGTCGGTCGGGCTCGACTCCGCGGCGCGGCGGATGCGCGCCTTGATCTCGTTCGTGATGTGCGGGATCACCTGCACGGTCGCGCCGAGGAAGTCGCCCTTGCGCTCCTTGCGCAGGACGGTGTCCCAGATCGCACCGGCGCTGTGGCTCGCGCTGCGCAGGAAGTTCTCGTCGACGAAGCGCTCGTAATGGCCGATGTCGAGGTCGGTCTCGGCCCCGTCCTCCGTCACGAAGACCTCACCGTGCTGGAACGGGCTCATCGTCCCCGGGTCGACGTTGAGGTACGGGTCGAACTTCTGCAGCTGGACGCGTAACCCTCGTGCCTTGAGCAAGCGTCCGAGCGAGGCGGCGACGATCCCTTTCCCGAGCGCCGAGACGACTCCACCCGTGACGAAGACGTACTTCGGGGCCCGTGCGCTCACGGGATTTCAGGGTAGCACCCGGGGCGGCCGGAGCCTATTCCGGTGCCGGCCGGACGAGCGAGGCCAGCTTCGCGAGCGCCTGCGAGGGAAACGTCCGCCGGATGCCGCCGAACCGCGGTGCCTCGACCACGAGCGTGGCCTGCGTCTCGCCGTCCTCAACCGGCTCGAGGCTGAGCTCGACGTCGGCGCGCTCGCCGCTGAGCTGGAAGACGAGTCGTCGTAGCGGCACCACCTCGAGCACGAGCAGCGCTCCGCTCAGCTCGGGCCGCCGCAGGACGCTCGCCCGACTCGCCCCCTCAAGGTTCCAGTGTGCGCCCGGGGCGAGCGCGCGCCGCACGGTCGGCTCGACGCGGACGATGCCGGGCCACCACTCGGCCAGTCGCGCGGGCTCCTCGAGGACGGCCCAGACGCTCTCGACGGAAGCCGGCAGGGTTCGCCTAGCCGCGTACCGCGGCAAGGAACTCCTGTCCGCCGAGCATCCGCTCGAGCTCGGCCTTCCGCTCCTCCTCGCCGAGCTGCTCGATCCGCGTATGGGTCGGCTCGCCGGGTGTCTTCTCGACGCGGAAGTGGCGGTCGGCGAGCGCGGCGATCTGGGGAAGGTGCGTGATGGTCACGACCTGGGCATGCTCCGCGAGGCGTCTGAGCAATCCGCCGACGGCGTGCGCCGTCTCGCCGCCGATCCCGGCGTCGATCTCGTCGAACACGAGCGTGTCCCCACCCGCGACGGCCGCGATCGCCAGTGCGATCCGAGACAGCTCGCCGCCGGAGGCGGTCTCGGCGACCGGTGCGAACGGGAGGCCTGCGTTAGGGCGGACGAGGAAGACGGCTTCGTCGGCGCCCGTGGAGCCCGGCTCGTCGCGCTCCCGCAGCTCGCAGACGAACTCGCCCTCCCCCATGCCGACGCCGCGCAGCTCGGCGGCGACCGCGTCAGCGAACGCTGGCGCCGCGGCGTTCCGCTCGGCCCGCACCTCGAGGGTCAGCGCGTGGACGCGCTCCTCGGCACCCGTGAGCTCGCGGGCGGCGACCTCCGCAGGATCGCTTCCGTCGGCGAGGGCCGCGAGCTCCGCCCTCGCCTCGTCGCGCCGCGCGAGTAGCTCCTCGTAGGTCGCACAGCGGAACCGGCGCTTCGCCTCCGCGATTCGGTCGAGCTCCGCTTCGAGCTGCTCGAGCCGGGCCGGCTCGGCCTCGAGCGACGCGAGGAACGCGTGTAGGTCGGAGGCGGTCTCGCGCAGGCGCAGCTCGACGTCGCGCAGCTCGTCCCCGGCGCGTTGCAGCTCTGGCGCAAGCCGCTCCAGCGGCGCGACCGAGCGCTCCGCCTGGCCGACGAGACCGGCGGCTCCCTCGCCGTCGTCCGGGGAGAGCGCCGCGGCAGCCGCGGCCGCCCCTGCGGCGAGCTCGGCGACGTGTCGGTGCCTCTCGCGCTCTCCGCGCAGCCGTTCCTCCTCGTCCGGCTCCATGCCGTCGGTGTCCTCGACGAGTGCGCGCAGCTCCGCGAGCCGGGCCGCGGCGAGCGCCGCGTTCGCCGTGAGGTCCTCGTACCGGCGCCGGGCCGCGTGTAGCTCGCGCCACGCCGTTCGCGCCGCGGCCCGGCGGGCGAGCTGCTCCTCGCCGCAGAAACGGTCGAGCACCTCGAGCTGGTAGGAAGGCCGGGCGAGCCGGCGCTGCTCGAACTGACCCGACATCGCGACCGCGCGCTCGACCGCGGCGGCGACGTCTTCCCGCGCAGCCGCACGGCCCCAGGCGTAGGCGCGTGTCCGGCCGTCGGCGAAGACGCGGCGCGAGACGACGAGCGCGTCCTCGTCCTCCGGCCGCAGCTCCTCGAGCTCGTCGAGCTCCTCGGGCAGGTCGAGCTCCGCCTCGACGTACGCCTCGTCGCCGGCGGCCCCGACGTAGGAGTCGTCTCCCTTCGCGCCGAGCAGAAGGCCGAGCGCCTGGGCGAGGATCGTCTTGCCCGCGCCCGTCTCGCCCGTGATGGCATTCAGGCCGGGAGCGAGCTCGAGCTCCGCCTCGCGGATGAGGACGAGGTTCTCGATGCGGAGCCGGCGAAGCATGCAAGCGATCGTAGACCGCCGCCCCGACGCTGCCCACTGGCACTTCGGGCCACGCCTAGGAGGTGAACGTCTCGCGGTAGCGGCCGAAGAAGGTCGTCTCCGGAAGCGTCGCGAGCAGGCTCCGCTGCTCGCCGAGCCCGATCGAGAGTGCTCCCTCCGGTGCGAGGTGGCCGTGGCGGTGCCCGTCGACGAGGACGGCGGCGCCCACGTCGGACGTCGCATTTCGCACCGTCAGCTCCGCGCCGCGGGGCACGACGAGCGGCCGTGCCTCGAGAGAGTGCGGCGCGATGAACGTGATCGCCATCGCGTCGAGCCCGCGCACGAGCACCGGGCCCCCGTTCGAGAGGTTGTACGCCGTCGAACCGGAGGGCGTCGAGCAGATCATCCCGTCGCACGAGACGACGCCGAGATCCTCGCCGCCGATCGCCCAGCCGAGCTCGATCATCCGGCCGAGCGTCGAACTCGTGGCGACGACGTCGTTCACGGCGACGAACGTGACGCCGTCGAGGCGCGCCTCGAGCGTCGGCTGCTCGATCGTCCGGAACTCGCCGGCGAAGACCCGCCCGAGGTCGTCCTCGAGCCGCTCGGGGGCGATCGAGGCGAGGAACCCGACGCGACCGAAGTTGACGCCGATCACCGGGACGCCGGTCCCCAACAGCCGCGCGAGCGTACGGAGGATCGTCCCGTCCCCGCCGACGGCGACGGCCAGCTGCGCGCGCTCCGGGTCGTCCACGAGCTCCACACCCGCGCCCTCGGCGACCGCCCGCACCCGCTCCAAGGCGTCGCCGACGTCGATGCGGCCGTGCGCGACGACGGCGACCGTCTCAACCGGCGAGTGCGTGCTCGATCCGCTCGTCGAGGTCATGGGGCAGCGTCGGCTGGTCGGAGTGCACGAGGTGGAGGAAGATCTCCCGGTTCCCCTTCGGCCCCGGGAGCCCCGAGTCTACGACGCCGCGGACGCCCGCCTCCCAGGACAGCGCCGCCTCTGCCATCTCGCGCACGACGCGCCGCCGCACCTCGGGGTCGCGCACGACGCCTCCCTTCCCGACGTCGGCGCGGCCCGCCTCGAACTGCGGCTTGACGAGCACGACCGCCTGCCAGCCCGGCGCGCAGAGGCGCAGCACCGGTGGCAGCGCGAGCCGCACCGAGATGAAGGACACGTCACAGACCGCGAGCCGCGGCGCGAACGGCAATTCCGTGAGCTTCCGCGCGTTCGTCCGCTCGAGCACCGTCACCCGAGGATCTGCGCGAAGACGCGGGTGCAGCTGGCCGTAGCCGACGTCGAGCGCGATCACGCGCGCGGCGTCCCGCTGGAGGAGGACGTCGGTGAAGCCGCCGGTCGAGGCGCCGACGTCCACGCAGTCGAGGCCGGCCGGATCGACGCCGAGCTCGTCGAGTCCATGGGCGAGTTTCTCGCCGCCGCGAGAGACGTACGGCGGCGGCCGCTCGACCGAGAGCTCCGCCGCCTCGTCCACCTGCTGCCCGGGTTTGTCGAAGCCGCGGACGAGCCCGGCCAGGACGAGCGCCTGGGCCTGGGCCCGCGACTCGGCCAGCCCGCGCTCGACCAGGACGACGTCGAGACGCTTCTTCAAGCCGTGCGCACGGCGAGCCCGTCGACGATGTCCCGGAGGACCGTCGTGTCCGCCTCGACCTCGGCCAGTCGGGCGCGCGCCCGCTCCGCGGCCTCGTCGGCGTAGCGCCGGGCGCCCTCGGCGCCGTGCTCGCGGACGTAGCCGTCCTCGTCGAGGATGTCGTCGACGATCTGGAACAGGAGCCCCAGCTCCTCCGCGAACGCCCGCCACGGGGTCTGCTCCTCCTCGGCCAGGTCGGCGGCCCAGAGCGCCATCGTCACGGACGCGTAGAAGAGCCGCCCCGTCTTCAGCCGGTGCACCGCGGCGAGGTCGTAGCCGTCGACCATCGTGTCGAGGTACTGGCCGCCGATCATCCCGAGCGTCGCCTCGGCGAGCTCCCGTGCGACCGCCGACGAGTCATAGCGGGCAGCGAGCCGGAAGGCCTCGGCGAGGAGCGCGTCGCCCGCGAGGACGCCGACGCCTTCTCCGAACTTCTTCCACGTCGCCGGCTGGCCGCGCCGCTCGTCGTCCCCGTCCATGGCCGGCAGATCGTCGTGGACGAGCGAGAAGGTGTGGACGAGCTCGATCGCGAGCGCCGCCGGCAGCACCTGCTCGACCGGTGCGCCGAGCGCTTCCCCCACCGCGAGCGCGATCACTGGCCTTACCCGTTTGCCGCCGGCCTCGAGCGAGTAGCGCACGGCCGTCGCCTGGCCGTGCAGCTCCGGCCAGAGATCCAGCCGCTCGAGCGCGTCCTCGACGAGCGCCTTCAGCTCGTCAGGACTGTGCATCTGCCTCGGCCGCTCGCTGTGCACGGGTCAGCTCCTCCTCGACGGCCTTCGCGAGCTCCGACAGCTCGCCGAGGAGCTCGATCGCCCGCTCCGGAGAGCCGCCCTCCCCCTCGGACAGCTGCTCGAGCTCCGCGCGCACCGCCTCGACCCGCGCCAGCAGCTCCTCCGCCCGCGTCAACGACTCGTCGGTGCTCATCTCGCCGCCTCCCGCACGAGCTTCCCCAGGATCCCGTTCACCAGCCTCGCAGCATCCTCGGATGCATACCGCTTCGCAAGGGTCACCGCCTCGTCGAGGACGACCTCGACCGGCACCTCCCCCTCGTCGAGCTCCTCGAGCGCGACGCGCAGGACGTTGCGCTCGACCGCGCCGAGGCGGTCCGCGGTCCAGTCGTCGGAGGCGGAAGTGATCCGTGAGTCGAGCACGGCCGCACGCTCGGTCACCGCGCCGGCGAGCTGCCGTGTGTAGTCGTCGACCTCGCCCTCGTACAGCGATCCGAGCGGACGCCCGGTCACGTCCCACTGGAAGAGCATGAAGACTGCGGCGCGGCGCGCCTCCCGGCGGCTGACCGCGCTCACGGACGGTCGAGCTCCTCGACGATGACGTGCACCGCCTCGACCTCGACGTCGCACATCCGCGCGAGCGCCTGGGCGACCCGCTCCTGCACCGCGGCCGACACCTCGGGCAGCACACGACCGTAGGCGACGGCGAGCTGCAGCTCCGCAGAGGCCCGGCCTTCCTGCAGCTCCACGCCGAGCCGCCGGCGGCCTTTGCGCAACCGGGCGCCCTCGACCGATGCGACCGCCCGGCGCACGATCTCCGTCAGCGCGGCCTCGCTCACGCGCACCGACCCCCCGGCCTCCTGCACGAGCACACGACTCATGAGCCGGCCAGCGCCGGCAGCCGCGCGCCGGACTCCTCGAGGAAGGACGTCGAGTACTCGCCGCTCCGGAACTCGTCGCTGTCGAGGATGTCGTCCAGGACGTCGCGCGTCGTGGCGACGCCTTCGACCTCGAGCTCGGAGAGCGCCCGCCGGGCGCGCGCGATGGCCAGCTGGCGGCTCGCGTCGACGACGATCAGCTTCGCGATCAGCGAGTCGTAGTGCGGCGAGATGACCGTGCCGTCCTCGACGAATGTGTCGACACGGACGCCCGGGCCGAGCGGTGGCCGGAACCGCTCGATCCGCCCGGGTGCCGGGGCGAAGCCGCGTGCCGGGTCCTCGGCGTTGATCCGCAACTCGATCGCGTGGCCGCTGCGCGGCCCGGCGCGGCCACCGTGGGCGAGCCGCTCCCCCGCCGCGATCCGGACCTGCTCGCGGACGATGTCGAGGCCCGTGACGAGCTCGGTCACCGGGTGCTCGACCTGGAGGCGTGCGTTCAGCTCGATGAAGGAGAACGAGCCGTCCGGCCCGACGAGGAACTCGAACGTGCCCGCGTTGCGGTAGCCGATGTGCCGGCAGGCGCGCTCGGCCGCGGCCTCCATCGCCTCGCGCCGCTCGTCGTCGAGCGCCGGCGACGGCGACTCCTCGATGAGCTTCTGGTGGCGGCGCTGAACCGAGCATTCGCGCTCGCCGCAGGTGAGGACGTTGCCGTGGTGGTCGCAGAGCACCTGGATCTCGACGTGGCGGGCCGGCGCGATCACCTTCTCGACGTACAGCGAGCCGTCCCCGAAGGCCGCGTCCGCCTCGGCCGCGGCGCGCTGGTAGGCCTCGTGGAGGCCGCCCGGCTCCGTCACGACCCGCATGCCCTTGCCGCCGCCGCCGGCCGCCGCCTTCAGCAGCACCGGGAAGCCGAGCTCCGCGGCCGCTGCCTGTGTGTCCTCGAGGCCGGCGACGCCCTCGGTGCCCGGGACGAGCGGCACGCCGGCGGCGCGCATCTCGGCCTTCGCGCGTGCCTTGTCGCCCATCCGCTCCATCACCTCCGCGCTCGGCCCGATGAAGACAAGATCGTTCTCGTCACAGGCGCGGACGAAGGCGGCGTTCTCGGAGAGGAAGCCGTAGCCGGGATGGACGGCCTCGCAGCCGGTCGTCTCCGCCGCCGCGACGAGCGCCGGGATGCTGAGGTAGCTCCGGGCGGCGGGCGGCGGGCCGATCCGGACGGCGCGGTCCGCGAGCCGCACGTGGAGCGCGTCCTCGTCCGCCGTCGAGTACACGGCGACCGCCTCGACGCCGAGCTCGTGCAGTGCCCGGATCACCCGGACGGCGATCTCACCCCGGTTCGCTACGAGGACGCGAGAGAACACGCCGAGAGTGTACGGAGGTGCAGAATCCCTCCCGTGTCGACCAACATGGAGCGTGCGTTCGAGGCCCGGCCCGAGGTGCTCGCCGCCTGGCAGCAGCTGAACGGCGCGATCAAGGCGGGCATGGACCTGCGCCGTTACGAGCTCGCGACGCTTGCCGCCGCGCGGCGGCTGCGCTCGAGCTACTGCAGCCTCATGCACGGGAGGGTGCTGCGCGACCAGTTCGGCGAGCCCGTCGCCGACATCGCCCGCGACCGGCGCACGGCCGCTCTCGACGCGATCGACGTCGCGGTCATGGACCTCGCCGAGCGGGTCGTGGACGACGCGACGTCGATCGGGGACGCCGACCTCCAGCCGCTCCGCGACCTCGGCCTGTCCGAGACCGAGATCATGGACGTCGTCCTGGCGGCCGCGGCCCGCTGCTTCTTCTCGAAGGCTCTCGATGGGCTCCGCGTCCTCCCCGACGCTGACCTGGCGGAGCTCGAGCCGGAGCTGCTCGAGGTGCTCGTCGTCGGCCGGCCGATCGCCGGCACGTAGAAGCGGACGCCTCGCCTAGGGGTAGGCTCGCTCGCGCACGCTCTCGCCCCGGTCCGGCGTCCAGCGGCGGACGACCATGCACGAAGCGGCGAGGTTCCACTCGATTGCGACCGCCTCCTCCACCCGCAGGGCGTAGACCTCGACGTCCTCGGCTGGTCGATCGGCCCACCAGCCCGCCCTCGCCGCAGACGGGACGGCACGACCGCTCAGCTTGATGTCCGGCTCGCCCGTGTTCGGCCCGGTGATCGTGCTGTGGAGCACGCAGCGCGGGTCGCGGCGCAGGCTGTGCGCCTTCGCGCTGTTCCGCATCGCGCCGACGACGAGCTCGCCCTCGGCGAAGTGTGGCTCCACCGGGTCGATGCGCGGAGCGCCGTCGGCTCGAAGCGTGCCGAGCAGTGCGACCCCAGGCTGTTCAAAGCGCTCGCGCGCGAGTCGAGCGAGCGCCGGAGCGTCACGCTCCAGCTCTGCCCAGCTCACAGCGCGGGCCGGTCGGCAAGCGGCTCGAGCTCGAAGAGCAGCTGCCCGAACTCGACCGGCTGGCCGTTCTCGGCATGGACGCCGCGCACGACGCCCTCGACGTCCGCCTTCACCTCGTTCATGAGCTTCATCGCCTCGAGGATGCAGAGGGTCTGCCCCGGTCCGACGACGTCGCCGACCTCGACGAACGGCGGCGCTCCCGGCTCGGGAGCGCGGTAGAAGGTGCCGACCATCGGCGACTCGACCCGGACGACCGTGCCGCTGACCGCGGTCGTCAGCGGCAGCTCGGGCTCGTCGGGCGCCTCGAGTGACGCCCCGCCGGTCGTGTCGGCCGGGAGATCGGAGGTCGAGCGGACCGAGATCCGCATCCCGTCCTCCTCGATCGTCACCTCGCCGATTCCGGACTCCTGCACGATCCGCACGATCTCCTGGATCCGCTGCGAGCGGTTCTCCGCCACCCCCGCCAGCTCGCCCTCGCGCCGGCCGCGGCCGCGAATCCCGCGGAGCAGCTGCTCCGCCTCGTCGCCGAACAGGCCGAGCAGGAGTAGCTCCTCTTCGCTTGACGCGAAGCCGCCGGCGCGCTCGCGCACCTCGTCGAGCGGGGGTGTGACGTCCTCCTCGCTATCGGGGTCGGTAGTGAGCTGGACGACACGTACGAGCGCCGGGTCGACCGGAGCCGGCGGCGTGCCGAACGCGCCCGCGACGAGGCCGCGCAGCTCGTCGACGACGACGAGGTAGCGACTCGCGGACAGGACGTTGAGCAGCGCCTGCGAGGCGAGCACCTGGCCGATCGGCGAGGCGAGCGGCGGCCAGCCGGTCTCCGCGCGGATCCGGTCGAGTTCCGCGAGCACCTCGTCGAGCCGGTCGCCCGCGCTTTCCGCCTGTAGCGAGTGGTCGATCCCGGCGACCACGCTCGCCGGCAGGTCGTGACGCGCCGCGAGCACCGCGATGCGCGGCACGAGCGGGGTGACCAGCTCGTCGCCGATGTGCTCGTCCACGAGATCTGTCGCCTCCCACAGCGCGTCGACGTCGACGCCGGGGTCCAGGCCCCTCCCCACGAGCGCCTCGGCGAGCGCCTCGCCCGATACCCGGTGGAGGGTCAGGGCAAGCGGATAGATCGCACAGGCGATGAGCTGCGCGCCCGCCTGGGCGGCCGAGAGCGCGGCCGCGAGGGCGCTGCCGCCGGCCCCCTGCGCGTAGATCCCGACCGGGAGGCCGCTCGCCTCGGAGAGTGCACGCACGAGCTCCTCTGCCGTATGCGGCTGCAGCGAGCCGGTCGGGTCGTGGAGGAGGACTCGCACCGCGCCGAGCTCGGGCAGCATCCGCGCCCGCTCGATCAGCGTCTCGATCTCTCCCGTGCGTCCCGGGCTGTAGACGAGCCCGGCCTCGAAGTCGCGTTCCGCCGCGACGATCGCCTCCGCGGCCTCGCGCAGGTTCGAGACGTCGTTGAGCGGGTCGTGGAGCCGGAAGACGTCGATCCCGTTCTCCGCGGCGGAGGCGACGAAGCGACGTGAGAAGTCGGCATCGACCGGGCGCGAGCCGACGAGAAAGCGTCCGCGGAGCGCGAGCCCGAGCGGCGTCTTGACGCGTGCCTTGAGCGCCCGGATCCGCTCCCACGGGCTCTCGACGCCGCGCTTGACGGCCGCGTCGAAGCAGCCGCCGCCAGAGACCTCGAGGTACGCGAACCCCGCCCGGTCCAGGATCTCGGCGAGCCGGAGCTGCTCTGCGGCCGGGACCCGCCCCGCGAGCGGCTCCTGGCCGAGCAGGCGGATCGTCGTGTCGGCGAGCGACGGCACGCGCAGGAGCCTACCTCGGGCCTCGCCGCGATAGGATCCCGCGAAGTCAGCGGCCGACTACAACGGGGGAATCATGAAAAGGCTTGCGATGGCGCTTGCGGCAGCCATAGCGGTTGCGGCCGTCTGCGCCGGCGTTACCAAGGCGGCACCGGTCCAGGGAGGGACGTTCGTCAGGGGGACATGGTCGAATCCGGGCGCCCTCTGGATCAACACGATCGACAACCCGAGCGGTCTCGGCCTCGCACCGCTGGGCTGTCCGTTCATGCCGCACGACATCTTCACCGAGGGCGAGACGTCGCAGCTGACGAGGACGTACAGCGGCTGGCTCGGCGTCGACGAAAACGGCAGCGGCGAGGAGCCGGCGTTCCTCCATGCCACTCTCGACGGGACGCTGCAAGACGCCGCCGGGAACACGTACACCATGCACGGACGGTTCCTCGACACGACGCCAGTCCAGATCGGCGAGCTCGAGTTCTCCGGCGTCGGCCAGGTGGTGCTCTCCGGCCCAGCGGGCATGGTGGTCGGCCGGGCCGAGTACAGGCTGCTCGATGCGCCGGGCGAGGAGGTGCTCATGTTCACGAGCATCTCGCGATGCTCGGTGAGCCAGGCCTGAACTAGGCGCGCGAGATGTAGCGCTTCTCGCGCGGGTCGACCTTCAGACGGTCACCGACGTTGACGAAGAGCGGGACCTGGACGACGCCACCCGTCTCGAGCGTTGCGGGCTTGGTCACGTTCGAGATTGTGTCGCCCTTCACGCCGGGCTCGGTCTCGACGACGGTCAGCTCCACCGAGGCCGGCATCTGCACGCCCGACGGCTTCCCGTTCACCGCGAGCACTTGTACCGTCGCGTTCGGTTGCATGAACGGCAGCTCCTCCTCGAGCTCGGTACGCGGGACGGCGAACTGCTCGTACGTCTCTGCGTCCATGAAGTGCACCTCGGAGCCGTCGTCGTAGAGGAACTGGACGTTCTTCGTCTCCGTGTGCACGCGCGGGAACTTCTCGCCCGCCCGGAAGGTGCGGTCGACGACCGCCCCTGCGTCGAGGCTCTTGAGCTTCGTCCGGACGAACGCGCCGCCCTTGCCGGGCTTCACGTGCTGGAACTCGACGATCCGCCACACCTTGCCGTCGAGCTCGATGTGCATTCCGTTCTTGAAGCTGTTCGTGTCGACGGTCTCGGCCACGGCGCCCGATGGTAGCTACGAGACGGTGATCAGCTCCTTCGTGAACCGGACGGGATTTTCGACTCCGTCCTCGGTCACGATCACGTCGTCCTCGATCCGGATCCCGAAGCGGCCGGGCACGTAGACGCCGGGCTCGACGGTGACGACGTTGCCGGCTGCGAGCGTGTCGGAGCTCTCGGTCGAGAGGCGAGGCGACTCGTGGACATCGAGCCCGAGGCCGTGCCCGAGCCCGTGGCCGAAGGTGCCGTTGAGGTCGGTGCCGTCGATGACGTCGCGCGCGGCCGCATCGACGTCGACGCCCTCGGCGCCTGCGCGGATCGCGTCGAGCCCCGCCCGCTGCGCGGCGAGCACCACCTCGTAGGCGTCCCGCTGCTCCGCGTCGAGCTCGCCGGTGGCGAAGGTGCGCGTGTAGTCGGAGACGTACCCGCCGACCCGGCAACCCGTGTCGATCACGACGAGCTCGCCCTCCTCGATCACGCGGTCGCCGGCACGAGCGTGCGGCCGCGCGCCCGTCGGTCCAGAGCCGACGATCGACTCGAACGCCGTTTCCTCCGCGCCCTCCTCGTGGAAGAGGCGCGTGATGTCCCAGGCGACGTCGTGCTCGCGGCGGCCGACGAAGCGCACCTCCTCGACCAGCCGCTCGAACATGCGGTCGGTGATCGCGCACGCTTGCCGGAATGCGTCGAGCTCGCCCTCGTCCTTGACGGCGCGGAGCTGCTCGACGAGGCCCTTCCGCGGCACGAGCTCGAGGCCGCCCTGCCGCAGCTGCTCGGCGAACGACCACGGGAGCACGTTGGCCTCGAACCCGACCGGGCCCTCCAGCTCCTTCGCCAGCCAGGCGATGAGCGTGCGCTTCGTCTGCACGGCCTCGACGCCCTCGGCGGCCCGCGCCGCCTCGATGTACCGGAAGTCGGTGAAGAGCCGCACTCGGTCGGGCTCGACGAGGAGGGCCACGTTCGAGCTGTCGAGGCCCGTCAGGTAGAGGACGTTGACCGGGTTCGTGATCAGGAGCGGCTCCTCGAGCAGCTCGCGCAGCCGTTCGATCCTGTCGCTCATTTTCCGTGCTCCTTCAGGTAGTCGAGCGCGAGCTTGTACCCGTCGGGTCCGTGTCCGACGAAGCGGGCAGCGACGAGGTCGGCGACGACCGATTGCCGCCGCCACTCCTCGCGTTCGTCGACGTTCGAGAGGTGTACCTCGACGATCGGGATCGTGAGCGGCTCCAGCGCGTCGTGGATCGACCAGGCGTAGTGCGTCCAGGCCGCTGGGTTAACGACGATCCCGTCGACGGTGTCGTACGCGGCGTGGCACCACTTGACGAACTCGCCCTCGTCGTTCGTCTGGCGGCACTGGACCGTCAGCTCGAGCTCGCGTGCCCATTCGTAGATCCGGCTCTCGAGCTCCGCGATCGTGAGTCCGCCGTAGAGGGCGGGGTCGCGGCGCCCGAGGACGTCCAGGTTGACGCCGTTGAGGACCAGCACCCTCATGCGATCAACCTATCGAGTTCGCGGCGCACGTCCGGCTCCGGCACGGCGACGTCCCAGCGCGGCCCGTCGTCCCCGAGGAGGACGAGCCGGAGGTCGCCGCCGCGGGCCTTCTTGTCCCGTTTCATCACCTCCCACGCGCGCTCCCGGTCGACGCGCACCGGCCGCGGTCGCAGCAGGTCCTCGACGACCGCGGTGTCGCGGCCCGAGAGACGGAGCGCCGCGAGGAGGCCCAGTGCGACGGCCTGCCCGTGGGTGGGCCCTTCGTAGCCGGCGGCCGCCTCGAGCGCATGCGCGAACGTGTGGCCGAGGTTGAGGATCGCGCGTTCGCCCTGCTCGTGGGGGTCGCGCAGGCAGACGGCCGCCTTGAACGCGGCGCAGCGGCGGACGAGCTCGTCGTCGGGGAGCTCCCAGAGCGGCTCGCCCGCGAGGAGGCCCGTCTTCACGACCTCCGCCATGCCTTCGAGGCGCTGCGGCTCGGGCAGCGTCTCCAGCAGCGCCGGGTCGAGCACCGTCCGGGCCGGCCAGTGGAAGGCGCCGACGAGGTTCTTGCCCTGCGGCAGGTCGATCGCCGTCTTGCCGCCGATCGCCGCATCGACCTGGCCGACGAGGCTCGTCGCCACGGGCGTCCAGGCGACGCCGCGGAGGTACGTGGCGGCCGCGAACCCCGCGGCGTCCGTCGTGCAGCCGCCCCCGAGCGCGACGATCGTCCCGCTCCGGTCGAGGCGCAGCTCCTGCCAGAGCCGCTCGACGGCTGCAAGCGTCTTCGCCTCCTCGCCGGGCGGCAGCTCGTGCGTCTCCGCGAGCCGCGGCCCGAGCGCGAGCTGGGCGTCCATGCCGTGGATGCCCGCGACCTGCGGGTCCGAGGCGAGCGCCACCGGCCCCTCTCCGGGGACGAGCTCGCCGAGCCGCCGCAGCGCGCCTCGTTCGACATGGACACCGGCGGCCGCAAGGACGACGTCGTGCACGTCGCGGGCGACCACGTCCGCGACCTCCGCGTACAGCCTCCTCCGCTCCTCGAACAGGCGGCGGAACTCGCCCTCGTCCTGCGCGAGCGGCCGGCCGCTGCCCCGCACGCGCTCCCAGCACGTGTCGACGTCGACGTCGAGCCAGATCGTGAGCGTGTCCCCGAGCGCGCCGCGCACCCGTGGCGACGTCACCGCCCCCCCGCCGAGCGCGAGCACGATCCCCTGTTCCTCGTGGGCGCGGAAGACGGCCTCGCCCTCGTCCCGGAAGATGTCGGCGATTGGCTTCCCCGCCGCGGCCTCGACGAGGTCGTCGGAGTCGACCACGGGGAGGCCGAGCAGCCGCGCCGCGGTCGTCTTGCCGGCGCCCATGAAGCCGACGAGGGCTACGTGACGGTTCCGCGCGGCGTCCAGTCGATCCGCTCCAGATACGCGCGCCAGGCGCCGACGAAGTCGCCGAGGGCGTCGCCGCCGAACTTCTCGCGCGCAGCCCGGGCGAGCTCCCAGGCGACGGCGGCCTCCGCCACGACCGCGAGCGCCTCGACGGCCGAGACATCGCTTCGCTCGACGAGCGCATCCGCGGGCTGGCCGGTGTCGAGGTCGACCGAGC
The DNA here is from genome assembly GCA_045805945.1 of Gaiellaceae bacterium. GTDB lineage: Bacteria > Actinomycetota > Thermoleophilia > Gaiellales > Gaiellaceae > Palsa-739. The sequence goes on from JBJMKG010000012.1 coordinate 14,132, forward strand.
GGAGCGGGCGCATGAGCGTGGGCAGCGGCTTCATCGCCGCGCGCACCACGACCTCCTCGCCGTTCGACATGCCGCCCTCGATGCCGCCGGCCCGGTTCGTCTCGCGGTGGAGGCCGTGCTCGTCGCGGACGATCTCGTCGTGCGCCTCGGAGCCGCGCAGGCCGGCGAGCGCGAAGCCGTCTCCGATCTCGACGCCCTTCACGGCCTGGATCCCCATGAGCGCCGTCGCCAGCCGTGCGTCGAGCCGGTCCTCGCGCCGCGCGTACGAGCCGAGGCCCGGCGGCACGCCGAGCGCACGCACCTCGACGCGCCCGCCGAGCGTGTCGCGCTCGCGCCGCGCCTCGTCGACGGCAGCGGGATCCGCCCCGGCCTCGGGCAAGGCCTCGCCGGTCACCTCGATGCCGATCTCGCGGAGGAGCGCCTTCGCCACGGCGCCGGCAGCGACGTAGACGGCGGTGTGGCGCGCCGAGGCCCGTTCGAGCGCGTCGCGTACGTCCGCGAGGCCGTGCTTCTGGGCGCCGGCGAGGTCTGCGTGCCCCGGCCGCGGGAGCGTGACCGCCTTCGTCCCCTTCCCCTCGGGCTCGCCCGCCGGCGGCCAGGGGCTCATCCCCCACGTCCAGCTCTTGTGGTCGCGGTTCCGCACGACGAGTGCGAGCGGCGAGCCGAGGGTGCGGCCGTGGCGGAGGCCGGCGAGCACCTCGACCTCGTCGGTCTCGATCTGCTGGCGCGGCGAGCGGCCATAGCCCTGCTGGCGGCGGCGGAGGTCCATGTCGATCGCGTCCCGGTCGAGGACGAGACCCGCGGGCAGCCCGGAGACGATCGCGACGAGCGCGGGCCCGTGCGACTCTCCCGCGGTCGCGAGCTCGAGCGTCATAGGCGAGAGCGTAGTGCGCTCGGAGCGCTACAGCCGCGCGAGCACCCGCGAGACGAGGCTCCGGTGCCGGTCGGCCCTCGCGGCGAGCAGGAACCGGCCGAGCCGGCCCGACTCGCGCGGGTCGAGCGAGATCGCGGCTTGCGCCTCGTCGCCGCGCCAGACGCTGAGGCGCGCGTGCCTCGGTTCGGTCAGGTAGACCGAGACGCGCAGCCCGCCGTCGCCCACGTCCGGGTGGCCGCGGAAGTACTCGACGATCTTCGTCCGCTGCGACGTGCCGCAGTGCGGGCAGAAGCGGAACTCGTCCTCCACTCCTCCCCCACACGCGCTGCAGTGCCGCATCGTGCTCGTTCTATGCCCCCGGCTCTCTCAGGTCAAGCCAACGGCCGAGCGCATCGCATCGACCGGCGCCGGAAGTCCGGTCCACAGCTCGAAGCTCGCGGCGCCCTGAGCCACGAGCACCTCGAGACCGTCGAGGACGCGCGCTCCCGACGCGGCAGCCGCCTCCGCCGTCGGCGTCCGCGGATACGGCAGGTCGATGAGCGTCTGCCCCGGCCCGAGCTCGAACAGCACCTCGTTCCGCACCGGCGTCGCGTGGATCACGAGGTCGGCATCGCGAACGTCCGGCGGCCACGCACCGCGCCGGGAGAAGACGCGGGCCGCCGGCAGTGCATGGCGAAAGGCGGCCGCTGCGCCGCCGTCTCCCACGATCCCCGGCTTGTGACAACTTGTTACTAGCTCGAGGATCGCGGCGTCGGTCGAGAAGCCGCGGCCACGCACGATCGTGTTCACCGACGGCAGGTCGCTGCCGAGGAGCCGCGCGACGTCGCGCTTGTACGGCGCCGTCACGTTCGCGTACTCGACGTGGCGCACCGCGGTCTCGAGCTCCTCGGGCAGCACGTCGCGCAGTACGTAATTCCAGTCAAGCCCGGCCGCCGCGAAGGCCGCGTTCTGCATCCGGGGCGAGAGCGACTGCGCCACCGGATGTCCCAGCAGCGCGACCTCAGTAGCCGTACTGGGCCTCGTGCTGTAGGAAGTCCTGCGCGTTGTCGGTGAAGTAGTGGTGCTTGTGGTCGGGCTTGCGCACGAAGTAGAGGTAGTCGACCTGCGCGGGGTGCGCCGCCGCCTGCAGAGCCGCGAGGCCCGGATTGTCGATCGGCGTCGGCGGCAGCCCGGGCGTGAAGCGGGTGTTGTACGGGTTGTCGCTGTGGATCTCCGAGTTCGTCAGCGACTGCGTCGGCGGGATGTGCAGCCCGTAGCGCAGCGTCGCGTCGATGCCGAGCGCCATGTTGAGATGGAGGCGGTTGTAGATCACGGCGGCAACGAGCGGCCGCTCCTTCGGCACCTGCACCTCGCCCTCGATCATCGAGGCGATCGTGAGCACGTCGTACGGCGTCAGGTTCTTGCTCCGCGCGTAGGAGAGGTCCAGCTTCTTCCATTTCGAGGCGAACTCACTCAGCTGCTCCTGCACCAGCTGGGCCGAGGTCGTGGCGCGGTCGAAGTTGTACGTGTCGGGGAAGAGGAACCCTTCGACGGGCAGCTTCTTCGCACCGAAGCCCGGGAATCTGCGCGCTTTCGCGGTCGCCGCGCGATAGGCGCTTCCGGAGAGCTTCACCTTCCGGTGCGACTCGTTCCGGGCGATCTTCGACACCGCCTGCACGCGCGCGGCCATCTTCGCGCGGGTGAACCCCTCCGGGAACACGACCCTGAACTGGCGCAGTTGGCGAATCGTCGTGGTCGGCGGTGCGGTGTGAGACGAGCCGCGCATGGCGAGCGCAGCGGCGACGCCGCCGAGCGCGAACAGGACCGCGACGATCGCCACGAGCCGGCGCACGAGGATCCGGCGCCGCGACGGCCGCGGCGGTCTCAGCGGGCCGCCGGGTTCCACCGCTCGAGCCAGTCCGAGAGGAGATGCGCCGCCGCCAGCGCGTCCACCGCTGCCGCCGCGCCGGGCGTCCGCTGCGCGAGGTCGGTGGTGAAGCGTTCGTCGAACAGCTCGACCGGGACATCGAGGACGCCGCGGAGCGCGTTCACGAAGCGCTCCGTCTCGGCCACCTGCTCGCCGCGCGTCCCGCGCATCGTGAGCGGTAGCCCGACGACGATGCGCTCGACCTCCTCCTCGCGCACGAGCCGCGCCAGCTCGGCGAGCCCGCTCTCGGAGCCGGCGCGCTCGACAACGCCGAGCGGGCGCGCCACGGTGCCGGTCGGATCGGAAACGGCGACTCCGGTGCGCGCGGAGCCGTAGTCGAGCGCCATCGCCTTCACGCCGTGACGAGCTCCCTGGCCGCTGCGAGCGCGTCGGGAATGCCGTCAGGGTTCTTGCCGCCGGCCTCGGCGAGCGTCGGCTTGCCTCCCCCGCCCCCGCCGATGTGCCTGCCGAGCTCGCGCACGACCTGCACGGCGTCGAGCCCGCGGGCCACGAGCGACTCGTCGAAGTTGACCACGAGGAACACGCGGCCGTCGTCGCGCGACGCGACGATCGCGCCCTCCGCCTTCTCCTGCTGGCGGATGCGGTCGGAGAAGTCCCGCAATGGGCCGCCCTTCAGGCTCTTCACCTCGACGAGCAGGACGTCTCCCTGCTTCTCCTGGAACACGACCTCGGCCTGCTCCGTCTGCTTCGGCCGCTTCGCTTCCTTCCGCGCCCGTTCGAGCTCGCCGCGCAGCGCATCGGCCTCACGTGCCCGCTCGTGCAGAAGCGCGAACGCCTCCCCCGCCGTCACCGCCTCGATCCGCCGCGCGCCCGCGCCGACCGAGCTCTCGGACAGAACCGTGAACGGCCCGATCTCCGCGGTCGACCGCACGTGCGTGCCGCCGCAGAGCTCAATCGACCAGCCGTCGACGTCGACGACGCGTACGACGTCGCCATACTTCTCCCCGAAGAGCATCGTCGCGCCGAGCTTGCGCGCCTCGGCGAGCGGCGTCTCGAAGATCCGCACCGGGAGGTTGGCGAAGACGCGCTCGTTCACCCGCTGCTCGACCTCGGTGCGCTCTGCCAGTGTGAGCGGTGACGGGTGCGTGAAGTCGAACCGGAGCTTGTCGGGCCTCACGGCGGAGCCGGCCTGGCGGACGTGGTCGCCGAGCACCTCCTGCAGCACCTTGTGCAGGAGGTGCGTCGCGGTGTGGTTCGCCATCGTCGGATAGCGGACGTTCCACGGGACGACGGCGCGGACACGGTCGCCCTCGGCAAAGCGTGCACCCTGAAAGACGAGCTCCTGGTCGTTCTCGAGTCGCAGCGCCTCCACGAGCTCGGCTCGCGAGCCGTCCTCCTTCTCGATCCAGCCGGCATCGGTGACCTGGCCGCCGCCGGCGGGGTAGAACGGCGACTCGGCGAGCTTCGCCTGGAAGTAACCGTCACCGAGATCCGCGTGCGCGGTGATCGCGGTCCACACGTCGACCTGCTCGTAGCCGACGAAGTCGGTGCGCGGCGCCCCCGTGGTGAACCGCGGCTCGTACCGCGCCGTGCCGCCCTGGCGCGAGACCTCCCGGTGCTCCTCCATCAGCCGCGTGTACTCCTCGTCGTTGACCCCGAGGCCGCGCTCCCGCGCGAGCTCCTGCGTCAGCTCGATCGGGAAGCCGTACGTCGCCTGCAGGTCGAAGGCATCGTCCCCCGTGATCTCGCCCTTCGCGGCCGCCTCCTCGAAGATGGCCATGCCCCGCTCGAGCGTCTCGCCGAAGCGCTCCTCCTCGGCGGCGAGCGCGCCGTGGATCTCCTCCCGGTGCTCGACCAGCTCGGGGTAGGCCTGTCCCATCTGCTCGGTCACGACGTCGGCGAGCCCGGGCAGGAAGGGCGGCTGCATCCCGATCCGCAGCCCGTGCTGCACCGCGCGGCGAATGATGCGCCGGAGGACGTAGCCGCGCCCTTCGTTCGACGGCGCCACGCCCTCGGCGGCGATGAAGGTCATCCCGCGGCCGTGGTCGGCGAGAACGCGGTGCGCCTTCGTTGCGTCCTGCGACGAGCCGTAGGCCACGCCGGACTGCGCGGCCACCCAGTCCATGATCGCCTGGTAGCCGTCGGTGTCGTAGACCGACGCCACGTCCTGCACCACTCGCGCGACGCGCTCGAGGCCCCAGCCGGTGTCGATGTTCTTGCTTGGGAGCTCGGTGAGCGTGCCGTCGACGTGGAGCTCGTACGACATGAAGACGAGGTTGCCGAACTCGAGGAAGCGCTCGCACCGCGTGCAGCCAGGCTTGCAGTCGTCGGTGCCGCAGCCGGTCTCCTCGCCCCAGTCCCAGTACATCTCCGAGTCCGGCCCGCACGGTCCCGGGCCGCCCACGGACCAGAAGTTCTCGGACGACGGCAGCGGCACGATCCGCTCCGACGGCATCCCGATCCGCTCCCAAAGGCCGATCGCCTCCTCGTCGGGGCCGAGCTTCAGGCCCGGGTCGCCGGCGTGAACGCTGACCCATACGCGGTCCCAATCGAGCTGCAGCCGCTCCCGGATGAACTCGGTCGCGTACTCGATCGCGCCCTCCTTGAAGTACTGCCCGAACGAGAAGTTGCCGAGCATCTCGAAGAACGTGCAGTGGTACGTGTCGAGCCCCACGACGTCGATGTCCACGGTGCGGAAGACCTTCTGGCAGGTCGTCGTCAGCGGTGCCGGCGGTGCCTCGCGACCGAGGAAGAACGGCATCTGCGGCTGCATGCCGGCGCTCGTGAGGAGCGTCGAATGATCGTCGGCGCGCGGGATCAGCGAGGCCGAGGGCCGCCTGAGGTGGCCCTTCTCCTCGTGGAAAGCAAGGAACCCCTCGCGCAGCTCGGCCGTGGTATGCACGGCGGCCATTCTAGGAGGGAGGGTGCTGGAGGCCCGCCGACTACCCGGCTAGCATCGGATCTCAGTGTCGCTCGACGTACTGACGCCGGTCGCGCCACGGCGGCGGAGGCGCCGCTACCGGGCCGGGAGGGTTGCTCTGCTCCTGCTCGTCGTGCTGCTCGCCGCGGGGGCCGGCGTCTGGTTCGGACGGCGGGAGGCGAAGGCGGGCCATCATCTCGCGGTCGCGCCACACCCGGCGAGGACGCCGGTGGCCCGCACGGTCTCGTACGGGGACGCGCGCACCGCCGGGCCGAAGCTCCCCCTGCTGAGCGGGGCGCCGCTGCTCGCGGGCGCGCCGCACGACCGCATCCTCGCGCCGGCGGCGATCGTCGTCGACGCGCACACGGGCCGCGTCCTCTGGGCGAAGCACCCGCACGAGCGGCGGAAGATCGCGTCGCTGACCAAGATCATGACCGCGACCCTCGCGCTGCGCGAGGTGCCGTGGCACAGCACCCTCACCGTCGCCCGTTCGGTGACGCGTGTCCCGCTCGTCCGCGAGGGCTTGCGCACGGGCGAGCACGTCAAGGCGTGGAAGCTCTTTTACGCGCTGCTCCTCTACTCCGGCAACGACGACGCGAACGAGCTCGCGATCTCGAGCGCCGGCTCGGTGCACGCGTTTCTCCGCCAGATGAACGAGGAGGCGCACCGGCTCGGGTTGCACGACACGCACTACACGAGCCCGAGCGGGATCCGCGACCACGGCAACTACTCGACGCCCTGGGATCTCGCCGCGCTGACCCGCTACGCGTTCCGGAACCCGCGCTTCAAGCAGCTCGTGCGGACAAGGCGGATCGAGGTGCGATGGGCGGCGCCGACGAACTCGAAGATCTATCTCAACAACAACTTCCTCCTGCACATGTACCACGGCGCGAACGGCGTCAAGACGGGCTACACCTCCGCGTCCGGGTGGTGCCTCGTCGCGTCGGCGACGCGCCACGGCAGGAGGCTGATCGCGGTCGTCCTCGACTCGCCGAACATCTACCGCGACGCGAGGAGGCTGCTCGACCTCGGCTTCAGCCACGGCTGAACGAGCCAATTGCGCGGGCTGGTTGGGCGGCGCATGCTATGCGGCGTGACCGAGCGCGAGCAGCGGGCGTCCTGAGCGAAGAGCCGTCCTCACTCGTCGGCGGCGCGACGCACGAGGAGGTCGTTCGCGTCGGCGACACCGTCCACCGGCCGCCGGGACCGGATCCGCAGCTCGCCCGCGACGTCCTGCTCCACCTCGAGCGCGTCGGCTTCGACGCCGCTCCACGCCGGCTCGGCGTGGACGACGAGGGCCGCGACGTCCTCAGCTGGATCGAGGGCGAGACATTCACGGAGCGCGGCCGAATGCATCCGTACGTCGGCGACCCGCCCCAGCGCGTCACGTTCTCCGACGACCAGCTCGGCGCCGTCTTCCGTCTCCTGCGGCGCTACCACGACGCGTTCGGGGACGACGTGGCCTGCCACGGCGACTTCGGCCCGTGGAACCTCGTCTGGCGCGCCGGGCTGCCGGTCGGGATCATCGACTTCGACGACGTCCATCGCGGTGACGTGTCCGAGGACGTCGCGTACGCGTTGCGGACCTTCGTGAGCTACGGCCTGACAGACGCACAGCCGGCCGAGCTCGTCAGGCGAACGCGCCTCGCACTCGACGCCTACGGCCGCGCGTTCGACTTCCCGGCGATGCTCGCCGAGGAGTACGACCGCGTCGAGGAGCGCTGCCTTCGCAACGGCTGGCATCGCGCGCTCGCCAAGCTTCCGGCGGAGCGGGCCTGGCTGGAGGCGAACCGACGGTTGTTCTGAGACGGCTACGGTTCCAGCCGCGGCGCCCGGCCCCGGCGCCGACCGGGGTCGCCGTGGAGAAGCGCGAATGAGATTGCCGTCGTTCGCAGCCGGTACCGATCTGGCCGTCGACCTCGGCACGGCGAACACCGTCGTCTTCCGGCGCGGGGAGGGCATCGTGCTGTTCGAGCCGTCCGTCGTGGCCATGGACCAGCAGACCGGACAGGTCTACGCGGTCGGTGAGAAGGCGCGCCAGATGCTCGGCCGTACGCCTGCGACGATCGTCGCGACGCGGCCCCTGCGGCACGGCGTGATCGCCGACTTCGAGACGACGGAGCAGATGCTGGGGCACTTCATCCGGCGCGTCGGAGGCGGCGGGCTGCGGCGCGCGGTGATCGTCTGCGTGCCGAGCGGCCTGACCCAGGTCGAGCGCGACGCCGTCGTCGAGGCGACGCTCGCGGCAGGCGCGCGCGAGGCGCATCTGATCGAGGAGGCGATGGCGGGCGCGATCGGCGCCGGACTGCCGGTCGAGGAGGCGGTCGCCTCCCTCGTCGTCGACGTCGGTGGCGGCACGAGCGAGATGGCCGTGATAGCGCTCGGCGGGATCGTCGTCTCGACCTCGTTGCCGGTGGGCGGCTACGACCTCGACGACGCGATCGTCCGCTTCGTTCAGGAGGAGCACCGGCTACTCGTGGGCCACGAGCAGGCGGAGCGGGTGAAGGTCGAGGTCGGAAGCGCACTCGAGGGACACGCCGCGGCCCCCGAGGCCGAGGTCGCCGGCCGCTACATGTCGACCGGCCTGCTCGCCCGCATCAGCCTAGGCGAGGACGAGGTCCGGCACGCGCTCGAGCGGCCGCTGACGCGGATCGTCTCCGCGCTCAAGGAACTCCTGGAGCAGACGCCGGCCCAGCTCGCGTCGGACATCGCCGACCGCGGCGTCACGCTCGTCGGCGGAGGGACGCTGCTACCCGGGTTCGCCGAGCTCGTGGGCGGCGAGACGGGTCTCCCGGTCACCCGCGACGAGGAACCGCTGACGACGGTCGCACGCGGCGCGGGCGCCGCTCTCGCGGAGCTCGACGCGCTCCGGCGCTCGCAGCGGCGGCGCAGCTCCTCCCGTCGGCGCCGCGGCGGCTGACGTTCGCGCTCTAGGAACTCGCGAGACCCCGCACCAGGGTTGAGGAGTGGGCGCTGGAACGCAGTGGAGGTGGCTTTCGCCACCTCCACTCCGGGGGTGTACATGAGTGCCTTTTGCGATTACTCGCTGGGCAGGCACCCGAGGCCCGTCGCGAAGAAGTCGAGGTTGCTGAACTCCTCCTGGGTGAGGTAGTTGTCGCCGTTGATCACCTGGTTGTAGAACTGGCCCGCCGCGCCCTGCGGCGTGCCGAACACGTACGCACACTCGTCCCCGTTCTCGAAGCCGGCCTGGTCGTACCAGCCGGTGGAGACGTCCGGGTCGGTGATCGCCTCCATGATCTCGTGACTCGTTGGGCTGACCTCGGTATCGGCGTCGGGGTCTCCGTTCGGCGTCTGGACCACTCCGAACGCGACCCTCGCGTCGCTGCCGCACGTGAAGCCGACCGGCGAGCGGTAGATCGGGAAGGACAGGTTCGCGTACACCATGCCGGTCGGAGCCATGGTGTGGTACGCGCAGTAGCCCGCGCTCTTCTCGTGGTTGATCGTGCAGAGCTGGTTCCCCTTCCTCAGGGTCGAGACCGAGCCTCCGAGGAAGCAGGTCTCGACGTGCTTCGGCAGGAAGAGCACATAGATGTGGGCGAGGTCGGCGGGCTTGCCTTGCGCCCGGCGAACGGCGTCCGTCTCTGCGGCCACCTGGGCATCGTCGAGGCACGCGTCGTAGCCGGAGCCGTCGGCGTAGATCCCGGTCATGTCCTTGTGGGTCAGGTCGCAGCCGTTCGCCGGCAGCGGCCTCGTGTCGTCGACCGGGGCGCCGAGCTGGACGTCGTAGTTGATGCTTCCGTTGCTGCCGAAGTACTCGTCCAGCGTCGAGTACACGTTCGTGTGCTGCCCACTGTCCGCGGCGACGTCCGTGAGGTAGTCGGTGATGATGGTCTTGTAACTAGCCGTCATCGGGTGTCCCGCCGGATTCCAGAAAATCGGCGTGACGACGACCGGGCCAGTCGCGGGCGTCCCCATCATGGGCCCGCCGTGCCAGAGCAGAGGCGGCAGGCCGTTGTGACCGTCGCTGGTACCGACGCAGGGGGCGTCGACCGGCACGGCCCCGACCACGCCGCCGAACTGGCCCAGGCGGGCGTCCCCCTTCGCTGCACAGGCGGTGGACGAGGCAGCGTGTGCCGCCTTGCCCCCCGCCGCCGGGATCGCCGTGGCGACCAGACCGACCGCCAGCAGGGCGAGGATTCCGCGGAGCCCCCGTCCCATGTGTGGTCCCTGCATGTGTCTTCCCCCTTCGCTTCGTGGTCCCTCGACGCGCCACCACCGGCGCGCGCCGTGAACCTAGCGTCTGCAAAGAGAGATTGCAAACATTCTTTGCGTCTTAGCTGTGGGAGTCTAGGGCTGAGGCTCCTGCGGCAGCACGCGAAACGTGAGGTGCACTTCGCGCCGGTCGGTGCGCGTGCTTTCGGGTGCCTTGCGCAGCGGCTCCGACAGCTCCAACATCGCCTTCACGAACGCCCTCACCTCCGCGGCCGTGGCCCACATCCGGAAGTTGCCGATCCATTGCGAGTCCTGCCATTCGAGCGGCAGCTCGTAGCGGATCTCCATCCAGCGCTGCAACGCCCCTTCGTCGCGCTCGACGAGAAGGCTCTCGATCTGGGCGTGGGCCGCCTGCAGCTCGGCGCGCTCGGTGTCGGAGGCTTCGGCCGGAACCGAGTTCGGGATCAGCAGGCGTTCGGCCGAGCGCTGCCACCAGCGTTCGCGTGCGTTCCGCTGCTCCGCCTCCTCCACCATGCCGACCCGGTGCAACGCGCGGAGGTGGTAGCTCGTCGCCCCGCTCGACTCGCCGAGCCGGCGTGCGAGCTGCGACGCGGTCGCCGGCCCCTCGGCGTGCAGGACCTGCAACAACTGGAGGCGCAGCGGGTGAGCGAGGGCGCGCAGCTCCGCCGCACTCATCCGCCTCACCGGAAGCGGCTCAGCGGCCATTCCGAAAGCCTACGGCAGCAGAGGGCCTCGAACGGTCTCGGCCGCGCCGTTACGCGGCGACAACCGGCCTGAGGCGTCTTCGCAAGGGCGCGATCCGCGGGGCATCGGCGATCTCGACGAGCTCGTCGCGGGCCTCGGGCGGCCACCACAGAGCCGGCAGCGGCAGATCGTCCGGATAGCCGTCCCGGCTGAGGCGAGCGCGCTCAGCCTCGAGCGCATCGCGGACGTCCGGGTTGACGTGGCTCAACGTCTCCAGCAGCGCGGCACCGATCGGCCAGCCGCGAACGCGCTCCCGCGTCGCCCAGAAGACGTGCGGCCTCGCGGCTGAAGTCACCACCTGGGTGCCTCGCTCTCTGTAGCCGTGCGTGCCATCAGGTTCCTCCCCGGTTCGGGCGGTGGCGTAGCCCTGTTCGATTTCGTAGGTCGAAGGCGCGCTGCGATACACACCCCTTCGGATAGCTGGCGGCAACTCGGAGGTCCATAACTCGTTCGTACGCGGACTTAGGTGCCCGGTGTCGAGGTGCGTCAGGGCTGAACGGCCGTGAATGGGTTGGTGTATTCGGAGCGGCGGCGGGGATCGGTGATCCGGTCGCGCGTCAGTCCGACCCCGAGGATGTAGGTGCCGGATCCCCACGAGCCCGTGTACCCGGTTCCCGCGAACGGCTGGAGGTCGTACGCCGCCGGTGCCAGCGCCGTTCCGGCGCCGTCAGCGAGGTCGACTCTTGGCGTGGGGGCGCAGCGGCGTCCGTGCCGGGTGGTCCAGCAGACCCGGATCGAGTAGCGCCCGGCCTTCGGATAGTCGGCATGAGAGCCGCGCGCGACATACACGACCGGATGCGTCGCAGTCTTCCGGACGGCCGACCACGCGATCCACTTGCGACCCTGGTGTTGCGAATAAGCCGCTCCTAGCGGGGCACCGTTCTCGAGGACGACGGTGACGCCTTCCCAGTCGGCTTCGTGCTGGTCGTAGAAGTCGTTGTAGAGGTAGAACAGCCAGTACTCGATCGCCACTCGCCCCTGGCTGGGCTGGTAGGCGAGGTGGAAGTAGACCGTCGGCTGCGGCCGAGCGAGCCGAAGCTGCTGCTCGATCGCCGGGTACCTCGACGCGTGCGAGCGGGGCTCTGCGTCGCGGATATCGAGATATCTGGGCGCGGAGGTGACCGGGAGCGAGAAGAGCGTCGGCTTCGTCTGCGCGATCGTCCCGTGCGGGGGCGAGCCGCTGCGCAGAGCGGTCCTTGTCAGGTAGCCCTCTAGGCGCAGCGGTCGGTAACGCTCGCCGGAGGCGGGTCGGAGCACCGGCGCGTATTTCTTCGCCAGCTGCAGTGCACTCGCGGCGGGACGCGGGCCCAGCGCTCGGTGCCTGAACGTGCAGGCGATCGTCTCGCCCAAGCCGAGCGGGATCGTCGCGGTAGCGGCAGCGACGTCGACAGTGGTGTCACCGGACGGATCAGCACACCTGAGCGAGGTCAACGTCTTTGCCTGGCCCCCCGCTGCCGTCTCCGTCAGTCTGTACGTCCCGTCCGCCAGCCCCGAGATCGTCTTGGAGCTGCCGGACGCGCGCAGCGGAAACGCCTGCCCGACACCGGAGTACGACCAGGCCACGCCCGCCGGTGCCGGATCCGTCTCCAGGCGAACCACGATCGAGCCTCCGCTGGCCGCGCCCGCAGCCGAAACACCAACGCCCAGACCCACGGCGAGAGCACAAAGTGAGAACCTCACACGGCCTCAGTTAGCTCAACGGCAAAACCAAAACCGAGCCCTCGGTTGGGGGACCAACTCCGGTGTCGGTCTGGGGTGGAAAACCGCGCGCGGCACGACTGTGACGGGTCACGCCCAACAAAGACGGACAGGCTTCTGATCAGGCCAGCAAGCGGGCGCCAGGCCGGCACCGGCCACTCCTCGCCCGGACACATCACTCGCAAGACACCCGCGACGGGTCATCCTCACGCCGAGTCACAAGAAAAGAGCACCGGCACCAACCTGACAACCCCCCCAGACGAGACCGCCACACACTCACAGTCCTCACGCCTGTCACCTAGCGGGTGAGGCTCTCCTCATCCTCGGCGATCGTCTCGCGGATCTTCTCGAGCGAGCGCCGGATCAGGCGGGAGACGTGCATCTGCGAGATGCCGACCTGCTGCGCGATCTGCGACTGGGTCAGGCCCTCGAAGAAGCGGAGCTGGAGGATCTTCCGCTCGCGCTCGTCCAGGGCCTTGAAGCCCGGCGCGAGCACTGCCCGGTCCTCCGAGACTTCGTACTGGTGCTCCTCGGTGCCGAGTGACTCGAGCGGGTCGAGGTCGTCGTCGTCGCCTCCCCCACCCCCGACGGACAGCGAGAGCGACGTGTACGCGCGCCCTGACTCCAGCGCCTCGAGCACTTCCTCCTCCTCGACACCCGCGGCCTTCGCGAGCTCGGGGATAGTCGGGGAGCGCCCGAGCTGCACCGTGAGCTGCTCGACGAGCCGCGAGAGCTGGACGTTGAGCTCCTGCAGGCCCCGCGGCACGCGCACAGACCAGCCCTTGTCTCGGAAGTGCCGTTTGATCTCGCCGATGATGTTCGGCGTCGCGTACGTCGTCAGCTCGACGCCGCGCTCGAGGTCGAAGCGGTCGATCGCCTTGATCAGCCCGATCGCGCCGATCTGGACGAGATCCTCGAGCTGCTCGCCGCGGTACGAGTAGCGCCGCGCGAGCGAGCGGACGAGCGACATGTACTGCTCGATCAGCTGCTCCCGTGCCTGGAGATCGCCGTCCTCGTGGTAGCGGCGCAGGAGGATCTTGTCGTCGATCCGCGTCATGCGTTGGCTCCCGGGGCGCTTGCCGGGCTCGAGATCCGTTTGCTCAGCTCGACCCAGGCCGTTCCATCGCGCTCCTCGACCTCGTGCGTGTCGCACACGGTCTCGAGGACGCGGCGCAGGTCGAGCCCGCCGTCGGACTCGCCGGCATGCACCTTCTCCGGCGCGAACGGGCCGAGTGAGGCACGCAGCACACCGTCGTCGGCGGAGAGCGAGAGGACGAGCTCGTGCGCGTCGTCACGCAGCGCGAGCAGCGCCTCGATTCCCACCTGCAGGTCGTCGAGGTCGTCGTACGTCACGTCGAGCCGCATGGCGAGGCCACCGGTGACGAGGTGCGCGATCGGCCTGAACTCCTCCTCCGCCGGTATGACGAGCCGGATCTCGTCGCCCTTCACGTGCCCACATCCCGCAGCTCGGCCGCGAGATCGCTCTCGCGCCGGGCCGCGGCCTCCTTGCCCGCCTGTACCGCGTGGCGCCAGTCGCGGCGCACCTTGAAGTCGGCGGCTCCGAAGCTCACGCCGGCGGCGAAGCCGGAGACCTTCTGCACGGGACGCGTGATCGCCAGGCTCACCGCCCGAACGGCGGTGTCGACGCTGTCCGCCGCGTCGACGGCGCTGTCCGTGATCCGGTCCACCTTGTCGAGCTGCCCGTTCACGCGGTCCACACTGCCTCCGACCTTGCCGATCACCGGAAGGACTGACTCCTCCGCTCCCCGGATGAACGAGGAAACCCGCGCGACGGTTCCGGCCAGTCGAATCAGCAGGTAGGCGAACGAGAGCCCGACCGCGAGGAGGAACACGGCGAGAGCAAGTCGCCAGAGATCCCCCCACGTGAATGCCGCGACCAGCATCCTCGGCCGATCTTAGTGCGAGGAGCCGATCAGCCCGTAGCCGACGACGGCATCGCCGTCGTAGAGCACAGCCGCCTGGCCCGGCGCGACGCCGTAGGCCGGCTCGTCGAGCTCGAGCCGGAATCCGCGGGAGGTCGGCTCGACGCGGGCCGACACCGCCGGCGACCGGTAGCGGAGCTTGGCCTCGACCCGCTCGACCGCGGCGTAGAGCCGTCCCCGTGCGTTCACCCGGGTGCGCGCGAGCGACTCGCGCGGCCCGACGACGACCGCGTTGGCGGCCGGGCGCGTGCCGAGGACGTAGAGCGGCTCGGTGGCCGCGACCCCGAGACCGCGCCGCTGGCCAGGCGTGAAGCGCCAGTAGCCGTCGTGTCGGCCGACCTGCGTTCCGTCCTCCGCGACGAGGACTCCCTCGCGCGGCTCGAGCCCGTTGCGGCCGAGGAACTCGCGATAGTCGTCGCCGGCGAGGAAGCACGCCTCCTGGCTCTCCGCCCGGCGCGCGGCGGCCAGCCCCGCACGCTCGGCCTCGCCCCGCGTCGCTTCCTTGTCCTGCTCGCCGAGCGGGAAGGCGATGCGTGCGAGGTGACGCGGGTCGAGCGCGGCGAGCATGTAGCTCTGGTCCTTCGCGGGATCGGCGCCGCGGGCGAGCAGGAACCGGCCGTCACGTTCGACGATGCGCGCGTAGTGGCCGGTAGCGAGGCGCTGGGCTCCCGCACGCCGAGCGAACGCGAGCAGCTCGGCGAAGCGGAAGCCGCCGTTGCAGCGCGTGCAGGGGTTCGGGGTCTCGCCGCGTGCGTAGCCGCGCACGAAGGGCGCAACGACCGCGCGGCGGAACTCCTCTCGCAGGTCGAGCGTCACGTGCGGCACGCCGAGCCGGTGGCACGCCTCGCGTGCGGCGATCACGCTCTCGGGCGAGCAGCAGGCGCGCTCGGAATCCGGCCCGGCCGGATCGAGCCACAGCCGCAGCGTCACGCCGACCGCATTGGGTAGCGAGCGAAGGAGGGCGACCGCGCTGTCGACGCCGCCGCTCATCGCCACAGCAGCCCGGCCGGGCGTCGGGGCCGCGCGGAACACCGGTCCGAGCGCATTCGCGAGCGCGTCCACCGCGAGCGTCTCGCCGCCGACGGACGCCGCCTCGAGCAGCGTCAAGCCCGTGACGTCGCGCTCGAGCCCCCGCGCGTCCGCCTCGGCGATCCGGTCACCATCGACGAGCAGGCGGACGGAGGCCCACTCGCCGTCCCGGCTCGAGTCTCCAAAGACCTCGCGCATGGAGCCACGGTAGACGAGAGCCCGGCCCCGCTTCCGAATCGAACGATGTGATCCTGGTCTCCCAGGTGGGTGCCGTGCCCGCCTCCGGCAAAGCCTCGGTCGGGACGCCGGCTCCCTCTCACGTAGCGTTGGATCTACATGTGCGCCCGATTCGGCGCGCGGGGCCGAGCAAGCAGACTGTAGCGCCCGCTAGTCCGCCTGTGGCTGAAGCAGCCCGATGCCGAGCTCGCGCAGTGCCGTGTCGGGATACGGCGTAGGCGCGCCGGTGAGCGGGTCGGAGCCGCTCGCGATCTTCGGGAAGGCGGTCACCTGCCGGATGTCCGGCTCCCGCGCGAGCAGGGCGATGAAGCGGTCGATCCCCATGGCGAACCCGCCGTGCGGCGGCGCACCCATTTCGAGCGCGTCGAGGAGGAAGCCGAACTTGTCTCGCTGCTCCTCCTCCCCCATCCCCATCACGCGGAACACCGCCTGCTGAACCTCCGCCTGGTGGATCCGGATGGACCCGGAGCCGAGCTCCCAGCCGTTCCAGATCAGGTCGTAGTGCTGGCCCCGCGCGTGCGCGGGCTCCGCCTCGATCCGCTCCTGCTCGCCCGGCGCCGGTGCGGTGAACGGGTGGTGCATGAACGTCCAGCCGCCGAACTCCTCGCTGATTTCGAAGAGCGGAAAGTCGAGGATCCAGTGGAACACGTCGCGTCCTGCGTCGATCAGGTCGAGCTCGCGCGCGAGGTGCAGGCGGAGGAGCCCGAGGACGCGCGCGACGACGGGCTCCTCGTCGGCGACGAACAGCGCCGTCGAGCCCTCCTCGACGCCGAATGCCTGCAGCTCCCGGTCCGAGAGGAACTTCGAGATCTGGGCGAGGTTGGCGAGGCCCTTCGCGCCCCACTCCTTCGCCAGCTCCTCGAGTCGCGACTGCTCGCTGCGGGAGAACGTCCGCGGGAGGACGACGTAGCGGACGCACGGCGCGCTCTTGAACACGCCGAACTCGGACTCCCGCGTCACATCCGTCGCATCCTGGATCTCCATGCCGAAGCGGAGGTCGGGCTTGTCGGAGCCGTAGCGCAACATCGCGTCGGCGTAGGAGAGGTGCGGGAACGGTCGCGCCGGCGGCTCGACGCCGGCGGCCTCGAACGCGCCGACGACGCACGCCTCCATCACGTCGAGCACGTCCTCGCGCTCGACGAAGGCCATCTCGAAGTCGAGCTGGCGGAACTCGAACTGCCGGTCGGCGCGCAGATCCTCGTCGCGCCAGCACGTCGCGATCTGGTAGTAGCGGTCGATCCCGCCCACCATGCAGAGCTGCTTGAAGAGCTGCGGCGACTGGGCGAGGGCGAAGAACCTCCCCGGCTGCAGCCGGACCGGGAGGAGGAAATCGCGTGCTCCCTCGGGCGTGCCGCGGGTCATGCTCGGCGTCCAGACGTCGACGAAGCCACGTTCGTCCATGACACGGCGGATGGCCGCGATCGCGGTGTGGTTGAGCCGCAGGTTCCGTTGCATCCGCTCGGTCCGCATGTCGAGCCAGCGGTAGCGGAGGCGGAGCGTCTCGTCGACGTTCTCCTCGTCGAGCTGGAACGGGAGGGGCGTCGAGCGGGAGAGGATCCGCAGCTCGTCGACCTGGACCTCGATCTGGCCGGTCGGCAGGTTCGGGTTGACGAGTTCCGGCGCCCGCGTCACGACCTCGCCCACCGCTTGGAGGACGAACTCGTTCCGGATCTCGTGTGCGGTGGCGGCGGGCGCGGGGGCGTGCTCAGGGTTGACGACGAGCTGGACCTTGCCGGTGTGGTCGCGGAGGTCGACGAACACGAGGCCGCCGTGGTCGCGGCGCGTGTCGGCCCAGCCGGCGAGCGTGACGCGCCGGCCGGCGTCGTCCGCGCGGAGCTCGCCGCACATCGCGTCGCGCCAGGTCATGTGCGCAGCAGCTCCAGCAGCTGCGGCTCCCCGACGTCGAGGTCGGGCGCCTGCTGGCGGCGCAGGGTCATGCGCTCCTCCGTGACGACGAGGACTGCGCGCGCGCTCTTCTGCCCGTAGCCGATCTGGCCCTTCATCGAGCGGCCAGCGTAATCGGCGTCGGCCGAGATGCCCTCCGCTCGCAGACGGGCGACCAGCGCGCGGACGGGCTGCCCCGGCTCGGCGGCCACGAAGACGTCGAGCTTGTCTTCAGCGGCCGTGATTCCCTCGAGCTCGAGCGAGAGAAGAAGCCGCTCGATGCCCGCCCCGAACCCGACGCCGGGGGTGGGCCGGCCGCCGATCTGCTCGACCAGGTAGTCGTAGCGGCCTCCCCCCGAGATGGTCGAGGCTTGGGTCGACTCGTCCGGGCCGAGGAACTCCCACGCCGTCCGCGAGTAGTAGTCGAGGCCGCGCACCAGCGTCGGATCGAGGACGTAGCGGACGCCGGCCGCGTCGAGGGCCGAACGAACGGCGGCGAAATGCTCCTCGCACGCAGGACAGAGCGAGTCGCCGATCTTCGGGGCGTCCTCGAGCGCCTCGCGCACCTGCTCACTCTTGACGTCGAAGACGCGGAGCGGGCTCGTCTCCCGCTTCTGCCGTGCCTCCGCGTCGATTTGGTCCGCGTGCTCGTCGAGCCAGGCATTCAGACGGTCGAGGTACGCCGGGCGACACTCCCGGTCTCCGATCGAGTTGAGGCGGAGCTCGTAGCGCCTGATCCCGAGATTGCGGAGCAGCGTGTCGTAGAGCTCGATCACCTCCGCGTCGACGGCGGGATCGGCCGTGCCGAGGCACTCGACGGAGAGCTGGTTGTGCTCGCGATAGCGGCCACGCTGCGGCTTGTCGTAGCGGTAGTACGTCGCGAGCGTGTAGAGCTTCACCGGCTGCGGCTCCTGTTGCATCCCGTGCTCGACGTACGCCCGGCAGATCGGCGCGGTCGCCTCCGGGCGGAGTGCCAGGGTGCGGCCGCCCCGGTCCTCGAAGACGTACATCTCCTTCTGGACGACGTCCGAGCCTTCTCCCGAGGTCCGCTGGAAGAGCGCGACGTCCTCGAAGACCGGCGTCTGGATCCGCCGGTAGCCGTAGAGGGCGCACAGCCGCTCCATCTCGGCCGTCACCTTCCGCCAGAGCGGCTGCTCGGACGGGAGGATGTCGTGCGTCCCCCGCGGCCGCTCGATCTTCACGGCGTCGGCGTGCGGAGCTCTGCGAGGAACGGGTTGCGCGCGAGCTCGACCCCGAGGGTGGTCTCGGCGCCGTGGCCGGGATGGACGACCGTCTCCGGCGGGAAGCGCTCCGCAAGCATGCGCACCGACGCGAGGAGCGTGTCCCAGCCGGCTCCGGGCAGGTCGACGCGGCCGACCGAGCCGGCGAAGAGCACGTCGCCGCTGAAGAGCTCGCCGTCGGCGTGGAAAGCGACGTGCGCCGGCGAGTGGCCGGGAACCGCGAGGCACTCGAACGAGACCCCTGCCACCTCCACCGTCTCGCCGCCGCTCAGCAGGTGCTCGGGCGCATGCGGACGTCCCGGGACACCAACCGGAGCGAACTCCGGATAGCGCTCGAGCGTCTCCCGCTCCCCTTCCGGCATCCAGACCTCGGCACCGGTCCCCTCGGCGAGGTCGGCCACGCCGCCGAGGTGGTCGAAGTGCCCGTGCGTGACGAGGATTCCGGCGCACGACGTGCCGAGCCGCGCGAGCTCGAGCCGGAGGTCCGCCGCATCCCCGCCGGGATCGACGACGGCACACTGGGGCGCGCCGCGTTCGCCGCGAACGACGTAGCAGTTCGTCTGCAGCGGACCGAGCGCGTACCTGTCGACCGCGAGCGGCATGGCGGCGAGTCTAGTGGAGCGTTGGTTAACCGCTCCGCGGGTGCGGGAAGACGATCTCCGTGCGCCACTGGAGGCTTCGCGAGGTGGAGACGCCGCAGGGGACGCGGTCGCCTGTCGTCCTCCATTCCCAGGACGGCGAGGCCCGCCTCGTACTGATCGAGATCGACGCCGGTCAGGCACTCGGCGAGCATCAGGTGAAGGAAGCGGCGGTCGTCCTCGTCGTCGACGGCAGCGTCACCGTGGAGGCCGGCCAAGACTCGGTCGAGGCCGGGGCAGGCGAGCTCTTCCGCTTCGATCCCGACGAGCGACGAACCGTGCGGAGCGAGCGCGGCGGACGCGTCCTCCTCTACCTCGCCCCGTGGCCCGGTGAGGGCCACTACCGCGGCGGCGGGGCCGCCCGGTCCAGCGTCAGCGCTTCTTAGCCGGCCGCTTTGTTGCGTGCTGCTCCCCGCGCCGCTCCCAGCGCTTGTATGCGAAGCGGTCGATCGCGTACGTGAACGGGATGAAGAGCGCGGTGTAGATGGCCGCGAGCCCAAGCGCGCTCCCGAGGCTGTGGCCGCCGTTCTTCGCGCCGAGGATGTAGAAGAGGGCGAAGATCACGCCGCCGAGGATCGCCGAGCGCTTGAACGCCCGCTGCCAGGAGGGTGGCGGCGGAACGCGGCCGGGGCGGCCGCCACGCTGCTGCTGCGCCTTCGCGGTCGGCCTGGCTCCGTTCTGCTTGTCGGGTGCGGCCACGAGGTCCTCGGGCGGCTCCTCGAGCTCGTTGCCCTCCTCGTCGACCCAGACGGTCTCGTACTCGTGCCGGCGTTCCTTCTGCGCCCGCCGCCGTTGCTTTCTCGTCGGCATGGAGGGCTAGCGTAGCTCGCCTCCGACCACGACCTTGGCAACGACGCGGCCGCCGAGGTGGTAGGCGAGGTAGCGCCAGTCGGGCGCGTCGAGGAGCGTGACGTCGGCGCGGTAGCCGGGCGCGAGGCGGCCGATCCGGTCGGCACGGCCCAGGACGTGGGCTGCGTTGACCGTGCACGCAGCGAGCGCCTCCGCCGGCGAGAGGTGGAGCTGCGTGGCGGCGAGCGAGCAGACGAGGGGCAGGCTCTCGCAGAAGGCGCTGCCCGGGTTGAAGTCCGTCGCGAGCGCGACGGCGGCGCCCGCCTCCACGAGCGCCCGAGCGGGTGGCATCGGCCGGTCGAGGAAGAGCGCGCTGGCGGGCAGGAGCACGCCGAGGACGTCGCTCGCGGCGAGCGCTCGGATGCCCTCTTCGCCCGTCGCCTCGAGATGGTCGACCGAACGGGCCCCGAGCTCGACGGCGAGCGGGATCGCGCCGGATTCCGTGAACTGGTCGCCGTGGAGGCGCAAGGCGAGACCCGCGTCGCGGCACGCCTCGAGGTAGCGGCGCGCCTGGCCGACATCGAACGCGCCCCGCTCGAGGAACACGTCCGCGGCCTCCGCGAGCCGCGCCGCCTCCGGAAGCACCTCGGCGAGCGCAAAGTCGAGGTATGCGTCGGCGTCGGCGAACTCCGGCGGCACCGCGTGGGCGCCGAGCCAGGTTGGGACGCCGCCTGCACCCCGGATGGCGCGGAGCGAGGCCAGCTCGGTCTCGCGGTCGAGCCCGTAGCCCGACTTCGCCTCGAACGTCGTCGTGCCCTCGCGGAGCAGCCACGAGCGGTGCCGCTCGACCGCGGCAAGGAGGCCCTCCTCGCCCGCCGCACGCGTCGCACGGACGGTGGAGAGGATGCCGCCGCCGGCGGCATGCAGCTGCTCGTAGCTCGCGCCGCCGGCCCGGAGCGAGAACTCGTCCACGCGGTCGCCACCGAACGCGGCGTGCGTGTGGCAATCGACGAGCCCGGGGACGGCGCACAGCCCGCGGCAGTCGACCTCGATCGCGTCGCCGTCGAGCGCGGGGAGGTCGCTCATCGGCCCGACGGCCTCGATCGTCTCGTCGTCGCAGAGGACGAACGCGTCCTCGAGCACGTAGACCTCGCCGAGCGCCGGTCCACGTAGCGGGCTCCCCCTTCCGGCAGGCGTGGCGAGCTGCGCGAGGTCGCGGAGGAGCAGCACTAGCGCGGGATGTGCAGACCGCCGGCCTCGGCGGCCTCGAGCGCGTCCGGATAGCCCGCGTCGACGTGGCGCATCACGCCCGTGCCAGGGTCGGTCGTCAGCACGCGCTCGAGTCGCTCCGCCTGCGCATCGCTGCCGTCCGCGACGACCACCATGCCGGCGTGGATCGCGTTGCCGATCCCCACGCCGCCGCCGTGGTGGACGCTCACCCACGTCGCTCCCGCCGCGACGTTGACGAGTGCGTTGAGGATCGGCCAGTCCGCGATCGCGTCGGAGCCGTCGCGCATCGACTCGGTCTCGCGATACGGCGAGGCCACGGAGCCCGCGTCGAGGTGATCGCGCCCGATCACCACCGGCGCCTTGACCTCGCCGCTCCGGACGAGCTCGTTGATCGCGAGACCCGCTTTCGCGCGATCGCCGTAGCCGAGCCAGCAGATCCGGGCGGGAAGCCCCTGGAATGCCACCCGCGCCGGCGCCAGTTCGAGCCACCGCTGCAGGAGCCGATCGTCCGGGAACAGCTCCCGCAACCGATCGTCGATCGCTGCGATGTCCTCGGGATCGCCCGACAGGGCGGCCCACCGGAATGGACCGATTCCGCGACAGAAGAGCGGCCGGATATAGGCCGGGACGAAGCCCGGGTATGCAAACGCCTCCTCTACGCCACCTTCACGCGCCTCACCTCGTAGGTTGTTGCCATAATCGAAAACATAGGCGCCGCGCCGGACGTACTCGAGCAGGGCCTCGACGTGGCGGACGATCGACTCGCGGGCCAGCCGTAGGTACTCGTCCGGATTGGAGGAGCGCAAGGCCGCCGCCTCGTCCACCGAGTAGCCCCGCGGCACGTATCCGTTGAGCGGGTCGTGGGCGGCGGTCTGGTCCGTGATCAGGTCGAACTCCTCGCCGCGCGCGACGAGCTCCGGGACGACGTCCGCCGCGTTCCCGAGCACGCCCACCGAGAGCGGCCGCTTCTCGGCTGCCGCGGTCCGCACCCGCTCGACCGCGTCGTCGAGCGACTCGGTCGCCTCGTCGAGGTAGCTCGTCTCGAGCCGGCGCTCGAGCCGGCGCGGATCGACTTCGACGCAGAGGATCGCAGCGCCCGCCATCGTGCCGGCGAGCGGTTGCGCGCCGCCCATCCCTCCGAGTCCGGCCGTGAGGATCGTCCTTCCTCGTAGATCGGACGAGCCGAAGTGCTTCTCCCCGGCCGCCGCGAACGTCTGGTACGTCCCCTGCAGGATGCCCTGGCTGCCGATGTAGATCCACGAGCCGGCGGTCATCTGGCCGAACATCGTCAGGCCCTCGGCTTCCAACCGCCGGAACTCGTCCCACGTGGCCCACTTCGGCACGAGCAGCGAGTTGGCGATCAGCACGCGCGGCGCGCCCTCGTGCGTCGTGAAGACGCCGACGGGCTTCCCGCTCTGGACGAGGAGCGTTTCGTCCGCGCCGAGCTCGAGGAGCGCGGCGACGATCGCCCGTAGCGCCTCGTGATTGCGCGCCGCCTTGCCCGAACCGCCGTAGACGACGAGCTCCTCGGGGCGCTCCGCGACCTCGGCGTCGAGGTTGTTCAGGAGCATCCGCAGGGGCGCCTCGGTTGACCACTGGCGGGCGTTCAGGTCGGTGCCGCGCGGCGCTCGGATCCGGGTCAGGTCGCCGACGAGCGCCTCCACGCGACCGGCCATGCTCGCCGTCGTGCTCATTCGAGCTCCCCGGCCTCGGCCTCGACCGCTGCGAGGAGCGAGCCGTCCCGGATGGACGTCGCCACCGCCTCGATGTCGCCCGAGAGCGGCCGGTCGTCGCGCAGCCGCGGCGACAGCTCCCGGACCGCCGCCCGCGCGGCCCTGCCACCGACGCCCGGCTCGAGCGGCGCGTGGAACTCGACTGCCTGCGCCCCGGCGAGCAGCTCGATCGCCACCGCCCGCTCGGCGTTAGCGAGCACCTGCCACGCCTTCAGCCCCGACGCGTTCCCCATGGAGACGTGATCCTCCTGCCCGGCGCTGGTCGGGATCGAGTCGACGGATGCCGGATGGCAGAGCGACTTGTTCTCGGAGACGAGCGAGGCGGCCACGTACTGCGGAATCATGAAGCCGCTGTTGAGGCCGCCGTCGGTGGTGAGGAACGCCGGGAGCCCGTCGGACAGGTTCGGGTTGACGAGGCGCTCGAGCCGCCGCTCGGAGATGTTCGCGAGCTCCGAGACGGCCATGGCGAGCGTGTCGAGGGCGAAGGCGAGCGGCTGCCCGTGGAAGTTGCCGTTCGACACGAGCTCCTCGTCGTCGACGAGGACGAGCGGATTGTCGGTGGCGGCGTTCAACTCGACGCCCACCGTGTACTCGGCGTACTCGAGAAGGTCGCGGCAGGCGCCGTGCACCTGCGGCGCGCAGCGGAGCGAGTAGGCGTCCTGCACCTTGTCGCACCAGCGGTGGGCCTCGATGATGGCCGAGCCCTCGAGCAGGCGCAGGAGGTTCGCGGCTGCGGTCCTCTGCCCGCGCAACGGTCGGAGCGCGTGGATCTGCGGCAGGAAGGACGTGCGCGACCCCTGGAGCGCCTCGACCGACAAGGCGCAGGCCACGTCCGCGACCCGCGCCAGCCGCCGCGCCCGCACGAGGCCCAGCGCGAGCATCGCCGCCATGAACTGCGTGCCGTTGACGAGCGAGAGCCCCTCCTTGGCCGCCAGCTGGACAGGCTCGAGACCGACCCGGACGAGTGCGTCCGCGCCCGACATCCGCTCGCCTCCGACCCACGCCTCCCCCTCGCCCACGAGCGGCAGCGCGAGGTGGGCGAGCGGCGCGAGATCGCCGGAGGCCCCGACCGAGCCACGGCTTGGCACGAGCGGGAGGACGCCGCGCTCGAGGAGCGCGAGCAGCAACTCGACCGTCTCGACCCGGGCGCCGGAGTTGCCCTTGGCGAGCGCGTTCGCGCGCAGGAGCATCGCCGCGCGGACGATCTCGTCCGGATACGGCTCGCCCACGCCGCAGGCGTGCGAGCGGAGCAGCCTGAGCTGCAGCTCCCGCGTCTGCTCCACGGGGATGGCGACGGCGACGAAGCGTCCGAAGCCGGTGTTGACCCCGTACGTGTGCTCGCGGCTCCCGTGCGCGGCTCGCTCCACCAGCTTGCGCGCCGCGTTCATCCTGGCGCGCGCCCGGTCGGAGAGCACGGCGCCCGCCCCATCGACGGCCACGGCCCAGACGTCGTCCACGGTGAGGTCGTCGCCCGTGAGGCCGATCGCCGTCTGCTGCGCCACGCTGCGAGTCTAGGACGCGGCCCGCCTCGAAGGTTGTCCCACGTGCCCCCAGGGGGTGTGACAACCCCCTACCAGGATCGTAGGGTCGAACTCGTCACGCGTCCGTCGTGACTTCGCCGCGACCTCGTGTCAGCCGCGCCGGTCACGCCTGCTCGTCCGAGAGGAGCCGCAGCTCGAGGACGTGCGAGGGGTCGAGGCCGGCCACGCGAAGCAGCGAGCCGGCCGCTGCGACGGCGGCGCCCGCGGGAAGCAGGCCGACGAGCTCCGCCCCCTTGACGTCGAGATCTCTTGCGCGAGCCTCGCGTTCCACTGCCGCAACCACCTCGTGCAACGGCGAAGCCCGCCAGTCCTCCACGTTGAGGCTCACCTGGACGTGTCCCGCGCGCGGCAACCGAAGCCCGAGCGCGCGCACGCCTGGGAAGCCGCCGTCACGCTCGCGCACGGCACGCGCCACCTCCCGCGCGGCCTCGAGGTCGTCACCTTCCAGGTTGACGTTGAAGGCGATGAGGGGCGGACGGGCGCCGACGATCACGCCGCCTGCCCGCTCGTCGAGCTGTGCCGGCCCGAAGTCCGGAGCGAGCTCGCCGGCGTCGATCCGGCGCTGCAGCTCTGCCGGCCCGCCGCGCCGGAAGAAGGCCGGGCCACGCCCCGGCGCGAGGTCGGCATAGAGGAAGACGGGCAGCGCGAGCTCGTCCCCGAGCCGTCGCGCGAGCACGAGGGCCGCCGCGCGGGCGCGCTCCGCGTCGGTCTCCCGGATCGGGACGAGCGGGACGACGTCCGCAGCGCCGATCCGAGGGTGCGCGCCCTCGTGCCGGCGCAGGTCGATCCGCTCGCCGGCGCAGGCGACGCCCTCGAGCAGCGCTGCAACGAGCTGCTGCTCGCTGCCGACCAGCGTGTAGACGGAGCGGTTGTGGTCCTCGTCGCTGTGGACGTCGAGCAGCCGCGCGTGCCTCGCGAGCGCCTCGCCGATCGCGGCGATCGTGGCCCGGTCGCGACCCTCGGAGAAGTTCGGCACGGCCTCCAGCGGCAGCATCGGCGGTGAGCCTACGCTCCGAGGCGATGACGGTTCGCAGGTCGTCCTACCGCTCGCTCGCCTCGCTCCAGCGCGACCTCTCGCGCTGCCGCGCCTGCGTCGAGGCCGGCTATCCGCTCGAGTCGCTCCCCGTGCGGGTGCCCGGTTCCGGGCAGCGCGCGTACCTCTTCGGCCAGGCGCCGGGCGTGATCGAGGGCGAGGAGCGGCTGCCGTGGCGGGGGCGCGCCGGCCGCACACTGCGCCACTGGCTCGAGCTCGAGGAGGAGGAGGAGTTCTACGCGACGTTCCACTGCGCCTCGGTCACGCGCTGCTACCCGGGCCGCGCCGCCTCGGGTCGCGGCGACCGGACGCCGACGCCGCGCGAGCAGGAGCTCTGTTCGTTCTGGCGCGACTGGGAACTCGAGCTGCTGCGACCCCGTCTGATCGTCACCGTCGGAGGCCTAGCGTTGCGGCGGCTGCTCGGTTTGCCGTCCCTGACGCCGTGCATCGGCGAGCGCTACGAACTGAACGGGACTCCGGTCGTTCCGCTCCCCCACCCGTCCGGAGCGAGCGGCTGGCTCAACGACGCGGCGAACCGCGAACGGCTTGCGCAAGCGACCGCGCTCGTCCGGAAGGAACTATCGCTTGTCTACCCTCAGAGGGAATGAGCGCAGTCCCCTACCGCCGCACGTTTGCGCGGCTCCTCTCCTTCCTCCGTCCGTACAAGCGCGGCCTCGCGGTCTCGATCGTGCTCGCGGTGGGCTCGCAGGCGGCGCAGATCGCGCTCATCTGGGTGACGGGGAAGAACGTGATCGACCAGGCACTCGTCAACCACGACAGGCACCGGCTCTGGCTGTACGTCGGCGTCATCGCAGCGCTCGGCTTCGTCTCCGCGGCACTCATGCTCGGGCGCCGCCTCATCTCCGGCAAGCAGGCGCTCGACGTGGAGATGGACATGCGTCAGAGCCTCTACGCGCACCTCGTGCGGCTGTCCTTCGGCTTCTACGACCGCCATCAGACGGGGCAACTCATGTCGCGCGCGACCGTCGACCTCCAGGGCGTCCGCTTCTTCCTCGGCTACGGCCTGATCTTCTTCTTCCAGAACGTCCTCACGGTCGTCTCGGTTGCCGTCGTCCTCTTCTTCGTCCAGTGGAAGCTGGCGCTGATCGTGCTCGCCGTCATTCCGTTCCTTGTCGTGCTCGCCTATCGCTACAGCCACGTCGCGCACCCGACGCTCCGCGACGTGCAGCAAAAGCTCGCCGACGTCGCGACCGTCGCGGAGGAGAACATCGTCGGCGTCCACGTGGTCAAGGCCTTCGCGCAGGAGCCGGCCGAGGAGGCGAAGTTCCGCGCCCGCAACGAGGCGCTCTTCGCGCAGACGCTGACGGCGAACCGGCAGCGCGCGATGTACGTGCCGCTGCTCTCGTTCGTGCCGCTCCTCGCGCAGGCGGCGGTGCTCCTCGTCGGCGCACGCATGGTCGCGGACAGGACGCTCCCGCCGGGAAGCTTCGTCGAGTTCATGCTCTACCTGGGCATGCTCGTGATGCCTCTCCGCTCGCTCGGCATGTGGATCGGCCAGGCGCAGCGCGCGACGGCCTCGGGCGAGCGGATCTTCCAGGTGCTCGACGAGCCGGAGGAGATCGCCGACCCGCCGAGCCCCGTCGAGTTGCCTCCGGGCGAGGGCGCGATCCGCTTCGAGGACGTCTCGTTCTCCTATCTCCCGGGACGACCGGTGCTCGAGCACCTCGACCTGGCCCTCGATGCCGGCACGACCGTCGCCGTCATCGGCCATACCGGCGCCGGGAAGACGACCCTCGCCTCGCTCGTGCCGCGCTTCTACGACGTCGACTCGGGCCGCGTGCTCGTGGACGGCGTCGACGTCCGCGACGTCAAGCTCGGCTCGCTGCGGCGCGAGATCGGAGTCATCTCCCAGGACCCGTTCCTCTTCTCGACGACCGTGCGCGAGAACATCGCCTTCGGTCGGCCCGAGCTCGGCGATGAGGAGGTCGAGCACGCCTCACGCCTCGCGCAGGCGCACGAGTTCGTCGAGCGGCTCCCGCAGGGCTACGAGACGGTGATCGGCGAGCGCGGGATCACCCTCTCGGGTGGGCAGCGCCAGCGCATCGCGATCGCGCGCGCCCTGGCCGTCGACCCGCGCGTCCTGATCCTCGACGACGCCACGGCCTCGGTCGATGCGACGACGGAGGCGCAGATCCGCACGGGGCTGCGCGAGGTGATGCGCGGCCGGACGACGCTGATCATCGCGCACCGGCTCTCGACGATCGCGCTCGCGGACGAGATCGTCGTCCTCGACGGCGGCCGGATCGTCGCGCGCGGCACTCACGACGAGCTGCTCGGGACGACGCCGATCTACCGGGAGATCCACGAGCACGGTCTCCTCGAGCGGCAGTTCGCCGACGCGGTCGAGGCACGCGGCGAGATCGAGGAGGTCGCGTCGTGAGAGTGCACCAGCCGGGCGGCTATCTGATGCGGCAGCGGGGCGCCGAGGTCGACGACTGGTCCTGGAATACGACGCGCCGGCGGCTGGGCGTGCTCTGGCGGCTGACGAAGCCGTACCGCGTTCGCACCGGCTTCTCGGTCTTCTCGCTCCTCACGGCGACCGCGTCCGCACTCGCGCCCCCGCTCCTCGCGAAGTACGTGCTGAGCGACGCGCTCCGCGGCACGACGGGGAGCCATCTCGTCCTCGTGATCGGGATCTTCGTCGCCGCCGGCCTCGCCAACTGGGGCATGACGTACGTCGAGACCTACATGACCGGTTGGGTCGGGGAACGGATCCTCACCGACCTCCGCAGGCAGCTCTTCGGCCACCTCCAGCGCCTCTCGCTCGGCTTCTACGAGCGCAACCGGGCCGGCGTCCTGATCAGCCGGATGACGAACGACGTCGAGGCGATCGACCAGCTGGTCACCGACGGCGTCACGACGCTAGCCCAGAGCACGCTCATGCTCGTCGGCACCGCGGTCCTCCTGCTCGTCCTCGACTGGCGCCTTGCCCTCGCGACGCTCGCGGTGATCCCGTTCATGAGCATCGCGAGCGCGCTCTTCCGTTCGCGCTCCGCGCGCGCGTACGCCGCGGTGCGGGAACGGCTCGGGCTCGTCACGGCGACGCTCGCCGAGGACATCGCCGGCATGCGGATGGTGCAGGCGTTCACCCGCGAAGAGCGGGCGACGGAGAACTTCCGTACCGTCGCCCGCCGCTACCGCGACGCGAACATGGAGACGGTCGTCCTCAACGGGGTCTACTTCCCGTTCGTCAGCCTCCTTTCCACGCTCGCGCTCGCCGTCGTCCTCGGCTACGGCGGTTACCAGTACTTCCACGATCCCACGCCGGCCAGGCTCGGGACGCTGCTGGCCTTCATGCTCTACGTGAACAACTTCTTCGATCCGGTCCAGCAGCTCTCGCAGCTCTACAACACCTTCCTCTCGGCGACCGCGGCGCTGGACAAGATCATCGGAGTGCTCGACGAGGCGCCGGAGATCGCGGACCGGCCGGGCGCGCAGCCCCTGCCGCGGATCGCGGGACACGTCCGCTTCGAGGACGTGCACTTCGCGTACGGGCTCCGCGGCGGGGATCTCGGCGAGGAGGTGCTGCACGGGATCGACCTCGACGTCCCGGCGGGGACGACCGTCGCGCTCGTCGGCCACACGGGCGCGGGCAAGTCGACGATCGCGAAGCTCCTCGCACGCTTCTACGAGCCGACGAGCGGCCGGATCACGTTCGACGGTCACGACCTCAACGACGTGACGCAGCAGTCGCTGCGGCACCAGCTCGGGATCGTGCCCCAGGAGGGCTTCCTCTTCGCCGGCACCGTCGCCGAGAACATCGCCTTCGGCAAGCCGGATGCCCGGCCGGAGGAGATCGTGCGCGCGGCGCAGACGGTCGGCGCGCACGAGTTCGTTCTCCGGCTCGAGGACGGTTACGAGACGGAGCTCGGCGAGCGCGGCTCGCGCCTCTCGCTCGGCCAGCGGCAGCTCGTCGCCTTCGCCCGCGCTCTCCTCGCCGACCCACGCATCCTCATCCTCGACGAGGCGACCTCGTCGGTCGACATCGGCACCGAGCGCACGATCGAGCAGGCGCTGCGCACGCTCCTGGCCGACCGGACCTCCTTCGTGATCGCCCACCGGCTGTCGACGATCCGCGACGCCGACCTGATCGTCGTGCTCGAGCACGGGCGCGTGATCGAGCAGGGCTCGCACGACGAGCTCCTCACCCGCCGCGGCCTCTACACGAGCCTCTACGGCGACTGGGCCGCGGCGTAGCTCACCGCACCGGGTAGTACTGCACCGGCACGACGACGTCGTTCGCCGCCTTGTCGTGCCAGCACTGCTTCTCCTTGTCCCAGAGCATCCAGAGGTATCCGAGGAGGATGACGATTCCGGACAGGAGGCTCACGAGCCAGCGAAGGAAGGCGCGACCGTAGCCGATCGGGCCGCCGGTGTTGAAGTCGATCACCCGGATTCCGAGCGCCATCTGGCCGAGGGTCTGACCGCGCTCCGAGCCGATCATCGCCGTGAAATAGGCGAGGGAGATGACGATGCCGAGGCCGCCGCGCGCCCCGGCGCTCAGGACTCCCCTGAGAATCACGCTCACGACTCCGAGGAGGATTCCGTCGATCAGGGCCCCGGCGAAGCGGCGCCAGAAACCGGCGCGCGGGCCGGAGGCACTGCCGGTTGCCGGCGCGCTCGATTGCGGGGGCGGTGGATACATGGCCACGGATGAGCTCCTTTCAGATCAGGGAGAACCGATGTAGCTCGAAGATCCAGAGGCCGAGCAGCAGCCCCATGACGGCGATCACCGGCGCACGCAGAGGTGCGCCCGGCCGGCGTACGAGGAGCACGAGAGCGGCGAGCAGGGCGACCGGGCCCGCGGGATTCGCCTGGGCGGCGGCCAGCGGATGACCGTGGACGGCCGCCTCGACGCTCGTCGTCATCCCGCAGAGCGGGCACGGCACTCCCGTCAGCGTCCGGAGCGGGCACGGGAGCCCGGCATGTCCGGGCAAGAGCGGAAGCGCCGCGGCGGCTCCGAGCATGGCGAGCGCCGCCCCGCGCGCGTCGGAGACGTCGACCGTCGTCGAAGCGGTCAGGAGACCCACGCGGCGCGATCCTACTGCCTTCGACGGCTATCTATGCCCGCGCTTGGCAGCGACCAGGCGCTCAAGGAACATCTCCGGGCTCTCCGGGGCGACCGCGCCGCCGACCTTCGGCCGCAGTCGGGACGCGAGCTCCGTCGCGATCTCGATGCGGGCGCCGGCAGCGAGGTCGTTCCGGCGCGCAAGGAAGGCGGTCACCGCCTCGAGCTCGGCGGCGTCGATCGCACTCGTGTCCCACGCAGGCGCCTGCACCGAGGGCGAGACCAGCAGCTCGGGCGGCAACGTCCGCCGCTCGCGGACGATGATCGTCCCGGCGGCCAGGTCGCCGAGCCGCTGGTTCCGGCGCGTGACGAGGATCGACACCATCCCGACGAGATAGGTGCCGGGCAGGATGTCGACGAGACGGAGGATGTTGCGGACCGCGCTCGTGGCGAAGGTGACCGGTGCCCCCGACTCGCGGACGACGCGCAGCCCGTTGAGCCGCTTCCCGGGCGTACGGCCGGAGTTGAGCACCTCGAACCCGATGTCGTAGCCGTTGAAGACGACGAAGAAGCACAGCGTCCAGACGGCGGACGCGAGCGCGCCGCTGCCGGGGTCGAGACCCACGCCGTAGCCGAGCACGAGAGCGAGCGCCACGAGGATCACACCCTGAAGGAGGTAGTCGACGAGCGCGGACGAGAAGCGTGAACCGATCCCCGCGAGCGTAAGCTCGAGCGATACGCCTTCCGGCGTCTCGATCGTCAGCCGGTCCTCGAACACCATCTCCGATGAGGCTAGACAGATTCCTCGCCGCGCGAAGCCCCGACTGGCATGAGCTCGAGCGGCTCGTGCGCGAGGCGGGCCGCCGGCCCGAGCGGCTCGGGCCCGAGCGGGTGCTCCGCCTCGGCGGCCTCTACCGCGGCGCGGCCGCCGACCTCGCCCGGCTGCGCCGGCACGCGCCGGGAGCCGGCGAGACGGCACGGCTCGAGGCGCTTGTCCGCCAGGCCCGCCACGCCGTGTACGACGCGCGCACCCGCAGGCGCTCGATCGTCCGCTTCTTCGTGACCGACTACTGGCGGCTCGTCGCCGAGCGGCGCCGGTCCCTGCTCGTTGCGTTCGTCCTACTCTTTGGCTCCGCAGCACTGGCGGCTTTGTGGGGCGTCCACGACCCGGCGGCCGCGACCGGCGTCGTCCCGTCCGCGTTCCGGCCGGCGCTGCAGCCGGGCCATCCGTGGCGGGACATGTCGCCGTCGGATCAGGCCGCCTTCACGACCGCGGTGTTCACGAACAACATCGAGGTCACGTTCGCGGCCTTCGCGGGCGGGATCACCGGCGGAATCGCCACCGCTTTCGCCCTGCTCTACAACGGTCTGCTGCTCGGCGTGATCGGCGGGCTGATGGGACAGGCGGGCAATGGCGTCGGGTTCGTCGACCTCGTCACCGCCCACGGCGTCCTCGAGCTCTCGTGCATCCTCGTCGGCGGCGCTGCCGGCTTGAGCCTCGGCTGGTCGATCGTCTCCCCCGGCCTACGCACGCGCCGCGCGTCGCTGCAGCGCGAGGCGTCGGAGGCGTTACTCCTCACGGTTGGCACCGCGCCTTGGCTCGTGGTCGCCGGGGTCGTCGAAGGCAACCGCGCCAGGCTCGCGGAGGCCGGGCTCGGGGCGGTCGTCGGCGTCGGCGTCGCGCTCGGCGCGGTCTACTGGGGGCTCGTTCTCTGGCGCGGGCGGGTGCAGGTTAGCCTTAAAGACGCGCCAGCCACTTGGCCCGCAGATACGCCCTGACGCAGGCGGCCGCAAGCGTCGCGGGTGCCGCCTCGACGACCGTCGCGCCGACGTGCTGCATGCGCGCCGCGGCCCGCGCGCGGGCGGCGAGGACGTCAAGCGCGACGGCCGTCCGGTAGACGTCCGCCGGCACGCTCGGCTCGGATCGCACCGCGGCGTCGAGGTCGGGATCCGCGGAGCCTGCTACGGCCACGGCGTGCCTCCGTGCCACGACGGGCAGCGCCTCCACCAATGGCTGCGCCGCCGACTCCTCCAGCAGGTCGGTGAGCACGAGGACAAAGGCGCGCTTGACGCCGCGGATCTGGGCGAAGGCGAGCTCGTAGTCGCTCTCGACCGGCAACGGCTCGAGATCGAACAGCGCCGCCGTCACGTCCCGCGCGCCCGCGCGCCGCGGCGGCAGAGAACGCAGCACCTCGCCGGCGAAGGCGATCGCGCCGCAGCGGTCGCCGAGGACATCCGCCACGGCGGCGACGGCGACGGCTGCGTCGAGCGCCGCGTCGAGGCGGGTCCGGTCGGCGAAGGGCGCCGCCATGAGACGGCCGCAGTCGACGACGCAGACGACGTCCCGGTCGCGCTCGATCCGGTACTGGTTGCTCATCGGCCGGCCGAGGCGGGCCGTGGCGCGCCAGTTCACCTGGCGCACGTCGTCGTCCGGCACGTAGTCGCGAACCGACTCGAACTCGGTGCCGAGCCCGAGCGGCCCGCGTCGCCGCAGACCCTCGTCGCGGAACTTTCCCGCCCGGACGTTGCTCGCGAGCCGGCGTGCGGCCGGCAGGTCGGGATAGACGAGCACGTCGGCTGCCTCGCCGACTGCGTGCGTCCAGGCCGCGAGCCCCAGCGGCCCCGTGCGCCGGACCACCGGCGACGGAAGCGTGTGCCGGCCCCGCCGCCGCGCCACGAGCTGTCCCTCCAGCACCTCCTCCGCCTGCGCCGGCTCGAGCTCGAGATCCGGAGGGAGCGGCTGGCGGATCCGGCAACGCGCCGGTTCCGCCGGCTCGATGCGAATCGGCGCGGGCACACCGCGGACGAGGTGCGTCGGCACCTCGCGCATCGTCTCCGGTGACCGGCGTACCCACCAGGCGTCGACGCTGGTCGCCGCCGCCAGCGCGACGGCCAGGAGCACCGCCGCGGGAACCGGGACGACGAGGAGCGTGAGCGAGACGAGCGCCAGCACGAGGGCGGCGCGCGGCGTCGGTGTCACCGCGGCACGGGAACCGCTTCGAGCGCGGCCCGCACCGCGTCGTCGGCGGTGTAGCGCTCGAGCTCCGCTTCCGGCCGCAGCAGGAGCCGGTGCCGGAGCACGTCCAGCGCGACCTCGGCGACGTCGTCCGGCGTGACATAGCCGCGGTCGTCGAGCCGGGCGACGGCCTTCGCCGCGGCGAGGAGGTGCACGCCGGCGCGCGGGCTCGCGCCGAGCTCGACGCTCGGGAGCGTGCGCGTGGCGCGCACGACGGCCGTCACGTATCCCGCGACCTCGTCGGAGACGCCGGTCGCGTCGAGCTCGCGCCCCGCCTGGGCGAGCTCGGCCGGGTCGACCACCGGCTGCACGTCGTCCAGGGTCGCGGGCCGCACACCCCGGTGGCGCAGGCCGAGGATCCTCCGCTCCTGCTCTTCGTCCTCCGGATAGCCGAGCGCGAGCTTGAAGAGGAAGCGATCGAGTTGGGCCTCCGGCAGCGGATACGTCCCCTCGTACTCGATCGGGTTCTGCGTGGCGAGGACGAGGAACGGCGCCGGGAGCTCCCGCGGCGTCCCCTCGATCGTGACCTGCCTCTCCTCCATGGCCTCGAGCAGCGCGGCCTGGGTCTTCGGCGGCGTCCGGTTCACCTCGTCCGCCAGCAGCACGCTCGTGAACACCGGGCCCGGCCGGAAGGCGAGCTCGCCGCCGTGCAGGGTCAGCGTCCCCAGGAGGTCGGACGGGAGCATGTCGGGCGTGAACTGGACGCGGCGGAAGTCGAGCCCGAGCGCGCGCGCGATTGCGTTCGCGACGAGCGTCTTCGCGACGCCGGGGACGCCCTCGAGCAGGACGTGTCCGCCTGCGAGGAGCGCGCAGAGGATCCGCTCGACGGTCCCCTCCTGGCCCACGGCGACCTTTGCCACCTCGCCGACGACGCGGTCCCGCAGGCTCTCCATCAGCGGTGATCCTGCCTGATCCGGGCGGCGGCGCGGCCGACGGCGAGAACGTCCGCGTCCGTGCGAGCCGGACGCAGGAGCGCCTCCGCCTCCTCGTCCCCCAGGCCGAGGCGCCTCGCCGCGCTCCGCACGGCGTCGTCGCCGGCATCGGGAGGCAGCGCTGCGCGACGGAGCAGCGCGTCTCGGGCCTCGCGGCGCACGGGCCCCACGGCGGCGTCGCGCCGCCGGCTGCGAGCGATGACCGCGGCGAGCGAGTCGACGTACTCCCGGCGCGGCGGCGGCAGGCTCCTGCCCTCCTCCTCGGGCGGGCCGAAGCGCCGTCCTCGCGCCACCGCGTACACGAGCGCCGCCAGGCCGAGCCCGCCGAGCAGCAGCTTCCAGGCGAGCGGCAGGGCTGCCAGGCCACTCCCCGTCCCGTACCCGTGGTAGCTCTCGAGGAACTCGACCGGCCGCTCGCCGGGACCGGCGAGCGCCAGGCCGAGCGCGGCGTTGTCCGCGGCGCCCAAAAGGCGGTTCTGGAGCGGCGAGGAGTCGGCGAGCAGATACACCGAGCCGCCTCCGACCCGTTCGATCGCCAGGAACCCCTGCGGTCTCCACGTCGCGAGGCCGTCCGTCCGGAGCTCGAACCCTTGCGCGCGAATGCGCCGTGAGCCGGCCGCACGCTGCGGCACGGACGAGACGAGCCCGCGCATCGCCTCCCGGGATAGCCCCGCTGCGACGAGACGCCCACCCTCGCGGACGAAACCCCGCAGCGCTTCGAGGTCCTTCGTCCCGACCGCAGGCGGGTCGAGGAGGAACACGGTGGCTCGGGCGCTCGGCGGCGCCTCGTGCGGCAATTTCCGCACCTGGTCGGCGGGATGCCCGGCGTGCCCGAGCAGCTCCGCGTACGCGGCATCCCCGTGCGGCGACGTCGCGTAGGAGGAGGAGCGCGGGCCGCCGGGCGTTCCTCCCGTCAGAGTGCCGATGAAGCGGAGGGCGAGGTCGACCGCGACGAGGAGCGCGACGGCTCCGACCGCGATCCGCCAGCGGCGGCTCACCGCCGTACCTCCGCGAGCAGCTGCGGCCACTCGCTCCGCGCGGCCGCGACGTCCGCCGTCCGTGGCGGGCGCCGGCCGTAGACGACCTCGTCGAAGTCCCGCGCGAGCCGGTCGAAGCGCACGTTCCGGAGCAGCCGCCGTGCTTCTCGAGTCCGCAGCGACGGCTGCAGCGGAAGAGCCTTCGCGCGGCCGAGGCGCAGCAGTCCAGCCCGGAAGCGCAGACGAAGCGCGGTCTCGAGATCGCCGCGCTGCTCAGCCTCGTCGGCCAACCGCTCGAGGGCAGCCGGGTCCTCGCCTCTTCCGCCGGCCCGGCGTCCGACCTCGGATTCCTCGCGTTCGGTCCGGCGCTGGGCGAGGCGTGAGACGAACCAGACGGCGAACGAGAGCACGACGGCGCCGACGATCACCCACAGGACGCCTACCCCGCCGACCTTGCCGGCCAGCCACTCCCAGGCGCGCGCGACGAAGTGAAGGTGCCGCGCGAGCCAGGAGAAGAGGCCGTGGAGGGGGCGCGGCAGGCTCGTGCCGTGGAAGCGCCGCTCCGAGAGGATCCGCCGGGCCTCCTCCCGCGCTTGCTCCGGCCTCACCGGTCGTCCGGCTTCCAGCCGGGAGGCGGCGGCCAGTATGGCGGCCAGCCGGCCTCCGGTTCCGCGGGCGGTTCCGGCTCGGCGGCCGCCGGCGGAGCGGGCCCGGGCGTCCAGCCCGGAGGGGGCGGCCAGTAGGGCGGCTGGCTTCCTCCCGTCTGCGCCGGTTCCGGCAGGAAGGCCGGGAGTTCCTGGCCGGCCGTCCGCTCGACGCCGAGGCGGCGGGCGAGCAACAGCAGGTCGAATCCCTCGCGGCGCACGCGCAGGTCGATGTACAGGACCGTCACGAAGGCGGCCGCCGCAGGCGTCGCGATCATGCTGCCCACGGTCTCCGCCAGGGTGTTGAGGACGAAGCCGCTGACGGTGTTACGCGCCGGGTCGGCGAACGCGACCCCGACCACGAGGCCCGTGAGGGCGAGGCTCACGATCGAGACGAGGAGGTAGCCGACGAGCGCGACCCCGAACGTGCCCCACCAGCGGCCTCGCACAAGCTCGCGCGACCGGCCGAGCGCCCTGCTCGGCCCCGCTCCCTCCACGAGCAGGACGGGGACGGCGACCGAGAAGGCGACGTAGAGGTAGATCCCGGGGATGACGCAGAAGATCGTTCCGAGCCCGACCAGGATCCCGGAGAGGATGCTGAGGACGACGAGGGCCGGCAGCCGGCGGAGCGCGAAGCGGAGGGACGAACGCCAGCTCATCTCCTCCCCCAGATAGGCGTCCGCGACGGCGCGGAAGCAGCCGGCCTGGGCAAGACGGCCGGCGACGAAGTTGATCAGCAGCGCGGCGCCCCAGCCGACGAGGAAGGTGCCGAGGTCGTGGCGCGAGATCCCGGCGCCCGGCGAGACCGACGGCCGGAACGGATTGCCGTTCGAGACGCTGACGCCGCTCGGCAGCGCCGAGACCTCGACGATGTTGACGAGGATCTGCGCCGGCAAGACGACGAAGACGACGATCTTGAAGAGGGTCAGCGCGTGGCGCGTATAGATCTTGATCCCGACGTCGAGGATCTCGCCGATCCCTAGCGGCCGGAGCCTGGGCGCCGAGGCTTCCGCGGACATCGCCCGCACTATGCTGGCAGCGATGGCGATCGACAAGGAGACGACCGAGCGGATCAAGCAGCCGGTCGACGCCGAGGCCGAGCGCGAGACCCGTCTCGCCCCCGCCGAAGCAGCCGCCCGGATGCGGATCAACGTCCCGGTGCGCGGCAACCGCAAGCTCCGGACGCTGATCGAGCGCGTCAACGCCGACGACCAGCTCAAGGGATGGTGGCACGTCGCGAACGTCAACGCGGTCGCCCGGATGGAGATCAACGACCACTCCTGGGTGCACATCCAGATCGTCACGAACATCGCGCTCAAGCTCCTCCGCCAGCTC
Source organism: Gaiellaceae bacterium (assembly GCA_045805945.1). Classification (GTDB taxonomy): domain Bacteria; phylum Actinomycetota; class Thermoleophilia; order Gaiellales; family Gaiellaceae; genus Palsa-739. Next base: position 51,660 of record JBJMKG010000012.1, read on the forward strand.
ACGAAGCACGGCGTCGAGCCCGGCCTCGTCCGGGACTTCGGGCTCGACCAGGACGACGCCGAGGTGGTCGTCGTCCTCGCCGCGCTCCTGCACTGCATCGGCATGTCGATCCACCGGCACGGCCACGAGGACTTCTCGCTCTTCCTCGCCGAGCCCAAGCTGCGGGAGCTGCTCGACGGCATCTACGAGGAGCCCGACCTGACCGTGGTCGTGTCGGAGGTGCTGCAGGCGATCATCAGTCATCGCGCCGACGGGGAGCCGCTGACCGTGGACGCCGGCATCGTCCGGGTCGCCGACGCGCTCGACATGGCGAAGGGCCGGTCGCGGATCCCGTTCGAGAAGGGCAGCGTCTCGATGCACTCGCTGTCGGCCGCGGCGATCGAAGACGTCACGATCTCGACCTTGATCGGCTTGTCCTCGCCGTCGGAGATCTTCACGTCGTCGACGGCGGCGGCCGACAGGGAGTGCATCGAGACGCTCCCCTTCTCGAAGGGGATCCTCGAGCGGCCCTGCGCCATGTCGAGCGCGTCGGCGACGCGGACGATCCCGGC
>JBJMKG010000013.1:0-46426 GCA_045805945.1 Gaiellaceae bacterium
GGGGCCCCCCCCCCCCCCCCCCGCCCCGGCTGGGCCTCCGTCGTACCCTGGACCGCATCTGTGGCGACCACCGGCCAAGAGGAGTTCACGCTCGACACCGCCGCCGAGCTGGCGGCCGAGGAAGGCGGGCCACGGATCCAGGGACGCAGCCCGTGGGCGCTCGCGACGCGCCGGCTGCGCCGCAACTACGTGGCGCTCTTCTTCCTCGTCGTCTTCTTCCTCGTCGTCATCTGCTGCCTGCTCGCGCCGGTCTACGCGTCACACGTCTCGCACCTGGGCGAGAACGACACGAACGTGGGCGGCGTGATCACGGTGCACGGAAAACAGGTCCAGGTCATCTCGCAGGGCCACACGAAGATCGTGAACGGCGTCCCGCAGGTCGTGCCCGGCGGTGTCCCGATCGGGCCGCAATGGGGCGCGGCCGGCGGGAAATACATTCTCGGGGCTGACGAGCTCGGGCGTGACGTCGGGACTAGGGTCCTCTTCGGCGGACGGAACTCGCTGTTCGTCGGAGTCATCTCGGCGGCGATCTGCACCGTGCTGGCCGTGATACTCGCGCTCCTCGCCGGCTACTTCGGCGGGGTGGCCGACTGGATCATCACGCGGCTCTTCGACCTGATCTGGGCCTTCCCGGTCGTGCTGCTCGGTATCGCGCTCGGCACGGCGTTGACGATCAACGGCTTCCACCACTTCGGCATCAACGTCTCCGGAGGGAGCCTCTGGATCCCGACCGGGGTGATCACCTTCGTCTTCATCCCGTACATCGGGCGGCCGCTCCGCGGTCAGGTTCTCGCGCTGCGCAACCGGGAGTTCGTCGAGGCCGCGACCGCGCAGGGCGCCGGCTCCCTGCGGATCATGTTCTCCGAGCTCCTGCCGAACATCGCCTCCTCGGTGCTCGTCCTCTTCACGCTGATCGTCGCGAATACGATCCTCACCGAGGCGGGACTGTCGTTCCTCGGCGCCGGCGTGCAGGCGCCGAACCCGTCGTGGGGGACGATGATCGCCGAGGGCTCGAGCCGGCTGTCCACCGCTCCCGGGCTGAGCCTCTTCCCCGGTATCGCGATCGCGATCACCGTGCTCTCGATCAACGTCTTCGGCGACGGCCTGCGCGATGCACTCGACCCGCGCGCACGAGTCAGGATCGAGCATCCGTGAGACGGGTGAGCTAGGTGGTGGCGTTCCTCATCCGGCGGGTGTTCGGGATGATCCTCGTCCTCCTCGCCGTCAGCTTCATCGTCTACGTGATCTTCATCAAGATCCCGGGCGGCGACCCGGCCGTTCGGATCGCCGGTAGGACTGCCACGCAGGCGAACATCGCTTCGATCAGGCACAAGCTCGGTCTCGACCAGTCGTTCATCGTGCAGTGGTTCGATCTGATGAAGCAGCTGTTCACGGCGAAGCTCGTCTCGTACTCGGACCAGACGAATGTCGTGCGCCAGATCGAGGAGGGGCTGCCGGCGACGTTCTCGCTCTGCATCGGCGCGGGCATCATCTGGCTCGGCTTCGGCGTCCTCGTCGGCACGATCTCGGCCGTCACGGCGGGCCGCCTCTCCGATCGCGCGATCACCGGGCTCGCTCTCATCGGGATCTCGCTCCCGGTGGCGTGGCTGGGGCTGCTCTTGCGCTACTTCTTCGCAGGGGAGGGCGGAGCCGTGTCGTGGTTTCCCGACGGCGGCTACGTGCCCTTAACCCAGAACCCGGCGCAGTGGCTCTACTCCCTGATCCTTCCGTGGCTGACGCTCGCGGTTCTCTTCATCGGCTTCTACGGCCGGGTGCTGCGATCGAACATCCTCGACACGATCAACGAGGACTTCGTCCGCACGGCGAAAGCGAAGGGTCTCTCGGCCCGCCGGGTCCTGATCAAGCACGTGCTCCGCGCCTCGCTCATCCCGATCGTGACGCTGTTCGGCCTCGACTTCGCCTCGGTGCTCGGCGGCGGCGCGATCATCACCGAGAGCGTCTACCAGCTTCACGGCGTCGGCTTCTACGCCTTCCAGGCGATCGGGAACATCGACCTGCCGCCGCTGATGGGGGTCACGCTCTACGGCGCCATGTTCATCGTCGTCTTCTCGACGCTCGTTGACGTCGCCTATGCCTACCTCGACCCGAGGATCCGGCTTTCGTAATGGCCGAACGGCTGCTCGAGGTCAACGACCTGAAGGTCCGGTTCGCGACCGAGGACGGAGTCGTAAGGGCGGTGGACGGGATCTCGTTAGAGCTCGAGCGGGGCAAGGTGCTCGGGATCGTCGGCGAGTCGGGCTCGGGCAAGAGCGTGACCGCGATGACGCTGATGGGACTGACGCGCGGCTACAACGCCCGCTTCGAGGGCGAGGTGCTCTACAAGGGAACCGACCTGCTCAAGGTGTCCGACCGGGACATGCAGGACTATCGCGGCAACGAGCTCGGGATGATCTTCCAGGATCCGATGACCTCGTTGAACCCGCTCTACCGGATCGGCGAGCAGATCGTCGAGGCGATCCAGGCGCACGAGAACGTGGACAGGCGGACGGCGCGGGCGCGCACGGTGGAGCTCCTGCGCCAGGTCGGGATCCCGAACCCGGACGCACGAGTGCACGACTTCCCGCACCAGTTCTCCGGCGGGATGCGGCAGCGGGCGATGATCGCGATGGCGCTGTCCTGCAACCCGTCGATCCTGATCGCGGACGAGCCGACGACGGCGCTCGACGTCACGATTCAGGCGCAGATCGTCGAGCTGATCAGCCGCCTGAAGGACGATTTCAACTCCGCGGTGATCTTCATCACCCACGACCTCGGCGTGATCGCCGACATCGCGGACGAGATCCTCGTCATGTACGCGGGTCGCGTCGTCGAGCGCGGCGCGAAGCGCGACGTCTTCTACGACCCGCAGATGCCGTACACGTGGGGGCTGCTCGGTTCGATCCCTCGACTCGACCGGCCGCGGCCCGAGCGCCTGCACACGATCGAGGGGCTGCCACCGTCGCTCATCAACCTGCCCGAGGGCTGCAAGTTCCGGCCCCGGTGCCCCCACGCGTTCGACCGGTGCACGCAGGAGCCCGGCCTGGAGAACCGCGTCGAGACGCCCGGCCACCTCGACCGGTGCTGGCTCGATGTCGAGTACAAGCGCGGCCACCGCGACGAGACGATTTCCGGCGGCGAGGTGGAGGCGGCATGACGGTCCTCGAGCAGGCGAGCGAGTCGGGCGAGACCCCGCTGCTCGAGGTCCGGCACGTCAAGAAGTACTTCCCGATCCGGAAGGGCGTCCTGCAACGCGAGGTCGCACGGGTGCATGCCGTCGACGACGTCACGTTCGCGGTCAGGGAGGGCGAGACCCTCGGGCTCGTGGGCGAGTCGGGTTGCGGGAAGTCGACGCTCGGGCGGACGATCGTCCGTCTGCTCGAGCCGACGGACGGCGAGATCGTCTTCCAGGGCACCCCGATCCAGCGCCTCGGCACGCGGCGCCTGCGCCCGCTCCGGCGCGAGATGCAGATGGTGTTCCAGGACCCGTACGCGTCCCTCAATCCGCGTAAGCGCGTGGGCACGATCGTGTCCGATCCCATGCGAATTCACGATCTCGGCAACCGGACGGAGCAGAAGCGCCGCGTCGGCGAGATCCTCGAGACCGTCGGCCTGTCGCCCGAGCACTACAACCGCTTCCCGCACGAGTTCTCCGGAGGCCAGCGGCAGCGGATCGGGATCGCCCGAGCGCTCGCCCTGCGGCCGAAGCTGATCATCGCCGACGAGCCCGTCTCGGCGCTCGACGTCTCCATCCAGTCGCAGATGCTGAACCTGCTCGACGACCTGCAGAACGAGTTCCAGCTCACATACATCTTCATCGCCCACGACCTGGGCGTCGTCCGCCATGTGAGCGACCGGATCGCGGTCATGTACCTCGGCAAGATCGTCGAGCTCTCGCCGGCGGAGGAGTTGTACAGCAGACCGATCATGCCGTACACCGAGGCGCTTCTCTCGGCCGTTCCGATCCCGGATCCGGATCTGGCCGAGAAACGGGAGCGGATCGTGCTCGAGGGCGACGTTCCGAGCCCGATCGACCCGCCGAGCGGTTGTCGCTTCCATCCGCGGTGCCGCTACGCCACCGATGTGTGCCAGCAGATCGAGCCGCCGCTCGTCGACTACGGCAACGGGCACCTCGCCGCGTGTCATCACCCGCTCAACGTCGACGAGGAGACGTTGCACAAGGTCGGGGTCGCGGAGGAGCACACCCCGGCCGAGGCCGACGAGACGGCACTGCCGCAAGACACGTCGGGTCGGTCGGATCCGTCGGTCGCTCCGACGCCGCGTGACACCCGTTCGAGGTAGGTCCGCGCGCTAAAGCGGCCCGTTTGCAGCGCCGATACTCCGGCCGTGGACGCTGCTGAGCGCAAGGAGATCCTCAGCCGGTACCTGACGCATTCGCGCCGCTTCGAGGAGGTCGCGGCCCGGCGTCGTGGTTCCGGTGGGGCCGACGTGATCCCGCTCCAGAGCCCGCTTCGCGAGCTCGAGCAGGAGCCGACCGGCCGTGAAATCGAGGTGTTGCAGCTCATTTCCGACGGGCTCGTGAACCGTGAAATCGGTCAACGATTGTTCCTGTCGGAGGAAACGGTGAAATCGCACGTGCGCCACCTGCTTGCGAAACTCCAGGCGCGCTCCCGTGCGCATGCGGTAGCGGTCGGCTTCCGCCGCGGCCTTATCGGCTAGTTCGTCCACAGTCAGCGATCGCGCGCTGTGGACAAGGAAAAACGAAGCGCCGGGTGAAGTTCACCCGGCGCCCGTGAAATCATCTAGCCGTCTACCAGCTCTTGCCCGGATCCCCCGCTGGGGGGATGATGCAAGTCTGTGGATAACAGACTATCCGACGGCTCTACCAGACCCTGGACTCACCGACCGCGGCACCGCGGAGGGCGAGACGTGCGAGAGAACGACGCATTGAGAACTCCGATCGATCGGGGACTGACGGCCTCGCCACCCTATACCCCATTTGGGGGATACGCAAGGCTGGACCGGCTGGTCAAAGGTCTGGGGAGCGCCAATCGCCGAAGCGTGCTTTGGGCATGCGTTCTCTGGGCGGGGTCCGTGGCGGTGGTTGCCGCCCTCTGGTTGCACGGTTATCGGCTTCCACCTGTCTGGGCAGGTCTCGTTCTGGCCGCGGTTGCAGCACTTGCCGAACGTCAAATCATCACGCTTACCCAACGGACCCACCAGTCCGTGTCGTTTCTCCCGCTCGTCTTCTCGGCCGTTGTGTTCGGGCCGCTCGGCGCCTTTGCGGTCGGCGCCGCTTCCAACATCCTGGATCTACGTAAGGAACCGCTCAGATGGAGTGTCTATACGCCGATCCGCGGTCTCACCGCGGCGGCCGCCGGGCTCGCTGCCTGGACGCTCGTGCCCAGCCCAACGAACTTCACGCAGTACGTTCTGGCGAGCCTCGTCGCGTCGGTCGCTGATCTCGCTGCCGGGTGGGCCCTCGTTGGAGTGACCGCATGGGTCCGGGGGATGAACGTCACCGAGGTACTGCGAACTATCAGCTCGGTCTCCCTACTCACGGTGCCACTGTACGTCCCCGTGCTGGCGCTGTTTGTCTACGGCTACCACCTGTACTCGCTGCCCCTCGTCCTCGTCTTCTTCCTTCCAGCCCTTGCGGCACAACGACTTCTGCACCTCTACCGGCAGGAAAAGGTCGTGACGCAGGATTTGGCGGAAGCAAATGAGAGGTTGCGCCGAGCTAGCCTTTCGTTCGCAACTGCTCTCGTTGCGACACTGGACGCCCGAGATCAGTACACGGCCGGTCATTCGGCGGCAGTAGCGATTTACGCGAAGGACATCGCGGAGCGCATGGGACTCCCGGAGGACCAACAGGAACTTATCCACCTCTCCGGCCTGGTCCACGACATCGGAAAGATCGGCCTTCCTGCCGGCCTGCTCGAGAAGCCAGGGCCTCTCACCCTCGAGGAGCGCCGGCAGATGGAGCAGCATTCCGAGATCGGTGAGCGGATCCTCCGAAACGTCGACGACTATTCGGAGATCGCTGACATCGTCCGGTCTCACCATGAGCGCATTGATGGAATGGGCTATCCGGACGGGCTGCACAGCGACGAAATTCCTCTCCTGTCGAGGATTATCGGTGTCGCTGATGCTTACGACGCGATGACGTCCGACCGGCCTTACCGTGAAGCGCTACCGAGTCGTGTAGCACGGATGCGACTCGCGCAGGCGGTGGAGACGCAGTTCGACACGAGTGTGGTCGCAGCCTTCGAGGCAATTCTCGCCACAGCCGATGATGCCTATCGCTCCGGTCGAGGTTCCGCATTCATGCGCGAGCGCTTGCAGTTAGAGCAAGGCCGAGAAGACTTCGCCGTGGCGCTAGACGTCGTCACGTAGAGCTCGAGCCGCTTCCAGCCGAGAACGAACACCAAGCTTCTCGAAGATGTGCTTGACGTGCACCTTGGTCGTCGACAGGCTGATGTGCAAGACCCTCGCGATCTCATCATTCGTCAGCCCTTGAGCGACCAGCTCGTGCACTTCACTTTCGCGAGGACTAAGACCTCTCTTGCCTTTGGCTTCTCGGGGGATTCGAAGTCCGATCGAAGTCGCGAGTGAAGCATCTCGCGAAGCCGCGAGCAATCGCTGGATCCACGACCGCCATTCCGGCTTCTCGGCAATAAGAGCGCCAAGCTTTGGCGTAGCGCGTATCGCGATCACTACCGGGTCCCAGACGCCCGTCTCAATGACGGCTCGTAGGCGAGGAACGCTGGCACCATATTCCTCGTCGCGGAGAGCGATGATCGCTTCTGCCAGTAGCGAAAGGCTCTGAACCTCTACCCCGCGGCCGACGTTACGCGCCTCTGTGGCCAGGGTCTTAGCTCGATCGGCGTTGTCTGCTACGGCGTTGACCAAGGCTTGCCAGCCAAGAAATTCGCTGCGCCCTGCTGGGCTTGCGCGGTCAAGCGGTCCAAGTGACAGGACGCCGACGGCTCGCTTGACATCGCCTACGCTCGCGTACAGACGAGCCCGCTGGATCGCGAGATTTCCTTGAAAGTAGCTGCCTGACGTATCCTGCGCCTGACGCTCGAGCATCGAAAGGGTTCGCCCCGCGAGCGTGAACCGCCGTAGCCCAATCAGCGCCTTAACGCGGTAGATCTGTGCGTAACGGATAGGGAAGTCGATTGCGCAAGTCTCGGCGACAGACGTCAGGACGTCGGTAATCCTCAGGCCTTCGTCATACCGGGCGTTCACAATAAGCGCGTAGCTGTATCCGCTCAGGAACCCGGTGTGCGCGATCGGGTCGGCTCCTCTCGTAGCGAGCGCGAGCGTCCCACGGGCATTATCAAGTGCGTCCGGAAGTCCGCCGTCGACCATTGCCAAGCAGATTTCTGCCGAGGCGATCATGAGCGACTGGTTGATGCCGCTTTCGGCCGCTGTCCGGAAGTCCTCCGCGCATGCAGCGAGATCAGGACCCTGCCGCTCTACTGCTCGGAGGAATCGGAGCCAGAGGGCGCCCTCACGCGTTCCGCCACTTTGGGCTGCTGCCGCAGCGAGATCGGCGTGGTGCTCGGCGCGACGCGAGCGATCGGTCAAATGGGCTGACCGGCCGGCGACGAGGTGCGCGCGGGCAGCAAGGTCACCGTCGAGGGAACCCGCCGCCTGCGTGGCAAGGGCCATCGCCCGATCGAGTTCGTCACGGCGGAGTAGAGCTTCGCTCTCTGCGTAGTCGATCAGGCCGCCTTCGGCACCCGCGCTTCGCGCGGCGCCGACCCACCTCTGGAGGCTGCTCGTCCGGCCGGCAGCGAGTAGGTCGTCCAGTGCAGCTTCGATCGCCTCGGTCGCGAAACTCGCATCTTGCGCGATTTCCGCGACGCTCAGAGCTTCGTCCCACCGGCCCGCGTCGAGCAAGCCGCGCCATCGCGAAAGGAGAGCCGCGCGCGTTTTCGCGTCCGCCTCGCCGAAGCGCCGAATCAGCAGCTCGCGCAGAAGCGGATGAAGCGAGAGTGACTTGCGCTCGGTCAGGGCCAGCAGACCGCGAGCCACCGCCTCCTCGAGAACGTCGTCGGCGCTCGCGCCGAGGATGGACCGCGCCACCTCCAGGTCCGAGACCGACGCCACTGCGAGCAGCATCAGCGCCGCCTGCGTTTCCGCGGCCGCGGTCGCGAGCAACTCGCTCGCGAGAAATTCGTAGAGCGTGTGAGAGAGAAGTCGGCTCGACGTGAAGTCGACGTCGCCGCTCATCGCGGCGAGGCCGAGGACGGCGGGCCAGCCGTCGGCCGTTCGCATGAGCCGAGCCCGGCCGGCCACGGCTCCCACCGTGGCGAGCACTTGGGTCGCCTCCTCGTCGGTCATCGAGAGCTCGTCGACCCCGATCTCCAGCCCCTCGCCATAGACCTCGAGGCGAGGCGCGAACCAGTCGGGTCTCGTCCTCGTCGTGATCAGGAACCGGATGTCGAGACCCTCGACGAGCATCGACAGGAGCTCTTCTGCCTCCTCCGTGCCTGCGGCCTCCCACTCGTCAACTACGAGCAGGACGTCCTCGGTGAGCGTCTCGAACGTCCGCAGGATGGCGCGGCCCAGCGGCTTCGGGCTCGGGTTCACCGACGCGATCGAGGCGACCTGGCGCGGCTCGCGCGGCAGATCGGGAGCGATCGAGGCGAGCAACTCGTCGAGCTTTACTGCGAGTACGGCGACGTCCCCCGAAGCGCGCGTTGTCCGATACCAGGCGACCGGCCCGTTCTGTCGCTGTGACCACTGGCGCGCGAGTGTCGTCTTGCCGTAGCCGGCCGGAGCCGCGAACACCGAGACGCGCGAACCGCCTCCCTCCTCGAGCCGCGCGATCAGCCGCGGGCGCTCGATGATGTGGTCGAGGGCGGGCGAGGCCGCCGCTGTGATCGTCTCCACCATTCCCCTGCGAAGCCCCCGGGAGGCCCGGATCGGAGGACCCTACTCCTCCCTCACTCGCTCGTCACCCCGGTACGGGGGGTCCCGCGCTCGGGGTAGGGCCCGAGCGCGGGTCGCCGTCAGCCCCCGGCGCCGGCGAGCGCCGGCGCCAGCTCGCGCGCGAGTGGGTCCTCGCCCGTGAGCGCCTTGAACGCGGCAGGGATCTGCCGCCGCCTCGGCACGCCGAGCTTCTGGCGCAGCACGTCGCAATGCGCCTTCGCCGTCCTCGGCGAGATGCCGAGACGCTGTCCGACCTCGTCGTTCGAGCACCCGCGCGCGATCAGCGCAACGATCTCGAGCTGGCGCTCGGTCAGGTCGGGCTTTGCCTCGTCGCTTCCTCTCATGGCCGGGCACGCTACGGCCGAGGCGGAACAGGGGCTATCGGCCGACGGGGGTATTCGTCCGCGCAGCCTGCGTACCGCCGACGAAGCTCGCTTCGTGGCCGCGCAGGTTCGCTTCCGAGAGCTCGTCCTGCGTCAAGGCGCCGATTCGCAGCAGCAGGTCGAACTCGTCCCGGAGGTGCGTCCTCATCATCTCCGGCCCGTCGGTGGCGATCGTGAAGAGGACTCCATGCTCGACGAGGGTGCGGAAGACGTCCCGCACCGCGGACTCGTCGGGCAGCGACTTGGTGAGGAGGTTCGAGGTGGGGCAGATCTCGAGTACGACCTCGCGGTCGCGCAGCTCCTTCATCAGCTCGGCGTCGCCGGCGGCGAGGATGCCGTGCCCGATCCGGTCGGGTCGCAGGAGCTCGAGCACCTCGCCGATCTCGTCCCGGCCCATCTCCGCTCCCTCCTCGCCGACGTGGATCGTCACGCCGAGCCCGGCCGCGCGAGCCTCCTCCACCATCGGCTGCACCTGGGAGTAGTCGTAGCGCTCGTGGCCGGGGCGAGGCCCGGCGATGTCGATCCCCACGACGCCGCGCGGAGCCCAGCGAATCGCTTTCTCGACGATGATCTCGTTCTGGCGCGCCGTGAACGTCCGGTCCATCATCAGGATCAGGCCGGCCCGCACTTGCTGGTACTCGAGGCTCGCGACGTCGAGCCCCCGGGTCGCCGCGAGGATGATGTGGTCGAGGTCGCGCTCGCCCCCGCGGTTCCGCTTCATCGGGTTGAAGCGGAGCTCGAGCGTCGTGATTCCCTGTGACCGGTACGCCCCGCCGATCGCGCCGTGCACGGACACTTCCACGGCGGCCGGGCTCGACTGGATCAGCTCCGTCCAGTGGTAGATCGCGTCGAGCGCGTCGAGGTCGGGGACACCCCGCGGGTCGGAGACGGTCACGAGCCGCTCGAAGTCCCAGAAGTCCTTGACCGGCAGTGCGATTCCCTGCTGGTGGGCGAGCGACCAGAGGATGTCGGAGGAGACGGAGCCGCCGAGGTGGGTGTGCAGCTCGGCCAGGCCCTCCATCGGCACAGTCTAGTTCCAGCCGACGACCGCCCAGCGGCGGCGGATGAAGCGCGGACCGAGCAGCGCGAGCCGGGCTGCGATCAGCATGTCGAGCGCCGTCCAGACCCCGACGACGCCCCACCCGAACGAGAACGCGAGCGCGGCGAGCGTGACGAAGAGACCGCTCGCGGCGAGCATCGACCACATCAGGTAGCGCGTGTCGCCGGCGCCGATCAGGATCCCGTCGAGCGCGAAGACGGCGCCGCCGAGCGGCTGCATCGCGGCGAGGAACGGCCAAAGCAGAGCCGCCTGGTGGAGCACGCGCGGGTCGCTCGTGAACGCGCGCGGCAACCCGTAGGAGAGCGGAGCGAGCACGGCGGCGAAACCGAGGCCGATGACGACCGACCACCAGATCATGCGCACGGCCGCGGCGTGCGCGCCGTCGGCGTCGCCGGCCCCCAGCATCCGGCCGACGAGCACCTGTCCGGCGATGGCGACTGCGTCGAGGACGAGCGCGAGGAAGACGAACAGCTCGTACGCGATCTGATGCGCACCGATCTCCGCGTCTCCCATGCGGGCGAGCACGGAGGCGGCGACGAGGAACGAGGCGTAGAGCGCCGCGGTACGCACGAAGATCTGCCTGCCTACCCGGAACAGCGGCTGCATCTCCCGGACGCTCGGCCGCCGCGATGGGGCGTGCGGCCGGAGGAGCTCGACGACGAAGGCGGCTCCCATTCCGGCCTGCGCGACGGCCGTTCCCGCGGCCGAGCCCGCGATCCCCCAGCCGAAGCCGTAGACGAACAGCACCTCGAGCACGAGGTTGACGACGTTCGCGGCCACCACGATCTCGAGCGGCCGCCGCAGGTTGGAGACTCCTCGCAGATAGCCCTGGCCGGCGAGGGCGACGAGCGCCGCGGGCAGCCCGGCCGCAGCGATCCGAAAGTAGAGGAGCGCGAAGTGACCGGAGCGGCCGTGGCCGCCCAGCCCGCTGAGCAGGGGTCCGGCCACGATCTCGCATCCGACGAGCAGCGCGACGCCGATTCCGAGCGATGCCCACAGCGCCTGCGCCGCGAGCCGAGCAGCTCGCTCCTCCTGCCCCGCGCCCGAGGCGCGTGCCACGACCGCCGTCGTCCCGTACGTGAGGAAGTTGAAGATCGTGAACGCGCCGGCGAGCACGGTTCCGGCGAGTCCGAGGGCCGCGATCTGTGGGCGTCCGAGATGGCCGACGATCGCCGTGTCGGCGAGCACGTACAGCGGCTCGGCCGCGAGCGCACCGAGCGCCGGCAGCGCTAGACGAACGATCTCGCGGTCGTGTGGGGAGCGAATGCTCAACGGGCAGCCGACGATAATGGCCCGATGCCGTCGCCGAACGAGCCGCCGCGCGAGTCGACCCGCCTGCCGCCGCTGCCGGGCGGCCGCGCCGCGCGAGTGGCCCTCGGCCTCCTCGTCCTCGGCGCGCTCGCCGGGCTGGTGTGGTGGAGGCACGACAGCCTCGCCGCGATCGGGGACGCGTTCAGCGCGGTGCGCTGGGAGTGGGTGGTCGCCGCGATTGCGCTGAACCTTCTCTCGGTCCTCGTTCGCGCCTTCGCCTGGACGACCGTCATCCACTCGGCCATGGAGCCGCCGCATCCGCGCGTCACGCTCGTGTTCGCCGCCTTCTCGGTCGGCCTGTTCGCGAACGCCGTCCTGCCCGGCCGGATCGGCGAGCTGGCGCGCGTCGCGGTGCTGACGCGCAAGCTGCCAGGGCGAAAGGGAGCCTGGGCGACGCTCGTCGGCACGGTGTTCGCGCACCGCGTCTTCGACATCGTGCCGGTGCTCCTGCTCATCCTCTACGTCGTCCTGACCGCGAGCATCCCGACCTCGGCGCGCGCGAGCCTGCTCGCGGTGATCGCGCTCGGCGTTGGGCTATTCGCGTTTGCCTTCGTGACCGCCCGGCGGCACACCCGTATCTCGGTCGAGGGGCTCGGCCCGGTGCGCCGGCTGCTCGCGATGGGGCGGGCCGGGCTCGGCGTGATGCGCTCGCCGGTCGGGACTGCCGGCGCCGTCTTCTTCCAGATCTGCGGCTGGACGTGCCAGATCCTCGCCGTCTACACCGCCATGCGCGCCTTCGACATCCACTCCCCGCTGCCGGCGGCCGGGGTTGTCCTGCTGCTGATGAACGTCGTGACCATCTTCCCGTTCTGGCCCGGTAACGTCGGGCTAGTCCAGGTGGCGATCGCGTCTGCGCTCGTCGGCTACGGGGTCTCGTACAGCGTCGGCGTCGCCTATGGATTCGGGTTGCAGGCGATCGAGGCCTCCGTTGGCATCGGCGTCGGTCTGCTCTTCCTCGCCCGCGAGGGGCTCTCGTTCGCGATGCTCCGGGTGATGCCCTCCGCGAGCCAGGCCGAGGTTCCGTCCGATGAGCAGCGGGAGGGCGCGAGCCGACCGGCCGAAGGCGCGGCCGTTCGCTAAGAGCTACGGGTCGCCGGGTTGCCGCCCGACGGGGCAGGTCGCGACTGCTCCGCGCGGCGCGCGAGCTCCTCGACCCGGCCCTCGGCGGCGTCGAGCTTCCTCCGGCAGAACGCGTAGAGCTCCTCGCCCCGCTCCCACAGCTTGAGCGCCTCGTCGAGGGATGCCTGCCCGTGCTCGAGCCGCTGAACGATCTGCTCGAGCTCGGCCTGCGCCTGCTCGAACGTCGGCTCAGCCTGATCGGTCAGGACGTGACCTCCTCGACGCGGGCGCCGAAACCGCCGTCGGAGACCGTGACGTCCACGCGGGCACCGAGAGAGACGTCACCGGCCGAGGCGACCACCGTGCCGGAGTCCGTCCGGACGATGGCGTACCCTCGCCTGAGTGTTTGCAGTGGTGACAACGCAACGAGCTTCCCGGCGCTGTTCTCGAGCTCCGCCCGCTTCCGCTCGACCGCGAGCGCGGACGCCGGCCTCAGCCGTTCGTGAAGACGCTCGAGTCGCACGCCTTCACGTTCGACGACGATGCGTGGTCCCGCCTGCAGCCGCTCGCCTGCGCGCGCGAGTTGCTGGCGGTTGCGCTCGAGCGAGCGCCGGACGCCGCGCGCGAGTTCGCTGCGCGCGCGGTCGAGCCTGCCGCACAACTCGGTCAGCTCCGGCACCACGAGCTTCCCGGCCGCCGTCGGTGTCGACGCTCGGATGTCGGCGGCAAGGTCGCAGAGCGGCGTGTCCTGCTCGTGTCCCACGGCCGAGACCACGGGCACGGGACAGCCGGCAACCGCCCGAACGACGCGCTCGTCGCTGAACGGCAGGAGATCCTCGAAGCTGCCGCCTCCGCGGGTGAGAACGACGACGTCGACGTCGGGCTCGTCGCAGAGCGCGTGGATCGCCGCGACGATCTCCGCGGCGGCACGCGGGCCCTGCACGTACGTCTCCGCCACGAGGACCGACGCGGGCGGGAAGCGCGAGCGGATCGTGGCGACGACGTCGCGCTTCGCGGCGGCGTCGTTCCCGGTCACGACGCCGATCCGGCGCGGCACGAACGGCAGTGGGCGCTTGCGAGCGTCTGCAAAGAGACCCTCTGCCGCGAGGCTCGCCTTCAGGCGCTCGAGAGCAGCGAGATGGGCGCCGACGCCGAAGCGCTCGATCGTGAGCGCGCGGAGCTTGAACTCCGCCCGCTGCTCGTACAGCTCGGGTCGGCCGAAGACGTGCACCCGCTCGCCGTCCGCGAGGCCGAGCCTGAGCGCGTCGAACCTGCCGCGCGCCATCGTCACGCCGACGCACGAGCCGTCGGCGGGATCCTTGAGCGTGAAGAAGGCCGTCGCCCACCGCTCGTGCCGACGGAGCTCGGTCACCTCGCCTTCGACCCAGACGGTCGGCAGGCGTGTGAGCCACTGTCCGACTCCACGGTTGAAGGCGGCGACCGAATAGACGGTGCGGTCGTCGTACGGCAGTGCCTCGACCTTGGCCATGCGCGCAGCGTACTCGCGCCTTTGGCGCGCGCGGGATGGGGCCAGTTCTCTAGAGGAGGATCTCGGCGGCCGTCTCGGGCGTGCAGCCTCGGCCGAGCATTTGGCAGGCGATATGCAGGTCCGCCTCGCTCACGGCCAGCCGCTCCGCGAGCGGGAGCGGATAGCCGGCCTCGATCAGAATGTGGAGGCGCCAGCTCTCCACTTTCGACCTTTCGTCGATTAGAGGCTCGAGGATCTCCGTTGTCGTCTCGCTCATGGCCAAACCAGGGTTCGCGCTGGTACCGACGAACCCTCCCGGGCTTTGTTTGGTCAATTGTTTGTTAGGAATCGCGCACGGCTGCGGCCGAGGCGAACCGGCGGAGAAGCTCCTGCAGGCGCGCCTCGAGCACGCCGCGCTCCGCTTCGACGTCGGCGCGGAGCTCGTCAATCCGCCGGCGCATCTCGACCGCGAGCTCTCCGAGCCGAAGATCGTGGGCGGCGACGAGCTCGTCGTGCCGCCGCTCCAGCTCTCCGGCGATGTGCGAGACGCGATGCTCGAGCCTTTGCGCCCCCGCGTCGCCGACGTGCGCGAGCCGTTCCGCGAGCACCGTCTCGGCCTCGCGCGAGAAGGTGCTGACCGCGCGGTCGAGCTCTCGAGCGAGACGCTTCGCCGCGTCCTCCCGCGAGCTCTTCACGAGCTGGGCGAACCGCTGAGCCGCCTCGTCGGCGTGTGACGCCACCGCGCGGTCCACCGCCCGCTCGAGCTGCTCGACCTGGCGGCGCGTCACGTCCTGGAAGCCGGAGCGCACCCGCTGCACCGCGTCGGCCTCCTCGCGCTGAGCCTGTTCGGCGAGCTCGCGCTCCCGGCGCGCCATCCGCTCCTCGAGCTCATGGAGCGCCCTGCGGCGCTCGGCGGCGTGTGCTTCGAGTTCGCTCCCCACCTGCCCGAGCGCGTCCTCGAGCGTGCGGTTGAGATCGGTGCGGAGCCGGGCCATCCCGCTCCGCTGCTCCTCGCTTTCGGCCGACAACCGCTCGGCGTCCGCCGCGAGGCGCAACTCGATCTCGCGCAGCAGCTGCTGCTGTCGCTGCTCGAGCTCGGCGACTCGCGCCTTCGTCGCCTCGGCGACGCGGTCGAGATCCTGCGACCAGCCTGCGAGTCGCTGCTCGATCTGAGCCTGAACCTGGTTCAGCTTCTCGCCGAGAGCCGCCGTGGCGTGATGCTCGCGCTCCGCGACGAGTGCCCTCCGCTCCTCCGCGATCTGCCGCTCCTGCCCCTCCAGCAGAGAACGCGAGTCGGCCCGTGCGCGGGCGAGCGTGAGCTCGAGCTCCTTCGCATGCGTGCTCTTCTCGCGCTCGACGAGAGACAGGAGATCGGCCTGCGCCTCGGCGAGGCGGGCGTCCATTGCGCCGACGCGTCGCAGCGCCCGGCGCAGGAGAAGCGCGGCACCGGCCGCGACGGTGCAGACCGTGAGCCCGCCTGCGGCCACCGCGAGCGGCCGGTCGTGCCGCAGGGCGAAAGCGACCCACATCCCAGCGGCCGCGACCGCCTCGAGGACGGTGGAAGCCGCGAGCAACGTCGTCGGCGCCCGGTGGAGCGCGGCGCCGGCGAGCACGAGCGCCGCGAGCACGACGCCGCCGGCGAAGACGAGATCGGCGAAGGTCGTCAGCGCCACCGTCCTGAGTGTAGAGCCCTAGCTCGCCCGCAGAAGAAGAAGCGCAACGGCGACGAGCACGGTGGCCGCAACCAGCGCCTTGAGAGCCGCCTCGGGCACCGAAGCGAGCGCGTCCGCGTCGAGCGGCAGCGTGGTTCCGTCGTCGAGCCGCATCTCACCCTCGACGGCGACGACACGGCGGCGGACGAGCCGGACCGGCGTTGAGAGCCGCCGCTGGGCCCAGCTCGAGGCAAAGGCGTAGCCCGCCGCCGCAAACGCCGCCGCGTGAAGCGTTCGCGCCGACGCGAAGTACCCCGTTAGCGCCGGGAAGGCTCCCCACGCGGCCGGGAACCAGAGCCCGCCGTGGAAGGCGCCGCCGAAGAGCTCCAGGTTGTATGCGACGACGAGAAACGCGCCCACTGCCACGAAGACGAGCAGCCAGAGGGTGCGCGACACGGCGACCGCGACGCCGATCGCGGCCGCGGCGGAGATGGACAGGGTCGCGAGCCCGGCGAGGATGGGCGGCGAGATGCGTGTCTGCAGCGGCCTGCCGCGCAGCTCGTCGAGCGCGTGGGCCCCGACGCCCATCGCCAGCGCGAAGGCGAGGGTCGTCCAGCCGAGCAGCGCCCAGTCCATCCGCGGCGCGAGGGCGGCGCCGACCGCGACGTAGGACAGATGCCACAGAGTGTACGGCGGGTGCAGCAGGGTGACGTAGTCGCGCCACCCTCCGGGCCGCAGGGCATAGAACGCGGGGCGCGGCCGTGTCGCCGTCACGCCCGCCGTCCCCAGACGACGATCCCGCCGCCGAGGCTCAGCCGCCGTGCGCGCGCATCCGCGATCCCCGCGTCGCGCCACGCGTCGAGGAGCCGCGGCTGCGGCCACCGGCGCCAGAAATCCCGGATGCTCGGACCGAGAAAGCCGCCGACGTCACGCCAGCCCGGCGAGACGACGGCGCCGGCCGAGGGCAGGCCCACACGTACGTAGAGCTCCCAGAGCGGCCGCCACACTCCACGCGGGAGCGCGAACTCGAGCATCGCGACCGTCCCGCCGGGCCGGACGACGCGGACGAGCTCCAGCAGCGTCGCCGGCACGTCGCCGACATAGCGGAGCAGGTACGTGAACGTGAGAGCGTCGAACTCTCCCTCGCCAAAGGGCAAGTCTTCGGCCCGCGCCTCGCGCAGCGCGATGCGCTCGGCCAGGCCTGCGCGCTCGACCCGCTCGCGTCCGGCGGCCAGCATCTCGGGGCTCTGGTCGACCCCGATCACCGTCCGGCCGGGCTCCGTCTGCGCGAGCCCGATCGCCACGGCTGCGGTTCCGGTCGCGACGTCGAGCACCCGCTGCGCCTCGGGAGGGATGCGCGAGATGAGGAACGATCGCCAGCGGGGGTCCTGGCCGAGCGAAAGCAACCGCGCGTAGCGGTCGTACGTCGGGCCAAGCGGCGCGAACAACTCGCGCGCCTGCCGGGTGCGGGCGGGGGTCTCCACGGCTCTATTCTGGCGGCATGACGGTCGCGGAGGACGTCGGGCGTATCGCCGGCGCTGCCTCCGCGTTCGCGGGCCCCGGGGAGGAGCTCGCCGGCGTGCTCGTGGCGGAGGCGCTCGGCCGGCGCGTCTATCTCTGCGCGTTCGAGTCGGCCAAGGGCCACGCCTGGCTCGCCCTCGACGGCGACGCCCAGCCGCTGACCGAGCTTCGCCTCGTGCGTGAGGCCGCTTCGCTCGCAGGGCTCTGCGAGGTGGCGGAGGAGTCCGCGGGCGGCGGTCACTTGCCGGAGCTCCAGGCCCGGCTCGCCGAGCTGCGTCACACGGACAAACCCGAGGGGATCGAGGAGGCGGAGGCCGCCGCTGCGTCCCTGGCCGAGACGCTGCAGCCCGAGCCGCGCGTGGCAAGTGACGGGTACCTCGATGCGATCGGCTCCGCCTCCCGCCGGCTCGAGCAGGCCCTCGGCGACGGCGGCGCTTCCCCCTTCGCCGCGGCGATGCGGGCGGCGCTCGGCTCCGTCGAGGAGCTGGCGGCCGACGTCGAGCGCAACTACAAGCGGTCGCTCGAATGAGCGACCTCGAGAAGCGCGCTTCCGACGCGGAGCGCGAGCAGGCGGTCGCGCGGCTGCGCGAAGCGTCGGTGCAGGGAAGGCTCACGTTCGAGGAGCTCGCTGATCGGACGGCGCTCGCCTACCGTGCTCGGACCCAGGCGGAGCTCGAGGGGCTGACGGACGATCTGCCCGCGGCCCTCCCGGCTCCGACCACAAGGCGTCGCCGCACGCGCTGGCTCGTGTCTGCCGTCGTGCCGCTGAGCCGTTCCGGCAGGCACGCGGCAGCCGAGCGAAACGTTGTCGTCTCGCTATTCGCGCCGGTCAGGCTAGACCTCCGCGAGACGCAGATGACTGCGGGAGAGGCCTCGATCGTGGTCGTCTCGCTCTTTGCGCCGGTGTTCGTCACGCTTCCCGAGCACGTTGCGGTCGACTCGTCGGTCGTGCCGCTGCTCGCGCCGGTGCACGAGCAGGTGAGCGGAGACGTGCCGCCGCAGGCGCCGCGGGTGCGCCTCCGCGGCGTCTCTCTCTGCGGTCCGATCTTCGTACAGAGCCGCCGGCGCTAGAGTGGCCCCATGGAAGGTGGCGGCTTCGGACTCCCCTTCGGCGGCGACCCCGAGGAGATCATGCGCGGCCTGCGCGAGTTCGCCGAGCAACAGGCCGAGAGCGTGCAGGAGGCGCAGCGGGAGCAGTTCGCGACGCTCACGCTCAACACCGCGGTCGAGCTGACGGCCGCGGCGATGCAGCAGGTGCAGCCGCAGGGCGGGGTCGACGAGCAGACGATCGCCTTGCGCGACGCGATGCGCGTCCTCTTCCCCGAGGCGGTGGCGCTCGTCAGCGCCGCGCGCCGGGGGTTCATGCGCGAGGGATGACCCGGGCACGGGCGTAGAATCGCCGCGCCCGTGTCGCTGCTCGACTCCGCCCTCGTCCGTCTCCTGCCGGCGGTGCCGAAGCCCGTGGTGCAGCTGTTCTCCTCGAGGTACATCGCCGGCCCGACCCTGGGGGACGCCGTCGCGACCGTGCGCGAGCTGAACGCCGGCGGGAAGATGGCCACCGTCGACGTCCTCGGCGAGGAGATCACGCGCGAGGAGGAGACACGCGCCGTCGCCGAGGCGTACCGCGAGGTCTTCGCCGCGATCGCCGAGGCCGAGCTCGACGCCAACGTCAGTGTCAAGCTCACGGCGCTCGGGCTCGACCTCTCGTACGAGCTGTGTCGCGAGAACGTTCTCGACGTCGTCCGCACGGCGGCCGGCTACGCCAACTTCGTCCGGATCGACATGGAGGACTCGTCGACGACCGACGCCACACTGCAGCTCTATCGCGAGCTACGCGAGGACGGGCACGACAACCTCGGCGTCGTCCTCCAGGCGCGCCTGCGGCGCACGCTCGACGACGTCCACGCCCTCGCCGACCTTCGGCCGAGCGTCCGGCTGTGCAAGGGCATCTACCTCGAGCGCGGCACGATCGCGTTCACCGACGGCGAGGCCGTGCGCGCGAACTTCCTCCGCTGCCTCGACGCGCTCCTCGAAGCAGGCTGCTACGTCGGCATCGCCACGCACGACGAGTGGCTGATTGCGGAATCGCTCTCCCGCATCTCGCAGCGCGGGCTCGGGCCGCTCGAGTACGAGCTCCAGATGCTGCTCGGGGTGCGGGAGGGTCGGCGTGACGAGCTCGTCGCGGAGGGCCACCGGCTGCGTGTCTACGTCCCCTTCGGCGAGCACTGGTACCGCTACTCGCTGCGCCGGCTGCAGGAGAATCCGGCGATGGCCGGGACGATCGCGCGCGCGACGGCGGGACGCATGCTTCACCTCGGCCCGCGGTGATCTGGGCCCGCGCCGAGGGCTGCCGCGTCACGCTCTCCGACGGGCGCGAGCTGCTCGATCTCACGGGCGGCTTCGGCGTGGCGGCGCTCGGCCACCGCAACCCGCGCGTCCTCGAGGCCTGGCGTGAGCAGCAGGTCGTGCACGCGCTCGGGGACCTCGCCGATGCCGAGGTGACCGGGCAACTGCGCGAAACGCTGCCGCGGCCGGCGAAGCTCGGGGTCACCGGCGAGGATGCGGTGGAGATCGCCCTCCGGACTGCGTTGCTCGCGACCGGGCGGCCCGGGATCGTCGCCTTCGACGGCGCCTACCACGGCACCGGGCTGCTCGCGCTCGCGGCGTCCGGTTTCGAGCGGTTCCGCGAGCCCTTCGCGCCGTGGCTCCCTGGGCCGGTGTACCGACGGGCGTACGGCGAGGATCCCGGGCCGCTGCCTGCGGATGCAGCCTGCGTGATCGTGGAGCCGGTGCAGGGGAGGGCGGGCTCGCGCGTGCCTCCAGACGGGTTCCTCGAGACCTTGCGTCGCCGTTGCGACGAGGGTGGGGCGCTCCTCGTCGTTGACTCGATCTACGCCGGGCTGGGCCGGATCGGCGAGATGTGGCCGGGCGACGGGGTCGCGGACGTGCTGTGCGTGGGCAAGGCGCTCGGCGGCGGCTTGCCGCTCTCCGCAGCGCTCTTCTACCGCGAGGGCCTCGAGGAGGTCTGGCGCCTCGGGCCCGAGGACGTGTACACACACACGCACGTCGGGAATCCGCTCGCGTGCGCCGCGGCGCTCGTCGTGCTCGAGGAAGTGCCGAAGCTCCTGGACCGGGTCCGCGAGGCGGGCAAGCGCCTCGAGCAGGCCGGCTGGCGGGGCCGCGGGCTCCTTCGCGCATGCGAAGGGGATGCGGAGCAGGCGCTCGACCGCGGCGTCCTCGTCGTCCCCGCGGGCCTCGACGGCTCGCTCATCCAGGCGACGCCGCCGCTGACGATCACCGACGCCGAGCTCGACGAAGCCTTCGAGCGGCTGTCCTGACGGGACACGGCCGGTAGCAGCTACCGGCCGTGTCCGCACCAACCAGGGGTTGGCGCATCGCCTAGCCAGAATGTCCGCGTCGGACATGTCCCAGCGGGCGACGTCCGGTAGCAGCTACCGGACGTGGCCGTTCGAGACACGGCCTAACCGGCGCGGCGGGCGTAGAGGAGGAACGTCGCGGGGATGCGACGGTCGTGGCGCCGGCGGGACGTGCCTCCCGGATACTCCTCGAGCGCCTCGACGTGCATCCGGGCACGGGCGAGCGCGCTCACGAGCTGGCCGATCCGCCAGAGCCGGTCGGGGTCACCCGGGTCGCGGAAGTAGTCGCTCCGCCACCGGAGGAGCCCGTCGACGCAGTCCGCGACCGGGTGATCGTCGAAGACGAGCAGCTCGCCATGCGGGCGCAAGGCCGCGGCGATCCCGACAGCCCAGCTGTCGAGGTCGCCCAGGCCTCCGAGCACGCCCTCGCCGGAGTAGACGAGATCGAACCGGCCGCGACGCAGCTGGCGGGGCAGCGACTGCGGGTCGCCGTCCACCCAGAGGATCTTCGGCCACCGCTCGCGCGCCGCCTCGAGCCCAGCCGGGCGCGGATCGATACCCGTCGCGACGGCCCCGAGCGCGGCCAGCGCCGCCGTCGCCTCGCCCGTCCCGCACAACACGTGGAGCACCCGCTTGCCCTTCAGCTCGCCGAGCGTCCGTCGCACGACCGGGGGCAGCTCGACCGGCTCGGCGCGGGAGCGGTGCGCGTCGTCCCAGGCGCGGATGTTCTCCTCGGTGGGCTCCATCCGATTTCCCTACGCGCCGAGGGAGTAGCCGCCGTCCACGACGAGCGTCTGTCCGCAGATCATCGCCGCGTCCCGCGAGCAGAGGAAGGAGACGACCGCGGCGACGTCCGCCGGCTCGACGAGCCGTCCTGCCGGCGTCCGCTTGACGGAGGCCAGCATCTGCTCCTTGTTCGGGAACCAGTCGAGCGCCTCGGTGTCGACGACGCCCGCCGAGACGCAGTTGACGCGGATTCCGCGCGGCGCGAGGTCGACCCCGAGGTAGCGCACTACCGACTCGAGCGCCGCCTTCGACGTGCCGACGAGCACGTAGTTCGGGAGGACGCGCTGCGACCCAAGGCTCGAGATCGCCAGGATGGAGCCGCCTTCCTCCATCGTCGGCACGGTCGCGCGGGCTAGCGAGAGGAGGGCGCGCGCGTTCGCGGCCAGCGTCCAGTCCCAGTGCTTGTCCTCGGTCTCCAGCGCCGGGCGGATCACGCCCGTCGCGGCGTTGTGGACGACCACGCGATACGGCCCGGCGGCGGCGAGCTTCTCGACGGTGCGCGCATCCGCCACGTTCCCGCGTACGAGCACCGGCTCGGCACCCGCCTCCCGCACGAGCGCGGCAGCCTCCTCGGCGGCCTCGTCGTTCCGCATGTAGCCGAGCACGGCGCGGGCGGCTCCGTCGGCGACGAGACGGAGCGCGATCGCGCGGCCGATCCCCCGCGTACCGCCGGTCACGAGGACCGACGCGCCTTGGAGGCTCATCGCCGCGGCAGCGGCTCGTCGGCGGGCGCCGAGCTCGGCAGCTCGCTCCAGCCGGGGCGCGTCCGGGGCTCGCGGTGGCTGTCCGCCGCCTTGGAGGAGGCGTACCCGAGCCGGTCGAGCAGCTCGATCTTCTCCTCCGCGTAGCGGCGCACGGGATGCTCCTCGGGCAGGTCGCGCACGAGCTCGCGCACGCGGGCGCGGAGCTGGTACGCGAAATGCGGCGTCGCGGGCCCGACGAGCTCGTCGACGTCGGCGAAGGTCGGCTCCGGCATCGGAGCGGAGCCTAACGAAGGTACGTTCGAGGACGTGCCCCGAGTCTCTGCCGTGGACGCCATGCTGCTCAGCGCGGTCCTGCTCTGGGCGCTCAACATCACCGTCACGAAGTACATGTTCGAGCACGGCTGGCTGCCGCTCGCGTACGCGACGATCCGCTACTTCGCCGCGATCGCGATCTTCGGGATCTACACCTGGTGGCGCGAGCGCTCCTTCCGGATCGCCCGCGCCGACTGGGTCTACGTCGGCATCGCGGCCACCATGATCTTCGTGAACCAGCTCTGCTTCGTCTACAGCCTCGAGTTCGCGCACGCCGCGACCGTGTCGTTGCTCTTCGCCTCGTGCCCGATGTTCGTGGGGCTGATCTCGATCGCGGTCTTGCGGACAGAGCTCCACGGCTCCTTCTGGATCGAAGCCTGCTTGACGTTCGCGGGCGTCGCGCTGATCGCCGCCGGTGCGGGTGGCGGGCTCGTCTCGGGTTGGAAAGGCGACCTCCTCGCGATCGCGCTCGCAGTCACCTGGGCCAGCTACACGATCGCGATCGCGCCACTGATGCAGCGCTACTCGCCGTACCGGATCAGCGCGGTCGTGCTCGCGCTGGGTTGGGCGCCGCTCGCCCTCGTGAGCATCCCGCAGGTGGGCCGCCAGGAGTTCGCTTTTTCCGGGACGGTCTGGGTCGGCTTCGTGTACGCGGTCATCGGGCCGCTCTTCCTCACGAATATCCTCTGGTTCACATCCGTCGACCGGGTCGGCGCCGCGCGCGCCACGATCTTCAACAACATGCAGCCCTTCTTCGGCGTGCTCTTCGCGCTTCTGATCCTCTCCGAGTCGCTGCACGGGCTCGAGATCGTCGGCGGCGTCCTGATCTTTGCCGGCATCTATCTCGAGCGGCGCCTGCGGCAGCCGGCAGTTGCCCCGGCCGAGTGAGCGGTCCGCGCGTGTCCGTCCTGCTGCCGGTGCGGGACGAGGAGCCGTTCCTCGCCGAGTGCCTCGAGTCGCTCTCGGCGCAGACGCTCTCGGACTTCGAGGTGATCGCCGTCGACGACGGCTCCACGGACGCCACGAGGGGGATCCTCGCAGCGCACGCGCGCCGCGACTCGCGCTTCCGCATCCTGCGTCAGGAGCCGGCCGGGATGGTCGCCGCCTCCGAGCGCGCCCGCGCCGAGGCGCGCGCGCCGCTGCTCGCACGTATGGACGCCGACGACGTCGCGCTGCCCGAGCGGCTCGAGCTACAGGTGGCGGCGATCGAGGAGGACGGGCTCGCCGCGGTCGGCGGGCAGGTGGAGTACTTCCCGGAGCCGAGCGACGGACTGCGGGCGTACGCCGACTGGCTCAACTCGCTCGTCACGGTCGACGCGGCGCTGCGCGACCTCTGGGTCGAGTGCCCGCTGCCCGGCCCCGGCCTGACAGCCAGGGCCGGGCTCGTCTCCTACCGCGACCGCGGCTGGCCGGAGGACTACGACCTCGTCCTCCGGATCTGGGAACGCGGCGGTCGCTTCCGCAACGTCGACGGCCTCGTCCACCGCTGGCGCGACCACCCGCGGCGGCTGACGCGCACCCAGCCTGCGTACACGCTCGACGCGTTCCGCCGCTGCAAGGTGCACTTCCTGCGCCGGACGCTGCTCGCCGGTGGTCGCGCCGCGGTCGTCTGGGGAGCCGGCCCCACCGGCAAGGCGTTCGCCCGCGAGTTCCTCGCCGCCGGTACGCCGCTCGCCGCCTTCGTCGAGGTCGACTCGCGCAAGCTCGGCAAGCGGATCCACGGTGCGCCGGTCGTCCCGGTCGAGCGGGCGGCCGACTTCGCCGGCGCGCTCGCGCTCGGCGCCGTCGCCGGTCCCGAGGGGAGGGCGAGGGTACGCGAGCTCGCGGCCGGGCTCGGTCTCGTCGAGGGCAAGGACTTCGTCGCCGTTGCATAATCGGCCCATGGCCGAAGACTTCATGCCGCTGCTCGGCTGGGATCACGTCGAGCTCTGGGTCGGCAACGCAAAGCAGGCGGCGTACTTCTACGAGCACGCCATGGGCTTCACACGGACGGCGTACGCCGGCCCCGAGACGGGAGTGCGCGATCGCGCCTCCTACGTCCTCGAGCAGGGCGAGATCCGCTTCGTCGTCACGAGCGCGCTCCGGGAGGAGCACGAGATCACCAAGCACCACGCGCGCCATGGCGACGGTGTCCGCGACATCGCGTTGACCGTACCCGACGCGACGCAGGCCTACCGCGAGGCCGTGTCGCGCGGCGCGCGCAGCGTGCTGGAGCCTCAGCGCGTCGAGGACGAGTTCGGCTCCGTCGAGCGCTCGGCGATCGCCACGTACGGCGACACGATCCACACCTTCGTCAACCGGGCCGACTACGACGGCCCGTTCGTGCCCGGCTACGTCTCGGTCTCGGACAACGGCCACGCGGGCCAGGGCGTTGGACTCACGAACATCGACCACGTCGTGGGCAACGTCGAGCTCGGGCGCATGGATCACTGGGTCGAGTTCTACGAGCGCGTCTTCGGGATGACCAACATCCTGCACTTCGGCGACGAGCAGATCCAGACCGAGTACTCGGCGCTGATGTCGAAGGTCATGTCGGACGGCGAGGGAAAGATCAAGTTCCCGATCAACGAGCCGGCCGAGGGCAAGCGCAAGAGCCAGATCGAGGAGTACGTCGAGTTCTACGGCGGCGCCGGCGCCCAGCACATCGCCCTCGCGTCGACCGACATCGTCGGCACCGTCGAGTCGCTCAAGCAGCGCGGCCTCCTCTTCCTCGAGACGCCCGACTCGTACTACGACGAGGCGCCGGGACGCGTCGGCGAGATCGCGGAGGACTACACGGTGCTGCAGGAGCACAAGATCCTCGTCGACCGCGACGAGGACGGCTACCTGCTCCAGATCTTTACCAAGACCGCGCAGGACCGGCCGACCGTCTTCTTCGAGGTGATCGAGCGGCACGGCGCGACCACCTTCGGCGAGGGGAACTTCAAGGCGCTGTTCGAGGCGATCGAGCGCGAGCAGGCGCTGCGCGGGAACCTCTAGGAGCCGGAACGGATCTCTTCGACGACGCGAGGGCGGCGAGCCGGCAGGCCCGCTCGCTGCGCCGCGTCGGGCACCGGCCCTTCCCGCTGCCGGACAGCCGCTGGACACTGGGCCAGACCTGGGAGCAGACGTTCTGGGCACATTGGCCGGTGCCGGTCGCGGACCTCCGGGCGCGCGTGCCCGACGAGCTCGAGATCGAGGAGCACGACGGCACCGCGTGGCTCGGGATCGTGTTCTTTCGCGTCCGCGCGCTGCGGGCTCGGGGCGCGCTGCCGCTGCCCGGCATCTCGTCCTTCCTGCAGCTCAACGTCCGTACCTACGTCCGCGGCCCCGACGGCCTGCCGGGCGTCTGGTTCTTCAGCATCGACGCGTCGAGCCGGCTCGCCGCGCTCGGCGTGCGGCGCCTCTACCGCGTGCCGGCGTTCCACGCGAGGATGACGCTCGAGTCGGTCGAGGACTCGCAGGAGGCCGAGTGCGCGCGGATCGGCGAGTCCGGCCGCGTCTTCTCCGGGCGCTACCGCGCCAATGGGGAGAGCTTCCAGCCGAAGCCGGGCTCGCTCGAGGCGTTCCTGACGGAGCGCTACCGCCTCTTCACCCGCGACGGGAGCGCCGAGATGCACCACGACCGCTGGCACCTCACCGCGGCGGAGGCAGAGATCGAGCTGGCCACCATCGCGCCGTTCGCGCTCGGCGGCGCGCCGCGCTGTCACTTCTCTTTCCGGCAGGACGCGCTGATCTGGCCGCCGGAGCCCGTTCGTTCCTAGGGCCTGCGTACCCTTCCTGCGTGGACGCTCAGCGGAGAACCGCGCTCTGGTCGGTGCTCGCGGCGATCGCGCTGATCGGCCTCAAGCTCGGCACCGGCCTCGCGACGCACAGCCTCGGGCTCATCTCGGAGGCGGCGCACTCGGGCACGGATCTGATCGCCGCGCTGCTGACGTTCTTCGCCGTCGGCGTGGCGGTGCGCCCGGCCGACCCGGGCCACCAGTACGGTCATGGCAAGGCCGAGCATCTCGCCGCGCTCGGCGAGGGGACGATCCTCGTCGCGGCCAGCGCGGCGATCGTCTGGCGCGCGATCTCCCGCCTCGTCAACGGCGGCGCTTCCGTGCACGGAACGTGGTACGCCCTGCTCGTCGTCGGTGTGGTCATCTGCATCGACGTGGGGCGGACCGTGGCGTCGTGGCGCGCGGCACGCGCGTACTCGAGTCCCGCGCTCGCCTCCAACGCGCTGCACTTCGGCAGCGACCTCGGCGGTTCGTTCGCCGTGCTCGCCGGCCTGCTGCTCGTGCGCGCCGGCCATCCGCGTGCGGACGCTGTCGCCGCGCTCTTCGTCGCCGCGCTCGTCCTGATCGCCGCCGCGCGGCTGATGCGCCGGAACGTCGACGTCCTGATGGATCGCGTCCCGGCGGCCGCGGAGGAGGCGGCGCGACGTGCCATCGTCGGGCTTCGTCCCGCCGTGCAGTTGCGGCGGCTGCGCATGCGCCAGGCGGCCGGACGCGTGTTCGCCGACGTCGTCATCGGCGTCGACTACGACGCCGCCGTCGGGCAGGGCCATGCGGCGGCAGATGCCGTCGAGCGGACCGTGCAGTCGGCGCTGCCGGAGGCGGACGTCGTCGTCCACGTCGAGCCGATGGGCGCCGCCGACGCCGACCTGCGCGAGCGCGCGCACGCCGCCGCGCTCAATGTCCCGCGGGTGCGCGAGGTGCACAACGTCTCGGTCCTGGCGCTCGACAGGGGCACCGAGCTCTCGCTGCACCTGAAGCTCCCCGGCGAGCTCTCGCTCGAGGAGGCGCACTCGATCGGGGAGGAGGTCGAGCGCGCGATCGGCCGGGCCGTGCCGGAGGTGTCGTCGGTGAGGACGCATCTCGAGCCGCTCGGGGAGGAAGCGGCGGGAACCGAGGTCGCCGGCGACGCCGCAACCGTGCGCCGCATCGTCCGCACCGAGCTCGGGATCGATCCCGCGGAGCTGCGCTTCGTGGACACCGAGGAGGGGCTTGTCGCCTACCTGACGCTGCGCCTCGGCTCGAACACGCTCGCGGACGCGCACGCGGACGCGAGCCGGATCGAGGAGCTGATCCGGCGGGAGCGGCCCGAGATCGCCGACGTGGTCGTGCACACCGAGCCCCGATGAAGCTCTGCATGTTCTCGCCGGTTGAGCAGGTCCTGGAGCGCGGCTGGCCGGGACGGATCGAAGGCGACAGGGTGATCCAGCTCGCGGCGCAGACGCTGCAGGCGTTCTTCAGCGGCGGCGGACAGGCGCGCGAGCATGCCGCGTATCCGCTCGCCGACGTCGTCTTCCGCGCACCGGTGCTCCATCCGCCGTCCGTGCGGATCTTCGACGGGACCGGCGACTTCGTCTTCGCCAACCCCGCCGCGATCAAGGCGGTGGACGAGGATCCCGGCGTTCCGGACGCCGAGCCGGTGGAGCGCGTGGCGGCGGTCGTCGGCGCCGCGGGCGCGATCGGCGGCTTCACGCCTCTCGTCGAGTGGGTCGCGCTCCGGCTGCACGGCGCGAAGCAGCGCGACTTCGCGCTCACGCTCGGCCCCGTCGTCACGACGCCCGACGAAGGCGCGCCGCCGGACGTCGACTGGGACCGGCTCGTGGCCCACGCGGCCGAGAACACGACGCTCTATCCCGGCGATCTGATCGTTCGATGAAGGTCGCCGTGGTTGGTGCGGGCGTGATGGGCTGCGCTGCGGCGTGGGCTCTGCGCGCCCGCGGCGCCGAGGTGACGGTGCACGAGCGGTTCGCGCTCGACCACGATCGCGGCTCGAGCCACGGGCGGACGCGCATCTTCCGCGTCGCCTATCCCGACCCGTACTGGATCCGCTTCGCGCAGGAGGCGTACGCCGGCTGGAAGGAGCTCGATCCCGACCTCCTCGGCCTCTACGGGCTCGTCGAGCTCGTGCCCGATCCCGCCGTGACGTCGGCTCGCGCCCTCCACGAGTGCCGCGTGCCGTACCGGCTGCTCGACCGGGACGAGGTGCGCGCGCTCGGCGCGAATCTCCCCGCCGGCTGGACGGCGCTGCACGTCGCCGACGGAGGCGTCGTGTTCGCCGAGCGGGCGCGGCATGCGTTTCTCGAAGCGGCAGGCGTGGAGGCCGAGACGAACCGGCACGTCGAGTCGACGGACGAGCTCGACGCCGACGTCGTCGTCGTCACTGCGGGCCCCTGGGTCCGCGAGCTCGTGCCCGACGTGCCCGTGACGGTCACCCGCGAGACGGTCGCGTACTTCGCCCGCGAGGGCCCGCCGCCGCCGTCGATCGTGGACCTCAATGCCGAGACCGGCGGACACGGGATGTACTCGCTCCACGATCCAGTCCACGGCCTAAAGGCCGGGGCGCACCACGCGGGAGCGGAAGCCGATCCCGACACCGACGCGGGCCCGGATCCCGCGATCGTCGAGCGCATCGCGGCTTGGGTGCGCGAGCGCTTTCCCGAGGTCGATCCCGAGCCGGTCGAGGCGCAGACCTGCCTCTACACCACGACGGCGGACGAGCGCTTCGTCCTCGAACGGCGCGGCCGGGTAGTCGTCGGCTCCGCCTGCTCCGGCCACGGCTTCAAGTTCGCGCCAGCGGTCGGCTCGCGGCTGGCGCACCTGGCGCTCGCATAGCTGCGTAACGCGGAGTTGCGTAACGCAAGCGTGCGTAAGTAGACTTGGGACATCGTCGCCTCGCGCAATCCCTTCAACTTCGGCGACCTCGCCCTCGACGAGGATTTCGCCGATCGCGACGCAGAGCTCGCCGAGGTCGTCGCGGACATCCGGAACGGCCAGAACCTCGTGATCTTCGCGCCGCGCCGCTACGGGAAGAGCTCACTCGTCTGGCGCGCCGCGCAACAGCTCGTGGCGAAGAACCAGGCGCTCGTCGCGCAGGTCGACCTGATGCGCACGACGACGAAGGAGCAACTCGCCGCGGCGCTCGCCAAGGCGATCTACGACGAGATCGCGACGCCTCTCTTCCGCGCGCGGGAGCGGGCGGAGAAGATGTTCGGCGGCCTCCGCATCGTGCCCGTCATGACGGTCGACCCGGGCACCGGCGGGCTCGGCTTCAGCTTCCGCGCGGGCCACGTGCAGGCCGACATCGACGCGACCCTGGAGTCCCTCCTCGAGCTGCCGGCGCAGCTCGCGGCGGAGCGCCGAAAGCGGGTGGCGCTCGTGCTCGACGAGTTCCAGGAGGTTCTCGCGCTCGATCCGCATTTGCCCTCGCTCCTGCGCGCCGTCTTCCAGACCCAGCCCGACGTGGCCCACGTCTACCTCGGCAGCAAGCGGACGATGATGGAGCGCCTATTCGACGACGCGAACGAGCCGTTCTGGCGGAGCGCGAAGCGCATGGAGCTCGACGTGATCGCGGCCGAGGCGTTTGCGCCGTTCCTGATCGACCGCTTCGCGGCTACCCACCGCCGCCTCTCGCCGGAGGTGGCCGCGCAGGTGCTCGCCGTCACGGGCGGCCACCCTTACGCGACGCAGGAGCTCTGCTACGCGCTCTGGGAAGAGACGCCGCGCAGCCGTGGCGCAGGCCCCGACGCGCTCTCGCGGGCACTCGACCGCGTGCTGCGCTCCGAGCACGCGCACTTCTCACTCGTCTGGGAGAACGCCTCGAACGTGCAGCGCCTCGTGCTGCAGGCGCTGGCGGCCGAGCCTGCGTCGGCGCTGCTCGCGCGCGAGTACCGGCGGCGCCACGACCTGCCGGGCCCCTCGAGCGTGCAGCGAGCGGTCAACGCGCTCGTCGAGGAGGAGCTCGTTCGCCGCTCCGACTCGGGCGAGTACCGGATCACGGAGCCGTTCCTCGACGAGTGGCTGCGGCGGCGGCTGAGCTGACGGTCCGGCTGAGCTAAGGGAAACGGAATCGGGGACAGGTAGCTCAAAGTCGAGCAGTCGGCTACCTGTCCCCGATACAGTTTTCGTATGCCGTTCTACCAGCGCCTCGGCGACCTGCCGCGCAAGCGCCACGTCCAGTTCCGGGAGAACGGGACGCTTCTCACCGAAGAGGTGATGGGGCTCGAGGGCTTCACCGGCAACGAGTCGATCCTCTACCACCTCCACTCGCCCTGCCGCGTCATGGAGCTCGCCGGCTTCGAGCCCATCGAGCGCGAGGAATGGGTGCCCGACCAGCACGCGCACCGGCACTTCAAGACCTTCGACACCCAGCCGGCAGGCGACGAGATCAGCGGGCGCCGGCTCCTGATGTGGAACGGGGACGTCGAGATCTCGCTCTGCCGTCCCTCCGCCTCGATGGACTACTTCTTCCGCAACGGCGAGGGCGACGAGGTGATCTTCGTCCACGAGGGCTCCGGGACGCTCGAGACGACCTTCGGCGAGCTCCCCTACAAGGACGGCGACTACGTCGTCGTCCCGCGCGGCACGACGTACCGCTTCAAGCCGGAAGGAGACCAGCGCTATCTCGTCTTCGAGACCCCTGGGCTGATCGAGATCCCGCGCCGCTATCGGAACCAGTACGGACAGCTGATGGAGGGTGCCCCGTACTACCACCGCGACATCCACCCGCCGACCGAGCTGCACACGGTGCGCGAGCGCGGGGAGTTCGCGGTCAAGGTGCGCGTGCGCGGCGGCTACCAGACGTACGTCGTCGACTATCACCCGTTCGACGTCGTCGGCTGGGACGGCTACCTCTACCCGTGGACGTTCTCGATCCACGACTTCGAGCCGATCACCGGCCGCATCCACCAGCCGCCGCCGTCACACCAGACCTTCCAGGGCCAGAACTTCGTGATCTGCTCGTTCTGTCCGCGCAAGCTCGACTTCGACCCGCTCGCGGTGCCGATCCCGTACCACCACTCGAACCTGCAGTCGGAGGAGATGATCTATTACGTCTCCGGCAACTTCGGCTCGCGGAAGGGCGTCGAGGTCGGCTCGATCACGCTCCACCCGTCCGGCCTGCCGCACGGGCCGCAGCCGGGGCTCGCAGAGAAGGCGATCGGGATGCACGAGACGCACGAGCTCGCCGTAATGTGCGACACGTTCCACCCGCTCCGCCTCACGACGTTCGCGCGCGACCTCGACGACGGCCGCTACGCGTACTCGTGGTACGAGAACGCGCAGGACGGCGACGCGCCCGAGGGCGCCGACGCCTCTGGCGCCGGGCTCACCTCACACCTGTAGCCGCCCGGCGCGCGCGTGCCGCTGCTGCCGGTCCCGCAGCCGTTCGACCTCACGCTCACGACGGCCCGCTTCCGTGCCTTCGGGCTCGACCGCGCCACCGTGTGGGAGGACGGGGCGCTGTACCGGGCTGTCGGGGGACGCGAGGTGCGGATCGCCGCGGCGAACGGTGGGGTCGAGGTCGAGCCGCTCGACGCGGAGACGGAGCCCATCGTCCGCAAAGTCCTCGGCTTCGACTTCGATCTCGTGGCCTTCGCCGCGTGGGCTGCGGCAGAGGAGCGGCTCGCTCCGCTCGTCGTCCGCTTCGCCGGCTTCCGGCCCACGCTCGCGCCGGATCCGTTCGAGATGCTCGTCGGCGCGATCACGGCGCAGCAAGTTTCGCTCTTCGCCGCCGTCGCGATCCGCAACCGGCTCGTCGAGCGGTTCGGCGACCGCGTCGGCCGGGTCTGGGCGTTCCCCACGCGCGAGCGGCTTGCGGCGGCCTCGGAGGAGGAGCTCTTCTCGCTCGGCTTCTCCCGCCGGAAGGCCGAGTACGTGATCGGGCTCGCCCGCTCCGAGGTCGATCTCGCGGCGCTGGCGCTGCTTCCCGACGACGACGTGAAGGCGCGGGTGACCGCGCTGCGCGGGCTCGGCGAGTGGACGGCCGACTGGTTCCTCGCGCGCTATCTGGGCCGGGTGCGCGCGTGGCCGGCGGGCGACCTCGCTCTGCGCAAGGCGGTGCGCGCGCTCTATGGTGACGTGGACGTCCGCGCGACGGGCGCGCGGTTCGAGCCCTTCCAGAACCTGACTGCGCACTACCTTCTCGCCCAGTACCTGACGCCGTGATCCGAGCCGCGACCGCCGACGACCTGCCTCTCGTTCGCGAGCTCTGGCAGGCCTTCAACGCCGAGATTCCCGACGAGCCGTGGCGTGAGGACGACCTCGCGGAGGATCTGGACTGGCTCGAGCAGGCGATGCGCGACGAGGTCGTGCTGCTGGCCGACGAGGACGGGCTCGCGGTGGCGCGCCGGAAGGGCGAGCGCCTGGGGTTCCTCGAGGTCGTGTACGTGCGTCCCGACGCCAGGCGCAAGGGCCTCGCGGCCGAGCTCGTGCGCGAGGTCGCCTCGCGGCTGAGCGAGTCGGGGGCGGAGATGATCGAGCTCGAGGTGCTCGCTTCGAACGCGCAGGCACGGGCCATCTACGAGCACTGGGGCTTCAAGCCGGTCGAGCTGACGCTGGGCGCGCCGCTCGCGCAGCTCGAGCAGCGACTCGCGCCGAGCGAGGGGCCGAGCTTCGGCTTCGTTCACGTGCAGACGGACGACGCGGAGAAGGTGCGGCGGGACGCCGTCAAGGTGCTGCGCAGCGAGCCGGAGGTCGAGGTCGGAAGCGGCTGGGTGCGAGTGCGCTCGGACGCGACCGACGCGGATCCGGCGAGGCTGAAGGCGCTCGCGAAGGAGCTTTCGTACACGACGGGCGGGGTCGTGCTCTCCCTCGGGGTCGAGCGCGGCGTCGTCGTGCGCTACGACCTCTTCGACCGTGGCGCCGACGTGGACGAGTACCTGTCCGTCCCCGAGTACTACGGGGCGCTGCCGCCCGGCGACGCCTACGCGCTGGGGGCCAACGCGACCGTTGTCGCGCGCCTGACCGGTGTCGAGGCGAGGCGGGTACGCGAGGTCGCGCGCACCGCCGCCTCGCCGGGCGAGCTGCCGCCGGCGCAGGAGCTGTACGAGCAGATCGCCGCCGTGCTGGGACTGCAGCCGTGAGCCTCGTCCTTTACGACGCCGCCCGGTGTCCCTACTGCGCGCGAGTCCGGATCGTCCTCGCGGAGAAGGGCGTCGAGGTGGAGGTCGTCGAGATCGACCTCTCCGACCGGCCTGAGTGGCTGTACGAGAAGAACGCGAGCGGGCGGGTCCCGGTGCTCGAGGAGGACGGGCGGCCGCTGGCGGAGTCGGCCGTGATCATGGAGTTCCTCGAGGAGCGGTACCCGGAGCCGCCGCTGTTGCCGCCCGATCCCGCCGACCGGGCCGCGGTTCGGCTCCTCGTCTTCCGCGACCACGAGCTGACCGATCCCTACTACGCCTTCCGGCGCGGCGAGGACGGAGCGCGCGAGGAGCTCGAAGCCGCGCTCGGCCGGCTCGACGCGACGCTCGGCGAGCGCCCCTTCCTCGGCGGGGTGGACTACGGGCTCGCCGACATCGCCTACGTCCCGTGGCTCGTGCGGGCCCGGGACATGATCGGGGTCGAGCTCGGCGGCTTCCCGGCGCTCACGGCATGGCTGGCGCGACTCGAAGAGCGGCCCGCGATCGCCGAGGAGACGCGGGTCGTCGCTGCCCTGTAGGTTCCTGCCGTGGTGACGGATCTGCCGGGAGTCGTCGACGCGGCGTGGCTGGCCGAGCATCTCGGGGAGGACGACCTCGTCGTGGGCGACGTGCGCGGCCCGAACGCCCACATGCGCGGTCACATCCCCGGCTCGCGGCCGCTCGTGCTGGGCTCACCGCCGCCGGCCGCGGACGAGGAATCGGCGCGCGAGCTCGCGCGCGAGATCGCGCTGCGGCTGCGGCGGCACGGGATCACGGGGCGCGAGCGCCTCGTCCTCGTCGATCGCGGCGACGGCGTGGGCGCCATGCCGGCTGCGCAGATGGCCGAGCTCGCGGGCCATCCGCGCGTCGCGATCCTCCTCGGCGGCATCGCCGCCTGGAAGGGCGATCTCGAGGAGGGAGCGGTCGAGCTGCAGCCGGTGCGCGAGGCGCAGGCCGAGCTCGAGCCGAATGCGCGGGCGCTGCCGACACGCCAGGATCTGGCGGGCCGGCTCGGCGATCCGTCGCTGACGCTCCTCGACGTGCGGACGACCGACGAGTTCTCGGGGCGGCGCGGCAGCCAGTGCGACCCGCGCCAGGGCCACATCCCCGGCGCACGGCACCTCGAGGTCGGCGAGCTGTTCGAGGCCCCGGGACGGCCGGCCCCCGCCGAGCGTGTCCGCGAGCTCGTCGGCCTTCCGGAAGGGGCTCAGATCGTCGCCTACTGCCACTCGGGCTCGCGCTCCGCGCTCGCGACCCTCGCGCTGCGCGCCGCCGGCTACGACGCACGCAACTACGCCGGCTCCTGGCACGAGTGGAGCCGCCACGACGAGCTGCCGCTCGAGCGCTGAGCTACTCGCCGGGCGCCTGAGCCCAGGGCAGCGCCTCACCTGAGGCCCGCATCTGCATCACGGCGGCCGTGGCCTCGGCGATGCCGGCGATGAGGGCGAGGTAGATGCCGTACCTCGCGCCGACATCGACGCCGCGATATCGCGGCAGGCTCACCCAGCGGATGATCACGAGCAGCAGGCCCAGCGCGGCGACGGCGGCGACGAGCACCGACGGTCCGAGCCGCGACGGCAAGGTGACGCCCGAGCGGCGTAGCACCAAGAGCACGCCTGCGGCGGTCAGGAGCAGCGTGCCCGCCCAGGCGGTGAAGCCTGCCGACCAGCCGCTCACGGAGACGCTGTACGGCCCGGCGCTTGCTCCCCACCAGGGCAGGAAACCCGCAATGAACGCGACGCCTGCCCCGCCCGCGATCGTGCGATCGAGGGTGCTCAGGCGCTTCCAGTCGAACGACATGCCGCCCACCTCCAGAGATCGGCCGAAGTCCCCCCGACCGCGGGCATCGTGACCGGCTCGCGGGCCGGAGTCAACCCCCGGGCCTGCTCAGGACAGCGCGAGCAGGGCGACGCCGCCGGCGACCGCGGCGGTTCCGGCGAGTCGCTCCCAGCCCACGCGCTCGCGGAGGAACGCGGCTGCGAGCAACGCGGCGAGGACGACGCTCGTCTCTCGTACCGCGGCGACCTCGGGTGCGGGTGCCAGCCGGAGAGCTGCGAGCACGAGCGCGTAGGCGCCGAACGAGGCGGCCGCCGTGAGCACGGCCGACGGCCCGAGCTCGGCACGAAGCGCGCCGACACCTCGCCGTGCGGCGGCCAGCGGCAGCGCGACGAGCCCGACCGGCGCCATCACGAGCTCGAGGTAGGGCAGTGCCGCGGCGTGGCGGAGGCCGTCCTTGTCGACGAGCGTGTAGCCGGCGATCGCACAGCCGATGGCGAGCGCGACGAGCACTCCCTCCGCGCCGCGGCGGACGCCGCGCACGAGGACCACGCCGGCCGCGACGAGGCAGACACCGGCCGCCGCTCCCAGCGAGACGTGCCTCGACAACACTGCGGCCGTTCCGAGCAGGACGAGCAACGGAGCCGAGCCGCGCGCCACCGGGTAGACGACCGACAGCTCCCGACGGCGGTAGGCCGCGACGAGCAGCGCGAAGTAGGCGCCCTCGAACGCGGCCGAGGCGGCGACGTAGGGCGCGACCGCCCACGAGGCCGACCACGTCGCCGCGGCGACCGGCGCGAAGAGGAGGAGCGAAAGCCCGAGGACGACGGCCGTGCGGGCCTCGACGTCCTCCGATCCGCGGAGGAGGACGTTCCAGCCGGCGTGGAGGACGGCCGCTGCGAGGGCGAGCGCGAGCGCGTCAGCGGGCACGCAGGGCCAGCCGCTCGGCGGCGGCGACGAACGAGCGGCAGAGGCGCCGCCCGAGCTCGTTCCACGGCCCGATCCGCTCGCGGGTCTCGGCCCGCAGCCGTTCGGGATCCGGGGGCGGGTCGCTCTTGTCGCGGATCCACCGCTCGAGCTGCGGTTCGGTCACCTCGGGGTGGAACTGGACGCCCCAGCAGGTCTCGCCGAGCCGGAAGGCCTGCAGCGACGCCGCGTTGCGGGCCAGCGCGACCGCACCGGCCGGGAGCCCGTGCCCGTAGTGGTGCCACTGGAGCGCCTCGAACCGCGGGGGCAGGGTCGACAGCACTTCGTCCGCCGTGCCCTCCTCTGTCAGTTCGACCTCCCGCCAGCCGATCTCGGGCTCCGGCAGCGGCCCGAGCCAGGCGCCGGCGGCGCGGGCGAGAAGCTGCGAGCCGAGGCAGATCCCGAGGGTCGGCACCGGCCGCTCGAGCAAGGCGTGCAACCACTCCAGCTCGTCCCGCAGCCACGGGTGGGTGTCCTCCTGGTCGCCGTGCATCGCCCCGCCGAAGACGAGCACCGCGTCGTAGGCGTCGAGCGGCTCCGGCGGCGGCGTCGCCCAGCCGAAGCTCCACTCGTCGAGCCGGTGACCGGCCTCGGCGACGAGCGGGCCGAACAGCTCGGTGCGCGCATCGTGCCCGTGCACGAGCGACAGGACGTTCACTGCGTTCCTCCGCTCGCCGCGATGCGGTTCACGTCGAGAAGCCGCCGCAGCTGCCGCGCATTCGTCGCCGCCTGCGCGACGCGCCGGAGCGGGTTCTCGGGATCCTCCGACGAGGCGTTGTTGTTGAAGAAGGCGAACGCCTGCTCCGACTCCCCGGCGAGCTCGCGCAGCGGCTCCATCCACTCGCCGAGCTCCTCGTCCGAGTAGAGGTAGTCGAACCGCTCCGCGGCCGAGCCGCCGCGCTTGTTCCAGGTTGCGAGGTTGCGGCCGTGGAAGCGGACGTAAGCCGTGGGCGAGGTCGTGGCCACGACGGTCGGGACGAGGTTCCGCGCCGTCTCCGAGCGCGGCGCGTCGACCACGACGTGCCCCGCGCCGAGCCGCTCGAGGAAGGCGAGGCTCTCCTCGCGGTGGTCGTCGTCCAGCCACGAGCGGTGGCGGAACTCGACGAGCATCTCGTCTGCGCCGAGTTGCTCCCGCGCCCACTCGAGGTATTCGAGCGACGCCTCCTTGTGGACGACGTAGGGCGGGAGCTGGAAGAGGATGCCGCCGAGCTTGCCGGCCGCGCGGAGCGGCTCGAGCGCGGCGAGAAACCGGCGGAATATCTCGGCGCGGAGCTCGCGCGGCGGCCGGTCGACGCGGCCGCGCTCGTCGCGCGGCATCTCGTCGCGGAGATCGTCGGGAATCGCCTCCAGCTTGACCGGATGACGGGTCATGAGGCCGAACGCCTTCACGTGCATCGTGAAGCGGGGCGGTGTCCGCTCGGCCCAGCCCGCGACGGCCGACTCGCCTGGAAGGCGGTAGAAGGTGGAGTCGACCTCGACCGTGTCGAAGTGCTCGGCGTACCAGGCCAGGCGCTCCTTCGCGGGGAGCTTCGGCGGGTAGAACCACTTCGACAGCGCCTCGTCGGCCCAGGAGCACGTGCCGATCCGGATCGTGGCCGCCATGCGAATTGACGGTATCCAAGCTGCGGCACACGGCCGCTCCGGACACGTCCAGGTGCCATGCACCGGGACAGGTCCGGCAGGGACGTGGCCGTGGCTCGTCGACCCGCTTTGCGGATCCTTCTTGTCCATCTGGGACAGGTCCCGGTGCCTGGCACCGAGGCATGTCTCCGGAGGACGGGTCCAGGGACTGGCGTCCCCTTGTCAGCGGGAGACGGCCCGGCGGAGGAGCGAGAGGCTCAGCGTGACGCGCCGGACCGTGATCGAGGCGCTGCCGCCGGCCGAGGGCGCGCGGTACACCCCGTCCTTCGAGACCGAGCCGACCGTGACGACGAGCTTCTTGCCGCGCGGCAGGAGGACGGCCTGGTCCATCAGCGGGATGCGCAGGACGCCCGACGGCCTGGTCACTCGCGCCGCCCCCTCGGTCACCGGCACGGCCCTGCCCCGCACGGAGACCGTGCCGACGAGCTGCGCCCACGCCTGGCCGGCATCCGTGTAGCGCACGTCGAGGTATCCGTCGCCGAAGGTCTCGAGCGGCCCGCCGGGGAGTCGCACCGTGCGGTGCAGCGAGCCGTGGGCGGCCAGGGTCTTCGTGCCCGGCAGGTTCACGCTCACGCGCCGCGCGCCGGGCAGGGCCCTGGAGAAGCTCGTCGTGCCGTCCCACGGATCGTGCGCGAGCTCGACGCCCCCGCCGAACTTCGGCCCGCCCGCCAGGTACTTCTCAAGCCAGCGGACGACCTCGACGAGATACGCAGGCTGCTCGGCAGCCGGGTTCGACGCCGGCGCGTGGCCGAGGTCGCCGAGGTAGAGCCGCTTCGGCCCGGCGAGGAGACGGTACGCCGCGAGCCCCTGGTCGAGATCGAAGAGGAAGTCGTGCCTCCCTTGCAGGATCAGCGTCGGCACCTGAAGCGCATGCAGCCTCGGGCGCGAGGAGCGCTTCGCGAGCGCCGCCTCGACGGCGGGAGTGACCGAGCCGGACAGCAGGTCGTCGCGCGCCTGTGCGAGCGTCGGGTCCCAGCTCGAGCCCGCCGGTCCCAGCCCGCCGATCAATCCCGCTTTCGGCACGCCGGCGGGGGCGAGGGCTCGAGCCAGATCAGTCCAGCCGATCGCCGGCACGATGGCCTTGAACGGAACGCCGGCGACGGCCGCGTTCCACACCTCGCCGCCGCCGAGCGAGAGGCCGACTGCCCCGATCGCGGTGTCGGAGACATCCGCGCGCCCGGCGAGCCACGCGAAGAGATCGCGCGCATCCTGCACCTCGCTCGGGCCGTCGAGCCCGAACTTGCCGCCCGAGCCGCCGGTGCCGCGGGCGTCGCACGCGAGCGACGCGAAGCCGACGGGAGCAAGTGCGGCGGCTGCGATCGCCTCCATAGGGACATGCGTCTGGCCGAGCCCGTGGAAGAGCAGCACCCCCGGCCACCCGCCGGCCGGTGCGCTGCCGGGAGGAAGCACGAGCCCGCAGGCGAGCCTCGTCCCGTCCGAAGCAGTGATCGTCAGCTCCTGCGTCGTGACCCGGGAGCCTCGAGTCCCCGCGGGGACGGCCGAGACGGCCACCACGCACGCAAGCACCGCGGCGGACACGGCGACGACGATCCGGAACCGACCCACGAAAACGCACGCTAGCGCCCCTTTACGATGCGGGTCATGGACCCGCGGCCCGTCGGCGTCTTCGACTCGGGAGTGGGCGGCCTGACCGTCCTCCACGAATGCCTCGTGACGATGCCGAACGAGGACTTCGTCTACCTCGGCGACCACGCGCGCCTGCCCTACGGGCCGCGGCCGCTCGACGAGATCCGGCGCTTCGCGCGCGAGATCGGCGCGTTCCTCGAACAGCAGGACGTGAAGCTCATCCTCGTCGCCTGCAACGCGGCGACCTCGGCCGCGCTGCCGCGCCTGCAGGAGGAGCTGACGGTACCGGTCGTCGGCGTGATCACTCCCGAGGCGCACGCGGCGGTGCAGGCGACCCGGAACCGGCGGGTCGGCCTGCTGGCCACCGCCGCGACCGTGGAATCGGGCCGCTATGCCGAGCTCGTGCACGCGCTCGACGCCGGCATCACGTTCTACTCGCTTGCCTGCCCGCGCCTGGTGCCGCTCATCGAGGGCGACGACCCGTACGGCGAGGAGACCGAGCAGGCCGTCCGCGAGTACGCGGCCCCACTGCGGGCGGAGGGTGTGGACACCGTGATCCTCGGCTGCACGCACTATCCGCTCATCCGCAAGATCTTCGAGCGCGTCTTCGGCCGCGACGTGACCCTCGTCTTCTCCGCGGAGGAGACCGCCCGCGAGGTCGCCGAGACGCTCGCGCGGAAGGGCGTCGAGAACGAGCGCGGCCGCGAGGGCGCGTACCGCTTCCTCACGACCGGCGATCCCGACGCGTTCCGCGAGCTCGGGCGCCGCTTCCTGCAACTGCCTGTGCGCGACGTCACGCACGTCACGGTGGCGACGCTGGAGGCTGCAGCGTGAGCACGCGCGAGGGCGGGCGCCGGCCCGAACAGCTCCGCCCGATCTCTTTCGAGCCCGACTACCTCGAGAACCCGCACGGCTCGGTCGTCATCACGCAGGGGCGGACGAAGGTGCTCTGCACGGCGATGGTGGAGGAGGAGGTGCCGCGGTGGCTCCGCAACCAGGGCCGTGGCTGGATCACGGCGGAGTACTCGCTCCTGCCCGCCTCGACCGGCGAGCGCGTCCAGCGGGAGGCGGCGCGTGGGAAGCAGCAGGGCCGCACGGTCGAGATCCAGCGGCTGATCGGCCGCGCCGTCCGCGCGGTCGTCGACTTCGAGGCCCTCGGGGAGCGGACCCTCTGGCTCGACTGCGACGTGCTCCAGGCCGACGGCGGCACGCGCTGCGCCGCGATCTGCGGTGCGTACGTCGCCGGGATGCGGGCGCTCGAGCGCTTCGGTCTCTCGCGCGGCTTCCGCGACTCGGTCGCGGCCGTGTCCGTCGGCGTCGTGGAGGGCGTCCCCCTCCTCGACCTCGATTACGCGGAGGACTCGAGCGCCGACACCGACATGAACGTCGTCATGACGGGGGACGGCCGCCTCGTCGAGGTGCAGGCGACGGCCGAGCGCGACCCGTTCGCGCGCGAGACGCTCGACGAGCTACTCGAGCTGGCCACGGCCGGCATCGCCGAGATCGCAACGCTGCAGGCGGAGGCGGTCGCGCGTGAGCTCCCCTAGCTTCCTGCTCGCCGCGACGACGATCGGCTGGCCGGAGGTGTTGTTGCGCCTGTTCGTCGCGGCCGCGCTCGGCGGTGCGATCGGGCTCGAGCGCGAGCTGCGCGAGCGGCAGGCCGGGCTGCGCACGCACCTCGTCGTCTGTGTCGGCTCGGCGCTGTTCACGCTCGTCTCGGCGTACGGCTTCAACAGCTTCGACGGCAACGTCGACCCGACGCGGATCGCAGCGCAGATCGTGAGTGGGATCGGCTTCCTCGGCGCCGGGGCGATCATCCGCCAGGGTCTCTCGGTGCGCGGGCTGACGACGGCCGCGACGCTATGGCTCGTCGCTGCGATCGGGATGGCGGCCGGCGCCGGCTACTGGGAGGGTGCGCTGATCGCGACCCTCGGCGCGCTGCTCACGCTCGGGCCGCTGCGCGTGTTCTCCTTCCGCATCCTCAGCCGCTACCGCCCGGTGCACGACCGCCTCCTCGTCGAGATCCCGGCCGGCGGCAGTCCAGCTCCGATCATCGACGCGATCGAGCGGCAGGGCGCCCGCGTCGTCTCGCTCGACGTGGCCCAGGAGGGGGACCGCCGCTCGGTCGCCGTCGACATCGAGCTCGTAGCCGGTGAGGCCCCGGCCGTCGTGGCGGGCGTCGCGGAGATCGACGGCGTCCTCGAGGTGCGGTGGACGGACTGACCTCCGTCCTCTGCTCGCGGAACCGCCACAAGGCCCGCGAGCTGGAAACGCTTCTGCCCGGTTGGACGCTCGAGCCGCTCGACCGCGACGACTACCCGCCCGAGACCGGCGCGACCTACTACGAGAACGCGCGGCTCAAGGCGCAGTTCGGCCGCGAGCACGCCGGCGGCTGGGTGCTCGCGGAGGACTCGGGCCTGGAGGTCGAGGCGCTCGGCGGCCGCCCCGGGGTGCTGTCGGCGCGCTACGCCCCGGAGGGAGCGCCGGCGATCGCCAAGCTCCTCGGGGAGCTCGAAGATGTCGCGGCCCGCAGCGCCCGCTACGTCTCCGAGCTCGTCCTGCTCTCGCCCGCGGGGGGCGAGCTCCGCGGCACCGGCGTGCTCGAGGGCCGGATCGCGGAGGAAGCGCGCGGCAGCGAGGGCTTCGGCTACGACCCGGTCTTCGTCCCGGACGGCGAGGAGCGGACGGTGGCCGAGCTCGGGAACGACTGGAAGACGCAGAACTCGCACCGCGCCCGCGCCGCCAGTGCCCTGCTCGCGGCGCTCAGCGGTTCGTGACGCGGAACTCGGCCGGAGCGAAGCTCGCGCTTCCCTGGCGGTCGCCATAGAGCACTTCGAGCGGGTACGTGCCGGGAGGTGCCGAGGGGATCGTGACGCGAGCTCGATACGTGAATCGGCCCGCGACGTTCTGCAGGCCGAGGAGCCTCACGGGCGAATGAGCCACGGCTGCGACCGGATGGGCGCGTGTGATAGACGGCCAGCGGTCTAGATCGAGATTCCAGTACGCAACGATCTCGGTCGAGGTCTGTCCGGTGTCGCGGCCGCTCTCGTTCAGGACGGGGAGACGTCCGGAGACGGTTGCGGTCGAGCCGGGCGGGCCGCTGGACGGCCTGACCGTCGTGTCGTAGTAGCCAGTTCCCGTGGGCCGGTGACACTTGGGCGTCTTCGCACTCTTCGCGGCGGCCCGCGCGTGAGGCAGCAGGAGCCGCGCCAACTCGGCATCCGCGTCGGCGACGTCCTCCGGCAGCGGGCGGTCGCTCCCGAAGAAGACGTAAAGATCGATGGCGTACGAGCCGTACCGCCCGAACAGGCGCCAGACGGAGCCGGACGCCGCCAGGCAGCGCGACACCGTCACGGCGGGCGCGCAGCGGAAGCCTTCGAACGGATTCGACGCGATCGCCTGCTCCATCCGTGGCGGCGGCTCCCTTCGCGGGAAATCGCTGTTCCCGCCGCGCAGATACATCGCCCAGATCAGGACGCCGTAGCGGGGCAGAGTCGCCACGGTTCGCGAGGGTGGGCTGGCGAGACTCTCGTCCGCAGGTGCGAAGGAGACGTTGGCGGCCGCGAGTTCGCCGTGGCGCGAGAGCAGATGCCAGCCTGCCGCACGCTCGAAGCGTGGCCTCGTCTCACCGCAGCCGGAGGCCAGAGCCGCGGTGAGCGCGAGGAGAAATACCGTCTTCGTCCCCACGGTCAGCCCTGCCGCCAGACGAGCCAGCCCCGCCGCGTCTCGGCGAGGAAGTAGACGAGCTTCGAGCCTGCGTTCTTGCGTCCGGGCTCGGAAGGCGTGACCGTGACGGCGGCGATCCGCCCGGCTCGTGCCCCGCACAACGCCGCCGCCGTCGCGAAGCGGCTGTCTCCTGCGACGTCCGAGAGCCGGCGTGCCGCGGCCGTTGCTCCGTCCAGATCGTGCTCGGCCGGCGCGACGTAATGCGCTCGGAGCCACGTCAAAGCGGCGCGTGCCGCGCCCCGAAGATCAACGCGAGTGAGAGCGAGAGGACGCTTCGGACAGCCGGGTACGGAGATCCGGCCGAGCTCCCGGTCCGCGGCCGCGCGCGCCGCCGCCGAGGGATGCGCTCCGCCGAAGAAGATCCAGACGGCGATGTCGTAGCCGGACGCGCTCGCCTCCACGGTCCGGATCGCGCACCGCCGGTGACAGGTGAATC
Source organism: Gaiellaceae bacterium (assembly GCA_045805945.1). Classification (GTDB taxonomy): domain Bacteria; phylum Actinomycetota; class Thermoleophilia; order Gaiellales; family Gaiellaceae; genus Palsa-739. The sequence goes on from JBJMKG010000013.1 coordinate 43,540, forward strand.
CCTCCGGGATGCCGTCGAGGCGAACGGACTGGCTCAGGCGCAGCGGGAGCGTCGTCGGCGGGAAGTACTTGTTCGACCTCGCCGACATGCGCCGCGGCGGGAACTGCGCCCAGATGACCACGCCGTCGCGCGGCAGCGAGGCGACGGTGTGCAACGGCTCCGGGGTGCCGGGCCCGAGGTCGCGCCTGGCGAGCGGGACGTTTGCCGCGGCCGCCGCGGACAGGCCGGGAGGCTTGGCGAGCCCGTTCTGGATCACATGCCAGCCGGCGGCCCGACGGAAGCCCGGCCCCGGGCCCGTCGACACGTGCACCGCGGTACCGCCCCACGCGGTTGCGCAAGCCGCAGCGACGAGGGCCGCCGGCACCGCCGCGACGCGCAGCGCGCTCATGACCCACCTACGCCGGAGGCGCCTCCTCGGGTCCCGCCAGCGGCAACACCGCCTGCTCCTTTCGCCGCTCCCGCCACCACCAGTTCAGCTCCCCGCCGAAGACGATCACGTTCGCCATCACGTAGAGCCAGAGGAGGAGGATCGCCGGCCCGCCGAGCGTGCGCAGGGTCACGTTCACGTCGGCCAGACGAACGAAGATCGGCAGCCCCTGGAACGATGCCTCGAGCACGACCGCGCCCACGAGTGCGCCGGGGAGCGCTTCCTGCAGCTCGACGCGTGTGTTCGGCAGCCAGCGGTAGACCGCGAGAAGGAAGAGAAAGACGCCGGTGAGCGAGGCGCCGATCGAGACGATGTAGGCGAGGACGGGGCTGTCGGCGAACGCCCCGAGGTTGTGCTTCAGGACGCTCACGCCGAGCGCGCCGACGACGAGGCTCGCGAACAGCGTCACGAGCACGCTCGTTGCGAGCGCTGCGGCCAGTAGCTTCCCGTGCAGGAAGCGCCTGTTCGGCAGGCCGTAGACGATGTTGAGCGCCGACTCGAGTGCGCTGAAGAAGGAGAGCGACGACCAGACGAGGCCGATCCCCCCGATGATCCCGAGCGCGGCGGCATTGTCCTGGACGCGGCGGACGAGCTTGATGATGCTGTCGAGCGACGTTCCGGGGAAGGCGTGCTTCAGCTCGCGGACGAAGAAATCGGACGCCTCGGCGCGATGCGCGAGCCCGAAGAGGGAGAGCGTGAGGAAGACGAGCGGCACGAACGAGAGGAGCGCGAAGTACGCGACCATCGCCGCGAGGTGGGTGCCGCGGTCGGCGAAGAACTTGTGCGCGAGCTGACGGCGTCTGATCGCCACGAGGGAGAGTCTGCACCTTGATAGCGTCGGACCCGTGGACGCGGCACGCGCGCTCGCCGATCTCGTCGAGATCTCGCCGCAGATCGAGGCGGCGGCCCTCGTCTCCGCCGACGGCGCGTCGGCCGGCTCGGTGGGCGTCCCGGACGGGCGGGAAGCCCTGCTCGCAGGAGCCCTGCGCGAGCTGCTCGAGGCTGCGGCGGCCTTCCGCAGCGACGGGGGGCGCGTCACCCAGCTCCATGCGGAGCTCGGCAACGGCGAGCTGTTCGCCGTGACGGGCGCGGACGAGCGGACGATCGTCGCCGTTGCGCGCGAGGGCACCGCGCCCGGACTCGTCTTCTACGACCTGAAGCAGTGCCTCGCGAGGCTCCAGGATGAGACGTAGGCTCCTCGCGCTCGCCGGCTTTGCGAGCGGTGCCCTTGCCGGGACAGCGGCTTACCGGCGCTGGCTCGGCGGCGGCCGCGAGCGGCTCGATCTCTACTTCGAGGACGGCTCCTTCGTCACGTTCGACCCCGGCTCGCCCGAGGGCGCGCGGCTGCTGCCGCTCGCCCAGCGGGTCCTGCTGGCGGCGCGGCGGACGACATGAACGACGGGGAGCTCGGCGAGGCGCTCGTCGCGGCGGCCTACCTCGAGGGCGACTTCGTCCTGCGCTCCGGCAAGCGCTCGCGCTACTACCTCGACAAGTACCGCTTCGAGACGCGTCCCGACCTGCTCGCGGCGCTCGGCGAGCGGATCGCAGCCGCCGTCCGCGAGCACGAGCCGGAGACGGTACGGCTCGCCGCGCCGGTGCTCGGCGGCGTCGTCCTCGCCGCCTCGGCCTCGCTCGTCTCGGGGCTCCCGTTCCTCATGGTTCGGGACGCGGCGAAGGACTACGGCACCGCGAACCGCATCGAAGGCCCCTTCGAGCCGGGCGAGTGCGTGTGCCTCGTCGAGGACATCGTGACCTCCGGCGGCGCGCTGCTCGACGCCGTCGCCGCGGTCCGCGAGGCCGGTCTCGTCGTCCGCACGGCGGTTTGCGTCGTCGACCGCGAGGAGGGCGGGGCCGACGCTCTCGCGCGCCAGGCCGTACGTCTCCGGGCCCTTTTCAAGGCAGGAGAGCTGCTGAAAGAGGCGAAAACCCCCGCAAAACCGCATGGTTGAGCCGCAAACACGGAGTTGGTAGGGTCGTTTAGGCCCAGCAAGCGATCTACGACTGGAGGAGAGAGTGACGAAGCAGGAGTTCGTATCCGAGATTGCCCGCCGCGCGCAGCTGTCCAACCGCGATGCCGGCAAGGCCGTCGACGCCTTCCTCGAGGCCGTCACCGACACGCTGAAGGGCGGAGGCGAGGTCACATTCACAGGATTCGGGAAGTTCTCGACCGCGAACCGCGCGGCGCGGACCGGGGTTAACCCGCGCAACCCGACCGAGAAGGTGCACATCCCCGCGGCACGGGTGCCGAAGTTCTCGGCCGGCAGCGGTCTCAAGACGGCCGTCAAGCAGACGGCGTCCTACTAGTGATGTGGCCGGTGACGTTGCCCGGTTCCCGGGTCGCGAGCACCAAGCGATGCAAGGACGCAGGGAGCGCTCATAGCCAAAGCTATGGGCGCGACTGAGGACGCCGCAGCGCGCCGTGTGATCGCGGGCCGGGAGCCCGGCGAACGTTGCCGGTTA